>JBEKIB010000049.1:0-36864 GCA_050011975.1 Terriglobales bacterium | reverse complement strand
AGGAGTTCGTGGTGCCAAGGTCAATTCCAATAATCTTCCCCATAACGTATCCTCCGATACATATAAGTGCTTTAAAATGAATGTGATGATTGTTACGCCCAAGTCCATGCTATAACCTGAGCTAATCATTGTCAAGGTTTTAGATGCTGGGCAAAGGGGTGCGGATGCAAGCTTAATCGCGCCTGCATCGGCGGCTTAGGACGACATACGCTTAGCCGTGGAGCACCCTCGTATTCTCCTCTGTCGACATTAAGGATTAAGCGCGTTACATTTGCGGTAGAGATCCAGCATCTCCCGCCCTTATGCGCTTTCGTCTTTTGTACCTGGGAACCATAACCACGCTGTGCTTGCTGGCTGCGGCCAGCGCCTGGCCGCAAGACCGGGGGACGCAATCAGGACAGATGGCGTCACCAAACACCGGACAGTTGATGATGACGCCGGTCACGACTTCAATCAGCGGCTCCCTGGGAGGCCTTCTGGTTGCTGTCTTTGGCGAGGACCGGACTGTTCTTGATCGTCAGGCGGTCGTTAAAGCCGTCCACAAAGATAGCCTGGAGACATCCTGGCAAACCACCGGCGACCACGCCGAAGCTACCCTTAGCCCTTCAAGGGTCGGGACATACGAGATCGAGGTGAGTGCCGTTGGATATCTGACCACGACATCGCAAGTGGTGATTCCCGACATCGTCAACCATTACAGAGTGGAAATCAATTTGAAGAAAGACCCTACCGCCATCGAATTGAGCGTGCCCACTCCGCCGCAGATGCCCGCCAAGGCGCGCAAACAAATGAGTCAGGGCGTCGCCGACCTCAAGTCGGGAAAGTTGAAGCAAGCTCAGAAGCACCTCAATGCGGCGAATCAGTTGGTTCCCTCCAACCCGGAGGTGAAGTTCCTGCTAGGCTACTTGTCCTTTCAGCAAAAGGATTTCAAGCAGGCGGAAGCTTATCTGATCGACGCTTCCACTCTTGATCCCCGCAATGTCCAGGCCCTCGCTCTCTTGGGCAGATTGCAAATTCAGCGGCAGGACTACGCGGCAGCAGAAAAGACCCTGGGGCAGGCGACCACGACTGACCCCGGTTACTGGATGGCCCATAGCCTTTTGGCCGAGACTTATCTGAAGCAGCAAGAATACGAGAAGGCTCGCGAGCAGGCTCAACTCGCCATTGACAGGGGTAGGGGTGCGGGCAACTCGGCGGAGATCGCCCTCGGACAAGCTCTCGAAAAGTTGGGACGCGATCAGGAAGCGCTGCAGGCTTACAGGAAGTTCGTGACCGAGTCGCCCTCAAGCCCGATGGCAGCGCAGGTGCGCACCATGTATAACGATCTTCGACAGCGCGTTTCCAGTGCGCCCGGAAACTCTCAGCCTGTCCCCAAGGAAGCGCCCTTTTCGCCAGGCGCCGATGCGCTCCTCGCCGCCAGCGAACCTGGGTTCTCCACCAGGACCTGGGGACCGCCGGGCATCGATGACGTGAGGCCACTCGTCGCTGAAGGGGTCACCTGCCCCTTTGAACAAGTGATCCACGAAGTGGGCGAGCGCACAAAACAACTCCTCGACGATATCGCAAAGTTTAGTGCCATCGAGGACTTGCTCCACGAAGACCTCGACGCACTGGGCCATCCCATAACCAGAACCGTGCTTAAGTTTAATTACGTCGCCTCCATTTCGGAGCCGCAACCCGGTGTGTTTGATGTCGGCGAGTTTCGTAGTCCCGGCACAGACAGTTTTCCCGACCAGATCGCCACTCGTGGACTGCCCTCCGTGGCGCTCATCTTTCATCCCGACGAACGCGATGATTTCCAGATGGTCTGCGAAGGGCTGGGCGACTGGCACGGAGAGGCGACCTGGCTGGTCCGGTTTCAGCAGCGCGAGGATCGTCCCCGCCGCGTGCAAGACTACAGAATCGGTCGCGACTCCTATCCCATCAGCCTGAAAGGCCGAGCCTGGATCTCCGCCGATGGGTTTCACCTCGTGCATCTCGAATCGGATCTGATCAGCCCGATGCCCGAGATAAGACTGCTAGGCGAACATATCGCCGTCGACTACGCTCCGCAACTGTTCCAGAAGAAGAGTGTGCAACTTTGGTTGCCTAAGAATGCCGAGCTCTACTTCGACTTCCGCGGCCACCACTACTTGCGTCGGCATAGTTTCGACCACTTCATGCTGTTCTCGGTCGAGGCGGAAGAAAAGCCCAAAGAAAAAGCGCAGGGAGCAGTCAAAGAACCGCCCATTCCGCCACAGTAAGGCCCACTCCTCTAAAAGAAGCCGCCGCCAAGGATTGAACCCCGAGCAAGCCTAGCTTAGCGCCGTTACGTCCGTAATTATCGGAGGAACGAAAGATCGGGGTATGCTCCGAATTTAATAGAACAGCAAGCGGCGGTGGGTCAAGGAACAAGAGAACGACGGAGGACGGGATGAAGTTACGCATAGTTATGCTGGTGGCAGTGGTAATGGCGGCGCTCTTTTTTTCGGCGTGCGGCAGCGGCAGCGGGAGCGCGAAGACCTCGCCTGCATCCACTTACACCATCGGCGGCACGGTCTCGGGCCTGCCCGTCTTTGCAGGTGGCTACAGGGGCCTTCAGCTACAGAACAATGGCGCCGACGGCTTGGTGGTCGACGGCAACGGAAGTTTCACCTTTGCCACACCCGTCGCCAGCGGCGGCACTTATAACGTGACCGTTTCTTCGCAGCCTCGCAACCCGGTAATGCAAACCTGCGTGGTGACCAATGGCAGCGGAACGGCCAGCGCCAATGTCACCAGCGTTCAGGTCGCCTGCACTACCAATACCTACACGATTGGTGGCACGGTCTCGGGTCTTTCTGGCTCCGGGCTTGTGTTGCAGGACAATAACGGAGACAACCTGCCAGTCGGCGCAAATGGAAGCTTCACGTTCGCCACGTCCCTCGCCGCCGGCGGCGCATACAGCGTCACCGTCCTTACGCAGCCCACTACCCCGGCGCAAACCTGCGTGATAACAAGTGGCAGCGGAGCAGCCATCAACGCCAATGTCACGAGTGTTCAGGTTTCCTGCAGCACCGTCTCCACTACCTACACCATCGGCGGCACGGTCTCGGGTCTCTCGGGATCGGGGCTTGTGTTGCAGAACAATGGCGGCAACAACCTCTCGGTCAGCACCAACGGAAGTTTCACGTTCACCACGCCCATCGCCAGCGGCGCCAACTATAACGTCACGGTTCTTACGCAGCCCTCGAGCCCGGTGCAGACCTGCGGGGTGACCAACGGCAGCGGACCCGCCAACGCCAATGTCACAACTGTTCTGGTCGCCTGCAGCAGCAGCACCACCACCTACACCATCGGCGGCACGGTTTCGGATCTCAACGGCGGGAATCTCGTGTTGCAGGACAATGGCGGCAACAACCTGACGGTCAGCGCCAACGGAAGCTTCACGTTCACCACCCCCATCGCCAGCGGCAGCACCTATAGCGTCACGGTTCTTACGGAGCCTTCCAGCCCGGCGCAGACCTGCACGGTATCCGATGGTAGCGGAACGGCCAGCGCGAATGTCACCAGCGTTCAGGTCGCCTGCATCGCCGGCTTCCATAAAGCGTGGGCTTGGATGAGTGGCGCTAATTTCATCAACCAAGCGGGGACTTATGGTACTGAGGGGTCGCCTTCCTCCCTCAACGTTCCTCCGGGGCAATCCCAAAGTGTGGGTTGGAGCGATAAGTCCGGAAACTTCTGGATCTACGACGTCACCTTCTTGTGGAGATACAGCGCGGGCGAATGGACGTGGATGAACGGGTCGAGCACGACCACCTGGGGGACGTACGGCACTCTAGGCACGCCTTCTGCCAGTAATGCTCTAGGTTCGAGACAGGGTGCGCTTGGCTGGACCGACGCGTCCGGAAACCTCTGGCTCTTTGGCGGAACCGGCCTGGGCTCGAACAACGGTGATGATGATTCTGGTGTTCTCAACGACCTGTGGGAGTACAACACGAACACGGGCTATTGGACCTGGATGGCCGGATCGGACCAGGCCAACGCTCCGGGAACATACGGGACTCAAGGCACGCCCGCCCCAGGCAATACTCCCGGGGCGCGATACTTTTCCACCGGCGCCACCGACTCCTCCGGAAATTTCTGGCTCTTCGGGGGGATGGGTTTAGACGCATACGGGATGAACGGAACGCTCGGCGACTTGTGGGAGTACAGTGCGGGCCAATGGACTTGGGTGAGCGGATCGAACCAAAACGGCCAAGGGGGCGTATACGGCACGCAAGGAACGCCTAATCCCAGCAACGTACCTGGGGCAAGAGAGTGGGCTTCCAGCTGGATCGATGCGTCCGGAAATTTCTGGCTTTTCGGTGGGTTGGGGCCAGCTGGTGCGGGCTGGGATTTCAACGATCTGTGGGAATACAACGTGACCTCGAAAGAATGGACCTGGGTTAGTGGATCGAACACGACGGGCCAACCAGGGACGTATGGGACGCTGGGGGCGGCGAGCCCTGCCAACGTACCCGGGGCGAGGGAGTATTGCGCTAACTGGACCGACAAGAGCGGAAACTTCTGGCTCTTCGGCGGATTTGGTTACGACAGCGCCGGGACCTACCAGATTCTCAATGATGTGTGGATGTTCAGCCCGAGCACAAGCGAATGGACGTGGATGGCCGGGGCGAATGTGGCCGACCAAGGCGGGACCTACGGGTCTCTGGGCGAGCCTAATCCCTCCAACATTCCCGGGGCGAGACAGTGGCCTTCTAGCTGGACCGATGCATCCGGAAATCTCTGGCTTTTTGGTGGAAATGGTTACGGCGAGAGCAACGGGGCATACGGTAATCTCAACGATCTGTGGGAGTACCAGCCCTAACGCGAGTTGTCCTTTAAATCTCGACGGCGGAAAAACCGTGGTGCCCCAGAGCCTGCCCTGAGCTTGTCGAAGGGTCTCGCGCTTTTCGAGACCTGGGACGCCGCGCCGCGTCAATCTTAGCTGGACATGTGTCGCACATGAAAGTATGTTCATAGCATGTCGAAGATGATCCAGCTTCGGAATGTGCCGGATGCCCTGCATCGCACTCTAAAGGCCCGTGCCGCAATCGCGGGCATGTCATTGTCAGACTATCTGCTCCGAGAGATTAGAGAGATCGCAGAGCGGCCAACTCTAACCGAGTTCCGCGCTCGTCTGCATCAGCGCGAACCGGTTGCTGCCCAACTCGATACTGCCCGCATGGTGCAAGAAGAACGGGCAGGGAGATCACGAGAAGGAAGAGCGCAAGTCCGTTGACGGATGAACGATGACCGGTGATCGCCTGTGATCGTCCTCGACGCCTCCGCCGCCATTGACTGGCTGCTTCAGACCGCCGCAGGACAGCGCATTGAGCGGCGGATTTACGCGCATAACGAATCCCTGCATGCCCCTCACCTCCTCGATCTTGAAGTCGGCCAGGTACTGCGGCGTCTCGTGCGGGAAGGCACGGTCTCAACCGACCGCGCCGATCAGGCAATCGAGGACTTGCTGGACTTGCGAATCACTCGGTATCCTCACTTCGTTCTGCTGCCCCGGATTTGGCAGCTGCGTCACAATCTGTCCGCATATGATGCAGCCTACGTCGTGCTTGCCGAAACACTCGGCGCTCGATTGGTTACGCGCGACAGCCGGCTCGCGTCTGCATCCGGTCACACCGCGCCAATCGAGTTGTTTTGATTCAACAGTGTCGGCTGCCCCAGAGCCTGCCCCGAGCTTGTCGAAGGGCTTCGCGCTTTTCAAGACCTGGAATTCCACCGTAGCACCGGGTCGCCGTGATTTTTTCATCACAAACAGCCAGTGAGCGCCATCACAGACTCCCAACCCGCTCAATGCGATAATGTTCCCTGAATTGGGGCAGTTCAGAGGTTTGTCCGTCGACGAAGACGAACCTCGAAGCTGCCCCAAAGCCATTTTCAGCGCAATTTGAGGAGCTAAGTCCTTATTCCGGAATATTTTGCATATAAGTCGTTTAAACCCAAAGATTTGGCGGGAATTTCTTCCCAACCCCATGATTCCAGTAGCGAGGGGGGAGGGGGGTACCACCCCGATTGGCAATCTTTGCCAACCGCGCAATTGCGATATCCATAGAAAGGTCTGAAGAAAGGTCGGACGCGATGCCCGCCCGAACTGTCAATCCGAGCGCTGCATCCGCGTCATTCCGAGCGGACCCCAGCCGAGCCACTCGCGGCCTCAATCATCGACAGGATCTCCAGTGGCTCAGGCCGATCCATGTAGTCTTCGTTAGCGGAGGCGAACAGGATGGTGCTATCGCGCTCGACAACAAAGGTTGCAGGAATAGGCAGCTCCCAGCTTGGGTCGCCGTTCGCGAAGGGCAGGTTGACGAAAGTGCTGCGGTAGAGCCCCTGCTGTTCTTCGGGGACGCGGTACACCAGTCCGAACTGCCGCGCGACCTGGTTGTGGGCGTCCACCAGCAGCGGGAAAGCGAGCGTGTGCTGGTTATGCATGAAGAAGGCCTGCTTCTCCGTTTGCGGGGAGATGGCGACGAGCGACCCTCCAGCGGCTTCGATCTCGGCGGTGATGTAGTTCATGGCCTCCATCTGGCCAACCCAGAACGGGCACCAGCGCCCGCGAATGAACAAGAGAACAAGGGGTCCTTTGGCGAGAAGATGGGCAGAGGAAACGACCTTGCCGTTGTGGTCCGGGAGTTCGAACGAGGGAGACTTGGCGCCGACCTTAAAGATGCTGAGTGCCTGCGCTGCAAGTCCCTGAGCTTTGAGGTCGGCCACGGCGCGGGCATGGACAGCCTGCACGTCCGCGGGAACGTACTTGGCAATCAGCTCCTTCCGCTCAGCAAAGATTTCGCGCAGCGGGCGCATGTCGCTGTAGGAGCCGGATTCCTGGAGAGAGCGCCACTTCATGAAAGTCAGTCGCTGGTCGCTAGTCGTTGGTCGTTCGGTGCGTCAGTCGCTATGCACGCCTGCCTTGCTTATAGTCAAAGCCGGTTCTGCCGTAGACCGTGGTGCCGCGAACGCCTGCGAAATGCGAATGGCCAACGACCAACGACTGGAGACCAACGACCCTCTACATTCCCGGAAACTTCATCCCTGCCATGCGCCGCGCGAAGCTGGGCTTGCCCATCTGCTTGAACATTTTTTTCATCTGGGCGTACTGGCGGAGAAGGTTGTTGACTTCCTGCACGGTGGTGCCGGAGCCGCGGGCAATGCGTTTGCGGCGGCTGCCGTTGATGGCTTCGTGATGGTTGCGCTCGTATCCGGTCATGGAATTGATAATGGCCTCGACCCGGTTGATCTGCTTTTCGTCCACCTTGTCGGCGGCCTTCTGTATCCCGGAAAACGCTCCAATACTGGGCAGCATGCCCATGAGGCTTTGCAGCGATCCCATTTTGCGAACTTGCCGCAACTGGTCGCGGAAGTCTTCCAGCGAAAAGCCGTCGCCCGCCAGCACCTTGGAGGCAAGCTCATTGGCCTTTTTCTTGTCGATCTGCGACTCCGCTTTTTCGATGAGGGAGAGAATGTCGCCCATTCCAAGAATGCGCGAGACGATGCGGTCGGGATGGAAGGGTTCAAGCGCGTCGTACTTTTCTCCGATGCCGATGAACTTGATGGGTTGACCCGTGACCTGGCGGATGGAGAGCGCCGCGCCGCCGCGAGCATCGCCGTCCATCTTGGTAAGCACAACGCCGGTGAGCGTGAGTTTCTTATGGAATTCGTCGGCCGAGTTGACCGCGTCCTGTCCGGTCATCGAATCGGCGACGAACAGAATTTCCTGCGGATTGAGCAGGCGCTTGAGCGACTGCATCTCTTCCATGAGTTGGTCGTCGATGTGGAGACGCCCCGCAGTGTCGACGATAAGCACGTCGCAGCCAGTGTTGATGGCTTCGCGGCGCGCTTCTTTGGCAAGCCGCTCGACGGTTGCCGTATTCGCTTCGCCGACTTCGCCTTCGTAGAGGTTGGCCTTGATCGCCGCCGCAACGACTTTAAGTTGCTCGCGAGCCGCGGGACGGTAGACGTCGACCGAGACCAGCAGCGGGCGGTGTCCGCCATTCTTGAGCCAATTTGCAAGCTTGCCGGAAGTAGTGGTTTTGCCGGACCCCTGCAGTCCGGCCATGAGCACGACGGTCGGCGGTTGCGAGGCGAACTTCAGCTTGGCCGTATCTTTGCCAAGCGTTTCCACCAGTTCGTCGCGGACGATCTTGATGACCTGCTCGCCCGGCGAAAGCGCGGTCAGCACTTCCTGCCCGACGGCCTTGGCCTGGATGCGGTCGATGAGCCCTTTGACGACTTTGAAGTTGACGTCGGCTTCAAGCAGCGCCAGACGAATTTGTTTCAACGCCTCGGAGATGTTCTCTTCGGTGAGGACGGCTTGTCCGCGAAGAGACTTGAAGGCGCGCTGGAGTTTTTCCTGGAGATTCTCAAACATAGACTAAGACGCTATTTTAGCAGCCACGACGGTAGGGGAGTCGTTGGTCGATTGTCGTTAGTCGTTCGCTGTTCGTCGTTCGCAAAACCCCGTTGTCTTCCTTAGCGAAGCGAAGGACCTATGCAGTTTGCGGGCGTCGCTGGAGAGGAACATTTTGCAATAGCCGAATCTAACTGCGGTCAGCGACTACCGTGGCCTTGGCCACTTCACTCGACCTTGGGCCGCACCATTTCAAACCGCTCGGTGGTTCGCGTGTACTGCATTCCGCCCATGCGGCCGATCAGATCCAGTGAGTTCCGATCGATGCGCCCTTCTTTCAGGTGCCGATCGTCGATATGAACCGAGACGATTTCACCAATCACCAGGCTGCCGCCTTCGGGACCGGGATTGAAGTCGAGAATCTGATGCAGCTTGCATTCGAAGCTGACGGGAGACGCCGCCACTCGCCGCGGTCGCACAAGTTTCGAAGGCGCCGAGGCAAGTTTTGCCACTTCGAATTCATTGATGGTCGCGTCATAGTCGCCGCTGGTCAGGTTCATGGTCTCGGCCAGTTCGTAGGTGACGATGTTGATCACGAATTCCCCGGTCTCGCGAATATTCCGCAGCGTGTCTTTAGGCTGTCCAGCGGGCACTCCTGCCGCTGCTCCCGATTTCTTCGGCGAGCGCATCGCCGGCGCAAACGCCAGCAGGGGAGGTTTGGCGCACACGGCATTAAAAAACGAAAAGGGCCAGGTTGGGCTGTCCGGAAGCGCTCAGGCTCGAAACCCACGCGATCGGTCGCGGCGCCACGGCGCTGATCAGAATGTTGTAGAACTCACGGTGCGCAAGTTGAGAAGGGATGACGTCCATAGATCGAGTATATCTTCCGCGCTTCCTGACTACGTTGTCAGCCCTTCCAGCCAAACAATTCCTTTGCGGCGACCACCGTGTTGCAGTGAATCGTGATCGTGTCTTCGAGCTTCAGGGCATATCCGCCGGCGAGTGTAACCATCACGGGGATTCCCTCAGCCTTGGCGATTCCGAAAACGAGAGCATCTCGCTCCTTCAATCCGTCAATCGTCAACGACAATCCGCCGAGCTGATCTTCGCGATAAGGATCGGCTCCGGCGAGGTAGCAGATGAGTTCCGGATGGAGTTTACTCAATCCCAAGCTGAGCGCGTCGCCGAGGCACGCCAGATATTCGCCGTCGCCCATCTCGTCGGGCAAATTCAAGTCAAGCGACGATGGGGGCTTGAACACAGGGTAGTTGTTTTGCTGATGGAGCGAGAGGGTGAAGACGTCCTCGGCGCGGGCGCCGCGCGGCCTTATCCCGTGTGCGACCGGGTGCGATGGATTCATCATGAAGTTGGGCACTGACGGCAGCGGTTCGCTGGGAACACGCGCACCGGAAAAGATCACCGCCGTGCCATTGCCTTGATGGACGTCGCAATCGACAGTCATCGCAGTGCGAATCTTGCCGTCACGCTGCATGCAGCGGATGGCGACGGCCACATCGTGGATCATGCAGAAGCCTTCGCCGTGGTCGGGGAACGCGTGATGGAATCCTCCGCCGATGCTGATGGCCATGCCGTCGTTAAGGGCATGATCGGCGGCTAGGATGGAACCGCCGGCGGCGAGCCAGAAGGCGCTCACTAACTCCTGCGAGTACGGGACTTCGAGCTCTAACTGTTCGCGCGCGCTGAGCGTGCCCGTCTTCAATTTCTCGACGTACCGCGGAGTGTGCACGAGCAGCACGTCCTCGTCAGTGGCCGGACGAGGAGTGACAAAATCGGAAGGCTCGGCAATTCCGGACGCGAGCAGCCGGTCATGAATGCACTGGTATTTTTCGGCGGGAAAGACATGGGAACCGATAGGCAGGTAATAGTCGTCGCTGTAGACCAGCTTGAAGGGCAGCATTCAGCACTCAGCATTCAGCACTCAACGGGGCGAGAGCCGAAAACTCCATATCATACGCGATTGCCCGAGATTTTGAAGAACGTCGTTCGCTGTTCGCCACTCGGGAGCTGTTAAACTTGGCCGGTTGCCTGCCAAAAAGAAATCGCCGCCGCAAGTGAGTGCCGCGCCTGGGTCTACGCCTGTCTCCATCGCGGATGGTAAGGGGCGGATTTTCCTGATCGACACGATGTCGTTTATTTTTCGCGCCTATCACGCGATGGCGCGGCAACGGCCGATGTCCACGAAGACGGGGGTTCCGACGGCAGCGACCTACGTGTTCGTCAACATGCTGCGGAAGCTGCGCGACGATTTTTCGCCCGAGTATCTGGCGGCGGTGTTTGATGTGGGCGCGCCGACGATCCGCAATCAGCAGGCCGAATCGATCACGACCATCCGCAAGTTCGACATCAAGACGCAGACGTTCAAAGAATCGCAATACGGAGGCTATAAAGCCAACCGCGCCGAGATGCCGCCGGATCTGGCGCAGCAGATTCCCTACATTCGGCGGGCGCTGGAAGGGTATCGCATCCCGATTTTGCAGCTGGAAGGTTACGAAGCCGACGATGTGATCGGAACCCTGGCACGAAAGGCAGCAGCGGAATCGCATCCCGTGTTTGTAGTGTCGAGCGACAAAGACATGCTGCAGTTGGTGAACGACAAAGTGCAGGTGCTGAACCCGCCGAAGGACAATCTGATTTGCGACGCGGCGAAGGTTGAGGAACTTCTCGGAGTGCCGCCGTCGAAGGTGGTCGACGTGATGGCGTTGCGCGGCGACGCGGTGGACAACATCCCGGGAGCGCCGGGGATCGGCGACAAAGGGTCGGTGGAGCTGATTCAGCGTTTTGGCAGCGTGGAACAGGCGCTGGAACATGCGGCCGACGTGGAGAAAAAGACGTATCGTGAATCACTGCAGAACAATCGCGACAACATCCTCTATAGCAAGCAACTGGTGACGATTGATACCGACGTTGCGGTCGAGTTGGATGTTGCCACGATGCAAGCGGGCGAACCGGACGTTGAATCTCTGCGCGCATTGTTTGCGGAGCTGGAATTTACTTCTTTGCTGAAAGAACTGCTTCCCGTAATTGAAGTGAAGGAAGGCGACTACCGGGAGATCAAGTCGAAGGCGGAATTCGAGGAGTACTTACGAGGCTTGGGCGAGAGCGCTCCGCTGGCGCTGGCAATTCCGACGGAGCACACTGAGAGCATTTTCGCTGAGAGTGCTGCAGAGGGAGACGAGCCTCCGCCAGCACAGTCGGGGTTTCTGGCCTTGCAGCCCGCGGATGCGGAGGATCAGAGTGCCGGAGGCGTGCGGCGCATCGCTGTTTCGAATGCGCCGGGAACCGGGGCAATGATCGCGCTGGAAGACAGGGAACTCGTCGATCGACTGAAAAGCGTGCTCGAAGACGCCGCTGTGCCCAAGACGGTTCACGATCTCAAGTTGGCGCTGCACTATTTCGCAGAGCATTTTTCTGAAGCGGGAATTGCGCTAGCCGGAGTGCAGCATGATCCGATGCTGTATTCCTACCTGCTCGATCCGACCTACTCATCGCATTCGTTGCCGGAGGTGGCGCTGCGAAGATTCAATTTGAAGCTGAGCGGCAACCTGGCGGAGGCGGCGGATGTAACAGGCAGGTTGGCGGGCGCGCTCCGCAAAGAAGTCGACGACCAGGGACTGACCTCGGTGTACGAGAAGATCGATGCACCGCTGGTGCCCGTGCTGGTGCGCATGGAAGATGCGGGCGTGAAGATCGATCCGGTGGTGCTGGGTGAGATGTCGGTGAAGTTGCAGCGCGAGGCCGAAGCCAAGGCGCGGGACATTTATGAGCGTTGCGGCGTGGAGTTCAACATCAATTCGCCGAAGCAACTGGGCGACGTGCTGTTCAACAAACTCGCCCTGCCGATGCCGGCGAAACACGGCAAAGGGAAAAAGATTTCGACGGCGGTGGATGTATTGGAAGGACTGGCAACGGCTCACGAAGTTCCGCGACTGGTGCTGGAGTACCGGCAACTGACGAAGTTGAAGTCGACTTATGTGGATGCATTGCCGGCCCTCATTCGCGGCCAGAGCGGCCGCGTGCATACGACATTCGGGCAGACGGGAACAGCGACGGGGAGACTGTCTTCGACGAATCCGAACCTGCAGAATATTCCGATTCGCACCGAACTTGGGCGTGAAATTCGGGCGGCCTTCATTGCCGAAACGGGGCACGTACTGCTGGCGGCGGATTATTCGCAGATCGAACTGCGGTTGCTGGCGCATTTTTCGAAAGACAAGTTACTGGTGGAGGCGTTCCGGCGTGGGGACGACATTCACACGCTGACTGCGTCACAGGTGTTTGGCTTGCCGCCGCTGATGGTAACGCCGGAACACCGGCGACAGGCGAAGGTGGTGAATTTCGGAATTGTCTATGGTTTGTCGGCGTTTGGGTTGTCTCAGCAGTTGGGCATTGAGCCGGGTGAGGCCAGGAAGTTCATTGATGCCTATTTTGAAAAGTATGCGGGCGTGCGGGCGTTCATCGATGCGACGATCGAGCAGACGCGAAGTGACCAGAGAGTGAAGACGCTGTTTGGGCGCATTCGGCCGATTCCCGACATCAACAGCAAGAACGCCGCCCAGCGCGGATTTGCGGAGCGCACGGCGGTGAACACTCCGCTGCAGGGCACGGCCGCCGACCTGATCAAACTGGCGATGATTCGGATTGATCATGAGATTCGGAAGCGCGGCCTGAAGTCGCGCATGACTTTGCAGGTGCACGATGAACTCGTGTTCGAGGTGCCGGAGAACGAGGTGGACGCAATGAAGACGCTGGTGCGGGAGCACATGGAGCAAGTGCATTCTCTCGCGGTTCCGCTGCTGGTCGAAATCGGGGTGGGGCCAACCTGGCGGGACATGGAGTAGGGGAACACTTCCAAGAGTGAAGCTTGAGGCTGAGGAAAACTATTCACTGCTCCGCCGTTTCCGATCCCAGTGTTTCCGATATACTCGGTGGAGCGATCCTCGCAAGTGCCGTCTTCGTCGTTGATTCTTCGGTTGATTCCAGCCGCATGACAAGGATGTTCGATCCTGCGGAGGCAGTCAGATGAGCGCAGTTCCATCGCCGGTGTTCGACGAAACGCCACAGCGCATTTCCCCACGTCACCCCATCAACGTACCCCTGGACTTGATCGCACTGCGATCCGGCGTTCCGGAAAATTTACCTGGGCGCTGCACCGACATCAGCGAAGCTGGCGTGGGCGCGGTGGTGGCCGGAGAACTGGCCACGGGCCAACAGGTCGCGCTCGAACTGCGGCTACCGAATGTTGGCGTGCCGGTGCGGGCGCGCGCGCTGGTGCGTTATCAGTCACGGCTCCGTTGCGGGCTTGAGTTTGTGGGGCTGACCGTGGAGCAGCGGGAGATGATCCGGTATTGGGTTTACCGTTCCTCTTCACAGCCGGTGGACTTCAGAGATTTCAAGCAAGAAGAGAATGGCGGAGCTGCAAAGACGGAAGCG
The DNA here is from genome assembly GCA_050011975.1 of Terriglobales bacterium. Lineage (GTDB taxonomy): Bacteria > Acidobacteriota > Terriglobia > Terriglobales > Acidobacteriaceae > Acidiflorens. The sequence continues at coordinate 23,048 of JBEKIB010000049.1, read as the reverse complement.
GCCGTGGCCGCGGCGGAACTGGCGGCGAAGCCAAGGCGTAGAGTGCGCATTGGACGGCGCAGGTTTTATCTGCTGATCGCCTGCATGCTGGCGCTGGCCGCTCTGGGATGGTGGCAGTGGCAGAGGTCCTGGAACGACCTCGAAAAGCGGGGACCGGTTGGAGAGTCGAGGTTGCGAGTTTCTCCCGAAACCATGGAGAAGCGGATTGTAACGAAGACGGAGCCCGTGTATCCGGAAGCTGCGCGAACGGCGGGGAAAGCAGGCCTGGTGGTTCTGGATGCGGTGATTGCGCCGGATGGCAGTGTGAAACAATTGCGGCCTGTGTCTGGATCGGATCTGCTGGTGCAATCGGCGACCGAGGCGGTGCAGTCCTGGAAATTTGAGCCGTACCTATCCAGCGGGAAAGCGGTTGAGGTTGAAACCACGATTGTGGTCGAGTTCCGGTTGAATTGACGGGGCGCTAGCCGAATTTTTCAGCCTGCTGGAAGACCATGCCACGCTGGTCTTTTGCCGAGACGATCGGCTCGCTGTCGAGTTGCCCGTCATCGAGTTGCCAATCAATGTTCAGCGCAGGATCATTCCACGCCACCGTGCGTTCGTGCTCGGGCGCATAAAAGTCCGTCGTCTTGTAGAGGATATGGGCAGCCTGCGACACGACGCGGAAGCCGTGAGCAAATCCGCGCGGAATCCACAGAATGTGCTTGTTCTCGCCGGAAAGCTTGAAGGACTCCCACTTGCCGAAGGTGGGAGAGCTGCGGCGGAGGTCGAGCGCGACATCAAGAATCTCGCCCGTGACGGCGCGCACGAGCTTTCCCTGGGGTTGTTGAATCTGGTAGTGCAATCCGCGGATGACATTTCTTTCGGAGTAGGAATGATTGTCCTGTACGAATAACTCTGGAATGCCGAGCTCGGCAAACGTGCGCTGGTTGTAGCTTTCCAGGAAGAAGCCGCGGTCGTCGCCGAACACGCGCGGTTCGAGGAGTAGAAGTCCGGGAAGACGGGTGTCGATTTTTTTCATTGGACGGTCTTTATTGAACAATCCTAATCAGCAGATCCTCATCGCACGATCATGAAAGCTAGTCCGCCAAATCAGAAGACGCGCTCACGCAGCAATTGCAGCAGGTAGGCGCCGTATCCATTGTTGCGCATCGGTTGCGCCAGCGCTTCCAGTTGCGCAGCGGTGATGTAGCCGGAGCGATAGGCGATTTCCTCGGGGCAGGCCACCATGAGGCCCTGGCGTTTTTGCAAGGTCTGAATAAACAAAGAGGCTTCCATCAAGGCTTCATGCGTGCCCGTGTCGAGCCAGGCCGTGCCCCGGCCCATCACACAAACGTTAAGTTGATTGCGCTCGAGATACATGCGGTTGACGTCGGTGATTTCAAGTTCGCCGCGCTTCGAAGGCTTGAGACTGGCGGCAATTTCGACGACCTGACGATCGTAAAAATAAAGTCCGGTGACCGCGTAACGGGATTTCGGCTGCTTCGGTTTCTCTTCAATGCTGAGCGCCTTCCCGTGTGGATCGAACTCGACAACGCCGTAGCGCTCGGGATCATTAACGGGGTACGCAAAAACGCGGGCGCCTTTGGCCTGGAGCGTAGCTGCCCGCAACTCTTTCACGAGGTCGTGTCCGTAGAAAATGTTGTCGCCGAGCACGAGCGCGCAAGCGCTGGATCCGATAAATTCCTTGCCGATCAGAAATGACTGGGCAATGCCTTCGGGCTTCGGTTGCAGCGCGTACTGGAAATGGACGCCGTAGCGGGAGCCATCGCCGAGCAAGTGCTGGAATCGAGGCAGATCCTCGGGGGTCGAGATGAGCAGAATGTCGCGAATGCCGGCCAGCATCAGCGTAGAGAGCGGGTAGTACACCATCGGCTTGTCATACACCGGCAGCAGGCTCTTGGCGGTACCGTGGGTGACGGGATAGAGGCGCGTGCCTGACCCGCCCGCGAGAATGATGCCCTTGTAATTCGGTTGCGCGGTTTTGGTCATGTCGAGTTTCAGTCTCGGCTTTCCTTCTTAACTTTCCTTTTTAGCGCTCGCTGGCGTAATGCTTTGCCATCCATTGACGATAGCTGCCGCTGGTGACATCTCGGACCCAGTCTTCGTGTTCAAGATACCAGCAAACGGTCTTGCGGATGCCGCTCGCGAACGTCTCCTGTGGACGCCAATTCAGTTCGCGCTCGATTTTGCGAGTGTCCATCGCGTAGCGCCGGTCGTGGCCGGGGCGATCTTTGACGAACGTGACGAGTTTGTTGTGGGGAACGGCGGGATCGTTCGGGCGCAGTTCGTCCATCAGTTCGCAAATCGCGCCGATAATTTCCAGGTTCTTTTTTTCACTGCGCCCACCAATGTTGTAGGTTTCTCCGACGCGGCCGTGGGCAAGCACGGTGCGAATGGCGCGGCAGTGATCCTCGACGTAGAGCCAGTCGCGAACGTTTTCGCCGTCGCCATATACCGGCAGCGGCTTGCCGGCGCATGCATTCAGGACCATGAGCGGGATCAGTTTCTCGGGAAACTGGTAGGGTCCGTAGTTATTGGAACAGTTCGTGGTGAGGACGGGAAGGCCGTAGGTATGGTGATAGGCGCGGACCAGATGATCGGAAGCCGCCTTGGACGCGGAGTATGGGCTGTTGGGCGCGTAGGGAGTGGTCTCGCTGAAGGCCGCGTCGTTTGGGCCGAGCGATCCGTAGACTTCATCGGTAGAGACGTGCAGAAAACGGAACGAGGCGCGATCGGTTTCTGGAAGCGCCGACCAGTAGGCTCGTGCTTCTTCGAGCAGGCTGAATGTGCCGTTGACATTGGTGCGAACGAAATCATCGGGGCCGTCGATGGAGCGGTCAACGTGGCTTTCGGCGGCGAAGTGAACGATGGCGCGGGGTTGTTCACAGCGCAGCAAGTTTCGCAATAGCTCGCGATCGACGATGTCGCCCTGCCCGAAACAATAGTGCGGATGGGCTGCGACGGCACGCAGATTGTTGAGATTGCCCGCGTATGTCAGCTTATCGAGATTCAGGATGCGCGCGGGTTCAGAGGCAATCCACTGGAGAACGAAGTTCGAGCCAATGAAGCCAGCGCCGCCAGTGACGAGGATGAGATCTTCCATGCAAAGTGAGCGGCGACACGCAACCGCGTTTTGATTCTATAGCGTTTGGACGGTTGGTGTACTTCGCCCCTGCGCGGCTCTGGTCCGTCAAGGCTCGCTGCCCGGATTGTAGTACCCGTAACAGTGGGCAGCTTGCATCTTAATCAACTCGAACAGAACGCGCTCATGGTATTTTCACAGTTGGTGCACCCCACCATCGGCAGTCCCTCAGGGGCTGAAGCCCGCATTTTTATTGATCGGTAGTGGCACGGCTGAAGCCGTGCCCTTCCCGAACCATTTATGAGCCCAGTCCTAATCTCCTTGGGAGACCATCGGAACGCGGGTGATCTGCTCACTCGGCACGTGCTCGCTTGTGCTCCAGCCCAGCACGTTGTAATAGGCTTTTTCGATGGAGCGGGCGATTGCGGGCCAGAGATACTCGCCTTGTATCCGCTCGCGTTCCCGGGCGGCGGATTGACGGCGAAGATCGGGATTGTGGATGAGCAAGTCGAGCATGCGCTCAAGATCTGCCTGGTCTCCGCGATGGAAGGTGAAGCCGGCGCCATCGACCACCTCGTTATTTTCCGGAATATCGCTGGTCAGCACGCAGACGCCGGCCGCCATGGCATCGAGAAGTGCCAGGGACAGGCCCTCAAGTTCCGATGGAAGCACGAACAACGCGGCATTAGAGAGAAGCTCTTCGAGATCGCTGCCCGAGGCCCAGGGAAGGAAACGGATCTGGTCAGATTCGTGGCGGCGCAAGCTCTCGGCGTAGGCGTCGGAGTGACTCGACCCTCCGCTCGACCCTCCTGCGAGAACCAGTTTCATGCCGGTGTGGAGGTTTTCGAAGGCACTGATCAGGAGATGGCAGTTTTTTTCCGGCGAAAATCTGCCTAAGAAAAGGACGTAGTTGTCCGCGAGCAGATCCCACTCGATCAGTTTGCGGGGGAGCCGCGGGGGCGCCACTGTGGCTCCGTTCGGGACGTAGATGGTATCGCGCTTGTACTGCTGGCGGTAGTGCTGCTGCAGGGTGCGCGAGACGACCATGGTGGCATCGGGCGAGGAAACCGCAGCCGCTTCTCCCCAGCGCAGCACGCGCGCCGCGATCCGGCCCCACTTGCCGCGCTGCCAGTCCAAACCCTGCACGGTGACGACGGTCTTCTTCCCGGCGAGCCGCGGAAGAAAAGAAAACAACGCCGGTCCCAGGCAGTGGTAATGGATGACGTCGTAGTCCGACGTCATGGCATGCGCTGTGCTCAACAGCGTGTGGACGACAGTTTCCAGATGCTTGGAGCGGATGGTCGGCAACCGCCGCACGCGCATGCCGTTGTGGGTGTCCATGGGAGGAGTGAAATAGCTGCGGCAATATACGGTGACTTCGTGCCCCAGGCGGGCCAGTTCGTGGCCAGCCTGCTCGTAGTAGGATTCGATGCCGCTGTATTTGGAGACCACGCCGCGACCTCCGATGAACGCGACACGGACGCTGCGGCGTGGGCGCGGAGTCTCCGGTGCGGCGGGGAAGGACAGAAGCCTTTTGGTCGATGTGAGCCGGTAATAGAGTCCGAGGAGCTTCTCTATGTGTTGATCGGGGTCGTGGTTGGCTTTCACGCGACTGCGCGCTGCGGCGCCCATTTTCTCGATCAGATCGGGACGGTCAAACAGAAATCCGATGGAATGAGCGAGCTGTTCGCGGTCGCCGTCGGAATAAAGCAGGCCAGTGACGCCATGTTGGACGAGTTCGCGGCGCGAACCCAGATCGCTGGCGATGACGGGCCGTCCCCAGGCATAGGACTCCAGAATGGATTTTCCCAAGGTCTCGTAGGCGTGGGATGGAAACACGGAGAAGCTACAGCCGGCGATGAGTTTCTGAAGTTCCTCGCCATGGACCATGCCGGCGAACAAGACTTGGTTCAAGTTCAATTCTCGTGCCAGCGCCTCGAGTCGGGGACGCTCGGGACCGTCTCCCGCGATGACGAGCGGAGTATGTGGCAGCCGCACCATGGCGCGCAACAGCTCATAGACGCCTTTCTCTGGAGAGAGCCGTCCGAAGTAGAGCAAGTATCCTTCATCGGCGGTGAGCTGTTCATCGCCGGGCAGGGCCTGGAAGTGGGGCAGCACTTCTATGCGCTCGGCCGGAAAGCCGCTGGCGATCAACTTACTGCGCACGAATTCGCTGGGAGCCAGGAACATGTCCACGCAGCGTTCGTAGGTTCGCAACCATTTGTGCAGGTAGGCTTCGGCGGCAAGAACCACGGCGCTCGAACGCGGGCCGGTATAGCAGCCTCTGGTGGCGGCGTTGTGAAAGGCGCCGTGACTGCAGAGTTCGCAGGGGCGCCCATCGGCGACAGAATTGTAGGTGGGGCACAAGATCTTGAAATCGTTCAGGTGGTAGAGCACGGGGATTCCCTGGCGCTTCAGTTCCCAAAGAATCGACGGCGACAAGTGGTGGTAGATGCCGCGAACGTGCGCCAGATCGGGTGAAAAATCGGCAAGGCAACTGCGCATGGCACGGCGGGCCGATGGCGAATAGAGGGCGTGCGCCGCCATCTTGACCTTCTTCAGCAATCCGGCGTTTGGATCTTTGAAATCAATATACGGAATGCGATAGCTGCGGCCCGTGAAAGCGGGAGTGCGCCCATGATTCATGCTGAATAGCGCGGTTTCATGGCCGCGCTGATCCATCTGATGGATGAGGTCAAAGAGATACGTTTCAGTGCCACTAAACGGATAGTCGTACTTGTTGCAATACAGGATGCGCATGGTTACCGTCCGATTGGGAAATGCGGGCCAGAAATTGCTCCGCAAAAGCGCGTAGATTTCGCTGGCGATTATAGGAAGCGGCGATGCTGGCCGCGGCCGCGCGCTGGATTCCGGCCAGAGAAGCTTTGTTGGCCTGAATCCAACGGACGGCGCTGACGAAATCGGGCAAAGAGCCGGGCTGGTAAAGAAATCCAGTGCGCTGGTGCTCGACCAGTTCGGGAATTCCGGTGATGGCAGGAGCCAGGACGAGTTTTTCGTGAGCCATGGCCTCCATCAGGACTACCGGGATACCTTCGCTCTTGCTGGTCGTGACCACCAAGTCGGCGTAGCGGTAATAGCCGGGGAGGTCAGTGCGAGGCACGTGGCCGATCAGGTAAACGCGCCCCTGGAGCCCCAATGCCATAATCTGGCTTTCGAGAGCCGGGCGCTCCGGCCCCTCGCCGACGATCCAGCAGAGAAAGTCGAGACCTTGGTCGCGAAGCGCGGCGCAGGCCTGGATGAGAAAGCGATAGTCCTTTATCCGATGCAGGCGTCCGACGGAGAGAAGACAGAACCGCCGATGTTTCGCTTCGGCTTCCGCCTCGGCTGCGAGTGCGGGGGTGGGCCAGGAAAGCACGCGATCGACCCCAAGACGCTGCACGATGATTTTTTCTGCGAGGGCGGAAGGATAGTTGCGGAGAATGTACTGGCGGTTGAAGTCGGAGACCGTGACGCAGAACTGGCACGCACGCAGCTTGGCCGAGAGCAGATCGGCTCGCTGCAGCAGGTCGGAGCCGTGCAGGGTAAAGCTGAAGCCGATTCCGAGCAGACGCGCGGCGGCTAAGGCCATCCATGAGGCGAAGTATCCGTGATGTGCGTGGATGTGTTCGACCTTGAGGGGCGCCAGTTGCTCCGCTAGTGCGGCACCCATCACGGTGTGGCCGAGCGTGCGAAGGCGGCGGGCCGGGGAGGGGCCGCGCTCCCACAGCAAGGGCCGCAACAGTTGCCATAGGTGGCGCCGATCGGAGGCGAGCCGGCGCACTGCCCGCATCAGCTCATCGTCGGAGAGGGGCTGAAAAAAGCGCGTCTCTTTCCAGAAAGCGCGTTCCTCCAGGCTGAGATCATTCGGCGAGACGCGTTTGCCGCTACAGCAGATCACTTGTGCTCCGCAGCGTCGCAGTTCTGTGATTTCATCGATGACGTAAGGTTCGAGAGGTGAAGGAAACTCGTTGGCGATGTAGGCGATGGTGGTCATGCGACGACCTCCTCGGAGGCGCAGAGTATCCCGGCAACGGTAAACATGAGTCCAATGACGAACTGGTACGCCATGTCGACGAAGAAAGCATTGAAGAGATAAACGCTGAGTAGGATGGGCCAGACCTTACGCAGCGCCGCGACGGGGCCGGGTTCACCGGGTGGGCTGTGCCATGCGAGGCGGAACAGGTTGAAGAAAAGAATGCCGTACAGGGCCAGCCCCGGTACACCGAACTCAACCAGCAAGGCAAGGTAAGTGTTGTGCACGTAATAGGTGCGGAGGTGGTAGCCCTCCATGCGGCGGGCAAGCTCGGCATACATGCCCGCGGGAGCCCAACCGGTCAACGGCCGCTCTTGAAACATCGCCCAGCCGGCGTCGTATACGGACAGACGCGCTGCCACGGGACCGCGTTCTCCGGTGCGGTCCCAGAGTGCGGTCTTCAGCGAATGGTTGCTGAGGCCGATGGCCAGGCCAAGCAAGAGGCCCGCAACCGCCAACAACGTGCACAGTGCTTGCAGACGACGTTCGATCAGGCGGAATCCGAGAACGATGGTGGAGACGGCGAACGAGATCCAAACGGCGCGCGTCATGGTGGCGAGCACGGCCAGCGGTAGGGCCAGCCAGAGCAACCAGACGACAGCTTTGTGCTTTTGCGGGAGCGCAAGGACAAGAATTCCAAGGAGGTTCAACGAAACGCCGTTGGCCACCGCCTGGAGAAATGGGCCGCGAGCGCGGTCGGTATGAAAGCCAAGGCTTTCGTCAAGAATGAAACGCGGATAGATGAGTGAGTGGGCGTCCGCGAGGAAGGCAATGGCAATGAATATGAGGTAGGCGAGCGTAAGGACGACGAAGACTTCGAAGTGTCGTCGTTGAGATGAGCCTCGGAAGATCAGGACGGCGAGGTGAAAAAGCGCAAAGGGGACGATGAATTTGCTGGCGATAATGCTCCAGGCTTGTGCGTCGAACGGCTCGCGAAGCGCACGGAGCACGGCCAGCGCCATGAGACTGAGCATGGGCAAACTGAGTCCGGCAAAGAATGGGAGCTTGTCGCGGAGCGCCATCGTGCGCAGAGCCACGAAGAAGACCAGGATGCCGAACGCGAGTCGGTCGGCGTAAAAAGAAAAGAGGTCTGGTGGTCGGAACAGGAAAATGGTCATCGCGGCCACGTAAAGAATGGATGGAAAAGCTAGTCCCAGGTGAAGGGGACGAAGCAGCAGACCGGCAGCGCGCCAAAGCGGGCTGTCGTCACTGTCCCGGGTTAAAGCTAGGGCGCGGCTGCTCATGGCGAGAGTCAAGCTCCTTCCGGCGTGAACAGCACGCGAACTGTGCTGGCGAGAATGCGCAGGTCCAGGCGCAGACTCCAGTTCTCGATGTAGGTGAGATCAAGGTGCATGTTGAGTTCGAACGACGGACAGCCGCGCGCCGTAACCTGCCAGAGGCCGGTGATGCCGGGTTTCACATCAAGGCGCCGGAATTGGTGAAGTTCGTAATGGTTGACCTCATCGATGGGATGAGGCCGCGGCCCAACCAGGCTCATCTCCCCATGCAGCACGTTCCAGAGCTGAGGGAGTTCGTCGAGGCTGTAGCGGCGGATGACACGGCCGACGCGCGTGATTCTGGGATCGTCGTCAATTTTGAAGATGGGGCCTTGTCTCTGGTTGCGGGCGCGCAAATCCTCCTTGAGGTGCGCGGCATCGCTCACCATAGAGCGAAACTTGTAGCAGCGAAAGCGGCGGCCTTTGGCTCCGGTGCGTTCGGCGGAGTAGATGACCGGACCGGGCGAGTCCAACCGGATGAGCAGGGCCACGATTGCCATTAGAGGACTGACCAGCACCAGACCGAACGTTGCACCGATGAGATCCAGCAAACGCTTCAGGAATAAAGTGGCGCTAGGTGATGGCTCGCGATGAAGAGTGATGACCGGAACTTCTCCGATGTGATCGATGCCTGAGTCTGGCCACGGACCCGGGGGCAGATCGGGTACGGCACGAATATCCAGGTGGTTGCGGAAAGCGGCCTCGGCAGCTTTTCGCGTCTGGGCAGTCTGACCGGGGAGAGCGAGGATGACCTCATCGATGAATTCGGCGCGACAGAGCCAATCCAGATCTTCGATTCGTCCCAATACCGCCGGGGAAAGAGGCAGGTCGTCATCCACGAAGCCGCAGACGGTCGCGCGCCGGAGAGGATCATTGCGCAGTGCCCGAGCGATGGAGCGAGCGACCGGACCTCCGCCAATAATGAGGATCTTGCGCGATTCTGTTTCGCGGCGGCGACGCTTCCATTCCATCTGCCGCAACCGGCGAAGAAGCGCGAGACTGGCCAGGCTGCTGGCAAATATTCTGGCAGCGGCGAGAAGACGCATTCCGTCCCACGCGGCGATGAAGACCAGTCCGATCGCGAACAGGGTTGACCTCGCCAGCGCCGGGATGATCCCGGCGGGAGACGGATCCCCGGCGCGTTTGTAGAGCCCCTCACAGAAGCCGAAGAGCGTTACCAGGACAGCAAAGATCGGCAGATAAGCCCACGGCAGGCCCCAAGCGGGGGAGAAGAGCGATAGCGCGCCGCACACTGCCACCAGAACGATCAAGTCGGCTGCCACCAACTCACAAAACGTGAATCGATCGACGGAAGTCTGCGGCAGGAGTAGTTGAGTCAGCGTTCGCGCCTGAGGGCGTCTCCTGGTGGTTTCCTTGGCCGCGTCCACTGGACGTGTGGGGGTGGCTTCGGCCGTGGGCGCGAACCTGGAAGGGGCCTTTTCAGAAGTCCCAAGAATCATACGAGCATACTGCGAGGGGGAATCTTGGGGTGGGGTGTTCCATAGTCGATTTGTGGTCAATTCGCTCATAAGATTCACAAACTCCGGATTCACAAACTCCGGTACAGGCCTTGCGGCACAGGAAAACGACGTTCCGCGAGGACGGTTCCGAGCAGAGGAACTTGCGCTTTGCCCAGCTGATCCTTGATTTGAGCGGCGACGAGGCGTCTTGTTTTATTGGCGGCCAGCACCAGCACCAGACCATCGCAGGTCTGGCCAATGCTTGCCGTGAGCCATGAAGCGGGAGCACACCATAGAATGGAAAAGTCGAACTCCGTCGTGAGTTCGCGGAGCCGCGATAAGTTCTGTTCGGCGATCCGCTGCTCGCTGGGGTCGGGCAGCCAGCTCTGGCGAGGAACCATCCAGAGCCGTGGTGCCATCGGCCAGCTGGCCTCCGCACGGTTGTGGGACGGAATCTGCAGTTTGGTTTGCAGAGGGACTGAGTCCGGGTGGGCGTCGATCAGCCCGACGTCGTACCTGTCTTCTTCAGCCAGAACTCTGGCGACCTCCAGGCACAGGGTCGCAGTCTCAGTCGATGCTTCGATCGGGACAAATCCGACGTGCCGCACTGGCTTCGATTCACGCCGGAAGAAGAGTTGTTGAACCAGCGCGCGGATCTGCCCATCGTTAACCGAAGGTGTCGAAGAAACTGCTGGGCGCTGGACTTGCTCGCGAATCGGAGTTACGCGCGGCTGCTCAGCGGCAGACGGTGTTTCGGCCAGAAGTCCAAGGAGAGTGTTCACGGGACCACCACCTTGGGCCGACCGATCCGGAAAATAAAAGGATGCAGAACCGCGGCCTCAGACGCCGGCAGCCAGGCCAGCACCGGTACTTCCAGCAGGCCGTAAGCTTCGTCGGGAGTGCGAATGGTCGGGTCAAAGTACTCTGTCGTGAAGGCGATGCCGACGCTGAACCCCATGGCCAGTCCGAAAGCGAGCAGTAAATAGAGGAGCACGGAATGCGCGGGCAAGGCCGGGGCCGCGGGCGGTTCCACAATAGCCACATTGAGGATGCGGCGCTCGTCGAGCGCATCGCCGATGCGCGCTTCCTCGCGTTTGCGAAGGTAGAGCAGGTAGTTATCTTCCTCCGCCTTGGCGGCGCGCATCAGATCCTGTTGATCAACCGAGTCGGATTGCATCTGCTGGGCAAAATTGCGCAGGGATGCGACCTGGGTGGAAGCGTCGGATTGCCGTGCCCGTAAGCCGTCCCACTGCACCTGGGCCTTTTCCATTTCCATGCGGGCCCACTCGTAGTTGGGATCCTTGTCGGTGGTTTCGTCGCGTACCGGAGTGAGCGCTTCGGCGGCAATCGATGCGCGTGTTTCCGCGATTTCCTGTTCTACTTCCTGCACCAGCCGGTAAGACGGTTCAAAGCGGCTGAGAAGCTCGGTCCGCTTGAGCTGGAGCTCCAGCAGGCGCGTTTTCATCTTTTCGAGAACCTCCGGATTGTCGGCCCAGCGCTTGAGGGTGACCGAACGAGAGGGAAACGACTTGAGCTGTTCGCGCAGCGACGCAATGCGGCGCTCGGTCTCGACGCGATCCTGGTCGATCTGGCGATAGGCCGCGTCCGCCTCGCCTAACTTCTGCAGAGCAATATCGCGTTCCAGCGCCGCCGAAACGACGCCCCGAGCACGAGTAAAGCGCACCAGTTCGGCTTCGGACCGATGCAGTCTCTTCTCGTAGTCCGCGGTTTGCTTGTCGAAAAACTGGACCTCTCCCGGGGGCCGCTGGAGATTCGTGTGCCTACGTACGTAGAGGGTAGAAAGGGCTGAGAGTACGCGTGCGGCTCGTTCCGGACTGGTGTCCTTATAGCTGACCTGGATAAGGTTCGACTTCTTCAGAGCATCGACATCCAAACTGTGCGCCAGCTTGCGGGCGGCATGTTCGGTCGCGGCTGGGCGCTCGATGGCTGGAGTGTCTGCAGGAACGAGTCCCGCCATTTCCACAACTTGCTTCAGCAGATCTTCGTCGCGCAGGAGTTCGACTTCGGAATTGAGTTCTTCTTCAGTAATGTCGGGACGAGTGAAATCCATGGCGCTCTGGGGCTGGGAAGAGACGATGGGGTCAAAGCGGCCCCGCCGCAGCAGAACCTTGAAGTGCGATTCATAGCGCGCCGAAGAGACGACGAAGAGCATCGTCGCCAGCAATACCAACCCAAAAGACGCGGCTACAAGCCGTGGACGCCGGAACAGCGTCGCCGCAAGATCGCGGGGCGTGAGAGAAGGAGGGGGGTGCGAGTTTCCGATCAATTCCGCGGACATGGATCGTACAGCAAAGCCGATCACACCCGGCGGGCCTTATGGGAACTCGCCAGATTTTGAAGACGCAATCAGTGAATGCTGCTACTCCTTTCTGCTAAAACTGCAATGGGTTCATGTACCAGCTCATGGAGTTGGTCGGAACATACTTGCGTATCTTTGAAATCCGGCTCTGTGGCACAAAAATAAAGTCGCCGGGCTGAAGGTGAAGATCTTCGCGAAGATCGCGAGAATCCAGCATCTTCTTAAGGTCAAGCACGTGGGATTCGGCTACGTATGCGGAAATCCGGCGAAACAGAACGACCTGCGAATGACGGGCCTGCTGGGTGAAGCCGCCGGCAATCGCCACGGCTTCATTTACCGTCAGATCCCCGCGCAGCTCATACTTTCCCGGCCGTCCCACCTCGCCCGAGGCGAGGAAGTAAGGCTTGTCAAAATCCTTTAAGGTCACGGTGACCTCGGGCTCGTGCAAAAAGCCGCGGTAGGCATAGGTAACTGCCTGCTGCATCTGCGGAACCGTCAGTCCTTCCGCTAACAGCACGCCCGCACCCTTCAGTACCACGAAGCCGTCGGGCTGCACCGTCAAGGTCTGATTAAAGTCGGGAGAAAAAGTGAAATTTAAATCCACGGTGTCCGATTTCGAAAGCCGATAAAGCGGATGGCGTTCCCCTCCGAATGCAGGATCTCCCATGCCACCCGCTTTTCCGGGCTGTGTGATCGCTCCGCTGATGGAACTGACCGTGCCGGTGCGGTCCTGGCTCTGCGAGCTCTCCGCCGCCGCGAGCTTGCCGGTTGGCGGAGCAGAGGACCCAGGCGCCGAAACCGCCGACGGTGCAGCTTCCTGAGCGGAAGCGACCACGGCTAGCTGTAGGATGAGCATGCCCGCAGCCCCCAAAACGACTTGTTTAGTAAGTACATTCATCTCCGGTCTCTCACCGTTGCTCTGAACGGCGAACCATAGCAGCTCGGGCGTTTGAGCTGTTGAGTACAAATTAGCGTCGCCTAGCGAACACAACAAGACTTGGAAAGTACTGTCTACCGCGGTACAGGGCACCTTCCGGCGACTGGAAAGGTGATGAAATCAGTAGATGGGCCGCTAGGGGTGGGTTTACGGCCTCGGGCGCACACCGGGTAGGAGAAAACGGCTGCCAACGTTGTGCACCAGAGTAGCCCCGCGAAAGTAGGCATGGACGGCAGGATTCATCACCAACAGGATGTGATGGGGCCCACATCCGGTCCGTGCGCTCTTGGGCATAATGGTTGGCGTGAAAACCATGCAACGCGCGAAACCGCCCACGGGAACCGAGTCGGCCGGGACCGAAGTAGTGCAAGTCCTGGTCGCCGATTCGGGTCCCATTCAATCGCAACTCTTGACGCGGGCCTTGAAAAGCCGGCGCGACTTTCAGGTTTCCGCGGTTGCTTTGGAGACCTCTGCTCTGCACAACTTCATGCAATCGAATCACGCCGACGTGGTTTTGATTGCGGGGAACCACCTGCCGGACTTGAGCCTGCTGCGCTGGTTACGAGTTTCGTATCCCAAGGTCGCTCCCATTCTGCTGGCCGAAAGCGATGACCGCGAACTGGTGGTGAACGCCTTTCGTGCGGGGGCGAAGGGCATTTTTCTTTTTACCCACACGCCTTTCCCGATGCTCTGCAAGTGCATCCATTGCGTTTTCCAGGGACAGGTTTGGATCAACCGCCAGCAGATGACTTATGTGCTGGACGCCTTGTCGGAGGTGCCCACGCTGCGGGTGGTCAACTCCAACGGCAGGTTCTTGTTGACGCCTCGCGAGGAGCAGGTGGTCGCGCTCGTAGCCGACGGCTTGACCAACCGTGGAGTCGCCGTCGAACTGGGTCTCAGCGAACACACCATCAAGAAATATCTGCTGCGCATCTTCGACAAGGTGGGGATTTCGAGCCGGGTGGAACTCGTTCTCTACGCCATGTCGCACGGCGAGCATCGCCCCGCGGAATGGATGCCCAGCAGCAACGCCTGAGCACAGAAGCAAAGGCCGACGGAATACAATGGCAACATGCGGAGAGGCGAGGAGATCGCTCGGTGACGAGTTCCGGGTCCGGGTCCCAGTTCAAATCCAAAGTGGCGCGCCGATGGACTGTGATTGCTTCCGGGTTGCTTCTTCTGGCGCTGTCGCTGGTCGTGATCTATACCGGGCCGAATGCTTTCTACAGTCCCGTCGCTATGGTAGTGGTGGCCGCGATCGGACTGGCCGCGCTGCTGCTCCAGGTTTGGTTTCGCCGGGATTTTCCCAATATTCGTTCTCCCCTCTGGCTTAACGTCCTCGGCATCCTCTGTGCCATGGTGTCGCTGTTCGCGGATTACCTGCGGATGACGCGCCGAATGCTGGATCTGGCGGCGTTTGCCGCCGTGGTCTGCTTCGGCATCAGCGGGTCGCTCATTTTGCACGCCCTGCGGCGCCGGGTGCGAACACCGCAATCGACTGAGGCGGAGTAGAAAACGGGAGGGGATTGGACGCTATTCATGCCTGATATGCACATAGTTCTAAGGCCGCCGTATATTTACTTGATACTCGGGGTCAGCTCATTTTCCGCGGGTGTGGTTTGGACGTGCATTGGAAAAGCAAGAGCACGCTTTTCCGGTTGGGTCTACCGCGCCAAAGAACCGACTGAGTTTTGGTGGTTAGTCGCACTGTATTATCTGGGCAGCGTTCTTTTCATTGGAACCTTCTTGTATAAGGTCTTCGGACTTTCAAACTGAGAAGATAAAGACCCCGGGCTTTCAATCTTGTGCGCGGAGTTCCCATTTACAATGCCGCTATGCGCGTCACGGTGTTCGGAGCCTCCGGACTGCTTGGCCACGATCTGGTTTCGGCGCTGAGCGGTGAGCACGATCAATTGACCGCGCTGTCTGTCGAAGACGCCGACCTGCGAGACCACGCCCGCGTGCGCGACGTGATTCGCGACTCCCGCCCCGACTGGATTCTCCTGTTAGCCGCCTACACCGACGTGGATGGCTGCGAGTCCAACCGCGACCTGGCATTCGCGGTAAATTGCGAGGGCGCGGTCAACGTGGCGCAGGCTGCCCGCGAAGCCGGATCGCGATTGTTATTCGTGAGCACGGATTACGTTTTCGATGGCAGCAAACGATCGCCTTACGAAACCAGCGATCCAAGAAATCCGACCAGCGTTTATGGCGAGAGCAAAGCCCGGGCCGAAGAACGGCTGCTCGAGATTCTGCCCGAGGTCTGCATCGCCCGGACTTCGTGGCTGTTTGGGCACGGAGGCAAGTGCTTTCCCGCAACCATTCTGAAGTTGTCGTCAACCCGTTCTGAGATTTCGGTGGTGAACGATCAGCGTGGCAGCCCGACTTTCACGCGCGATCTGGCATCCGCCCTCGTACAACTTTGCCGGGCGTCCGCCCGCGGAATCGTGCACGTCACCAATTCCGGCAACTGCACGTGGTACGAGTTGGCCGCCGAAATCGTACGCGTGTCGGGATTACCCACCGCCGTCAAGCCCGTGACTACGGCCGAATTCCCGCGTCCAGCCCGACGGCCCGCCTACTCCGTTCTGTCAGCGGATAGCCTGCACGCGTACAACATCCGAATGCCGGAATGGCAGGATGCGCTGCGGCGCTATCTCGGGAGCACTCCCGTTCCTACTCCGATTGTCCCGTAGAGCTGTTGCTTTTCATCGATGCGTTTCAAGAATGCTTGGAGCATCTTCCATCCCGATGCGCGTCTTCTTATCCTCCACCCGTTTACGTACCCAAGTGCCCGTTACTAAAGTCGATTGAAGCTCTTCTGCCGAATAAAACCACGAGAGCCAATGCACAGACCGTGAGCCGCAAGATAGTTATTAATGTGTTCCGCTCGCCAGCGGCGTGAGCGAGCCTATGGCCGGCCTCAAACTTCGGTCCGGTTAAGTCGCCGCCGCAAAGATGGCATCTCCCATCAGTCTTGGCGGGCACGACGCTGCGTTTTTCAAGAGTTAACGACCGACGAGGTGGACGGGAAAGTTTTCTTCCTTCCTCCTGAAGACGCCTCAAACGGTCGGTTAATTCCTCAAACGACTGTGGAATGGAGAGTCCATTCATAGTGCCCAGCCTTTATGTAAGAGCGTGCTTCCAGTCAATGCCTTCCCACCTCGGTTTCTGGTTAGCTTTCCTGCTTCGGATCGGGACGTGGTCGCCGACCATCAAATCTGCTTCTAATCTTCGCTTCCGACTCGCTGCACGCGTATTTCCACCCCCGCAAAACGCATCCTCGTAATTTGCCTTTTGGACGTCACTGGAGGCGATGACCCATGGCATAGGCCTTCTCGTGTACGGACTCGGTGTGGAGGCGTGCGCGTTTCGTCGGCCTCTCCGCCAGCAAGCTTGCATCGCCCACACCGACCCTCGCGGTCGCCGCACCAGACCGCGCGCTGTCGCAATCGCCGCTGCCGTGGTTTATCCTTACCTCTCTTCGAGGACAACTGTGAACAAGGGACTCTTGTGGATTCCGCTCGCCGCGCTCTGTATTCTGCTTCTTCCTTTCGCACTTTCCGCCCAGCAGTACGACCCGGCAATGTACCAGGAACTTCACTGGCGCATGATCGGCCCATTTCGCGGTGGCCGCACCGTGGCGATTTCCGGTGTTCCGGGCCAGCCGAATGTCTTCTATATGGCGCCGAACAACGGCGGAGTTTGGAAAACGACGGACTTCGGCCGCACCTGGAATCCGATTTTCGATGATCAAACTAACGACGCCCAACCTAAGGACGCGCAACCAAACGACCCCCAGCCCTCCGGATCAATCGGAGCGCTGGCCGTCGCGCCGTCGGAACCGAACACGATCTACGTCGGTAGTGGTGAAGGCCTGCGCCGGCCGGATCTTTCCATTGGCAACGGTATCTACAAGTCGACCGACGCGGGCCGCACCTGGCAGCATCTGGGCCAACGGGATGGCGCGCTGCGCGACGCGCAGCAGATTGGATCGATCCTGGTCGATCCCAAAGATGCGAACCGCGTTTTTGTCGCCGCCCTCGGGCATCCTTACGGCCCGAATGCCGAGCGCGGCGTTTACCGCTCGCTCGATGGCGGCCAGACGTGGCAAAAAATTCTCTATAAAGATGACAACACCGGTGCGATTGACCTGGTGTTCGATCCGCGAAACTCGCAGGTGATCTTTGCCGACATGTGGGCCTCGCGCCGTCCGCCATGGACGACCGGCGGCAGCTATGACGGCCCGGGAAGCGGTCTCTACAAATCAACCGACGGCGGCAACCACTGGCGGCAAATCAGCAAAGGATTGCCGAGTGCGGCTGACAAGCTGGGCCGCATCGGTCTTGCCGTTTCACTGAGCGATCCCGATCGCATGTACGCCCTGGTGGACGCGCGGGGTGACGCACAGAAGCGCGGCGGCCTTTATCGCTCCGACGATGCCGGCGAAAGCTGGCAGCTGGTGAATATAGAAGACCGCGTCTCGGGGCGCGGCGACGACTTCGCCTGCGTGCGCGTCGATCCGCGAAATAAGGACGTGATCTATGTGGCCAACACTACAACCTACCGGTCCGACGACGCCGGCAAGAATTTCACCGCCATCAAAGGAGCGCCCGGCGGCGACGACTACCACACCATCTGGATCAATCCCGAAAACCCCGACATCATCGCGCTCGGCGTCGATCAGGGCGCAACCATCAGCGTCAATGGCGGCCAGACCTGGAGCTCCTGGTACAACCAGCCCACGGCGCAGTTCTATCACGTCATTACCGACAACGAGTTCCCCTACTGGGTGTACGGCGGTCAGCAGGAAAGCGGCTCGATTGGCACCGCCAGCCGCAGTGACTTTGGCGAGATCACCTTTCGCGACTGGACGACCGTTGGGGTTGAAGAATACGGCTACGTCGCGCCCGATCCGCTGCATCCGAATCTAATCTACGGCGGCAAGGTCACCGTCTTCGACCGCAACACCAGCCAGACGCGCGATGTTTCGCCGGTGGTTCTGCGCACCGGCCAGTTCCGTTTCAATCGCACCGCGCCCCTGATTTTCTCGGCCGCCGATCCACGCGTGCTGTATCTCGGCTCGAATGTGCTTTTCGCCACCCGCGACGGCGGCAACAGTTGGCAGATCATCAGCCCCGACCTGACGCGCGAAGATCCAGGATCGCCCACGACTCTAGGGCCGTTTATCGAGGCCGATCCGGCGAAGGGCAAGCATCGCGGCGTGATCTATTCCCTTGCTCCGTCACCGAAGGACGCCAACCTGATCTGGGCCGGCACCGACGATGGCCTGATTCACGTAACCCGCGACGGCGGCAAGAACTGGCTGAACGTGACGCCTCCGGAATTGACGCCGTGGAGCAAGATCGCGCAGATGGACGCGTCACATTTCGATACCGCAACTGCCTACGCCGCGGTGAATCGCTTCCGGCTCGACGACCTGCATCCTTATATCTACCGCACGCACGACGGCGGAAAATCGTGGCAGAAGATCGCGAGTGGCTTGCCCGATAACGAGCCCGTCAACACGGTGCGCGAAGACCCGGAACGCAAGGGACTGCTTTTTGCCGGCACCGAACGCTCCGTGTATGTGTCGTGGGACGACGGCGACCATTGGCAATCGCTGCAGATGAATCTGCCGCCGACTTCGATCCGCGATCTCGTCATTCATCATGACGATGTTGTAGTCGGAACCCACGGGCGGTCGTTCTGGATCTTGGATAACATCACACCGCTGCGGCAGTTCAGCCCTGAGGTTCGGAGCGCTTCGGCTCATCTTTTCGCGCCGCAACTCACCTATCGCGTGCGCCGCAACAATAACACCGACACGCCTTTGCCGCCCGAAGAACCTGCCGGCGAGAATCCTCCGGATGGCGCGATGATTGATTACTGGCTGAGCAGCGCGGCATCCGGCGCGGTCACCCTGGAAATTGTCGATGCCTCATCGGGACAAGTGGTGCGCCACTTTTCGAGCGCCGACAAGCCCGAAGCCGTAGACGCGAAAGAGTTCAACGTTCCCATGTATTGGGTGCGTCCGGCGCGAACGCTGTCGGCCCATGCTGGCATGCACCGTTTCATTTGGGACCTGACCTATCCTGCTCCCGACGTGCTGACGCGCGATTACGCGATGTCGGCCATTTACCACGACACTCCACTCTATCCCTCGGGAGCGACCGTGCTGCCGGGGCAGTACAAAATAGTGCTTACTGTCGGCGCCAAGAGCTACACGCAGCCGCTCGATGTTCGCATGGACCCGCGGGTGAAGACTTCGCCGGAAGATCTGCGCCGGCAATTTGAACTGGACCGGAAAATTGCCGATGCTCTTCACCAGGATTACGAAGCGCTGCGACAGGTGCGCAGCCTGCGGGCGCAGTTGAAAGCGCTCGCCGGACACGGGCCGGATGCGATCACAAAGACGGCCGCTGAGCTGGAAGCGAAAGCCGCGACCATCGAGGGCGAAGAAGGCGACTACGCTACGCGCTACCTGAGCACGCCCGAAGGCCGCAGCCTGGCGCGGCTGAACGGCGGCTTCAACGCGCTCGTCAGCGTTCTCGATACCGCAGACGCCGCGCCGACGACGCAGCAAGTCGCGATGTCCGGCGAACTGGAAAAGGCGCTCGAAGAACAGTTGTCAGCGTGGGCTCAGCTCAAGTCAAAAGATGTTCCGGAGCTGAACGGCAAGCTGAAGAAAGCGGGATTGCCGCCTATCGATCTGCAAAAGCCGGTTCCGGGTGCGACAGATGAGGTACAAACCACTTCGCAGGATCGTGACAGGAACGAGGAATAGCCGAGATCCCTTGTTCACTATATGGATATTAACCCGTGTTTACTACCACCCCCTCCCCCCTCCCGAGTGGAATGATGGGGTTAGGGGCAGTCTTCACGCCAAAATCTAGAGCGCCAAGGACTTATTTTCAAAATATTCCGAAATAAGGACTTAGCTCAATTTTTCCCGTTTTGGGCGTATTTTGTGGCTTTTTGACCGCGGTTTGACGCTCGGGCGCCGTTCCACTCATGTTTATCAAAGAGCCACTAGCACATCGGGCTGCGGCAGACTTGAGGGGCGCCTCTGGAGACGGGCCACTCTGCGCGGCCTTGATCAGGGGATATTGTGGCACTGGTCCTAGTGGGAGTCTGTGATGGCGCACACAGGCTGGATGTGATGAAAGAAAGTCGGGGCTTAGATCGCGGAAGTGAGGATGCCCGGCAACGGCCCAAGCGGGACATGGCTTGCTTTGGAATCCCATCCTAACGTCGAAAAGCACGACGTTAGGATGGGGCACCCGCTCGACCACAACATGCTGAGCTACTTAGGGCAGCACAGCGTAGACAGTGCCATAGCCTTGATTGAAGGCGGTCGAGTTGCCTCCATTGCCTCCGTCGTAAGTGGTGCCGAACAGGTACTTCGTAGCGGTACCAGCACTATTCGAGACCTCGACGGGAATTACCCCGCCATATGGATTGCATCCGTCGCCGCTATAGGCCGAGGAAGGAGCACATTGTCCGTGAACGCCGGAGCTGGGCGTAAAGCTCCATAGAGCGCTATTCGCCACGGGTAGTGTCGCGGCCGGCTCCTTCCACGTGGCACCGATCAAATCCAGCTCGAAGACGGCGCCGTTATTGCCGCCGCCGCCCGAATAGGTGGCGCCGTAGAGCGTTTTGTAGCTGTTATCAAATGTGACGCCGGCATACGCCGTGCCACCGTCCCATCGATTGGTGAATTTGAATAGTATCTTCTCGGCGTAGGCTGTTCCTTTCAACTCAAAAACCGTTCCTCCGCCCAACGGACCCAGGTCGGTCGTGCCGTAAAGGTCGCCTTTGGAGTCCACGACTAAAGTGTCCATTGGATAGGATCCATCCTTCGGGTATCCCAGGAACGAATAGAGGACGGTCTCGGTCCATATCGGACCTCCCGAAGGCGCAAGCCTGAAGACAACACCGCAACCAGGTTGGACGGATCCCTCTATGTATCTTGCGCAGGGCTCCGCACTCGCGTTGACTTTTCCGCCACTGGCGGTGGTGCCATACAGGATGCCCTTGGCGCTGATGACCAGACCGCCAAAAGGATTGGCGCCGTCCGGAACGCCACCGAACTGATAGATTTCGTTATAGGTCGGACTGGCGAGGCCGGTAGCGCAGGGACTGGGATCAGTGGGGTTGGTTACTCCGGGCGCGCAGACGACAAACACGCTACCACAGCCCGGATAAGCGATACCGGAACCGCAATTGGGGTTGTACACGCCGCCAATATTGGTGCCATAGAGGTTGCCATAGGTGTCCATCGCCAGCTGACCATAAGGATGCCGGCCATTGGAGGACGATGGGCTCATAACGGCGAGCACAAGTTCGGCTGGAGGCGTCACAGAACCGCAGTACGGTCCCGACGTGGACTGGCAATAGACAAAAACGGCGCCGCAGCCGGTGTTGGCGTTGCAGCCGTAGCCGCCCTGCGACGTTGTCCCGTAGAGATTGGCGAACTTGTCGATGAGCAGAGTGTCCTGGGGTGATGCGCCATCACCAGGAGTTGAGCAACTCGAAATCCCGCAGCCGGTGAAATAGTAGAGGACAGTTTCGGTGTAGGGAAAGCCGCCCAAGGTTGGCGTCAGCTTGTAGAGCACGCCGCATCCCGGGTCCGGGCATCCCGTGCCGAGGTTGCCGCCGGCCGCGGTGGTGCCATAGAGGTTTCCCGCGCTATCCGCGACCAACCCGCCATTCGGATTGGACCCATCAGCGGGGACGGCGAACGGTCCTTGAAAATTGTAGACGATCGTATCCTGCGCCCAAAGACTGGCTGGAACAACCGCGAGCGCCAGCAACGCGGGAAGGACCAAGGCCATCACTTGGAACATGGCCCGAGTTGCACTGCTGCCTGAGTTTCCCACAGAAATTCCCTTTGTCATGTCGAGGCTCCTTTTTTGATTTCTTGGGGGAAGGTTCGCTGCGTGGCCCATAAACTTCGGGAGTATACATCGGTTTCGCTTCAAACAGGACGCGTTTTTTTTGCGGGAGGGTGGATTTTGTCTGATTTTAAAAATGCCGTGCCGGGAACTCTCGCAGCACATACTGCATCGCCGTATCGTGCGACGTTAGTCGCCCTTCCAGTTGCGCGTCTTCGACCGCGGTCAGGATTTCTTTGAAGCTGGGGCCGGGCTCGTAGCCTGCTTCGATCAAATCCTGGCCGGTAATTAGCGGAGTGGGGCGGATTGCTTCGGGCGGCAACGAATGCAACTGCTCGCGCGAGTATTCATACGAGTAGAGCTGGCCATGGCTGGAGAGGCAGTCTATGCGATGCAACTCGAGATGCTCGTCGAAGGCGGGTAGGCGCAGAAACTTCTTCAGCGTGGATTGCTTCATGCGCTGCACGTCGGCGAAACGCATGTGATTGTCGATTAGCGCTAGAATCTGATCGGTCTCGTCGTTCGAGAAGCGCAGACGGCGGCAGATTTCGGCGGCCATCTTCACTCCTACTTCTACGTGGCCATCGAAGCGGATGCGGTCGGGCGCGATGCGGAAGGTCGGCGGCTTGCCTACGTCGTGGAGGAGCGCTCCCCAGGCCAGCGTCTTGGAGACGCCGGCCGGCAGCTTTTCCAGGAGAAGCAGCGTGTGCACGAAGACGTCACCTTCGGGATGATACTCGGGCGGTTGCTCCACTCCCTTCATGTTGGCGATTTCCGGCAGGACCTCTGGCAGGAGGCCGGTTGTATCCAGTAATTCGAAGGCGCGACGGGCTTGGCCCTCGGTCAGCATCTTGGTCAGCTCTTCTCGCACGCGCTCGCAGGAAACCTGGCGAATTTGAGGCGCTAACTTTTGTATCGCCGCGAGCGTCGCCGGATCGATCTGGTAATCGAAGCGCGCCGCGAAGCGCACGGCTCGGAGCATGCGCAGTTTGTCCTCGGCAAAACGGCGTTCGGGGTCGCCGATGGCGCGCACGATTCCGGC
>JBEKIB010000048.1:0-39561 GCA_050011975.1 Terriglobales bacterium | reverse complement strand
TACCGCTCCCTGCTGCTCGTCATTTCCTCGCATCCCTACTTCTTATCAGCTTTCCCTGTGCATCTCTCGTTCGAAACGCGATTCCCCAACGACTTTTTCCGCAAGCTGTGAAGCCGTGCCCTTCCCAAAACGATTTATGAGATAGCTTCTGAGCGCTTAGCCTACCCGCAGATAAACTTTCGCACTTGAAAGATGCTGACTTCACTGCGGGGAAAAGCAATGCAGAATGGAAGGGCTGAAATCTGAGTGCTGATTGCTGACTGCTAAGTGCTTCTCTATCCCGTGGCGGCAGCTGGTTCCATCGCCAGGCTGCAGTGGTGGCGTAGCGCCACATTCATGAAGACGTTTCCGCTGGAAGTATTGAAGCCCATTACCAGGGCCTCGGTATCTTCACTGCTCTTGCTGCCCTGCTCGGAAGCCAGCAGGGTTGGGGGCCGAACGTGAAAGTGAAATCCCTGGTCGTTGAGCGCGGTGACGGCGTTGCCAATGATCTGGTTGGCCAACTCCAGGACCGCTTCGCGCACCAGTTCCTCGTCGGTCTCGGACACTTCGACGCCGGCCAGACGGCTGGCAAGTTGCAGCGCCGTTGCAAGCTCCACATCGAAGATGATCCGCCCTTCGATCTCGCCCGCAAGGATCACCTCGGCAGCGATTCCTTTGCGCCGGTATGCCTCCTCTTCCATGCTCAGGTTCTTGATGGAAATGGGCGACTGCAGCCCCTGCGCCAGCACGGCGTCGGCCGAGTTGATGAAAGGCTGAATCAGATCCATCCGCATGACTATGCCCCAGCTCCGGCGCTGGCGCCGTGGACGGTCGTTCCGTCGTCTCGCATCACGTACTTGATGACTTCATAGAGAACTTCCGGCTTCACCGGTTTCTGCACGAAGTGGCGGGCACCCCGCTGCAAGGCGGCCACGATGTTCTCCTGGTAGCCGACCGACGACACCATGACGATGCGGGCGCCGGGATGGTCGCGCACGATCTTCTCCGCCGCTTCGATGCCTTCCATCTGCGGCATGGTGATATCCATCAGAACGATGTCGGGGCTGAGCCGTTCGTACTCGCTGATCGCCGAAATTCCGTCGCCAGCCTCACCGACTACCTGTCCGCCGAAGGTTTCGACCATCCGGGCCAGGTTCTTGCGGGCGAACACGGAGTCATCCACGATCAGATAACGAACCGGTTGTCCGTCTTCGCTCCGTTTTACGGGCGCAAACTTCTCCATGACACTCCTCCACAACTATCACTTAATCACGATCTATACACCTTTGGTAGATAACTCTAGTTACTTCCGGTACTGGTCGCCCGCTTGACATCGGTGGCATCACCGTCGCCCCGGCTGCGGTCGGGCGCGCATTGTGCCTGTAAAATACTGGGCAGATCCTGGAGGTCCGCGACGCGCATCACGTAGCCGCGTTCGATGGCCACCTTGGGCATGCCGAAAACTACGCATGTCTCCTGACTCTGCGCCACGGTGAATCCTCCGGTCGCCCGGATTTCTCCCATGCCTGCCGCCCCGTCTTCTCCCATGCCGGTCATCAACACGGCCATGGCTTGCGAACCAAAGACGTCGGCGACGCTGTGGAACAGCACATCCACCGAAGGGCGGTGCCCATTTACCGGGGCTTCGTCCGCCAGTATCGCCACGTTGCCCAGAGGCAGTTTCTTCACTTTCATGTGCCGGTTTCCCGGAGAAATCAGCGCTCGCCCGGCTACCAGCAAGTCTCCCGATTGCGCTTCCTTCACCCGGATCGGGCAGCTCTCGTCCAGTCGTTTGGCAAACAGTTCCGTAAACCCGTCGGGCATGTGCTGAACCACCAGAATGCTGCCCGAAAATTCTACCGGCAGCTTCGAAAAAAGATATTGCAAGGCGTTCGGACCGCCCGTAGAAACGCCGATGGCGATGATGTGCGTCGGCGCCACGGGCCGCAGCTTGTTCGGCTGCGCACCGTGTGTTTCCCCCGGCAGGAACTGCGTCTGCATCCCCGCACTCTGGGCCGCGGCCCGGATCTTCTTGATTAGCTCGGCGGCAATTTCGGGCATGTGCCCCGAAACATCCCGCGGCTTGGCCACAAAATCGAACGCGCCCAGCGCCAGCGCCTTGAGCGTGATCGACGCCCCGGCCGTGCTGTGCGAACTGACCACGATGACCGGCAGCCGCCCGTGGCGCATGATTGCTTTCAGCGTGTCAATCCCGTTCAGTCCCGGCATTTCGAGGTCAAGCGTCACTACATCCGGCGACAGATCCTCGATTTTCTTCAGCGCAAAAAAGCCGTCCATCGCCGTACCCACCACCTCGATCGAGTCATCCTGTTCGAGAATCTTGGGAATCAGCTTGCGCATCAGAGCCGAATCATCCACCACCAGAACCCGCACTGTCTTTCTCATGCCTGGCCCCCTGCCGCGCCGCGTGCTCGCATTTCAGCCGTCGCCATTCCACCACCGCTCGCCTTAACTTGTGCGACGCTCGACAGCAGGCCCACCATCCCCGTGCTGGTTGCATCCGCCCGCCCTCGCGTGAAGCGATCCATCAGGGCGATCATGTTCAGGATCAGAACCACCCGGCCATCGCCCAGAATCGAAGCCCCACTCACCAGGTCGGTCGTGATCGACTGGTCGTCGAGCGCCTTGATGACCAGCTCTTCTTCGCCCTCCAGCGCATCGACCACGACCCCGAACTTGCGGTCGCCACTATTAATCACCAGCACGAAGACTTTGCGTCGCGCTGTTTCCGGCTCGCTCCGAGGCTTCGAACCCAGGCGCAGCAAAGGCAACACGTCGTTGCGCAGCTGCAGCACGTCGTAGTGCTCCACCTCATGAATATCTTCTTCAACCGTGCGCGCGATCTCCGCCACCGCATTCAGCGGCAGGGCGTAGAGGCGCTGCTCCACCCGGAACATCAATGCCCGGATAATGGCCAGCGTCAGCGGAAGCCGCAGACGGAAGGTTGTGCCCCGCCCCAGCGCGGTTTCGATCTGCACCGTTCCCTTCAGGCGTCCCAGCACGCTCTGCACTACATCCAATCCCACGCCGCGGCCCGAAAGTTCGGTGATTTCTTCCGCAGTGGAGAATCCCGGCTGCAGGATCAAGTTCAGAGTCTCGGTCTCGGTCATGCGGGCTGCCTGTTCGGCTTTCAGCAATCCCTGGGACAGGGCGCGCTGCCGGACTTTTTCCGGATCAATGCCGGCTCCGTCGTCGGAGACCTCGATGACCACCTGGTTTCCCTGGTGATAAGCGCCCAGCCGCAATGTTCCCTGCGGCCGCTTGCCGGCGCGAACCCGTTCTTCGGCGGTCTCGATGCCATGGCCGACCGCATTTCGCACCATGTGGGTCAGGGGCTCGGCGATCGCGTCCAGAATGCTCTTGTCGAGATCGGTTTGCCCGCCCCGGACCACCAGTTCGACCTCTTTCCCGCACTGCCGCGCGACGTCCCGCACGATGCGCGGGAAGCGGCGAAACAGTTGATCGACGGGCACCATGCGAATCTTCATGACCGAGTGCTGCAGGTCATTCAAAACCCGCCCCTGGAACGCCATGGCATCGGAGAACTTTCCCCGCAAGACATCTTTCGGAAAGCGTTGTCCAAATTCCAGCAGCGCCTGTTGCAACATCGATTTCGCCAGGATCATTTCCCCGACCAGATTGAGTACGCTGTCGATTCTTTCCGCATCCACGCGCAGCACATTGTCGGAACCGCCCGGCACGGCGGGCGCCGCCGGTTCCCCGGTTGACGCCGCGTCGTAGGCAGTGACAGTGACCCCGGCAGGAGCGGCGGCAGCAACGACCGCAGTGACCTCGGCGGCCACAGGCAACGCGTTCTCGTTGTTCTGGTTCTTAGAATCGGCAGCGGAAGCCGGCGGGAGCGGGTACGACGGGGCTGGGGCGCGCAGGGCTTTGACTCGGACATTCAGCGCAATCGTTGGAATGCTGCATTTCGCCCGGATCTGTTCCGCCGGTCTTTCCGACACGAGCGCCACTTCGATGCAGTTTCCGGTCTCAAGACTGCCTTCGACCGGATAGAACGCCAGCACTTCACCCAGGCCGGTAAGGGCGATCTGAATCATCTGGCGTGCGGCGATGGGCATAGCGCACTGTGGGTCCAGTTGCACTGCCACGTGATGAACCCGCTTGCCCTCGGCCACCGCCCGGGTGATCGCCAGTTGCTCGTATTCCGACCAGCGGCTGGTCTTCGCGGCCACTTTCTTTTTCTTCTGCCTGGCTGGGAGTGCGCCGCTTGCCGCCGGGTGTGCCAGACGAGCAATGTCCGCACGCAAAGACTGGATGCTGGGAAGCTTCGTCCCCTTCTGATACGCCTCCAGCAAGGCCGCAAACACGTCGGCAGCACGCAGCGCGATCTCTGGAACCGAAGCCGCCGCCGTGTTCCCGAGCGCCAGCACATCCTCGAACTCATGCGACAATTCGCTGAGTTCCCGGAAACCGCAGGCGGCCGCATCTCCCTTCAGCGTATGCACCGTGCGCCGCAGGCTGCGGGCCGTTTCCGCATCGCCGGGCGATTTCTCCAACTGCATCGCTTCGTCGTTCAGCTTCTGGACGAGTTCCCCCGCGGTTTCGAAGAACAACTGGCGGAGTTCCGTCATCCGGTCCTCAGGGGGAACGGTCACACGGTCACCTCGACTCGCTGGTACGCCGTGCCGTTGTTGCGATGCACCATCTGAAATTTTTCCGTCAGCCCCAGCAGGCTCTCGGCATGGCCCACGAACAGGTATCCCTGGGGATTCAGGCAACGATAAAACTTCTCGACCAGCCGCTTCTGCTCGGCCTCGTCGAAATACATCATCACATTGCGGCAGAAGATGATGTCGTTGCGCTGCGGCAGGTATTCGGTCTTCAGATTATGAAAGTCGAAGTGCACCAGTTCCTTGACGTTTTTCTTTACCGCGTAGCGGTCGCCTACTTTGTCGAAGTACCGCAAGCGGTAGCCATAGTCGACTCCCAACATCTGCTGTTCACTGTAGGAGCCCTCCTGTGCGGCGCGCAAAACCGAATAGTTGATGTCGCTGGCCAGAATCTCCACCCGCCAGGGCGCGGGTACCAGAGGCTTCGGAACCGGTGATTCGAAGTGCAGAGGATTGCGCAAAAAATAGTACGACATGGCATCGGACACCTGCATGGCCAGCGTGTAAGGTTCCTGTCCCGTGGAACAGCCCGCGCTCCAGATTCTTATGCTGTAGTCCCGGCTCGCCTGCTTGCGCCGTAGAAGATCGTCCATCACGTCCCGCTGAAACAAGTCGAGCTGCGCCTTGTTCCGGAAGAAGCTGGTCTCGTTGACCGTGAGGTTTTCCAGCAGGCGCGACAACTCCTGCTTTCCCGGCTGGCTGATGAGCAGGCGATAGTAACTGTAGAACGTATCCAGTTGGCACTCTTTCAACCGGCGCTGCAGACGGTCCTGGAGGAAGGAAGTGCGCCGCTCGTCGAAGTGCATGCCGCACTCCTGGTAGACCAGCGCCTGCAGGAGTTTCAATTCCGCGTCGGTGAGTGCGGGTGTTTCGCTTGTATTCATGTGGGTTCGGTTCTTCTCGCTACTTTCCGGCCGAGGCGATCTTTGTTCCCGTTCCTGTTCCTGTCCCCGTTCCGTTCCCCGCCTTGGTTCCCGTCTTGCCACCACCGGACGCTGCCGGTTTTCCCGCCGCCGGCCCGGTTCCAACTTCGGGCGCGGCTAATACTTTGTTGATATCCAGCAGAATGATCAGCCGTCCCTGGTACTTGCCCAGGCCCGTTACACAGTCCAATCCGCCTTCCTGCATCATGACGGGCGCGGCTTCGATGTCGCTTTCGGGAATTTTCAGAACCTCCGACGCCGAGTCCACAATCATGCCCGCCAGTCGGCCCCGGTGTTCCACGACCAGAATGCGGCTACGCCGGTCGATTCCCGCGGACGGCTTCCCGAAGCGCTTCCGTAGATCCACCACCGAGACGATCTTCCCGCGCAGGTTGATCACCCCTTCCAGATAATCGGGCGCATCCGGCACCACCGTGATCTCCGGCACGCGCACGATCTCATGCAGCGCTGTGATGGGCACGCCATAGGTCTCGCGGCCCACCCGGAAGCCCACAATATGTGTTTCCCGGCTCATGAATGGAATGCCCTCAACGTGATCCCGCCGCCGCGCTCCGCCCTGCGTTCCCGTTCCCCGGCGTGCTGTCTTTCGTCCTGTCGTTCGACTTCTCGTTCGGCCGCAGCGCGAAACGGTCCATCGAATCCAGCAGACCCTGCGACATCTTCGACATCTGATCGGAGGAAGCCGCCAGTTCGGTCGAACCCGACGTGGACGACTGCACCAGTTCGCGCATACGCTCCATCGCCTGCACCACCGCCTGCGCCCCGGAAGCCTGTTCTTCCACCGCCGAGTTGATCTCGTGCGTGATCTCGTTTAACCGCGTGGTGGCGCGCGCAATCTGCGCCGAACCGTGCGACTGCTCGTTGGTAGCGGCCCCGATTTCCTGCGCGAACTTGTACACCTCGGTCACCACGTTCGAGATCTTTCGCAGCGCGGCATTCAGTTCCTGTCCCAGATTCAGGCCTTCGTTCACGATGGTCGTGCTCTTCTCCATGTTTTCCACCGCTTTGCGCGCTTCTTTCTGGATGCTCCCGATGAGCTCGGAAATCTCCTTGGTGGACTGCGCGGATTTCTCCGCCAGCTTGCGGACTTCGTCCGCCACCACCGCGAATCCGAGGCCGTGCTCGCCCGCTCGCGCCGCTTCGATGGCGGCATTCAACGCCAGCAGGTTGGTCTGCTCCGCCAGATCGTCGATCACTTCCACGATCTTGCCGATGTCGTCCGCCCGCGTGCCCAGCGCGTCAATGATCTCGCCCGAAGATCGGATCGTGGTGTTGATCCGGTTCAGGCCGTCGGTGGTCTTTTCCATGGTGCCGATGCCGCCGTGCACCTCTTCCCGCGAACGGTTCGAGATGTCGAGCAGAACCTTGGCCGTATCCGCGACCCGTTGGATCGAGGTCACCATCTGGTCGATGGAGGCCGAGGTTTCGCTGACGCTCGATGCCTGCACCTGCGTACTCTTCACCATGTTCTGCACGTTCACGCTCATTTCGTGCATTGTGCTCGTTACTTCATCGATGGCCGAAGAAGTCTGCAGGCTGTTTCTCGCCGATTCGTCGGAAGCGCTGGCCACCTGGGTCGAAGCGCTGGCCACTTGCGAGGCCGCGTCGCGCACGTTGCGCACCATCCCGCGCAGGCCTTCCACCATGCGCGTGAAGGCGTTCGCCAGCGTGTCGTTAGCGGAGCGCGGACGGACTTCGACTGCCAGGTTGCCTCCGGCGATGGCTTCGGAAACCGCCGCCATTTCCTTCAGGTACTTGACCATGGAGTCGAAAGTCCTGGCCAGTTGCCCGATCTCATCCTTACCGTGAACGTCAATGGTGTGCTCCAGATCACCGGACTGGCCGATCTGGTCCGCCACATGAATCAACCGGCCCAGCGGTCCGGTGATCCCGGCCGCGGTCCGATAGGCGATGACGATGCCCAGGCCCAGAGCGAACAGGGAGCTGAACACCGCCGCCAGAATCGTGCCCGTCGCTGCCAGTTCATCGGAGCGGCGCCGCTCTTCCAGCAGTTTGCGGTTCTCCCGATCGACATCTTCCAGAACCTCGCTCGAACGCGAGACCCAGGAGTTCGGATCCTTTTGCAGATAGAAAATCTGCAGTTCGGCCACCGTCGCATTGCCACTGTCCACGGCCCGGCGCTTGTCCACCAGCGGGCTGGCGAAATCGCTGCCCCAAGCCTGCTCCAGTCCTTGCACCTTTTCCAGATTGCTGCGCTGCTGCGCGGAATTCGCCAGTTCCTGGGCGTGGTGCAGCGCGTCACTCAACTGGTGTTCGCCGTCAGTCATTTTCTCCACGTCCCGGGTGTCTCCACTCAGCAGGTAGTTCTGCAGGTGAAGCCGGTTCTGCATCATCTGGAAGCGGACCGACGAGGTTGCCTCGGTCATGTCGATCGAGCGCTGCGCCGCCGCCTTGGTCTCATGCTCGCGCTGTACCGCGACCAGGTTGATCGCCAGCAGCACCAGCACCGTCGCCAGAATGATGCCGAAACTCAGGTATAGCTTTTTTCCAATGTTCATACTCCAACCTTCCTCAGCCCGCGCTTCGAACCCTGTCACGCCCCTACTGGTTTGGATCAAAGCGGAATTCCACAATCCCCGTTAGTTCTTGCGGCCCTCCCTCGAAGTGCCACTTCTTGACCGCATCCAGAGCGGCGTTCGCCAACAGCGGGTGCCCGCCGATCACCTTTGCGTCCTTGACCGACCCGTTGGCAGAGACCGTCACCAGGACCTTTACCACGCCAGTGATGTTCATGCGTCGCGCCAGTTCCGGATACACCGGCGGTACCCTGACCTTCACTTTGCGAGTGATCTCTGTCTGCCCCCATAGGGGAGCGCTGGTCGCGACCCATCCGCCAAGCAGCAGCAGACCCACTGCGAGCCCACGATTCAGGGCTTGAAAAGACACGGTCCCTCCTTCGTTCGCTTTGCCTCTACCCCATATTCGTGCAAGGACCACACCAGCCGATACCAAAAGTTCCTTCCGTGCATTACTTTAGTGATTTCTGCAAAAGTGATCGTTTCAGCGGGCCATCGGGTGATCGGTTGATCGAAGGTCAAGAGCGCTTTGCCTTTGACTTTCAATGGCCCGATGGCCCGATCACCCGATGTTCACATTGAGACGCCAATATCACTTTTGTGCCATTTCACAAGTCGGCACCGCCCCCCTGTATTCCCTTGACTCAATTTGAGAATCGAGCGTACGTTTACTGTGTAATTCAATTGTTTTCAACCGCTTAGCTGAAGCGATTGGTGCCAACTGACAACTCACGCCGGAAATTCGGGGCCGGGAGACGCGTCTCAGTCTGACGAGGCCTTCCAGAAGCTTCTCCTGGAGCTTTCCCGCGCCGCTTTTCAGAGCAGCGATTCCAGCCAGCTCATCCGATCTTTCTGCACCCTCACCCGCGCCTTCTTCCATGCCAGCGGCGCCTACTTTTGGCGTTGCTCTTCCGACGGTGAACTCGTCGGAGCCGTAGCCGACGCCGATGAGGCCGACGCCTTTCCTGGCATCCGCAGGCGCACCGGTGATGCGTCCATCGCCATGGATGCGGTGCAGAAGCGACGCGCCTTTTTCGTCAATCACCTCGAGGTAGCCCGTTATCCCTGGTTGGCCTCAGGACGGGCGCACGCCGCCATGGCCGCGCCTCTGCTCGTTTCCGGGGAGGTGATCGGAGCCATCGCATTCCTGAAGAGTGCGCCCGGCGCCGGCTTTGACGATGATGCCCTGGCCAAAGTCACCATCCTGGCGGCCCAGCTCGGCACCGCACTAGAGGCTCTTCGCCTGAACCAGCTTTCCCGCGAAGAGCACCGTCGCGCCAGCATTCTGGTCGAGGTGGCCACCGCTCTGCATGGCTTGCCCGACACCGCATCCGTGATGGAGAGCATTGCCGACCGCCTGCGTATGCTGCTGCATTCGCCCGCCGTGCTCGTCTTCGTGCAACAGGAGAAACTGTTCCAGTTGCAGGCGGTGTCGACCGAAGCTCCCCGGCTCGCTCTCTCCATCCGTTCGCGTTTCAAGCAGAACGACCTGCGCTCTGCGCTCGAGATCGCGACCCGCGCCGTGGCCGCCGGCGAGCGCATCACGGTCAGCATCGACGGCGCTTCTCATTTCGGCGAAGACTCGCCGCCCGGAGTTCTCATCGCGGCGCCCTTTCGTACCTCGCGCTCGCACGGTGCAATTCTCGTCTACCCTCGTCTCGCCAACCCCTTCACCCACGAAGACAAAACCTTGGTTTCCGCTCTGGCCGGCTTTGGCGCGGTCGCCATCGCCAACGCCGAGTTGTACGGCATGGCCCGTGCCCAGGCCCACGAACTCCACGAGATCCTCGAGATTTCCTTCGAACTCGGTTCCGCCGGAAAACTCGACGAGTTCATGCAGACCTCCGTCGTCCGCTCCGCCAACTTTCTCGGCTTCGAGCGCTGCTTCATCGGGCTCCTGGAAGAGGCCGCCTTCCACATTCGCTGGGGAGTGGAGAACGGCGTCGCCCGTCCCGTCGACATCCCGCTCTACGATGGCGTCGCCACCAGAACGCTGCAGCAAAAAAATGTGTTCGTTACCGAAGATGCCGGCAAAACTCCAGGCGCGAATTTGGATTTCGTTGCTACTTTCAAGATCCGCCAACTCCTCGCTGTCCCCCTGCTCGGTTCGAACGGCGAGGTGCTCGGGATGTTCGGTGTCCTCGACCGCATCGAGCCCGGGCCGATCAACGACGAAGACGTCCGCCGCGCCCGCGCTCTGGCCGCGCAAGTTGCCATCGCCCTCGAACTTACCCGGAACCTGCACCAATCCGAGGAGCATCGCCGCCGCGCCGAGGCCCTGGTCGCGCTCGCGCTCGAACTGAACAACGTCCTGCATCTGCCCCAGTTCACTCGCAACTTCGCTCTGCGCGCCGCCAGCCTGCTCGGTGGCCGCTGCGTGGCCCTCACCCTTTTCCAGGCCGCGGAGATAGATACCATCCTGATGCGCGGCGCCTCCGAAGTCGACGACCAGCCCCTGCTCCGCCGCTTCAGTCAGGCACTCAGTGACGCCCTGCCAAAATACCCCGACGATGTTGCCTTCGCCCCCGCCAGCGATATCTTCGGAACCGCTCTCGCCTCCAGTCTGGGATGGACCGATTGCACCCTGGTCCGCCTCGCCGGCTCCTCCAGTGAACTGGTCGGCGTGCTTTGTCTCGCCGATCGTGGCGTCCCGCCCGCCATCGAAGATCACCAGTTGCTGCGCGCGATCGCCGGCCATGCCAGCATCGCGCTCGAGAATGCCTGCCTCTTCACCCACATGCAGCAGGCCAACCGCCACTGGGTTGAAGTCTTCGACGCCATCAGCGACTTCATCGTCGTTCACGACGAGCAGCACAATATACTCCGCGTCAATCGCTCCCTCGCCGATTTCGTCGGTATCGCTCCCGACCAGTTGATCGGCATCAACATGCGGGCGCTCGATGCCCTTACCACCGGCGCTTCTCCGCACGCCTGTCCCTTCTGCCGCAGCGGCGAGGGTCTCGACGAATACGTGCATCCCGTGCTCGAACGCGCCTACCTGA
This sequence comes from Terriglobales bacterium, assembly GCA_050011975.1. GTDB lineage: Bacteria > Acidobacteriota > Terriglobia > Terriglobales > Acidobacteriaceae > Acidiflorens. The sequence continues at coordinate 28,441 of JBEKIB010000048.1, read as the reverse complement.
TTTCAACCTCGCGCATTCATGCCGCTAGCAGCGCCCAGTTGCAGACCGTGCACGTGCTCAAGGACATCACCGATCGCCGCGAAGCCGAACGCCGTTATCGCGAACTGTTCAACAACATTCAGGAAGGAATTTACGTCTCCACGCCACAAGGCCGCTTCGTCGAAGTCAACGACGCGCTGGTTCGCATCCTCGGCTACAGCACCCGCGACGAAGTCCTGCAGCTCGACATTCCCACCCAGGTTTATTTCTCTCCGCAGCGGCGCGAAGAACTCGCGGAAGTGCTCAAACGCGAGGGCGGAATGCGCAATCACGAAGAGGTCCTGCGGCGCAAGGATGGATCTCCCGTCCACGTGTTCATGAACTGTTTCGCGGTGCGCGATACGGCGGGCAACATCCTGCAGAACCGCGGCCTCATGCTCGACATCACCGGCCTTCGCCAATCGCAAATCGAGCTGCACAAAGAGCGTGATTTCTCCAGCAAAATACTCAACCATACCCAGAGCCTGATTCTGGTCACCGATACCGAAGGCGTGATCAGTTATGCCAACCGGCGCTGGGGCGGCCTCGGTTTTCAGCAGAACCAGATTCTGGCGCATCCCTTGCCCGACCTGTGCGCCCCCCCGCGCCGCGCCGCGCTCCGCGAAGCGCTGGCCGCCGTGGCCCGCGGCCAGCAGGTCGATAACTTCGATTTGCCTCTCGTTCGCGGCGACGGCGTCAGCAGCCAGTTCTCCGTCAATCTGAGCCCCATCAGCGGCGAAGACGGCAAGGTCAGCAGTATCGTCGTAGTCATGACCGATGTGACCGACTCTGCCATGCTGCGCTCCAAGCTCATGCATGCCGAGAAAATGGCTGCCGTCGGACAGTTGGTCTCCGGCGTCGCCCACGAAGTCAACAATCCCCTCACCGCCATCCTCGGATTCACCGACCTCTTAATGGAAAACCCCGAGCTCCCGGAAAGCGCCCGCCGCGATCTGCGCGTGATTCTGCAGGAGGCGCAGCGTACCAAGCAGATCGTGCAGAATCTGCTCAGCTTTGCCCGGCAGACGCCGCCGCAGCGCCAGGCCGTTCCGCTCAACTCCATCCTGCAGCGCACCCTGCACTTGCGCTCTTACGATTTCATCAGTCACGGCATCCAGGTGATCGAACGCCTCGACGAGACCCTGCCCGCGGTCATCGGAGATTCCCACCAGCTCCAGCAGGTCTTTCTCAACATCCTCAACAACGCTTACGACGCTGTCCGTGAGACCGCGAGGCCCGCCCGCATTGAGGTCACGAGCGCCCGCGCCGGCTCCTTCGTCGAGATTTCTTTTAAGGATAACGGCATCGGCATTGTCGATCCCGAACGTATTTTTGATCCTTTCTTTACTACCAAAGATGTCGGCAAGGGTACTGGTTTGGGCCTCAGTATTTGTTATGGCATCGTCCGCGAACATGGCGGCGAAATTGTTTGTCATAACAACCAGAACTCTGAAGGAGCAACCTTTATCGTCCGCCTCCCCGTGGCATCCGAGACGGCATCCTTTGGAGCAGTTGCAGGAGTGCATCCCACATGACCCAGACAGAAACAAAGTCGGGAATCAGGTCAGGAATCACATCAGGATCTAAACCCGCCCGTCCGGCCGTGCTTCTGATTGAAGATGAACCGGCCGTCATGGCTTTAGTGCGCGCCGTTCTCGAGGGTCACGGATACGCCGTCGTGCCCACCGAATCCGGCGCCGAAGCTCTGCGCTTGCTTGAGGCCGGCGATTTTCACGGCGTCGTTTCCGACATGCGTACCCCCGGAGGCGTCGATGGCGCCCAGGTCTATGCCTGGATCGCCACCCATCGCCCGGAACTCGCCTCCCGCCTGGTTTTCATCACCGGCGATATCGCCAACGAGGAAACCGCCGCCACGCTGCGCCGCACCGGCGCGCCCTGCGTCGAAAAGCCATTTCGAGTTCATGACTTCATTGCGGTCGTCGAGCAGACCATAGGCAGGGGCGCCTCATGACTCAGAATCTGACGACGGACGACTTCCGCATCCGATTGTTGATTGTCGATGACGAGCAGACCATCCGCCGCCTCTGTATGACCGTCGGCGAGTCGCTTGGCTTCTTCTGCCTCGAAGCCGAGAGCGGCGACGCGGCCCTCGCCCTGCTCGAGGAACAGCCCGTCCACATGGTGCTCACCGACATGGTCATGCCCCACATGTCCGGAATCGAATTCCTGGAGCAGGCCAAGCGCGCCCACCCCCGCATCGAAGTCGCCGTCATGACCGGCCACGGCTCCGTCGAAACTGCGGTGCAGGCCATGAAACTCGGCGCCTACGATTACATTTCCAAGCCCTTTGCTCCGCTCGATGAACTGCGTCTCTTCCTGCGCCGCATGGCCGACAAGGTTCGCCTCGTGGAAGAAAATCTCTACCTCCGCGAACGCTCTGAAACCGAAACCGCCGTACACGGCATCATCGGCAATTCCACCGGCATTCAGAACGTCCTGCGCCTCATCTCCCGCCTCAAAGACACGCGCACCCCGGTCCTGATTTCCGGCGAGAGCGGAACCGGCAAGGAACTGGTCGCCCGCGCTCTTCACTTTCGCGGCACCATGGCCAGCCGCCCCTTTGTTGCCGTCGACTGCGGATCGCTCGTCCCCACCCTCATCGAAAGCGAATTGTTCGGCTACGAAAAAGGCGCCTTCACCGGCGCTCTTCGTTCCAAGCAGGGCCTGCTGCAATCCGCCGATACCGGAACCATCTTTTTCGACGAGGTCGGCGAACTTCCGCTTGAGATGCAAGCCAAGCTCTTGCGCTTTCTCCAGGAAAAAGAAGTCCGCCCCGTCGGCAGCAATCAAAAAGTCAAAGTGGACGTGCGCATCATGGCCGCCACCAACCGCGATCTCGACGCCGAATATCAGAAAGGAACCTTCCGCAAGGATCTCTATTTCCGCCTCAACGTGGTCACCATTTCTCTGCCGCCCTTGCGTGAGCGCCGCTCCGACATTCCCATCCTGGCCGCGTTCTTCCTGGAACGCCTCGCTCCCGGACGCGGCGTCCAGGTCTCCAGCAACGCCATGAAGGCTATGCTCACTTACGACTGGCCCGGCAACGTCCGCGAACTGGAAAATTGCCTGGAGCGTGCCGTCGCTCTCGGCGATCAGCGCATCATCGAAATCAGCGATCTGCCGCCAGCCATCGCGCGCTCGGAAGTCCAAGCCGAAGTTCAATCCGAAGCGCAAGAATATTCCGGCGCCGGCCTCCACGCTACCGATCTGGAAGACATCGAGCGCGCCACCATCGAGCGCGTCTTCTCCCAGGTCAAGGGAGACAAAGCCAGAGCCGGCAAAATGTTAGGCATCAGCCGCGCCACCCTCTATCGCAAGCTGAAGCGCTACAACATAGGAGCCCGCGAAGAGCCTCCGCAATCGACCACTCTGCAATAGCAAGTGGAGAGACGGGCGTCCCCGCCCGTCCAAGCCGAGCGCAGCTCGCCCTCACCTGGGGCCTATCCGGTTCCTAGCGCCCGCGAAATGAGACAGTAGTTTCATTCTGAGACACTCTTTTCCCACTCCCAAAGAATTCCAGTGCTCCAATCCCAGCGCGACGCCGATAACTGCTTCTCTTTCTTTTACTTGTTCTTAAGGGCATGACCTTCAAGTTTTTGGTGGTGCCCGTGCACAAAGGAATGCCGATAAGGCAGAACGGGTCTCCTCGCAACTCCTCCAAACCGGGAGGAGGGGAGGCTCGCCTGCTCCAATTCCCCCGGGATTGAGGATTCCGTGCCCAACCAGGCAACTGCTCGTGCTCTTGCACCAGACATCGTAAGCCGCTTAGCGAGGTTCTTTCCCGAGGCCACGCCCGTGCGGATTCCCATCAAGCTCAGCCGCAGCAACGGCAACGGCAACACTAGCGGCAACGGAAATGGCGGTTCCGGCGCCCACGAAAATGAGAAAGTTTTTCTTCAAAACACCGTCATCGAGTTCGGTACGCCCCGCGAAGTTTTGTTTGTGGTGGACCGTCCTCTGGAATTTGCCGATCGCGTCCTGGTCGAAAGCACCGACGGCTCGCTTCACGCCGAAGCCTCCGTGGTCGCGGTTCAATATCACCCCGAACGGACAGTGGTTGCCGTCCGCTTCCTAAAACATGTTCCCAATTGGATTGTGAAATCATGACTGCATCCACCCCGCCTTCATTCCCCTTAGAGGATCAGGCAGCCACGCTCCGCGCCCTGCAGCCCATGTACGCTGCGCTGGTGCGCGAATTTGTGATTGAGGTTTCCACCTGCCCGATCGATGACGATAATGCCGAGGAATTCTCCTCCTCGCCCGAGTCGGTCGAGCAGGCCCAGGCCTGGTTCCAGCAGGTCGACGCGCAGATCCAGGTGCACCAGATGCGGCAGTTTCTGCAAACCACGCCGCTGGCCAGCGAAGCCGTGCTGCGCCATCTTCTCGTCCATCACATGCAGAAGACCGCGAAGTCCAACAGTGACCGCGACAAGACGGACTTCCTGCTCGTCCAGTATTTTTCGCTGTGCGCGCCCTCGGGCTTGGAAGACACGGACCTGGACCTCGATTACGTTGCCCAGGTGCTGGAGCCCGTGCTCGGGCCGCAACAGCCGAAGCTTCCCGCCTGGTTGACTTCGCTCGATACCATCATGCAGTCGGCGGCGGGTTGCCACCGCCTCAGCGAACTGCTGCACAGTGGCGCGCTCGAGCAAGGGCGCAAGCTCAAGACGCAGAGCTCAGCCCGCTACTTCGAGCCCTCGGCCATGGTGGCCTTCGCCCGTTTCAGCTTCATGATCCGGCGGATATTTTTCCGCCTCATGCACGACGATCTCAACGCCATCCATGACGGCTTGCGCGAACTCGAGCGCCGCGGCGTCACCACCATCGATTGCCGCCGCGCCCAGTTCTCCGCCGAGGAGCCGACCGCGCGTCTGCGCATGATCTGCCAGTCCTGGAAGGTCATGTTCCACGCCGAATACTCCTCGGGCCAGCCGTTGCGCATGCTGGTCGATCTCCGAGCGGCCGTCGACGACGCCCTCCAGAACGTGGCGCACCAGAACCCGCTCGCCGCAAGCGCTGCCGCCGCTTCCGGAACATCGGGTGGCGGGAAACAGAAATGACTTCCTGTAGAGACGCGGCTTGCCGCGTCTCGGGAGACGGGGAAACCCCCATCTCTACAGGAATAAGTTCGGAATCAGAAAGCAACGATAAGTATGAATCGCCCGACCGTTCTGATCCTTGCCAGCGACCCCGCCTTTTCGCGGGAGGTCACCTCCAATTGGCCCCAGGATCCCGCTCCCCATTCCCATGGTCCGGAGTTTGCTCCGGAATTCATCGTGCTCGACGAAGGCTTTTCTCGCGACCTCAAGGGCAGCCACTACGACCTCGCCATTGCCGACGCTTCTTCGGTTGAAAAGAACAAAGACGACGGGGACGACAAGAACGATCGGAACAAAGCCCTGAAGCAGTTCCTCGCCGCTGCTGGCAAGCCTGCCATCATCGTTCTCTCCAAAGTTCACTCCGATGCCACGCTCGATTTCTATAAACTCCACGGGGCCGTTCTCGAGTTGCGTCGCGAGCCTGGACTCTGGCCGGCGATCGCGGGCCTCGTCGGACGCGAAATTCTGCGCCGCCGCCAGGCCGAGTCCTGCGCCCGCGAAGCCGAAAAAATTTGCGCCGCCGCCCAAGCCGAGGCCACTCTCGGACGCTACATGGTCGAGATGCGGACCAACGTCAACAACGCTCTTACCACCCTGCTCGGCAACGCCGAACTTCTAGTCCTCGAGCCCGGACTGCCCGCCACCGTACTGGCGCAAGCCGATACCATCCGCAACATGGCGCTGCGGCTGCACGAAGTCTTTCAGCGTTTCTCTTCCATCGAAAAGGAACTCAGCGTCGCCGCTCGCGAGTCCAACAAAAAAGCCGCTCACGCCGGCGGCTGATACCGCGCCGGGCGCCGCTTGGCCCGGCTCACACAACGGTTCTGAACAGCGAACCGATGCCTGCGGTCACCGCCATGGCGAGCGCACCCCAGAAGGTCACGCGTATCGCGCCCATCGTCACGCCGGCGCCACCCGCGCGTGCCGCCAACCCGCCCAGCAGCGCGAGGAACAGCAGTGAAGTTCCAGAGACAAGAGGGATCAAAACGGCCACCGGGGCCAGAGCAGTGACCAGGAGCGGCATGGCGGCTCCAACCGCGAAGCTGGCAGCCGATGCCAGTGCAGCCTGAATCGGACGCGCGCGGCAGGTTTCGGAGATGCCGAGTTCGTCGCGGGCGTGCGCGCCGAGCGCGTCATGGTCCATCAACTGCTCGGCCACCTCTTTCGCGAGCGCAGGTTTGAGCCCGCGACCGACGTAGATGGCCATCAGTTCCTTGTGTTCGCCCTTGTCGTCGGATTTAAGTTCCGCGCGCTCCAGCGCCAGGTCGGCCTTTTCGGTGTCAGCCTGGGAGTGGACAGAAACGTACTCTCCGGCAGCCATCGACATCGACCCAGCCACTAGGCCGGCCACACCCGCAACCAACACGTTGCTGTGAGTTGCATGGGCCGCTGCGACCCCAAGCAGCAGGCTTGCGGTTGAAAGGATGCCGTCGTTTGCGCCCAACACCGCCGCGCGTAGCCAGCCGGTGCGTCCGGTGCGGTGTCGTTCCCTGTGGCGTGCAAGCATTCTTGAGGCTTTCTTGATCCGGCAGCCGCCAGAACCGCGAAGACAAACTGGCGCTGCGTTCGGCAGACTGATATGTTGCCGCTAGCGAAAGCCCATGGCTGCGCGAGTGAGTTAAGAGTTTCGCAAGTGAGCCCTGAAAATGCCCATGACTGCCTCGGTGCGCAGAGTGTCAGCTTACACACTTGTTACCGGGTTGTGTCAGCAGCGTGCTCTCGCGTAACAGATGCGCGATGTGTACCTGAATATGTTGTGGCAGGCGCCGATATGACTCCCGCAGTTCCGCCAGAAGTTTCCCCGCGGCTTGAATGTCTCCATCCATGGCATTTCCACCCGTTCTGGGCCGGCCAACACCTGCGGGCCGTCCTCAATAAGTTCCTTGGCATGAGTACCCGCGCTGCGGGAAAGTTCCCGTTACGCCGCTTGACGAAAGTACAGCCGAAGCCTCTCTCAATTGTCGAAGTGCAGCATGGCAAAAGCTGTTCAAAAATGAACAGTGGGCATCCCTGCTTTCGCAGTCATGGCAATCACTACTGTGGTTTCGGTGTGGCCGCCGCTACAGCCTGAACCGGCTCGTCTGGGGCTGTTTTGGATGCGATACCCGCCGCTGCTAGCTTGTTAGGCGGAATCTCGGTCCCGGCTGGATAGATGAAAATCTGCACCGTGCCCCAGCCGCCATCCGGCTTCGTGCCCGTAGTCTGCTTGCCCATCCCGAGAGTTTTGAGCTGGCTATCATCGAATCCGAAGTTCTCGACCAGATACTCGCGCACCACCATGGCCCGGGCTTCCGTCAGTACCAAGTCCTTCTGGGTATCGCCTTCCATGCCCGCGGATACCACGATCACTGCAAACCCGAACTGGTTATTGGCCAGGAACTCGCCGCCCGCATTTAGGGATTTCTGGTTCTTCAGCTTGGCCGAATCCTGCTTATCGAAAAGCTGCTGCGCGGAATAGGTAAACTCCTTTGTCGGTGTGCCTTGCGGCAGCCGTTCGATCTCATTTTTTGCCAGCTCGCCGGAATCCTCGTAGCCGCGAGTCTTGAAATATCCGCGCAAGAAGAAGTTGTGCTTCAGGGCTTCCATATTCTCCTGGAAGTCGGTGACCCCTGCCTGCGCCTGGAGCATCGTGTCATGCATGGTGCTCGTTGTCTGTTCGAGGTTGGTATAAAGCTGTTTGTCGTTGACCAGCGCTCCCGCGGTTCCCTGACCGGCATCAATCTTGGCGCTGATCGACTGTAGATTCGCCGTCGCCCGAGTGGTGTTCGCAATGGCTTGCTGGCTGCTATCCAGAAGGCCGCTCGTCTTCTGCAGCAGGTCAGACATTTCGAGTGGCGGCTGGCTGGCGATGGTATCGCCGTCTCGCACGTCCGCTTTCCCGGTGGATCCAAACGAGATCGCCAGATACTGGTTGCCCAACAACCCTTCGGTTTCGATGGTGGCCACGGAGTCTTGCTTGATGATCTCGTGCGTCGACTTACCGACCTCCATGACTACCGTGACTCTTTCGCCCGGATGGTGGGGCAACACGATGCTGCTGACCGTTCCACTGTGAACCCCACCCACCCGCACATCGGCTCCGGCGTCCAGGCCCACCACATTGTCGAACTGCGCCTTCAATTGATACGTCGAGCTGAAGAGATACTGCTTGCTTCCGATGATGAAGACACCGGCCACTAGTATTGCCAGTGTCACAACGATGAAAGCTCCTAACCGCGCCGCTCTCGACATATATCCTCCTACGAATACCTTAAGAATTCCCTGACAAACCCGTCGTCACTCTTCTGCAGTTCTTCAAAGCTGCCTTCGATCACCACATTTCCCTCGTTGAGCAGGGCGAGACGGTCGGCAATCGTCCTGGCGCTGTGCAGATCGTGAGTCACCACGATGGATGCCATGTGATGCTCCGCCTGAAGCTTGAGAACCAAATCATTGATCTCCGCGGAACTGATGGGGTCGAGGCCAGCGGTGGGCTCGTCGAGCAACAGAATATCCGGCTCCAAAGCCAGTGCACGCGCCAGCCCAACTCGTTTCTGCATGCCGCCCGAAATATCCGAAGGCATTTTCTCCAGGGCGCCTTCCATGCCCACTTCCTCCAGTAGTTGCCGTACCCGGCCGCACTTCTCAGATGCCGACATCTCTTTCTTATGGTGCTGCAACGGAAATGCCACGTTCTGCTCAACCGTCAGCGAATCGTAGAGCGCGGCGTGTTGAAACAGAAAGCCCATTTTCGTTCTTATTTCGCCGAGCTGGTCGAGAGCCAGGCCGTCGATGTCTTGACCGTGAATGCGAACCGATCCCAAGTCAGGGTTCTCCAGGCCGATGATGAGCCTCAGCAACACGCTCTTACCAGTACCGCTGCGCCCCAGCACTGCCAGGGTCTGGCCGCGGTTCACGGTCAGGCTAATCCCGTTCAAAACCTTCTGACTTCCGAAGGACTTACGCAAATCCTCGACGGCGACAGCGGGCGCACTGCCGTCTCCCTCGGCTTTTTCTCGCTTCACCGCAACTTGATCGATTGTGTCCATACCTAATTTCACGAGCTACTTAGTTCATGTTCACGCGAAAGTCTTCACGGAAAGAATATGAGAATGAGTTTCACCAGTACAACATCGGCCAAAATCACGAACAGCGAGGACAACACTACCGAGCTCGTGGCCGCGCGGCCCACGCCCGCGGCGCCTCCCCGTGTCCGCATGCCCTGAAAACACGCGATCAGCCCAATGATCAGGCCAAACACCATAGTCTTAAACGTGGGTGGCAGGAAATCGCTGAAATCGGCGCCCTTGAAACCGCTAGTAACAAACTGGCGAAAGGAGAGCGGCTCCGCCAGTGCCTGCGCAACCCAGCCCATTATCAAGCCACAAAAATCGGCAGCGAGGGTCAAGAGAGGGAGCATGAGAATGCAGGCCAGGATGCGGGGCGCCGCTAGCAGCTTATAAGGATTTACCGCAGACGCCTCGATGGCATCGATCTGCTCGGTCACTTTCATTGACGCCAGCTCGGCGCCAATGCCAGCGCCTACTCGACCACTTACTACCAGCCCGGTGATGATGGGGCCGGTCTCGTGGATAACGGAGAATACGATAGCGGCGGGAAGCAGCGACTTAGCCCCAAATCGCGTCAGGCTGTAACGAGCTTCCAAGGAAAGTACCACGCCGATGGCGGCTCCGGCCAAAGCCACCAGAGGCAGGGACATGGATCCTATCTCGTCGAGTTGTAAGAACAATTCGCGAAATTCAAACGGCGGCGTCACGGCAGCGCGCACAACTTGCCAGAAAAATATGCCCAGGTCGCCGAACCACTCGAAAAACCTGTTGATCAGGCCCAGGGAGGAGCTCACCAGGGCGGACATAAGTGAGGTCCGCGGCCCCGGAAGTGGAGAGTCTATGCCCGCGCCCGCCCTGGATATCCGGTCGATCACGGCTTTGAACCTGGATCGGGCGCTCCGTGCGTATCGTTGAGGTGCATGCGAGTAAGCAACGAGTGAGGTCCGCTATAGAGAAACTCAAGGGAGATGTTTGCGCCTACATACCCCAGCAAGCTGTAGTTGCCCATGCGGAATGCATCCTTGTAATCGAAGCGGCCGGGATACCAGCCATAAACGGCGGTCATGGTTCCGGCATAGGGAGAAACCAGATCAGGGAAAGAAAAGACGCGATGGCCATCGACGCCGCGGCGTGCGGCAAAGGTCGAAAGTACGGCATGGCGCAGCCGCGGAAACACACCTTTGCACTCGCAGCGGTAATACAACGTGTCCTCGTGGAAGGCTTCCGAGAGCGCATAGCGTGTCGTCGTAGTTACCGCAGCGATGCCGAAGTCGGACCCGATTCGCCTGCCATAACCCTCCGCGCCTTGTCCCCACTCTGGCGGTGCATTTTGTATCTGGTTAATGCCAGCAGCTATTCCGGCGCCGACAATGGGATAGGGGCCGAACGCATCGAAGAGGTAATTGTGGAGCATGGTTTTCTCTGTCGGATGCGTGTACGGCAGATCCGGTAGCGGGGCCGCCCTACTTACTGACGTGCCAGCAGCGCTGGAAGAGTCTCCTGAATCAACCAGGGATTGCGCCTTGGCCAACGCTGACAACGCGGCAAGGCCGCCGAATGCCAGCAGCAAGAGGATAAACCAGCGCATCTTGTCGCCAGGTTTCACCTGGCACGGCAGGTACGCACACTTGGTCTCATTCGTCGTCGTCATTGTTTTTCTTTTCCGAACCTTGGTCCTGGGTTCTGATCTACCTTCGTTTCAGCATCCAGCCGACCAACGTTCCTGCGACGAACGCTACCGCAAAAGTCGCCGCCACCGATAGCACTGGGTGGCGCTCGATGCGCTGAGTTGTGTCATCCAGGAATTCTTCGGCAACATCGCCGCTTTGCTTTACCGCACGCCTTACGACTCCCACGCCATCCTCGATGGCATCGGCAATCGCACAGGTCGCACGAGAAGCCTGCTGAGCTGTTTCGGCGATCTGTTCCGCCGTTCTCTCCACTACGGTTTGTGACATGGTTCCCTCCGGTGTGTTTTGCGAGACAGGGCTGATATATGTTCTTTATTCTCCGATCGCCTTTTCAGCACGGCCGATCCAGTCTTGAACTTTGCCAGCTTTCTTTTCCGCGTCTCCAGTGACTTCCAGGTTCGGATTGTTCGTCACCTTTCCGACCTGTTCCTTAATCTTTCCCTTCACTTCGTGGAACTTGCCCTCGGTCCGGTCATTCGTGCTGGGTTTCATCATTTTTTCCTTTCCTCTTGTAACCATCTTCGGTCGGCTCTCCACTCCATTGCGAGAGCGTAGTTGCCGCGCGCCTTTACGCTACTTCTTTTCTTTCAGCACTCGTTGGCACCTGCACCAGTTCCTCAAACAGAGACCGGTAATGAATCATCGCCGTTCTCAGTTCTTCGGTAGTGGCTTCGTTTTTGCCAACCCGCAGCGCAATCTCATGCGCCGACCGGTAGTTCTCCACCACTCGGGGATGGTCGACAGAAATGTCGGCCGCGCGTTGATCGAAATCGGACACAGGATAGCCACGAGTTTTCATTAAAGAGGACACCAGATCATCCGCTTCTGCGACCGCCCCCTTTGGGGAATCGACAAAACGAGACTGTACGGCCTCCCATCGTTTCAAGAAACGGTCGTGCTCCATCGGGTCGAGCTCGCGAATGCTGAGCTTTTCAACCCGCTTCTCGCGATCCTCTAATTTCGCTTGTGCTTTTCGTTCTGACCCATGCTTCAGCACTGCCCGATCGTACTCGGGTCCAAACTTCTGCCGCAGGTTTGCAGTCGTACTCCTGCGCTTTCGCACGTACAGCCAAGCCAGCGCCGCGATGAGCACAACCACCACGGCGACAAGCGCAATCAGCTTCGGATCCAGCAGATTCAGATTCATTGAAACCTCCTACATCACAGAATGTTCACAAAACCAGATTTGTTCACGAAGTTCCCTCCGCAGGCAGCACCCCCGGTAATCGCCAGTATCGGACTTTAGGCTGCAGAAGACTGTTCAGAATTGATCGTTTTGCAGGATCTCGTGGTGAAAGTCGGGTCCGGAGCGGTTGTACGAGCGACACGTTTACCGACAAGGCCTGCTAGTTTAGGGTTGAAGAGCGGAGGCTCACTTTCGCCACGGGCCGTTATTCCGAGGGATCTCTTTGACGGGTGGCCTTTACACCCGACAGAATTCCAATGCCTAAGAGCACAATCGCGCCCACTGCAATCCAGTGCGCGGGCATGTGCATCAGGTGCGCACCGTAGATCAGTCCGCCAATCAGGATGGCAAACCCAATCGCGTAAATTCCGAACGACATAGTATCTCCTTGAGTATCTTTTTCTGTAGAGACGGGGCTTGCCCCGTCTCCGGAGACACGGCAAGCCGCGTCTCTACGCGAAATCAGACGCCCTTCAGGCTGCTGCATCTATCTGCTGCATCGAAAATCGAATTCCTCCGCAGCCGGCCCCACTCCGCAGCTCTTACTGCGATGAAGTGGCTTTCTGATTCTTAACCTGCAGATCGTTTACCACCTGCAGAACGTTCGGCACTCCCGTGGCCACCTGCTCGGCGAGCGCCCGCTTGGCCTGCGAGTTCACTTCGCCGGTCAGCGTGACCACCCCGCTCTTCACTGCGTATTTCACGTGCTCGTGCAGCTTGTTCTGGATCAGCGCCGCGTCCAGATTCTGCTCGATGCCTTTGTCCAGATCGGAGTTCACCGCCTTGGCATCTTTTTCTCCGCCCACGGGAATCACGGCAATCTGATTCGCGACCACCTGCGTGCCCGCCAGGGACTTGGCCAGAGATTCGGCTTGCGCCTTGTCGTTGTCACTGCCGACTTGTCCGCTGAGGGTCACGATGCCCTTCTCGCGATCCTGGCTGACGGCGACACTTTTCAAGCCTGCTTGATCGAGCGATTTGCGAATACTGTCGGCAACATCGGGGGATTTGACCGGCCCGGAGCATCCCGCCAGAATCCCGGCGGCTAGCAGCGTGAGCAGGGCTACTGTCAATCTGAGCTTTTTCATATTCCTCTCTTTCCTCCGTTCTTTCCTCCGGTGATCGATGTGACGAATTCGAAATGAAATCTCAAAGCCATTTCTTTCTCTCAACTGGGGATCGATAGCGGAGGATCCCAGCCCAAATATTAGTCACCGCGGGAATGCGTTTCTGTGCAGAAAGGAACACATTGGCGGGTTGCGAGGGTCTTTTGAAGGAGGACGAGGGCTGCTCCGCGGTCCGAGAGAAATCCCAGGCGGGAGAAGACCCGGAACCACACTCTTCAAAAAGTGGGCGCCCCGCATCTTCGAAGAGTACGCGGATTTTCCACGTCTTAATTTGTAATTGGCGATGGGGAGAGGGAACTCGTCTGGCCCCGCATCTGGGCGATGGCCCGGCGGTTCTGCTTCGAAAAAAGGGAAGGGGCACAACCGGACCGTCCCGGTTGTGCCCCTTTTCCCGGTTATGGGCTACTTAGTTCGTTTCTTAGTGGTTTTCGCCGGAGCTTTTTTCACTCCGGGTACACCGGTTAGTGACCCCTGCAACTCGATGGATCCGAGGAATACATCAGTCGCATCTGTGCCCAGCCAGAACAACTGTCCGCCAGTAGTCGGGCCACTGGCCTGATAGATGGTCGCGCTGAGATCAACCTCGGTGCCACCGGTGACAGTGACAGCGAGCGTCGGGATTGTATAGCGCCCCAGGTTTGCCGGGTCAGGGGTCGCAGTTGCCGCCACTGTAGCCCCGATTGTCTCCGAGACATCACCGTCGAAGAATCCGCCCGGATCACTGACGTTTGCGTTTCCGGCCAAAACATTGGTAGCCCCGGCCGTAACCGATCCCTGGCCGACCAAGTCAAATTCCCAGAAATCGTTTTCGTTGAAATCCTGCGCTCCAAAGGCATAGTTGCCCGCGAAGTCGGCAGTTGCGTTGTCTGCTTGCGGAATCAGGACTCCTGTGCCGAAAAGATCGGGATCCAGGTCGACAATAAGAGCTCCTCCTCCTCCCGCCGTGTTGTTCGGATCAAGCAGATTGAGAGCTGGATCCGTCATATACATCCCCAAGGCACTGACGTCTCCCAAGTCTCCAAGTGTGATCGCGAAGGCGCCGTATCCATTGGCCGAAACACCATATGTGCCTGAGATAGCGGAAGCGGGAATGGGTCCGACCGCGAGTTCGTTGTCATCCCCGACACCCAGGAATGTCCCGGTGCCCGGAGTGGTAGTAAACATGCCCGCCGCGGCATAGGAATCAGCCCACGAGTTGCTTTGGATGCCAAACACGGAGGTTCCGAGCGATGTGTTGCCGAAAGTGCCAGCGCTTGCGCCCTGGCCGAACGCCGACCCAACCATCGAATCGGTAGCATCGACATCAATGATCCGCATAACTTCCGGACCAACGATGTAGTAGCTGAGTGTGGGTGCGACGGTGGTGCCGGTGATCGTGCCGCGCCCGAAGGAATCCGGAGCCGAGACCGTTCCAATCAGACTCAATCCCGTCCCCAGACCATTTACACCGTCATTGATGTCGACAGCACCATTCAAGGCGGTGCCAGTGATCGTGAATACGCCTCCGGACACAACCGGAGCATAGGAGGAGTCCACGCCAGAAAGGGCGAAGGCGTAGGGTCCGCTGGGTGCCCCAGCCGTTAGATTCTGCAAGTCCAGGCTTCCACTGGATGTTGCCGACCCATCATACTGAACGATGAGCGCGTGACTGGCGTTCACAAACTGGACGCCAAGGATTTCGGTCCCTGCCACGCCCACAGTCGGGTTGTTCGTGACCAGGGTGAGTGTACCCAGGCCGGTGGTAGGATCCACCGCCAGCGTTCCGCTCGTGATTGTGTCTGCGACGGGTGGCGTGTTTAGATCGCCAGGTGACGTGTTTCCAAAAGCGTCGTTATAGTCTTGTTCTCCCGCCGTGACGGTGCCATCCGCTGCGATAGTCGCCGACCCTGCGAGGGCGTAGAAATTCGGGCCAACCGGCGAGGCCTGTTGATTTGAGACTTCCAGCCCGGTCAGATAGAACGAATAGTTGTTCGAAGTCCCGGACGGTGTGTTCGTCAGATTGAAGTCGGCTGTCACTCCGGAATACGTAGCCGAGACCATATAACCGCCGGTGCTTGCATTTGCTGTGAACGCCGAAGCGGTAGCCACGCCGTTCGCACCTGTCACATCCGTTTCCGTAGCCGTTGAGTTTGACGCGAAAGTGCCGCTCGCTCCCGTTGCCGGAGCCGTGAACGTCACCGACACGCCGCTCGTCGGGATTCCTCCCGTTTGCACCAACACGGCCAGCGGCACTGCAAACGCCGTACTGATCGCCGCGTTTTGCGGTGTCGTTCCGGCGCCCGGCGTGACCGTTACGACCGTCCCACCCGTTGCATTTGTCAGAGAGAACTCGGCTGGCGCCGCCACTCCTGCAGCCGTGGCCGAAACCATATAAGGGCCGCCGGTTGTCGCATTCGCTGTGAACGTTGAAGAGGTAGCCAGGCCGTTCACGTCGGTCGTGTCCGTTTCCGTGGCCGTTCCATTCACGAAAGTGCCGCTCGCACCCGCCGCCGGAGCCAGGAACACCACCGACACACCTTCCACCGGGTTGGAGTCAGCGTCCACCACCAACGCTACCAGCGGCAATGTGAACGCCGTGCTGAACACCGCGAATTGCGGACTTCCGCTCGACACCGAGATCGCATTCGCCGCCCCCGCTGTGTTCGTCAGACTGAAGTTGGCCGGCTGTGCCACGCCTGTAAGCGTAGCCGTCACCGTATAAGCTCCGGCAACTGTACCTGCCGTGAACACCGAGGAGGTGGCCAGGCCGTTCGCGTTTGTCGTATCCGTTTCCGTCGCCGTTGAGTTTGACGCGAATGTGCCGCTCGCTCCCGATCCCGGAGCCGTGAACGTCACCGACGCGCCGTTCACCGGCGCTCCGCCCGCCGTCACCACCGCTACCAGCGGCGCTGCAAACGCCGCGCCGACCTGCGCGCTTTGCGAACTTCCGCTCGACACCGTGATCGATTGGACCGGAGGCGGGGCGCTCGAATTATTACAACCCGGTAGGAAAACTACGGCCAGGAAAACTAAGGCCAGAATGCTTGCGTAAGCTTTGCGGTTCATAGTCCCTCCCCTGCCGTCTTCCGGCTTGCACGCTCACGTGCCTGCGGCGATAACGGTACCCCATGCTCGTTCCGGATCGTATAGATACGTCCGCCCGCTTTCACGGTACGGGCCAGAAAAACTTGCTTGTCCTTAAGCGTCCTCATGACGCCGGTTACCTCAACTTGCTGTCCTGGGCCGACCTTGAGGGCGTCCTTGCCCTGTAAACCGAATCTCCCCAAGCTTGCGTCCACGGGGCCGGAGAGAGTTGCGAGCAAAAGGTGCGAACCCATAACCATTCCTGCAGTTGGCTTCGTGATCACACTCGAGACCGTTGCATTGAGCGTGACTTCCTTGGCAATGTCATAGTTGGATGGCCCTGCCGGCCTGGTCTCGATTGCCGCTGTTTGCGCTTGCGCCAGCGGTGGTAACGAGATCAAGGACAGAAGGGCTAACGCACACAAGCCTGCGAATAGCCGTTTCATTACTTGCCTCCAGGTTGAGTTTTAATTCGGAATCGCCATCCTACCGCTTTTTCTACCCTGCGCACAACGAAATTCTTTACAACAAATTTTTACCAGAGGACCCTACAACCGTGCCCATTGCATGTCTGGTCAAAATTGCACAGTTAGGACGTCAGTTAGGATCGCACCGGGCGTTGCATCGCGATTCTGTCCCCGGTGGACTATCTGAAGCGCCGATCCACACCTGACTCAATTGTCGAGGAATTGGCACTAGCGGATTGAATTACGGCTTCCTGCGGACGAAAGGAGCCCGAAGATGGCGGTGGCCGTGGTTTTCGCCTCCATCTTGCTCTGCATGGTTACCCATCCTGTCGGGGTGCTTTTTGTCGTGGTGCTTGTTAACGTCAGGGTGGGGTGGCTGCGTGGCGCAGCCATGCCGTCGCCGTACGGGACAGCCAGGGCGGCTGTCGCTACGCGAACAAAAATTCCTTCGTCCTAAGTTCCTTGATCGTATCCCGCAGCTTAGCTGCCTTCTCGAATTCAAACCGTTTGGCCGCCTCTCGCATATCGCTCTCTAACTTGGCAATATAAGCGTCCAGTTCCTCCTGCGACTTCAACTCCGGCATGCCTTCGGCTTCGGGGCCGGTCAGGTCGGTATAGTCGGCGCCGACGATGGCGACGAGCGTCATGTCGAGCGGACGAATAATAGATTCGGGCGTGATTCCGTTCTCTTCGTTATAGGACTGCTGGATGGCGCGCCGCCGGTTGGTTTCGTCGAGCGCCTTTTTCATGGAGTCGGTCATGCGATCCGCATAGAGAATTGCCCGGCCGTTCAGGTTGCGGGCGCAGCGTCCAATGGTCTGGATCAGCGAACCAGCGGAGCGCAGGAAGCCTTCTTTATCGGCGTCGAGAATCGCCACCAGCGACACCTCCGGGAGGTCGAGGCCTTCGCGCAGAAGATTGATGCCGATCAATACATCGAACTCGCCTTTGCGCAGGTCGCGCAGAATCTTCACCCGCTCCAGGGTTTCGATTTCGGAGTGCATGTAGCGGCACTTCACGCCAACTTCGCTGTAATACTCGGCTAAGTCCTCGGACATGCGCTTGGTCAGCGTGGTCACCAGCACGCGCTCGTTGCGGGCGACGCGGTCGCGGATCATGTGCAGCAGGTCGTCGATCTGTCCTTTGACCGGACGGATCTCGACCGGCGGGTCAATCAAACCAGTGGGGCGGATAATCTGCTCCACAACCACTCCGGCCGACTTAGTAAGTTCATAAGGTCCGGGCGTGGCGGAGACATATACGATCTGGTTGGTGCGATGCTCGAACTCCTCAAAGGTGAGCGGACGGTTGTCGAGCGCCGAGGGCATGCGGAATCCGTATTCGACCAGCGTCTGCTTGCGCGAGCGGTCGCCGTGATACATCCCGTGAAGTTGCGGCACGGTCTGATGCGACTCGTCGATGAACATCAGAAAGTCGCGCTGGAAATAGTCGAGCAGCGTGGGCGGAGGCTCGCCCGGAAGGCGTCCGGTGAAATGGCGCGAGTAGTTTTCGATGCCGTGGCAGTAACCCATGGCCTTGATCATTTCAAGGTCGTACATCACGCGTTGATGGATGCGCTGCGATTCCACCTGCCGTCCTTGCTTCTCGAGTTCCGCTTCCCACCAAGCCAGTTCGGTCCTTATAGAAGCCACGGCGGAAGCGCGAGTTTCTTCCTTCATGACGTAATGCGTCTTGGGATAAATCGGCAGCCGCATATAACGTTGCTTGACCGTGCCAAACAGGGGATCGATCTGCGAGAGCGACTCAATTTCGTCGCCAAACATTTCGACGCGATAAGCATTGTCATCATAAGTGGGATAAATTTCGATAACATCCCCGCGCACACGAAACGTCCCGCGCCGAAAATCCCCTTCCGTCCGCTCGTAAAGAATGTCAACCAGCTTGCGAGTGATATCCGCCCGCTTGATCTTCTGGCCCTTTTCCAGGAACAGCATCATCCCGTAATAAGCCTCGGGCGAGCCCAGTCCGTAGATGCAACTCACCGAAGCCACAATCAAACAATCGCGGCGTTCAAATAAAGAGCGCGTGGCCGAGAGCCGCAGCTTGTCCAGCTCATCATTAATGGTGGCTTCTTTTTCGATGTAAAGATCAGCCGCAGGCACATAGGCTTCCGGTTGGTAAAAATCGTAGTAGGAGACGAAGTACTCTACGGCGTTGTTTGGGAAAAAGCTCTTGAACTCGTGGTAGAGCTGGGCGGCCAGGGTTTTGTTGTGGGCCATGACCAGGGTGGGGCGGTTGGCGGCCTCGATCACCTTGGCGGCGGTGAAGGTCTTGCCCGATCCGGTGACTCCGAGCAGGACTTGATGCTGCTCGCGATCGAACACGCCGCGGGTCAGGGCGTCGATGGCTTGCGCCTGGTCGCCTTGGGGCTGGTAGTTACTTACGAGCTTGAAGTCCACACCTCATTATATGGGAGGGGAGTGGAGTGGCTGCGGGTGCACTTCCGTGTAAATCATGCTCGTTGGCAGGCAGGCACCCCGGAAGTTTGTACTAAGTGATTCACCCTAGATCCTGAGCAAAACTGCTCAACTTCTCTGCCCGCAATCTGACTGCAGTGACTGTGGTAACCGCCATTTTCGCGGTAAAAAGATGCGTTGGCAGGGTTTTCACACTGAGTTAACACCTCGGAGCCCAATTTGGCCGCGTGAATGCAAAATGAGACGCAAAGACCCGAATTCCTGATGTGCCGAGGGGCTTGGTTTCATCGCTACTTGCCGTGACCGGCGTCGCATCGGCGAGGTGAAGTGATTTATGGAAGAGCAGTTCAGCCAAATGGGACCACGGGAACGGCAGATCATCGATTTGCTGCTCCAGGGATGTGACAACTCGGAAATCGCCCACGATCTGAACATTGCCGAGCGTACGGTGAAAGCGCATTTCAACCGCCTGTTTCTGCGTTTCGGGATCAAGGGCGGCATCAAGCGGGTTAAGCTCGCGACTTTACTTTATCGGAGGCAATTATGGTTGGAGAGACAGCAAACCCCGGCGGGCCCAGCGAACGCGAACAACTCATCATTCAACGCGTAGCCGAGGGCTGCAAGAACCGGGAGATCGCCGATTCGATGGGAACCACCGAGCACGTGGTGAAAAATTATTTGCGAGTGATCTACGACAAGCTGGGATTGTGGAACCGGGTCGAGTTGGCGCTGTGGTATGAAGCGCGGCGGCACGAACAGGTCTATCACGCCTGAGGTTTCGGATCCTCGCGCATTCATTGCAAGACTTGCCGGTAGTGCCTGCTAAGTCCGCTTCATCGCGCGGGCAAACTTTTGCGGGGGCAGCGTGTTCAGCACGTCGTCCCTGGTGAGCCATGCCCGCCGCGCCTGCAGAATTCCGTAGCGCATCTTTTCCATGTGCGAAGTGTGGTGCGAATCGGTGTTAATGACGATTTTCACGCCATGCTGTTTGGCCAGACGTATGTGCACGTCGCATAGGTCAAGTCGATCGGGATAAGAGTTCAGCTCCATCGCCACCTTGTGTTTGGCCGCCGCTCTGAGAACCGCATCGAGATCGAACTGATACGCGTCGCGGCGCAGCAGCAGGCGTCCGGTGGGATGCCCGATCAGCGACGTATGGGGATTAGCGATGGCCTTCAGCAGCCTATCGGTCATGGTGGCGCGGTCCTGATTGAACTGCGAGTGCACGCTGGCGATGACGATGTCCATTTGTTCGAGCACCGAGTCGGACAGATCGAGCGAGCCATCGCCCAGAATGTCGACTTCAATCCCCGCGAAAATGCGGATGCCTTTCATCCTCTTTTCGACCGCCCGGATTCTTTCGATGTGCGCCAGCGCGCGTTCGTCGGTGAGGCCGTTAGCGAACGCCAGATTTTTCGAGTGATCGGTGATGGCCATGTACTCGTAGCCACGTTCCCGCGCTGCTTCCGCCATCTCTTCAATGGTGTTGCGGCCGTCGGTTTCGATGGTGTGCATATGCACGTCGCCGCGGATGTCGGATAGCTCAAGCAGCACCGGGAGCGTGTGTGCGGCGGCGGCTTCGATCTCTCCCAGATTCTCTCGCAGTTCGGGAGGAATGAAATCGAGCTTCAACTTGGCGTAGATTTCCTCTTCAGTTTTGCGCGCGACCGGTTGCCCGTCTTCGACACCCTCGACAGATGACAGGCTATATTCGTTCAACGTGAAGCCCATCTTTAGGGCGCGCTGGCGCAAGGCCACGTTGTGCGCCTTGGAGCCGGTGAAATATTGCATGGCCGCTCCGAAGGATTCCGGAGGCAGCAGGCGCACGTCCACCTGCATGCCATTGCGATGCCGGAAGCTGACTTTGTTCTCGCCTTGCGCGATGATGTCCATCAGGCCGGGGAAGCGGAGCAGATGTTCGATGATTTTCTGCCGCGGTTCTGCCTCAATGCAGCCTTTGCCGGTGACCAGGATGTCGAGGTCGCCGACGGTTTCGCGTCCGCGGCGCAGCGATCCGGCGGGCGTAACTTTTTCGACGCCGGGAGAAACCAACAGATGCTCCACCAGTTTTTCGGCCAGTTCTTCGGCCGTGTCGAGCAGGAATCGTCCCGCGATGCGGCGGTAGTCTTCGATCGCTTTGAGCAGCTTCAGTTCGTGCTTCTCGCCCATGCGCGGCAGGGTGCGGATCTTGCCCTCGCGCGCCAATTTCTCCACGCCCTCCAGGTCGCTGACCTGATAGGCGCTCCAGATCAAAGCAATCGTCTTCGGCCCCAGACCCTGAATCTGGAGCAACTCAAGCATCGAGGGGCGGTATTTTTTCAGGAGCTCGGCGTGCGCTTCGATGCTGCCATCTTTGAAAAGCATCTGCAGATTGGCCAGCATTCCTTTGCCAATGCCCGGCACTTCGAGAAGTTTCTTCGGCTCCTGGATCAGGTCGGCCACCTGTTGCGGCAGCGCCTCAATGGCCTGTGCGGCGTTGCGATAAGAGCGCACGCGAAACGAGTCCTGCCCATCGATCTCCAGCAGATCGGCAGTTTCGTAGAGGAGTCCGGCGATAGCCTTGTTATCCATCCAGGGTTATAGGTTCAGAGTTATCGATCCAGCGTTGTCAGCTTTAGAGAAGATTGTAACGCCGAAGAAAGCGCCACAGCAGAGAGTCGGTAGGCACCGGAGGACACAGCCGGCGCGGGCATCGAGGCGCACACAGCTTAGTGCGAAAAACCGGCCTGAGTGAAGCGACCCCCGATCATGGAAGCTTGGTTACATTGGCCGCCTGCGGCCCTTTCTGTCCCTGGACAATCTCAAACTCCACCTTATCGCCTTCCTGCAGGCTCTTGTAGCCCTCGGTGGTGATTGAGCTGTAGTGAATGAATACATCCGGTCCATCGTCGCGGCCAAGGAAGCCGTATCCCTTGGCGTTGTTGAACCACTTGACGGTGCCTTTCAAACGTTCCACGTGCGTTCCCCCTCATTTCTTGCGGATTCCCCCAAAAAGGCGTGATTCCAAGGGCCCGCAAAAAATGTGTAGGAATTGTGCTGCCCACCGGGGGGGCTGTCAAGGCTTGGCGTCACATAGCTTTGGCAGGCAGCAGGCCACGGGAGTAACCAGATGGTAATCGCGGCGGTTTTCTCAGGCGCCCCAAAAACTCGCGTTTCACATCAAGGCATCGGCGGAACAACTCACGTTTTGTGTCAGCTTATCGCTTTAGCGATGCCGGAGGTTCTTCGACATCACACGCCCCGTTAGGGGCCGGGGCATTGGAAACCAACTCTTTCCCCGCCGCCTCCTTCTACCGCGCTGGTCGCGGCATCTGAGCCAGCCAGAGGATGCCGCAGATCGTCTTGGCGTCGCGGATGCGGCCCTTGAGCGCCATCCGTTTCGCTTCCGATAAATCGAAGAATTTAATTGCGATCCGCTCGTCCGGCTCGGGCTGAGCTTTGCCGGCTTGCAGGCCCCGAGCCAGGTAGATAGTCATGGTTTCGTCGAGAAAGCCGGGACTTACGTAGAAATGCAGAATTCTCTTCCACTGACGCGCACGGTAGCCAGTTTCTTCCAGTAACTCGCGCTTGGCGGCGGTCAGCGCCGTTTCGCCATCGTCTATGCGCCCGGCGGGTAGCTCCCACATCATCGACTGCGCGGCATGGCGATACTGGCGTTCGAGCAAAATGCGTGGTTGGGCTTTGCGGGCTGATTTCGCCGGGGCATCGATGGCCGCATCATCGACCGCCAGAACAACAACGGAGCCGGAATGTCGTATGACATCGCGGCGCGCACGCACGCCCCCAGGCTCTTCCACTTCATCCGTGGTAACGCTGAACACCGGGCCGCGGTAGCTGACCCGCGAAGAGAGGACGCGGGCTTGCCGTGGTTTCATTTCTGCTGATTTCGCCATGTCAACAATATAAGGTATGCTGCGCTGTTGGGCTTGGAACCCATTGCGGAAAAGATGACCAAGAGAATAAAGACCAAAAGCATAATGACCAGAAAGCCCACCGTCGCCATCGTCGGAGCTGGCAGACTGGCAACTTTTCTGGCCGCGGCACTCGACGCCGCCGGTTTCACCATTACCGAGATTATCGCGCGCGCTTCGCCGCGGTCGCTTCGCCGCGCTCGCGTGCTCGCCGCACGGGTCGGCGCGCGGACAGTTACCGCCCATTCCGCCGCGCTCGATGCCACTTTGCTGTGGTTCTGTGTCCCCGACCGTGCGATTCGCGACGCGGCTTCGGCTTTGGCCGATCATCTGGTTGCTCGCGCGCTTGTTCACCAGAAAGTTAAAGCTCGTTTTGCTTTCCACTCCAGCGGGGCACTCTCCAGCCGCGAGCTCGCTCCTCTGCGCACGGCCGGCGCGTCGGTCGCGTCGGTGCATCCGCTGATGACGTTCGTTGCCGGAGCGCATCCCGCCTTGACGGGCATGCCTTTCGCTATCGAAGGCGATGACGAGGCGACGCGAGTGGCACGCCGGATCG
Organism: Terriglobales bacterium; assembly: GCA_050011975.1. Classification (GTDB taxonomy): domain Bacteria; phylum Acidobacteriota; class Terriglobia; order Terriglobales; family Acidobacteriaceae; genus Acidiflorens. The sequence goes on along the minus strand of JBEKIB010000048.1, from coordinate 4,815 downwards.
TCCGCGAGCTGGGCGGCGACAGTTTTCGATTGCCGGCGGCACGCAAAGCGGCCTACCACGCGTGGGCCACGATGACTTCGCCGCTCTTCGTGGCCTTCCTGGTGACACTCGAAGAAGCCGCTCGCGCCGCCGGACTCACGCGCGAGGATGCGCGCCGCAAAAGCCTGCCCATCATCCGGCAGACTTTGGCAAACTACTCGCGCCTCGGTCCGGCGCACTCTTTCAGCGGCCCGCTGGTTCGCGGAGACACGCAGACGGTGGCGAGACACATGGCAGTGCTGAAGAAGCATCCCGGAGCCCACGAGGTTTATGTAGCGCTGGCGCGAGCCGCCCTGCGCGGACTGCCGGCAAAGAATAAGGATGGACTAAAGCGCTTGCTGCGGAACTGAGGGGATGCCGACCTTGACGTAATCGCGCAGGGACAGCCGCCCCCGGCTGTCCAAGCGAGCGAAGCCCAGGCGAGCAAAGCTCGCCGCTGATCTCTAATGCTGATCCCGACGACCGCTGAACAAATGGCCCAGCTTTTCCTGTTTCGTCTTCAAATATTCTTCCGTATGTTCGGTGGGCGCGACTTCGCAGGGGACGCGCTCGGTCACCTGAATCCCGGCGCGTTCGAGGGCGGCGACTTTGTCGGGATTGTTCGAGAGCAGGCGGACCCGCTTAATGTCCAACGCCTTCAGGATCTCGACCGGCATGAGGAACTCGCGCTGGTCGGCTTTAAAACCAAGGCGCTCGTTCGCTTCCACCGTGTCGAATCCGCTGTCCTGGAGCGCGTACGCCTGCAGCTTCGCCATCAACCCAATGCCGCGCCCCTCCTGCTGTTCATAGATAAGGACACCCGCCCCTTCTGCGGCGATCATGGAGAGCGCCATTTCCAGTTGCTGGCGGCAATCGCAGCGCAGCGAGCCAAATACGTCGCCGGTCAGACACTGCGAGTGGATGCGCACCAGCGGCGACCCGGAATGCACCTCGCCCATCACCAGCGCCACGGCCTCTTCCGTCTTGGCAGCGTCGCCCGAGGCCGATGCCCTGGTCGTAAACCCGTGAATCAGGAAATGCCCCCAGCGCGTAGGGAAGTCCGCGGACGCCACTTGTTTTACTTTGGAAGAACTCACAACCAAATTATAGCCTCCGACTTCAGGTATTCACCGCGTCGAGCGTTCCAAGCTTCTCTGGTTTAAATATGCGCGGCGTATAGGCGAAATCGAACGACGGCTGGTAAAATCAAAAAAAAGCAAACCCACCGGCGTGTGGGGCTATAGCTCAGCTGGGAGAGCGCATCGTTCGCAACGATGAGGTCGTCGGTTCGAGCCCGACTAGCTCCACCAAGTTTTCAATCCCTTGCGGCTGTTCCGTAGCGGGGAATCCGAACCGTTCTAAACAAGGCGGAGCCACCACCCCCGCAATTGTTTCTCGGAACGTTCGCTGCGGCGGGTCATGGAGAACGAACTCTCCGAGTTTTTCACGGTACGTTTCCGCAAAGTGTGGCCGACCTCGATTTGGTTCTTGACAGCCCAAGGGTGCCGTTTTACAATCCTCGACCGAGAGCGAGCGCTCGTTTTGGTGCAGTGAGCTACAGCGAACGCATGAATATATGCCCAAGCTTTTGGACGACACCGTCGCCAAGAACCGGCTCAAGATCGAATGCGCCGCGCAAAAGCTCTTCACCCGGCAAGGATTTCACGGTACCACCGTCCGGGAAATCGCCCACAAGGCTGGTGTATCCATGGGCAAGCTCTATCTCTACTACCCGACCAAGGAGGACATATTCATCGGTCTGGTCCAGCGCATGGAGCAAAAAATGGAAGCCCTCCGCCGCAGAGAGATTCTTCCCCTGATGCAATCCCCCGATCCGGAATCGCTGAAGAAGCTGGGGATGGCCGTCGGCCGCGTCGTCTCGGAGAATCTGGACTACTGGCGGCTTATGTACGTCGACGTCGTCGAGTTCCGGGAGGTCTGCGCACCTATTCGACGGCCCTGTTTCAAAAGGCTCCGATCCCGTTTCCCAGCGACGTGAACCCCGGTTTTGCCTATGTGAGTTTGTACCTGCAGTTTGTTACGCATTTTCTGGTGGAGGAACTCTTCGGCGCCAAGCGCTACTTGGGCGTGAGTGACGAAGAAGCTGTCGATCAGTTTGTCCGTCTGTACACCCGCAGCCGGAAGGACCGAGCTTCGAAGCGGTAATTGCGATACTCAAGGAGGAAATATGCGAATGCGAACACTCGTAACGCTGCTGGCGGCCGCCGCCATTTTCTGCTTCATGACACCGACGATTCCAGCGCAGACGGCCACCACCGGCCAAATCGTGGGCGTGGTGACAGATCCGAGCGGGGCCCTCGTGGTAGGCGCAAAGGTCGCCCTGACCAGCGACGCCGGCGTGCGGCGCGAAGTCCAAACCGGCAGCAACGGCCGTTACACGTTTCCCCTGCTTGACCCAGGCGCCTATCGGCTCGAAGTGACCCAAAGCGGATTCGCCTCGACCAGACTGGAAGGTATCAGCGTCAAAATCACCGAAAGCTCGGTCGTCGACGTTGCCCTCAAGGTGGCGGGTGCGCCAACGACGGTTTCGGTCTCGGGCGAATCGCAGCAGGTGCAGACAGAAAGTTCTGCCCGCGGCACCGTCATCGACGAGACCCAGGTGCGTGACCTGCCGCTGCCGACGCGTAACTTCCAGCAATTGCTGGCCCTGACTACGGGAACCTCGGGTTCCATCCAGAACTCCTCCGATCTGGGGCGCGGCGATGCTGCCGTGTACGTCAACGGACAGCGCGCGCTTTCCAACAGTGTGGTCATCAATGGCGTCGATGCCAACTCCATCGGCACGGGATCGATGCCCAATCTCTCCGTCCCTTCCATCGACTCGCTGCAGGAATTCATCGTTCAAACCAGCATGTACGATGCTTCGCAAGGCCGCAACGCGGGCGGCATCGTGGCCGCCATCACCAAGTCTGGCACTAACCGGCTCCATGGCGATGCCTACGAGTTCCTGCGGAATACGGACTTGGACGCCAACAATTTCTTCCTGAATGGAGTGAATGACGGAGTGGTTACGCCGCGGCCCGCTTACCGGCGAAACCAGTTTGGCGGCACCTTGGGCGGTCCGGTAATAAAGGATCGTGCCTGGTTTTTTATCTCCTATCAGGGTACCCGCGAAACCAACGGCACCTCGCTGACCAACTCGCTCGCCACCGTGTTTCTGCCCGCCTTTTTGGGATCGCAGCGCGATCCCGCTTCTCTGGCTGCTTTTTCGAAGTGTTATGCCCCGTTGCTGGGCGGATACGTCGATCCTGTGGCTGCGGCAGCTCTGACGGCTACACTCCCCAACGGCCAGCTTATGATTCCCGGAATCCCGGGCGTCACCACCGCCGCTGGTTGCACACCTGGGGAAGGGGCGACGGCCACGCCCGTCCTGCAGACGATTCCCTCCGACTCGACTTACAAGGAAGACCAGTTCAATACTAACTTCGATGTCAAACTGAATAACTCAAACCGCTTCTTCGCCAAGTATTTCTTTGCCGCTAACCGCACCAATCAGGCGCTCTACGATCAGTTTGGCGACGGCAACGCGCTGCAGGCGCCCGGCTGGCCGACCGAAGAAGATGTTGACCAACGCCTGCTCTCGGTAGGCGTAACTTCGGTGATATCGAGTCATTTGCTGAATGAAGTGAGGTTCGGCTGGAGCACAATTTACGGTCCCGGCAAACCATCTCAACCCATCAGTTCCTCGCAGTTAGGTATTGAGTCGCCATTAAGCAGCTTGTTCCCCGGTATGCCGACAATATTGTTCCCGAACTTGTTCACTCTGGGGCCGTCCCCGCTAGCCGACAACTACGCGGCGACCAACACCTACAGTGTCGGCGATATGATGACGTGGACGAAGGGCCGGCACACCTTCAAATTTGGCGGCGAATACAAGCGGCAGAAGCTGGACGCTCCCTATTTCGATGTATTTCCCAACGGCGAGATGGTTTTCTTAGGCGCCGCCAAGCTCCCTACTCCAAGCGTATTAGGAGATTTTCTAGCCGGGTTTAACTTTGTCTCCGTGATAGGTTCGGGCACCAATAGCCTTCACAATCGCGCCAACGACTTTTCGTCCTTCTTCCAGGACGATTGGAAGGTCAATCCCCGCCTTACGCTCAACCTGGGACTACGCTATGACTATTTCGGCCCCACGACGGAGACCCAAGGTCGCTTTGTCGGCTTCGACCCGTCGAAGGCTGCTACCACTCCTCTGCCTGCTGTGCCTGGCTGTTTGGACACTTGCGGCGTGGCCGTCACCGGCGGCTTCGTCCAAGCCGGCAATGGAAACCTGCCTGGATATCCCAAGGTCAGCGACGGCCTGGTGAATCCCAACTACAAAAACTTCGGGCCGAGGATCGGCTTCGCTTACCAGGTAACGGACAACGGTAAGGTTGTCCTGCGTGGTGGTTACGGCATTTTCTTCGACCGGCCCAACATGCGCTTGTATAACAGCCAGTTGTTCAACATGCCTTACGAAATGCTGGCTACCGCGCTGGAAACCCCGTCCGAAAGTCCATTTGTGCAAGTTCCGCTGCCCAGCGCCTTCCCGCTGACCCCAGCCGGCAATCCCAGTTACTTCCCATTTGGGGGATATCCGGCCGTCCTGCCGTATACAAAGTATGGTTCCACCGCGCTCACGCCCACAGTAGTTCCGGCCACCGGGCTCTACCCCGACCTGCACGACTGGAGTATCCCGTACGTGCAAACCTTCAACCTCGGACTGCAAACCAGCTTCGCCAATAACTGGATGCTGGATTTGGGCTATGTCGGTTCGGAAGGACGAAAGTTTCCGCG
>JBEKIB010000047.1:0-37702 GCA_050011975.1 Terriglobales bacterium | reverse complement strand
CCCATCAACATTGTGATGAGCGGCGACTTCACCGAGAGCGATAACTGCAGCGGTAGCGTTGCTGGCGGCGGTTCCTGCACGGCCAGTATTTCCTTCGCGCCCACGCTGGTTGGAACCGTCTCGGGCGCGGCCAGCCTCTATGACAACAGCAATAATCTGCTGGCCCTGGTTGGACTCAAGGGGACGGGCGAGGCTCCCGTGACAGCTTCACCGGCGAGTCTCAGTTTTACCGGGGGGACGATCGGAACGATCAGCGCAGCCAAGACGCTCAAGATCACCAATAACTCGACGGCCAGCGTCACTATCACCGCAATCACAACCAATGTCAGCGACTACACGATCAATACCGGGACCTGTTTAACGGCGGCGCTTGCTCCGGCGAAATATTGCACGGTGAGCGTACAGGTCACGCCCACATCGGCCACCGATGATGGCGCCATCATTATTACCGACAACGCGGCCAACGGGGTGCCCCTGGCGGTGAAACTGACTTCGGCTGCGACGGGCGGCACCACCGCCCCGATCACCCTGAGCAAGACCAGTCTTACTTTTAAGAAAGTAACGGGTGGGACCAGCGCGACCCAGACCATCACGGTAACCAACAGCAGCGCCAGTACGGTCACCATGGGTTCGGTTTCCCTAAGCAGCGATTACGCACTCGTCAACGACACCTGTTCTGGAACTATGCTCGCGGCCGGCAAGACGTGCACGTTCGGCATTACATTTAACCCCACGTTTGTAGGCAGCATTGAAGGATCGGCGGCGGTCGCCTATACCGGCAATAACAGTCCGCAACTGGTGAATCTGTCGGGCACGTCGGAAGCTTACCTGACAGTGTCGCCCGCCAGCCTGACCTTCACTTCACAGGCGATCGGCACGACCAGCGCGGCGAAGGCGATCAAAATCACCAATAACTACTCCAGCGCGATCACCCTGAACAGTGTCGTGCCGTCGGGAGATTTCCAAATTGCGGCTAGTGGCACCACCTGCCCGCTTACCAGCGGCAGTCTGGGAGCGGGTAAGACTTGCACGATCGAAGTCGAGTTTGAGCCGACCATCGATGGATCCGTATTAGGCGCGCTCACGGTCAGCAACCAAGGCAGCCCGAATCCGCTGCTGATCGCACTCTCCGGCACCGGCACTGGCAGCTCAACTTCCGCGTCGCTCAATCCATCTTCGGCGCACCAGGGTGCGAGCGCGACGATTGTGATTACAGGAACCGACACGAATTTCGGGCCGACCACGACGGTCAACTTTGGGTCGGGCATTACAATCGGCACGCTGACGGTGAACGGTCCGACCAGCGCGTCGGTGCCAATAACGATTGGCGACACCGCCGCGACCGGCTCGCGCACCGTAACCATCACCACGGGCTCGCAAGTTGTGAACGCCACTTTCACCGTGGTCGCTGGAGTGCCGCAGATCACGCTGATCAACCCGAACACGATTGGCACGTCGGCGACGGAAAGCGTTAGCGTCACGGGAGCGTTCACGAACTGGGTGAGCGGAACGACGAAAGCCAATTTCGGTCCGGGAATTTCGGTAGGAGGTGCGGCGGCCGGTGCGTTCGGCCCAGTAACCGTCAATGGCGCAACCAGCCTGACAGCGAACCTGGTCACCTCTGGCGCAGCGACCAGTTCGAACACCGTTCAGATTCAAACCGGCTCGCAAACTCTATCGGTGGCGAACGGGATGTTCATTCAGAACTGCACCACGAATGCACCGACCGTGTTGCTCTTCAGCCCGGTCGACGGCGCCAGCAACGTGCCGTTGAATACCCAGATCTCCACGCAGTTCAGCGTGCCGATGAATCGCAGCACGTTCTCGCTGGGGAGTTCAGGCAGTACCACTATTTTCTTCTACGACACAACCATCGGCGAGCAGGTGCCGGCCACGATCAGTGTCGATGCCTCGGGAACGATTGCGACGATCACGCCCAGCGGATTGCTGGCAGCAGGGCATCGCTTCTACGTGTACCTGAGTTACTCGTCGTATATCCAGGATACGTGCGGGAATGACCTGGGCGGCCAGATCTTCTATTTCAATACGGCGTTTGGCCCCGATACCACGGGACCAGCCCTCACCGGTACCAGTCCGGTCAACGGGGATACCAATATTCCGCTGAATGCACAGATTAATCTGCAGTTCAGCACCCAGCTTGATCCCATCACGGCGCAGACTGGCTTCTCGATGACGAGCGGCGGCAATGCCGTGCCGGGCACCTTCAGTTACTCCACGAACGATAAGATTGTTACGTTCACTCCGGTCAATCCGCTGGCGGCAAGCACCACTTATACCGTAAATTACAGCGCACAAATCACGGACACTACGGGGAATCCGCTGAGTAATCCGGGGAGCTTCAGCTTCACGACCGGGACCGCCTCCGTTACGACTGGCCCCTCTGTAGTGCTGGTCGATCCGCCCAATGACGCGACCAATGTTGGTCTGAACGTGGCGCCGCACTTGACGTTCAGCGAGCCGGTGAATGAGTTGACCATTCCGGGCAATCTCTCGCTGCAATACTATGATTACTACGGCGCGGTCCTCACAGTTCCAGCAACCCTGACGGTGGCGGCGAATCGGCTGAGCGCGACACTGACTCCGAGTTCGCCGCTGCTGCCGAATACCCTCTACTATTTCTACTCGAACGGCAACGAGACCGATATCGCCGGCAACTACGGCAGTGGATCGGACACGTATTTCTACACCGGGGCTAGCAGCGACACCACGCCCACGACGGTCAGCTCGATCAGCCCAACGAACGGCCAGACAGCGGTGCCGACCAATACTCAGGTTGTCGCGGTGATGGCCGCTCAGATCGATCCGACAACCATCACCAACAGTTCCATCACGGTCAAGCAAGGCACCACCAGCGTTACTGGAACGATCACCCTGGCTAGTGACAACGTTACCCTCACCTTTGTGCCCGCCGCGGCGCTTACTGCTTCCAAGGCTTACAGCGTGTCGGTCGGCGGCTTCAAGGATTTCGAGGGCAATACCGTCACGACCTTTACCAGTTCATTTACGACCGGCACGACCGGCTACACCAGTGGATCGTTCACTCTGGTTTCGACCAGTCCAGCGAACGGCGCCACGGGCGTTTCGGTGACCAGCCCGGTCACATTCACCATGAGCAACCTGATCGATCCGGCATCGGTGAATCCGTATAGCGTAGAAGTTTACCCGCCTAACGGGGAAGATCTGGCGGGAACCTTCACAGTGAATGGCGCTAGCGTGACATTTACGCCGCTGACTCCATACCCGGGCAACACGACGATCACGATGTATGTGTATGGACTGACGGACGAAGCGGGCAACGTCGCTAACGCCTACGCAGGCTCGTTTACCACCACGAATACCTTGGATAAGACGCCGCCCACCGTAACCATCTCGCCGGCCAACGGCGCTACCAATGTTGGTCTCAATACGCAGGTGGTATTGACTTTCTCGAAGTCGATCAACACCTCCACCATCAATGCGAATACCCTGGCGCTCTTCAGCGGTGAAACCTCGATCCGATACAGCTACAGTGTCTCGTTGGATAACCGCACGATTGTCCTGACGCCGTCCACTGCCTATGGCACATGGACTTCGGGAGCAACCATCTCGGTTAACCTTAACGGCATACAGGACCTGTCGGGCAATGCCCTGGCCCCGGTGAGCAGCCAGTTCACCTTGACCACGGCGCTTCCGGGCGCGGCGCCGCAAGTGCTCTCGATGGAACCGAGCAGCGGCTCGAATGTACCGGCCAACACGGTGATCACGCTCTTCACCAGTGCCCCGATGAACACTTTTTCCATTGCCGGATCCCTCTTCGTCACGGATAACGGCGTCGTGGTATCGGGATCGCTGCAAACATTCAGCAACGGGCAAGCGATTGAGTTCACGCCCAGCGCGCCATTCGGAGCGGGAGACCTGATTCAGGTGTTCCTGAATTCGACCGCAACCAGCGCCGATGGGGTTCCACTGTCGGCCTTCGAGGGACAGTTCTACGTGGCTGGATCGCCGGCGAACACGGCGGCCCAGGTGCAGGCGTCCAACCCGTTTGCGAACGCCACGAATGTGCCGCTGAACACCGTGATCCAGGTGGAATACAACCAGCCACTGTTGGCCAGCACGGTCAATAACTCGAATATCACGTTGTACCAATACAGTACGGGGACGTATCTGACTCCGACGGTTACGCTCGTCGGAACCGAGGTGATCAACATCGCGAGCCCCCTGGTGTCGGGATCGCAGTACCAGGTTTATATCAGTCCCAACTCAGCCGTCACGAACGTCGATGGTCTGGCGGTGCAGCCGTCCGCTTTCTACTTCACGGCGGGCACGGCGACGGACACAGTCGCGCCTACTATCGTGTCGCAGGCACCGACGAATAATGCCACTAACATTGGCACCAACTCGGCGATCACCGTTACCTTCAACAAGGCGATCGACCCCGTTTCGGTGACGGGGAGCACGATCCAGGTCACCGCGGGATCAACCACTGAAGTGCCGTCGAGCATCAGCTTCAGTCCCGATTACACGCGCGTCTCCATCGTGCCGGAGGCTCCTCTGCCGGCGAGCACGGTGATCACGGTCACGATCAACGGAGTTACGAGCGAGGCGGGTGTCGCGGTCGCCAAGACCACAACCACCTTCACCACCGCGGCGCAGCCAGACTTCACGGCGCCGTATGTCATCAGCAGCAGCGTGCTCTATGACCAGACGAATGTTCCGGTGAACTCGCCGTTCAGCTTGCAGTTCAGCAAGCCGATGGACATTGGCAGTGTCGACGTTGCGAGTATCTCTCTCTACAACTACTACACCGGTCAATATGCCCCGGTCACGATTTCGTGGAGCGCCGACCAGACGACACTCTTCCTCGTGCCTACGGCTCCCTTAGCCGTCGGAGCGCATTACAACCTGCAAGTTTATGGCCTGACGGATCTCGACGGCAACCAGCAGACGGGTTTCATTGTTTACTTCACTACGGCTTTTGTCGCGAACACGAACCCGCCCGCAGTGATCAACACGAGCCCGGAAAACACCTTGACTGCGGTCCCGACCAATTCCCCGGTGGAGATACTTTTCACCGAGCCGATTCAGCCGACGAGCATTAGCCAAATCACGCTCACCACAGGTGGCAGCCCGGTTGCGCTCACGCCGACGTTCAGCGATGCCAACCAGTTGCTGACGCTCATGCCGGTTCAGCCTTTACTCGCCCCCAACGCCACTTACACGCTAACCATTACCGGAGTAAAAGACACGGCCGGAAATGTGATGACGGGCACGGTTACAAACACGTTCACGACCGGGCCAACGTTCGATTTGTCTAATGGGTCGGTAGTCAGTGCGGATCCGCCGAGCGGGGCGACCAACATCGGAACCAATGTGACGCCTCGGGTTACATTCAGCAAACGCATCAATCCGCTCAGCGTAGTTACCAGTTCCAATGAGCCGTTTAATAACGGCTCCGTGGTGCTCTACAACCAGGCCACGGGGCAGTTTGTACCCGCCACGGTCAGCATGTCCGCCAACCGCACAACGGCTACGCTGACGCCGACCGCGCCGCTGACGCCGAACACTTCGTACGCATTCGAAGTGAGCTACCAGGAGTACTGCTACGACGTGGCCGGTAACTACAGCAATGACTACTACGGCACCTTCGTCACGGGCACTGGATCCGATACCACCCATGCCACAGTGAGCACGATCAGTCCGGTCAACGCGCAGACAGGTGTGCCGCTTAACCCGCAGATCATTGCCGTGATGAGCGACACGGTCGATCCCACGACGATCACCAATAGCTCGATTACGCTTACGCCGCAGGGCGGGAGCGCCATCGCCGGAACGGTCACGCTCGCCAGTGACGGCGTGACGCTGACCTATGTGCCGAGTGTTGTCCTGAATCCCTCCACGGTTTACAACGTGTCGGTCGGCGGCTTCAACGATGCGCAGAGCAATCCGGTTACGACCTTTACCAGTTCGTTCACCACGGGCACAACCGGGTTCGGCAGTGGATCGTTCACCCTGGTCTCGACCACGCCCGCGAACGGTGCTACAGGCATATCGGTGACCAGCCCGGTGACGTTCACCATGAGCAACCTGATCAATCCGGTGTCGGTAAATCCGAATAGTGTCGAAGTGTATGGGTACAACACAGGCGCAATCGTGGCGGGCACTTACACCGTGAACGGCGCGTCTGTGACATTCACGCCGCTCACCCAGTATCCGGCCAACACGCTGATGGGGATGTACGTTTACGGTCTGGCAGACGAAGCGGGCAATACCAGCAACGTCAACGCAGGCACATTCACAACCGCGAACACCGTGGACCACACGGCTCCCACGGTGAATATTACTCCAGCGAACGGCACAACCAACGCCGGTCTGAATACGCAGGTTGTGTTGAAATTCTCGAAGTCCATCAACCCGGCGACCATCTCTTCAAGCAGCGTCAACCTGCTGAATGGAGACGTGCCGCTCAACCCGAGCACATCGATTTCGCTCGATAACCGCACTGTCATCCTCAACTACAACAACGCGGCGCTGCCCGCGGGCGCAACGCTCACGGTCACGGCCTCCAGTTTGATCACGGATCTTTCTGGCAACGCGCTGGCCAATACCACCAGCCAGTTCACCACGACGGCGGCGGTATCGAACTCGGCGCCCTCTGTGGTCAGCATGCTTCCCGGCAACGGCGCATCGCTGGTGCCTGCCAACACGGTCATCACGCTCTTCACCACCACTCCCATGAACGCAGGTACCATCCCCGGTGCGCTGCACATTTCACAAAACGGAGTGATTATCTCGGGCACGACCAACGTGGGCAGCAACGGGCAGAGCGTGGAATTCACGCCCGGCTCAGCATTGACCGCGGGCGCGACGATTCAGGTCTTCCTCGATTCGACGGCGCAGGATGTGTACGGCAACTACCTGACGTACTACTCCGGACAGTTCACCGTGGCCGGGTCGCCCACCAACACCTTGGCTACGGTGGAAACGGTCAATCCGTTCCCCGGCGCCACGAATGTGCCGCTGAACACCATCATCCAGGTGGAATACGATCAGCCGCTGCTGGCGAGCACAGTGAATAACTCCAACGTCACCCTGTACCAAGCCAGCACGGGGACATATCTGACACCAACGGTGACGCTGGTCGGGACGCAGGTGATCAACATCGCAACCACGAGCAACCTGGCGTCGGGGTCGCAGTACCAGGTGTATATCAGTCCCAACGACGGCGTCACGAACGTCGACGGTCTGGCGGTGCAGCCGTACGCTTTCAACTTCACGGCGGGCACAGCGACGGACAAAGCGGCGCCCACCATCGTGTATCTCGCTCCGCCGAATGCGGCTACTAACATTGGGACTAACGCCGGAGTCAGCGTCAGCTTTAACAAGTCCATCAATCCGGTGTCGGTCACGGGCAGTTCGATTCAGCTGAGTGGAGGTTCGGTCACGGAGGTGCCATCGAGCATCAGCTTCACGCCCGATTACACCCGGACGATGATCATTCCGCAGGCTCCATTGCCCTCCAGCACGACGATGACGATCGCGATCAGCGGCGTCACCAGCCAGGCCGGAGTGGCCGTCGCCAGTCAATCCACCAGCTTCACTACGCAGGCGGGCGCAGATTTCAGCGCGCCCTATGTGGTCAATTCCAGCGTGTCTAGCGGACAGACGGTGGGCACTAACGCTACCTTTGCCATGCAGTTCAACGAGCCGATTGATCCAGGTTCCGCGACCGGAGAGAACGCGGGTAACGTTTACATCTATGACAATACCGCTGGTGTATATCCGGCCTTCACCGTCAGTTTCAGCGCCGATCTAACCACGATCTTCCTGAAGCCGACGGCCAACCTCACGGCGAGCCACGAGATCTCCATGTATAGCAACAACGTCACGGATCTCTCGGGCAACCCGGAGCAAGGCTTCGGTGTGACCTTCAACACCGGGACCGGAACTGATACCACCGGGCCGGTGGTGAAGCAGGTCAATCCGCCGAGTGGAATGACGGGCGTGGGCATCAATGCGCCGGTGCAGATCCTGTTCAGCGAGCCGATCGACGCTGCGTCTCTCGCGGGCGTAACGCTGAAGCAGGGCAGCACGGTCATTCCAACCACGGTGTCGGAATTCGATGGCGACCAGGGTGTCCAACTGCTGCCGCTGTTGCCGCTGGCCACGAGCACGACCTACACCATCAACGTGACGGGAGTTCTGGATATTACGGGCAACGCGCAGTCCAGCTTCCCGTCGCAATCCTTCACCACGGGGACGGGCACCGATCTGGTGCCGCCAACGTTTGTGTCGTCGACACCAGCCAATGGAGCGACGAATGTTCCTGACAACAGCACGATCCAGGTCGTGTTCAGCGAGGCGATGGATCCGGCATCGTTCGACCCGAATACCAGTTTCCAGTTGCAGGATCCCTCGGCCAACGTGGTGCCCGGCACTATCACGTTCTCGACGAACTACACCACGGCCACGTTCACACCCAAAGCGACCCTGCTTAGCGGGGCACAGTACTATATGTACGTCGGATGGCCCTACCTCAGCGGTTACTTGTACGACGTGGGGGGGAACCGTTTGTATGGGACATACTTCTACTTCACGACCCACTGAGGCTCCGCGGGTACGACCGCTACCTGTAACGGGCTTGCCAGGCTAAAGCGTGTTCTGGAATCGATAGATTCCAGAACACGCGATTTTTCCCGTAGAGGATCCACTTCCACACTGACGGTCAACTTTCCTACTCTTATGGTTGTGGGAAGCAATGGTCTAGCCGGACTGAGTGGTTTCCGTCTGTAAGGCCCGGCCTTCTTTGTGGTACTGCCTGATGCGCGTTGGTTTGTAGTCGATGTGCAGAGCGGGCGGGGACGATGTCGGTCTTTTTGAAGTCGTTCCCTTTGAAAAGGAGAGGCCCGCCAGTGAGTTTGGCGAGAGCATAGGCGCGTGTTCGCCAAGGACTCCACGGGGCCCTGAAGGTTGCCGACGATTCACGAACTTGGTTTGTCTCCTTCATCACAAGGGCGTTTGGCGATACCAATCTTACCCGCAGGTGGCTTAGGGCGTGGGCTTGAATATTGTCCGCAACATCCACCGTAATGCGAGGTTTAATATCTATTGTGTGGGGAGGGAATATCATGCCCAAGATCTGTGTGCGGCACCCATACAGGCATCTAGCGTTGGTCGCGGCTATCGCCCTAGCCATCCCGGCCGCCTATGCTGCGCCGCAGGACAACCCGGCCGTCGCCTCCGGAGGAAACACTGCCTGCGCAAATCTCGGTGTATACGTTTTCGTCGGCGGGACGGGTGGTTTTGACGGCCTCGAAAACGGCGAGCAGTTCACCGAACTCCTCCAAACCGGCCACGTGGGGCTCTACGAGCATGCCAATGCCGTCGTCGCAGCCGAGCACCCACCGAGCATCATCCAAGCCATCGAGGGCGTGTTCACCGGAACCGGGCCCGGGCAAGGTGAACTCGGACAGGTCGGCGCGAATTACTTCACGCTTCCCCCAAGCTACGGTTACTACCAGGCTGTGTACATACAAAATGGTCTTCATCCCTCAGAAGCCAATGTGAACACGCCGTCCGATACTGCCCCTCCCGGACAGTTGCAAAAGGACCTGAAGCTCTGGCGAGAGTATGTGGATGCGGCCAGAACTGCCGGTTTCGAAACCGTCGCTCCAGTCGTGGGCCCGAATGATCCGAACGAACCAAAACTAGGAGATCACGTCTTTGCAACCAACCCCTACTACGCGCTCGAGCGCGGTGAGGCGCTTTATGGCAAAGCCATCGCATTCGATGTTCCGCCCAACTTCTTTCTGACCGGCGGAAGTGGCCCCGGCTACCAGAAATTTATTGTGCAGGCCATCCAATGGGGCAATGAACAGGGCCTGCGCACGACCATGTTGCTTTCTCCTTACCCTTGGCCCACGAACTCAAAAGGCAAGCCGGATACTTTCCGTCAATTCACCAACAATACTTTTAGCAGCGACACACGGGCATTTGTCCGCCAACTGAGCCGGCAACAAGCAATTCCTTCAGAATGGTCGGTTGACAATTACGAAGACCCGTATCCGCACGATACTCCCGCTGTCGTGCCCGAAACCGTCCGAAACACTACCACGGCGGTTGGTCTTTGGTTGGTCCAAAATGCGCCGGTCTATGTGAACAGGCCGCACAATCTGGGTGTAATCTGCGGCCCGCCTGCCTCATCGGATAGAGGCGAACGGTGACACAGCGTTGAATGGCAGGAACCATTGGTGGCTGGTTCCTGGATTACGGGCAACCCTTCCATTATCCGGTAATGGTAAGGTTGGCTGACCACACGCCCATAATCGTCGCACTCTCGATCGTGCTGCTCACGCTATAATTACGCGCACGCATGGCCCTCGCTGCAGGAACGAAACTCGGTCCTTATGAAATCCAGTCTCCGCTGGGCGCTGGCGGCATGGGCGAGGTGTATCGCGCAAAGGACACACGTCTCGGGCGCGAAGTTGCGCTGAAAATTCTTCCCGGTTCGTTCGCCACGGAACCCGATCGCCTGCGCCGTTTCGAGCAGGAGGCCCGCGCGGTGGCCGCGCTCAATCATCCCAACATCCTCGCCATTCATGACATTGGCCAGCACGACGGCTCGCCGTTTCTCGTCTCCGAGTTGCTGGAGGGCGAAAGCCTGCGCGCGGTGCTGGATCGCGGCACGCAGCCCCAGCGCAAGACGATTGAATACGGTGTGCAGATCGCGCACGGACTGGCGGCGGCGCACGAAAAAGGCATTGTCCACCGCGACCTGAAGCCGGAAAACATTTTCGTCACCAAAGACGGACGCATCAAGATTCTCGATTTCGGCCTGGCGAAACTGGCGCAAAAAGCGGACGCCGAGCCGGACGAACCGACTCTCACCAGCGCGCAAACGGCGGTGGGCGTAGTCATGGGAACGGCGAGTTACATGGCGCCGGAGCAGGTGCGCGGCGAGGCGGCCGATCCCCGCACCGATATTTTTGCCTTTGGCGCGGTGCTCTATGAAATGCTCGCTGGAGTGCGCGCCTTCCGCCGCGATACCGCAGCCGAAACCATGACCGCGGTTCTAAAGGACGACCCGCCGGAGTTGTCTGATCCCGGCCGCCAGGTCTCTCCCGCGCTTGAGCGCATTGTGCGGCGCTGCCTGGAGAAGAGCCCGGAACAGCGCTTCCAGTCGGCGCGGGACCTGTCCTTTGCCCTGAGCGCGTTATCTGGAACCGAGTCGAGCACACTGGCGCGCGCCGCGGCTGTGCCTCGCCGGACGCCGCTCTGGCCCTGGCTGGCCGCTGCCCTGGCGCTGGTGGCCGTCTCCGCCGCGACCTGGTTCGTCGCGCGGCGTCCTCAGCCAACCACCCGCATGCAATTCGCGTTGGCCGTTCCCGATGAAATAAGCGTTAGCCATATGGCCTTGTCGCGCGACGGAAAACTGCTGGTTTTTGTATCGCCGGAAGAAAGCTCGGCCTTGCCCATGCTCTTTGTGCAGCGCGTCGGCTCGTCCAGCGTCACGCCACTGCCCGGCACCGAGGGCGCAAGCTATCCCTTCTGGTCGCCCGATGGCGCCTACGTCGCGTTTTTCGCCAACGGCAAACTACAGAAGATGGCAATCTCAGGGGGCACGCCGCAAGTGCTCGCCACCGCTTTGTCGGGACGCGGCGCAAGTTGGGGAAGCAAGGGTGTCATCATCTATGCCGCTGATGCCGAAAGTCCGCTCCAGCGCATCAATGCCGACGGCACGGGGATGGCGCCGGTTACCCTGAGCATCAAAAGCAAGGAAGATCAATCTCACCGCTGGCCCATGTTCCTTCCCGACGGCGACCATTTCCTGTTCTGGGCCGGCAACTTCTCGAATGCGAAGGACGACCGCTTGAGCGGCATCTACCTCAGTTCTCTCGAAGGCAAAGAAAGAAAACTCGTCGTCCTCTGCCATTCCAGTTTTGGCTTCGATGCCCGCCATTTGTACTATGCGGATGAGCAACGGCAGTTGGTCAGCATGGCTTTTGACGCATCCGCCGCCACGGTCTCTGGAAGTCCGGCCGTAGTCGCGAACGTCGTCGGATTCCAACCCTCCACGTATTGGTCGGCCTTCACTGTCGCCGAGAACGGAACGTTGATCTACAACACCGAGGTCGGGGCGGCGCAGTCCGTGCTGACCTGGATGGATCGTTCGGGCAAGGAACTGGGCCGCATCGGCGATGCCGCGGTCGTGGCGAACCCCACGCTTTCTCCGGACGGCAGCCGCGTCGCGGTAGATATCAGCGACGAGAAGGCGAATAACGTGGATGTCTGGGTCGAAAGCGCAACCGGAGCCGGCAACTCTCGTTTCACGTTTGACCCCTCGGAAGAGGTGGTGGGTGTTTGGTCGCGAGACGGAAAAACGCTGGCTTACCGCAACGCAGGCAGCGATGGCCCGAGTTTACTCCTGAAGCCAGCGACCGGCCTGGAGCACGAGAGGAAACGATACACGCTCCCGTCCACCTCCATGGACGACATTATTCCCAATTCCTGGTCCCTGGACGACCAGCAGATTTTGTTCACTCACCAGATTGCATCCGGCGAATATCTTGCGCTGATACCCGTGGCTGGCGGAGAGCCAACCCGGTTTCTCACCAGCAAAGGCAGCGAGACCAACGGACAGATTTCTCCCGACGGGAAGTGGGTCGCCTATGCCTCCGATGAGTCCGGCGTCTGGGAGATTTACGTCACGTCGTTTCCCGGCGCGGCCGGAAAATGGCAGGTATCGCGTGGCGGCGGCAGCGAGCCCCGCTGGCGCGGAGACGGCAAAGAGATTTTCTACATCGCCCCCAGCGGCATGTTGACGGCCGTGCCGGTGAATGGCGAAAGCATTTTTGTAACCGGGACGCCTGTACCTCTGTTTCAGATTCACGGCCGCGCCCCGATTTCCTCGACCGACGTTTTTACGTATGACGTGGCCAAGGACGGCCGGCGCTTCCTCGTGAACCGTTACGTGAAACCCGAGCACGTCCCGCCGTTGACCATCCTGCTAAATGCCGCGAACGGCGACCGATACCCTTAGAGGTGAGGAGTGGCAGTGGCTTGGCCCTCTAGCGTCCAAGTGACGGGGAAACCCGCAGCTATCGGCGCATGCGGTTCGGCGTGCGACTATCCAGGAGCTTCAACCCCATGTGTGCTTTGGCCGGGTCCGGCCATGGTCGTTCACTGATTGGGGTGTTGCTTCATACAAAATCACTGACGGGATGAGCCATTTTGGAGACGCGCCGACAGCGCAATCGGCGTCGACCGGACGATGGGTCGGAAGTTGCCGAAAGCACAGCAAGTATCCCTCCACCGCCAAAGGTGCCGCTCGACTCCGCTGAATACATTCAGCTGTTTACGTTCTCCAGGCGATGTACGCCGCTACGCCGCAGGATGTGCAGAATCCCCCAGACGACTGCGGCAGCGGCGCACATACTCACACAGCTCCTGGCGATGCCTACAAGCGGGCGATCCTGAACTCAAACACTCAAACGTAAACTAAAGAACTGACAAAAGCCGACGTGTCGCACTCCGCCGCCAGGGAATCGTTCGTCGGGACGGCTGGAGGTGTCAATCTTGTGGCTCCATGTCAAACCTTGAGGTGCACCACAGGGAATTGCGCAGCCACTCCGGATCCGATTCAGAAGAAAACTTGATTACGCTGTGCAGGGCATGCCACGCTAGGGTGCATCACCGCTAAGATCACGAAGGCGGAGTCCACCGACACAGCGCAGCGAAAGGGGCGGGTTCACCGCAGCAATGCGTATCGATTCAGCAGTATCGCTTATGTTTATTCTGGCGGGCTTAGCTGCGACTCCCGCTATTCCCCAAGATACCGCTGATCCCGGATCGCGCAATTCGCATCCCGTAATCACTGCCATATCTATTGCTGAACACGCTGACAGTGTTGATGTGGAAATCAGGTTCAGTCAGCTGGTGCAACCTGAGGTGAGCAGGCTCGAGCATCCGGACCGACTGGTATTCGATTTCCCCGGATGTGAGCTGGCTAGCCCAGGTCAGCGCTTTGTTGTAAATCGCGGACCGGTCCTTGCTGTGAGCACTGCCGCACTCGACGTTGCGTCCCCTACCGCACGAGTAGTTATCGAACTCAGGTCCGCAGAGAGTCGCGAGCGCGCCATTGCCGGAAACAAGCTGGTCGTCAATCTCAGCTCAATCGGAAACAACCTCCTCATCGAACTCGGCGCCGATGGAGGCGCCCAACGTTCCGCTCCGGCAAGCGGAGGAAACACTCCTGCAGCGAACAACCAGCCCCTCGCCCCCAAATCCGCAGATTTGCCAATGCCAAACATGCCGCCAGTTGTGCTCGGATGGGATCGAACGGCACCCAAGTCGGTGGATGTGGTGCCGCCAATGCCAAACATGCCGCCAGTTGTGCTCGGATCGAATCGAATGCCACCCAAGTCGGTTGATGTGGCGCCGCCAATGCCAAGCGTGCCGCCGCTTGTCCTCGGATCGAATCGAACGGCACCCAAGTCGGTGGATGTGGTGCCGCCAATGCCAAGCGTGCCGCCGCTTGTCCTCGGATCGAATCGAGAGGCACCCAAGTCGGCGGATGTGGTGCCGCCGCCGCCAACCATGCTTCGGCCTCCCCAGATTCCGCGCACGGCAACCATCCGGCTCAACGCTTACGCCCTTCTCGACAAAGCCCGAGCGTTGACTGTCTCCGATCTGGAACCGTTGGAAGCGAAGGCGCAAGCTGGCGACCCCGAGTCGGAGACCACCCTGGCGCTTGCCTACCATGCCGGCACATTGCTCAAGCTAAATGATGCGGAAGCGCTTCGCCTGCTGCAGCACGCCGCGAATCGTGGCTTTGTCGCGGCTGAAGAAGCCATGGGAATTTTCTGTCAGTCGGGCTTCGGAATGCCGCCGGGCAAAGCGCAAGCTCTTTCCTGGTACACCAAGGCGGCGCAACACGGATCGCGGGATGCGGCGACCAACCTCGCGCTGATGTACTCCACCGGCGATGGTATCCCAAAGGACGCCACTGAGGCCGCAACTTGGTTCCGCAGCGCCGCCGAGGCGGGCGACGCAACCGCCCAGTTGAATCTCGCCGCCTTGTACCACCGCGGCCAAGGACTGCCGCAGGATGATACCCAAGCCAACCTCTGGCTCACCAAGGCCGCTGACCAGGGCTCGCTTCCGGCAATGCTCGAACTGGCAAGGTGGGACTTGCGCGCGGAGCATGGCGGCAATGTCGATGCCGCCATCGTCTGGTTAAAGAAAGCCGCCGATCTGGGCGATGCAACCGCGCAGGTGGAGTTGGGCGACATCTTCGCCGATCAAAAGCTCGGCCACATCGACTATTCGCAAGCCGTCATCTGGTACAGGAAGGGCGCCGATCAGGGGCAGCGCGAGGGTCAATTTGGCTTGGGCGCGCGATATTTCCTCGGGCAGGGTGTTCCGCAGGATTTTGAAGAAGCGCGGCGTTGGCTGACACCGGCGGCAAACCGGGGCCACCCCTATGCTCAATTCCTCCTGGCGAAGATGTTCGAGGCGGGGGAAGGCGGGCCGGTGGATGCCGCTTCCGCCGCGAAATACTATGAACCGGCCGCGAATTTTGGCATCGCGGAGGCGCAATACCGCCTTGGACTCTTGCTCGCCTCCGACCGCAACAATGGAACGAGTCTCGTGTCCGCCTACAAGTGGTTAGCTCTGGCACAGGACTTGGTGAAGGAGAGCGCCAAGACCGCGCAAGAACTTCGAAAATTGCTCACACCATCGCAAATCGCACAGGCCGAAAAGGAGATTGACGAATGGCGCATTGCACACCCTCTGCGCCAGCCGAGCCGCTAGCCTGCAACGCCCAGGTCATGAGTCTTTAACCCTGGCCTTCCGCTTACTGGATTTTGAACGATTCATGCAGGAGCTTGATCGCAACAGATGATCGAAGGACTAGAGCAGCGAGGGTTATAAGGCCAAGTGCGACCATTCTACGAGGTACCGATGTCAGTAACGGCGTCGCTAAAGTGGATCTCTACTTGTATCCTCACAAGATGACTGGCGGGTTCGAATTTGGAGGCGACTTTCCGGCACCAGCCCTCGGTAGTGCACTGTTTGAAAATTTCTGCCGACTATTCTTCACCTGTTACTGTCCGCTCACAGTGGAGGGACGTTGTCACCTTCCCTCCGGACCCTTCTTGCTCTGTAGCAATCACACCAGCCACGCCGACAGCGCGGCCCTGATGGTAGCGAGCGGTCGCAACTTTCGCGATTTTGCTTTGCTCGGTGCCAGCGACTATTTTTTCTACTCCAGAAGGGTTCGCTGGTTGGTGTCGCCATTGATGAATATCATTCCGATCGAACGCCGGCCCGGAGCCAAGTCATTAGCTGCCTGTTTGAAGACTTGCCGCCGATTTGTGGAGGAAACAGGGGGATCTCTGATTCTTTATCCGGAGGGTACGCGGTCGCCAGACGGGGAGATGCGAGCATTCAGATCGGGAGTTGGCCTGTTTGCGATAGAACTTGGCTTGCCGCTAATCCCCGCACACATTGAAGGCACACATCGTGTTCTGCCGAAGGGACGAACTATGCCACGATTTGGCCCCGTGACGGTACGGTTTGGGGAGGCGCTGGCGTTAGCAGAACTCCCATGGAGCGGGAAATTTCCCCGGGACCGTCGGCGCTATGTCGTCGACACCCTCTTCCAGAGTATCCACAGGCTTAATTCTGGCGATCAATCCCAGGAGCTAGTAGTCGGGATCCGGGAACAGGGATAACATCGAAGACAGTTCACGGCGAAATACAGGGCGCTGCCTTTTTCAACACGGTCCCGCGCTTTGCTGTCAGAAATCGCAATCAGCAACACTGCCCGCTGAATGCGGATCGTACGCCGTAGGGGAGGACGATGCATGGCTTACGAACCCAGGCATATGAAATGGTGGGGTTGGGGAAATGAGGAGTCAGAATTCAATGTTCGGAACCATCCGGGTTTCTGGCCTTATGCCAAGGCGGTACTTGGGATAGAGGCGGATGATTTCCGCCCGCCCGAGTGGAATCTCGCAGCCGTCCGACTCCCCGACCCCCGCGTTGACAGCCGGCTTCTGGTCAGTTTGCGTTCTTTTCTTGCTCCGACCCAGATCTCAAATGAGCTGAAGGAGCGCGTGATTCACGCCTATGGAAAGGGGTTCCGTGACTTGTTTCGTCTGCGTCGTGGCTTGGCAGCGGGCGCACCGGATCTGGTCGTCTATCCGGAAAACGAGCGCGAGGTCTGCCTGACGCTTCGCGCTGCGGCCGAGCGCAACGCGATCGTCATTCCTTTCGGTGGAGGATCAAATATTTCGGGATGCCTCGAACGAATGGAGACCCGGCGCATGTGCGTGTCGCTGGATATGCGCCGCATGCGACGTGTCTTGGCGGTGGACACCCGGTCCTGTACCGCGCGGATCGAGGCCGGAATTTTCGGCCCTGAGCTCGAGCAGCAACTGGCCGAGTTCGGAGTAACGTTGGGCCACTTCCCCGATTCATTCCTACACTCCACTCTGGGCGGTTGGATCGCCACCCGATCGGCGGGAATGCAAAGCGATAAGTACGGCAAGATCGAGGACATGGTGATTGCGCTGCGTATGGCGACTCCCGAAGGAGTACTGGAGACACGTACGGTCCCCAAATCTTCGAACGGCATTGACGTGAACCACCTCTGCATCGGCAGCGAAGGGACCTTTGGAGTCATCACGGAAGCCACCATGCGGGTTCACCCGCAACCGAGAGTGCGCTTGGTTCCGGGCTATCTATTTCCTGAATTTGAGAGTGGGGTGGAGGCCATGCATGAGTGTGTACGTCAGGAATGCATGCCGGCAATGGTGCGGCTCCACGATCCTGACAAAACTGCGCTGTCGCTGGCATTTCGACCACCGGCTTCGCGTTTCTCGAAAATCGCGGGCAATCTGTTCAAGCGTTATCTGAGCATTAAAGGGTTTCCGCTGCCACGCGCGTGTCTGATGCTGAGTGCTCTTGAGGGTACTCAAGCCGACGTCGCTCGGCGTTTGAGGCAGGTGCAAGCCATCCACAGGCGCTGTGGTGCAATCGTTCTTGGAGCAAGTGTGGGGAAATCGTTTGAGGCTACGAAATATGATTTTCCCTACATCCGTGATTTCTTGCTGGACCGCAACGTCACCACCGACGTCAGCGAGACCTCGACCGTATGGAGCAACATTCTTCCTCTTTACGGCAAGACCTTGGGAGCCCTTCGCGCTGGCATCCTCGAAACCGGAGTGTGTCCTTGGGTGGGATGTCACATCAGCCACACCTATCCGTCTGGTGCCAGTGTTTATTTCACTTTTGGCTTCAGACAACAATCGGGCCACGAAATGCAGCAGTATCTTAGCGTCAAGCGTGCCGCGCAGCAGTCTTTCATGGATCACGGGGCCACACTCTCACACCATCATGCGGTTGGTACCGAGCATCTGCCATGGCTGGCAGCGGATATTTCCCAAGTCGGCGTAAAGGCGGTCGCCGCCATCAAACGCGGACTCGACCCCGGCAACATGATGAACCCGGGCCGGCTGCACCCATCTGCGCATCCGTTCGAGGAGTGGATGCGCTCTGGTAACTGCGGTGGCTCTGGCGTTGAGATTTCTCCTTTTCCCGCTACCGATCGTGCATCCTGATTAGGCCGGTGATGGCCTACTCTTCCCTAACCTTGTACGGGAATGGGTGCCGTTAGGGAGGGCTTATCTCGCTGCGTCGCAGTCCTGAAGCAGCCGTGCGAAATTGGATGTCAGCCTGACGGCCGCTCGTTCGATCGCGTGCAGAATGGCCCATCGCAAAATTCTTCTGGTTGGCAGATCATGATCGGGTGACAATTGCGTTGGCGATTCCGATGGCCACGCTACAGTCTCACGGTAGGTTCGCGCCATGTCCCAGTCTCCAAACCCGGCCGCACCGCAGCAGGTGGCGGCGCTGCTTGCGTTGGCCAGTAAGTTTCTCAGGGCCGGGCGACCAGCCGATGCGATCGCTCCGTTGCGCGATGCAGCACTGCTGCAGCCGTCCAATGCCATCATCCAGCACGACCTCGGCCTCGCCTGCATCGAGGTCGGTCGCGTACCGGATGCCATCGCGGCATTGCAGCAGGCCGTCGCCAGCAACCCGCGCTATGCCGATGCGCATTTCCGCCTGGGAATCGCCCTGGAGAAGATGGGCGACATCGGTGGGGCAATCGCTGCGTACGATCGCGCCACTAAGCTGCTCCCATCCCTGGCTGAGGCGTGGTTCCGCGCCGGCGCCCTGTTCTATATGCTGGGCCATCGCAACCAGGCGATCGGCTGTTTCCGCCGCGCGGCAACTACCGGAGATAGGAACAGCTTCGGCCGCCTTGGCAAGGCGCGGGCGCTGCTGACCGAGGATCGCAATCAGGAAGCCGAACAGGTATTGCGAGAGACGCTGGTTGCCGATCCGGGGAACGCCATGGCGTTTGATTTGCTGGGCAATCTCCTCACTGAGTTCGGCCGTTTCGACGAGGCTCGTGCATGCTTCGAACGCGCGATCGCGATCGCGCCGATGCTGGCGGGAAGCTACTACGAACTGGTCCGGTGCCGCCCGGTCACGAGCAATGACAATGACAACGACGGCGGTCTGCTTCAACAGATGCAAGCCGCCCTGGCCACGCCGGGACTGGAGGCGGTGCAACGCCTGCGCGTTCACCTCGCGATCGGCAAGGCGGCTGAGGATCTTGGCGACTACGCCTTGGCCATGCAGCATTTCGACGCCGCAGACGCGGTGCGCCAGGGCACCGTGCGGTTCGACTCGGCCGCGTTCTCCATCGAGATCGACCGCCTGATTGCCCGGTGTACACCCGAATGGATCGCGCGGGCGCCCGAACTCGGCAGCTCCGATGCGACGCCGGTGCTGATCATCGGCATGCCGCGGTCCGGCACAACGCTGGTCGAGCAGATCGTCTCCATGCATCCGGAGGTTGGGGCCGGCGCCGAGCTGCATTTCTGGAACCAGCGCGGGGCGGAGTGGCACCGCTCGGATGGGAACGGGAACGAGAGGGCGTTCGTTTCGACGGAGCATCAGGTCTCGGAGTTCGTCGCCACGGAATTCTTGGCCAAGGCGGCGGCAGACTATCTCGGCGTGCTACGCGCGATCGCTCCCAAGGCGGCGCGAGTGACCGATAAGATGCCATTCAACTTCCTCTGGGCCGGGCTGGTCCACATGGCATTCCCGCGCGCACTCATCATCCATTGCCGCCGCACTGCAATCGACACGGCGCTGTCGATCCATCAAACTCATTTCCGTCCGGGCTTGGCGTTTCCGACCGGAGGCGCCGAACTGGTCGCGTATTTCCGCGACTACCAGCGGCTCATCGACCATTGGCGGAGGGTGCTGCCGGCAGATCGCTTCATCGAGGTCGATTACGAGGACCTGACTCGCGCGCCCGAACCAGTCGTCCGGCGGATCATCGCGGCCTGCGGCCTGGCGTGGGACGACGCATGCCTGCGCCCCGAATCCAATCCGCGGGCAGTGAACACGCCCAGCAAGTGGCAGGCCCGGCAGCCGATCTATCGCACCTCCGTCGCGCGCTGGCGACGCTACGAACCCTGGCTTGGGCCCCTGCGTGCGCTCGTCGATGTTGAGCAGAGTCAGGACGGGTCGGAACTGGACGAGGGTATCCCCCGATCGTGATTGAACTGAAGCAAACCATCTCACCGGAAAGACACAAAGACAACGTCCAAGAAACAGACTCACTTAACGTGGAGCTGCGCGCGTTTGCAATCCGCGACAAAAAATTCAGCCCTGTGAAGGAAATTTACCAGATCTTCATAATGCCGTTATAGGCCGCTGTTAAGATTTGCCACTATCAGTTCTAGTAGGCGGCGCTGGCCGCATTTCACCCCGGCGTCGCCCGGCCGATCCCGGGTGCGTGATGAAGAAAATCCAAGGAGGAAAACGGTATGTCTCGAAAAACGTCTCGAAATAACCCTCGAAGAAAATCTCGAAATAAATCTCGGATCAACCATCTGCGTCCGCTCACTGGCCTGCTGGCGGCGGGGCTGAGCTTCTCGACGCTCGCCGCTGCTCAGTCCAAGGAGTACCCGACCTATGTCACCGGCCCGCAGAAGAACGGCTCGTGGGTTGTCAGCGATGGCGCGGTCATCACCCCAGCCGGCACCCAAGTCGACCTCGGCATCCGGGTCCGCGCGAAGGCCATCGCGCTGAACCCCAGTGCCAAGAGTCACACCGCTGCCGTCCTCACCATGGGCGCAACGCAGGCCGTCGAGATTTTCGACACGAACACCGGCACTGTCCTGCAGAACTACGCCACGTTCGGAACGGATTCGAGCGGCAGCTATAGCGGCATAGCCTATTCGGCGAACGGCAAGTACCTGGTGTTCAGCCAGGACAGCAGCAATGTCACCATCGCCACGGTCAATGCAGCGGGCTTGCTCGAAGACGACGCCCAGATCAGCGTGCCGGCGAACAATTCCTTCATCAGCTGCTTCCCGAACAGCCCTCCGGCCTCCTATGGCAACCCCTGCGGCTCGTTCTATTCCGGGTACACCTCTTATCCCGGCGGCGTCGCGCTCTCGAAGGATGGCCACAGCGCTTACGCCCTGCTCAACCAGAACGATACGCTCACTCAGATCGACCTAACCACGATGGAACAAGGTACACAGATCCGCGTCGGCAACGCGCCGCACAGCATCGTGATCGGCAGCAACGGCACCACCGCTTACGTCAGCAACGAGGGAGGCCGCGCGGCTACGGAGGCGGACTTCCAGATCAACTCCGCCGGCACTGAAATCGTCGCCGACCCGTTCGTTGGCGCCGCGATCACCGGTACCGTTTCTGTGGTTGATCTGCCCACGATGACGGTCACGGCTACCATCTCGACCGGTCTACACCCGACCGGGTTGGCGTTCTACGGATACAACCTGTTGGTCGCCAATACCTATAGCGACACCATCTCGGTTATCGACACGGCCACTAACGTCGTGGCGCGGACGATCAACCTTGGGCTGCCGATCGGAGTGCCCGGCCAAGGTCCGGCCTATGGCGCCGGTCCGAACTCGATTGCCGTCGACAACAAGAATGCCGTTGCCTACGTTGCGCTTTATAATGCCAACGCGATCGCGGTGGTCGACCTCAGCCCTGGCGCGACAAATCCCGTCCTGGGCATGATCCCGGTAGCGTATGCACCGAGCTCCGTGGTGCTGGACGTGACCAATAACACGCTCATCGTTGCCAATGATAAGGGCATCGGCGCCCGTCTTTCGTACGAGTGCGACCACGGCGTCTGCGGCTACAACACCCACCAGGACAATGGCACCGTCAGCATCGTCCCCGTGCCGCTTAGCGAGACCTTGCAGGCGATGACGCAGCAGGTTATCTACAACAACCACTGGGATCTGGCGCAAAATATCGCGTCGGCCAGCGGAGGCAACCCGAAGACCAAGCCGGTCGCAGTCCCGGCCAAGATCGGCGATCCGTCGCTGATCAAGCACGTGTTCCTGATCGTCCGTGAAAACCGTACCTACGATCAGATCCTGGGCGACGTGGCCGCCGGCAATGGCGACCCAACGTTGGCGGTGTTCGGCGACGGCTCCGCAGCCGGTGGCACCCCGGTCACGCCGAACGCGCACCTGTGGGTGCAGCGCTTCCCTCTCTTGGACAACTTCTACGACCCGAGCCGCCAGTCGGCCGATGGTCACCAATGGATCACCGAGGCCATGGCGCCCTACGCCGACGACATCCAGTCGCCGGACTGGGTCCGCAGCTATCCCGGCGGGAACATGGGCGATGCACTTGCCTACCTCAACAAGGGCTACTTCTTCTCGGAAGCAGAGAAAGCCGGTCTGTCGGTGAAGATCTACGGTGAAGCCGTAGAGTCCGAGTATTGCGCGCTACCCGAAACCCAAGCCAACGTGTGTAGTAATACGTCGTATGTTGGGAATAACGAGCCAACATGGTTGCAGTTCTATGCCGACTCGCAGTGCTTCGAGGGTGGGCCTGATTGTGGACCTCCTGGGACTTCGGGCGAGACTACGCTGTACTATCAGAATTTGATCACAGCAGAGTCCTCTGTTCCGGCAGTGTCCAACTACCTCGTTAAGAACTTCCCGCAGTTCGACCTGGGCATACCCGACCAGTTCCGTGTCGATCTCTGGGTGCAAGACTTCAACAATGACGTTGCCAACGGTACGGTGCCCACGCTGGAAATCCTATGGGTCATGGACGACCACACCACCGGCCCGCCGACCCCGCAGGCTGAACAAGCCGATAACGACTTGGCCGTTGGGCGCATCATCGACTACATCAGCCACAGCAACGTGTGGTCCACCTCGGCGATCTTCATCGAGGAAGACGACGCGCAGAACGGCGTCGACCACGTCGACGGTCATCGCAGCCCGGGCTATATCATCAGCCCGTACGCGGTGCAGAACGGACCCACCGACCACACCTACTACACGCAGGTCAACATGACGCGGACGATCGAGCAGATCCTCGGTCTGCCGCCGATGAACCAGTTCGACCTCATTGCGTCGCCGATGAGGACGGACTTCGTCAAGGGTACGCCGCCCGCGGATAACTTCCTGCCGTGGACGCACGTGCCGAACCAGATCCCGCTCAGCCAGGGCGTTGCTGGGAGCCTCGACAATCCAACGGATAGCGCTGCGGTCAAGGCTCTGAGGAAGGGTTGGCTCCAGAAGAAGGCGGAGATCTCCGCTGGCAAGCTGACCAAGCCCGACTCGGAAGACCCGGACACCGTCAACCATTACAACTGGTATGAGTCCACGGGGTATACGCGGCCTTATCCCGGCGAGAAGATGGTTCGCCCCGCGAGCGAATTCAACAATCCGGCTCCGGCAGGTGACGGGGACGACGACTAAAACGTTCCGATTGCAAGCGCCCTCTCCCCGATGATCGGGGAGAGGGTTTTTTTGTTCACGCCTCAAACGCAAAGTCCCCACTAACCTGAACCCCTGAAGCCGCCCCCACCGGCGTGACCGTTCACTGGATGGCAAAAGGCGTTCCGCCCAATGGGATGGACACGCTCATGCGGATGCAAGCCTCAAGTCAATCCTCGCAAGAATCCGCAATTGTCGGTGCTCTTACCCCACTGCCTGCATGGAATCGCTTCCCGAACGGAGAGGCACGCGAGCGTGGATCATCGTCCCACTCTGGGGTTGCGATTCGATTGAAAACGTTCCGTTCACGAGTTTCAGCCGTTCCTCCATGGTGATGAGGCCAAGCCCTCGGCTTTCCTTTGCCGCTTCGCGGTTAAATCCTCTGCCGGAATCCGTAACCGTGAGATGAATCTCATCCGACGTTTCCCACAATCGCACTTCGAAGTGCCGAACCCCGCTGTGTTTCACCGCATTGTGGAGGGCTTCTTGGAGAACTCGGAAGAAGCATAGAGAAACATCCGCCGACAAGGGAATTGGCAGATCGTGGGTTTGGAAGTCAATCTCCACTTTCTGCTGCTCTCCGAATTCTCGGCAGAAGCCTCTTACGGCCGCCGTTATACCCAGATATTCCAATTTTGCGGAGTGCAACTCGTGCGACAGGGATTGGATATCGGTCGCTATCTCGGAAGTCTGCCTCCATAGCTCGCCCATACGGCTACGGACTTCAGCAGGCCAAACGCGAGAGTCTTCCCGGAGTTGTCCTAGATCGATGGTCAACATTGCGAGACGCTGACCGATGTCATCGTGAAGCTCCCTGGCGATCCGAGTACGTTCTTGCTCCTGTGCCTCAATCAGCCTGCGGCTCACGCTTGCAAGAGCCTCTTCCGCCTGCTTACGCTCGGTGATATCGGCTGTCATGCCGACCAGTCGGAACATTTTTCCGTCCCCGTCGAATGTCGCGCAGCCGCTCTCTTCCAGCCATAGCAGCGCACCGTCCGCCCGAAACCTGCGGTACTGGGTTCGATAGACGGGGTTTTCGGGCGTCAGAGAGTCGACCAGACTCCGCAGACCGGATCGATCATCAGGGTGGATAGAACTGAAATAATCCTTTGCAATACCTTCCCCGGCGGCGTAACTCAAACCGAGAATGCCCGCGCATTCCGCCGATCGCCGCACTAAGTCCGTGGCCGGATCCCACTCCCACGCGTACATCCTGCCAACCTCGGCGGCAACGCGCAGCCGCTCTTCGCTTTCGCGTAAAATGGCTTCTTGGCGCTTGCGCTCGGTAATGTCTCGGGTAATTGCTGACGCCCCGACAATTCGGCCCTCGGTATCGATTATTGGAGAGACGGTCAGCGATACTTCAACGCGCGTCCCGTCTTTTTTCTGGCGTACGGTCTCGTAATGGGTGACGCTGTCGCCGTGCTTTATCTTGCCCATAATTTCTGCAAAATCATCAGAGCGATCGAGTGGCACAACAAAGGAAGCTGACTTCCCGATCACTTCACCTGCCGAGTAGCCGTAAAGTCGCTCTGCCCCCTTGTTCCAATCCGTAATAATTCCATCTATATCCACGCCGATGATCGCGTCGTCAGACGATTCGACAATGGTTGCTAGACGAAGCCGTGCCTCCATCACTGCGTGCTTACGGACAAACTGCTCTCGTTCGCGCTCAGCTTGCTCCCGTTCGGCGATTACCGCCGCCAATGTCATACCCGATACCGAAAGCACCGCAAAGAACACATCCAACAGAACAGCGTTGATGAATGGGCTGCTCTGCGCGAAAGGCCCGGAGCCAGCGGCGGTCTCTGCGGTGGCTATGATGGCAATAACGAGAGTCGACAGTGCCGCTCCGCTTACTCCGAAACGGATGGCCGCCCACATTACGAATGGGAGCACTGCGAAAGCCAAGACGTGCAGCCTACCTGGGACAACGGACAGATCGCCAAAGACGATGAAGCACGCCACCGTGAGAAGCAGTAGAAGCGCGGTAAATTCTGCGAGGCGAACGCGAGGGCGAATCCTCAGCAAAATTGGGAACGTCAACACGAGTGGTGTTACAAGCAACACCCCCATGCTGTCTCCCAGCCAGTAAATCAGCCAAGCTGAGCCGAATCCAGACCACCCACGCACATGGGCTGCATACAGAAGTGAAACTCCGACAGAGGCGGCCACCATGCTGCTGCCAAACGCGCCGAACACAATCATCCCGAGCGCATCGCGCAAGCGCGACAGCGAAGGGTCGACGTTAACAACGCGACGGAGTAGGAACGTGCCGGTCAGGGCTGCGAGTGTGGTTCCAGCCGCGTAAACGACAGCAGCAAGGTGAGGAATGGGACTCAAGAAAGCTAGGAGAAAAGCCCCAGCCGCGACTCCGGGCCAAACTTGATAGCCGAAGAGCAAGAATGCGGCGAGAGCGATCCCGGATGCGGGCCACACAGGTCCAATGCCACCGCTGTTGATGATCGCGACAGCATCGCCGAGTTTACCTGCCGCAAATTGCACGGCAAACACTATTGCAATCTGGGCGAGGTACTTCCCGAAGCCACGAGACGCAACCCTCCCTTCGTCAGTAGTTCGGATCATGTCGTCTCATCCAATTGTAACTGTGCGCCGTCAGAAGTTGTGAGAACAGCTTGGCCCCCGGGCCAAGCTACGGTTTGAGTTTCAGTTACACCCTTGGTTTCTGGTTCCTGCGGCCCAGATTGTAATGCAGCCGCTGCTCAATCGTGCGTTGTTTTTGTCCGGCCCTTCTGCGAAAGATTTCTTCCCGCCGTCCGTAGTACACATCGGTCGGGGTCACGTTGCGGATGGCTTCGTGATAACGGCAATGGTTGTAATACGCGATGAAGTCCTGCATGGCTCGGCACAACTCGTCGGGGCTGGTGTAGACAAGCAGGTTCATGCGCGCTTTGAGCGTCTCGTGAAATGCATGTTGGGAAAAGGATCCATCGACTTGTGCTCGGAATGGGGATTGTGATAATCAGAGGGCCTATGAAAACGCGAGCCTTCGTTTTCGCCTTCGTGCTTGTGCTTTGTCCAGCGTTGGCAATATCGCAGTCACCATCTGCACCCCAGTTGGCAACCTCAGTTTTAGTGAAGGCCGGAAAGCTGCTCGACGTACGCAACGGCGGCTACATAGGAGGTGGCGCGTTATGGATCGAGGGCGAGCGCATCGCAGTCACGGCCACCAAGCCAGGGGCAATGCTCTCCGGCAACGCATGTCACCTTGAGCATCAGACTGTTTCCGTCCGAGACTCGTGCTCGACGGACAGGCCGTCTCGGCTGTAGCTGGGGAGTCCGATTTAGATCCGCACCTGGCAACGCTTGGCGCCGCCGGCCTCAGTCTTGAACCAGAGCAAGGCTTTCTTGCTGTTCTTGCACCATTCTTTCACGTCGGCCTCAAACGTGGCGCAGTCTGCGACACATTCCAGGATGTCGCCAGGCTTCATGGACATAGACTCCATGGACATTTTCAGGCGTGGTTGCGGGCACTGGAGCCCTTTGGCGTCGATAACCTTCGTCATAATATTATGAATCTCCTTTGGGTTTAGGGATGAATCTCTTATGAAGCGGTCCCAGCTGTCGGATCGCCTCAGTCATTTCCGTTACCACTTGCACGAACTTGTCGCCCTCGCCCGCCGAGACATAGTCGAAGCGACAGCGCGCTTCTTCAATGCCTTCCTGCTTGAGCAAGTGCAGCAGCATGCGATGACGCTGGGTAGCGCGGAAGTTTCCTTCTTTATAGTGGCAATCTCCAAAGTGGCATGCCAGGATCAGCACCCCGTCCGCGCCATTCTCATAACATTGGAGCACGAATTGCGGGTCCATTCTTCCACTGCACATAAACTTCACCACCCGCACGTTGGGAGGGTAGGGGACCTGTGCCAAGCCGGCCTTGTCGGCCCCGGCGTAGGAGCACCAGTTGCACAAAAATCCCACTATCCTGGGCTCGAAATTTTCCCCAGACTCGGATTTATCCTGATGGGCGTTCCCGGTTTCCGCGATCATTGTCTCGGCGATCATTGTCTCGGCGATCATTGTTTCGGCAATTGTTGTTTCGGCACTCATTGTAAGATTCCCTCGATTTCCGCAGAGATCTGGGCCGCGGTGAAGTGGTTGCCTTCCATGGCGCCCGACGGACACGCCGCCACGCAGGTTCCGCAACCATGGCAGAGCAGCGCATTGACTACCGAAACCTGCTGATCGAGATCGAACGCGATAGCCTTGTACGGGCACACGCCGCGGCAAACCTGGCATCCGGAACATGCGTCCTCTCGAACCTGAGCGGTGACCGGGTCGATTTTAAGTTTCTTGCCCGTGGCCAGTTGCGACAGCACGTACCCAGCCGCGGCCATTCCCTGGTTCATGGATCCCTGAATGTCTTTCGGGGATTGGCAGGTGCCGGCCAGGAAGATTCCTTTGATCTTGCTTTGGCCCGCGTCCCCGCGGCCATGCAGTTCCTCGAAAAATCCAAACCTGTCGAGGGCGGTATCCACCATCGCAGCCAGGCGCTTCGAGCTCTCAGAGGGCACAATGGCCGGGCACAGCACGACCATATCAGCCTCTACTTCGCGCTCGGCTCCCGCCTCCGAGTAGCGGAGGCGGTTGGTGCCGTTCGCGGCTTCGACCTTGAGTTCTGCAAGATTGCCATAGCGGATAAACTGCGCGTGGGGGTGGGCCATGGCGCGCGCGAACAAACCGCACTCCTCCTTGCCTGGGGTTACGAGTTCGCGGTAGAAGTGGAAGATCTTCGCGTCCGGCACCTTGTGGTGCACGAGCTGATTGAATTTGAATGCGTACTGGCAACAAACGCCAGAGCAATATGAAATGTGGTGTTCGTCCAAACTTCCGACGCAGTGCAGGATCGCGACGCTGCGAGGTGGCGTGCCGGCGCGCGTCAGAAGCTGGCCGCCGGTGGGCCCGCTGGCGGAGAGCAGGCGTTCGAATTCCAGGCTGGTATAGACGTCCCCGGCCGTCCCGTATGCCAGGTTAGGAAAGGCCGAGCAATCGTAGAGACTTGCCCCCACCGCCAGGATGATTGCCCCGACGTTCCTCGCGAGGATTTTTTCCTGGTCATCAAACAGGACCGTACCCTCGACCGGGCACGCGGTTCGACAAATAGTGCAATCCTCCCCCTTCCCGCGGAGGCAGGCTTTCATGTCGATGAAGGGCGCGTTGGGCAATCCCCCCTTCAGGGCAAACGCCATAGCCTTGCGTTGATCGAGGTCACAATTGAACTCATTGGGCGTGGAGACTGGGCAAGGGTTGACGCACTCGCCGCACCCGATGCATTTCACCGCGTCCACGTAGCGGGGAGCTCGCCGGATCTTGACATTAAAATTGCCGCAGTATCCCACCACCTCGGCCACCTCCGAGAGCGTGAGGATCTCGATGTTCTTGGACTGAAATATTTCCGCCTGCAAGGGCTCCAACATGCACGGGGCGCACTCGAGGTTGGGAAACAGCTCTTCATAACGCTGCGGCAAACCGCCCAGCACGGGAGTTTTTTCGACTAGGATGACCTTTCGTCCAGAGGCCGCAAGAGCCATGGCTGCTTTCAAGCCCGCAGGCCCCGCACCCACCACCAGCACATCCGGACAGACCTCGATTTCCTTTTCCTCCAGCGGAACTTGAAGGCTCACCCTCCTGGCAGCGC
This sequence comes from Terriglobales bacterium, assembly GCA_050011975.1. Classification (GTDB taxonomy): domain Bacteria; phylum Acidobacteriota; class Terriglobia; order Terriglobales; family Acidobacteriaceae; genus Acidiflorens. The sequence goes on along the minus strand of JBEKIB010000047.1, from coordinate 8,176 downwards.
CTCGTATGTAGTGCACCGTCTTTTGCACGGCCTGCTCCGCGTCCGCCGTTACCCACGCCACCTGCTCGCGCACGTTCACCATCTGCATCAAGTAGGGGTTGATACCGGCGGCGCCCATACACTCGCGGAACGCCTGCTCGTAATCCCGCGGCGAACAGGCTGAGATCACGACGCGATCCGGCTTTTCATCCTTCAGATCCTGCTCGAGGAAGGCTTTCCCTTCTTCCGCACAGAGGTAATCGCAGGACTTGCAGTAGGCAACACCGGGGAGAGTGCAGACTTCTTTTGCCACCTTTTCCGGATCAATTTTGTCAGCGATGATGGTGCCGCACTTGCAAAAATAGACGCCAATCTTCATTTCGGCATCGCTCATTTCTGCTCTCCTCCCGATAAACCAGGTTGCTGCTCAAGATCGATCTGCCGCATCACTCCCTCGACGACGACGGGAACCGCCCGCTCGACCTCCGGGGTCAGGTTCTCGCTATAGGTTTCCACGTCATCCGCCTCGATCGCCCAGATGGTGATCTGCGGCGGCAGATTCAAACCCAGCATTGCCCCTAGCTCCAGAGCCTCCTGGAAACCTCCATCGTGGGTCGAGTAGGTGTTCCGGGACTGCCGCAGGTCCGAGGGCTTGAGCGTGTAGACCGACCCAGGCTTGCCGCCCTCGGTCATGATGGCGTCAATAATGATGGCTCGCTCGTGACCATTTAGGGTTTCCATCAGACGCAGGCCACCGCCCCAAAGCTCGCAGGTCACGACATCGCTCCGTGATCGGAGCGCGTCGGCGAGCGCGTGCGCGACTTTAATCCCGACAGCGTCATCGGACAGCACGCGGTTTCCGATCCCGACAATGATTGTCGACATATCGCTCCCTTACCCGTCGCGGCGCAGAGATTGCAGACTCTCGCCATCGTAGCTTTTGATATTCACGATCAAGGGCATTTCCCCCGGCAGCGTATGGGTGGCGCAAGAAAGACAAGGATCGTACAAGCGAAAAGCCATCTCCACCCGGTTGAGGAAGCCCTCTTCCACGACCTCAAATCCATGGATAAACTTCTCGGCCGCTTTGCGGATGGACATCGAGATGGCGGCGTGGTTGTTCGTGGTCCCAACCACCAGGTTGACCTTGGTCAGGATCGCTTTTTCGTCGGAGACATAATGATGAATCAGAGTGCCGCGCGGCGCCTCGACGCTTCCCACCCCCTCCCCAGCGACGCCCTGAGGAATCTGCCGAATGTCCGGGGAAGTAATCTCGGGGTCGTGCGCCAGTTCCTGCATGCGCTCGGCGGCATACAGCAATTCGATGAGGCGCGCCCAATGCGTGGCCAACCGCTGATGCACGGGCTGGTGTCGGCCTTGCACGATCTTTGATCCGAGGGTCTGATAGAAGCGTTCGAACTGCTCTTGCGCCAGCGGTGTAGCCAGGCGGTCGGACGCGTTGAGCCGCGAAAGGGGCGTAGCGGTGTAGACACCGCTCTCTACCCCATCCACAAAGCCTTTCCAGCCGATCTTCTTCAGGTAGGGAAACTTCAAATAGGTCCAGGGCTCGACGCGCTCGGCGATGTGCTGGGCATAATCGGCGGCCTCGTATTTCACAAACTCGCGCCCCTCCGGGTCAACGATCCGGATCTTGCCGTCGTAAAAATTCAGCCGGTTTTGTTCATCCACCGTTCCCATGGAGTAAGTCCGGTGGTGGTAGACGTCGGACAGGATGAGATCGAGATAAGCAGGATTGCCCAGGACGATCTGGTCGAAGACCTTCAAGGTGAACAACGCGAACGCGACGTTCTGCGCGGCAATGGTTTCGATCTCTGCCCGTTCGGCGGCTGAGACCGGCCTGCTCCACCCTCCCGGAACCCCGGCTACGGGATGAATGCCCCGTCCGCCTAACATCTCGATGACGTGATGATTCCTGGCCCGGCATGCGATCACCTGCTTGCCCACGTCCAGGCCCACTTTCTTGACCACGCCCAGCAGGTTCCGCTCGGCTGGCGGGGCGTCCGGGCCCACAATGAAATCCGGCCCACCCAGCGCGTAGAAATGCGTGGTGTGGTCGGTCACGAAGAAAGCCATGTAGAAGAGTTCGCGGATTTTCTTTGCGGCGGGCGGAGGCTCCACGCCAAAGAGCTGGTCGAGGGCCTTGGTTGCGGCAATGTGGTGAGCTTCCGGGCATACGCCGCAAATGCGACTGGTGATCACGGGCATGTCTTCGGCGGGCCTGCCCACACAAAACTGCTCGAAGCCCCGCAGCTCGGGAACCTGGAAATAGGTATTGGCAACGTTTCCTTTCTCATCAAGAAAGATATCGATTTTCCCGTGGCCTTCGAGCCGCGTAATCGGATTAATCGTGACCCGTTTCATTGCGTTTTTCCCCCCAGAATTGAGCCCGCGGCACCGTACTTGTAATAGGTTCCTGCCGGATCGGGAATGGAATTGAGGAGTTCGTCGACTTTCAGGGTGAGCTCTTCCGGCGTCATTCCCTTGTATTCGCCCAATTCCAGGATCGAACCGAGCGCCGACACCATTTTGGCGCCCTGGTCTCGCACGCCCTCGGGCGGTCCGTAACAACCGGTGCAGGGCATATTCGCCTTGGGGCAGGGAGCCCCGCAGCCGTCCCGCGTCGCGATGCCCATACAGACGATCCCTTGTTCCAACAGGCATTTGACAGGGTCGGGAGCAACCTCATACGTCCGGTAAAAACGGGGGAGAACTTTTATGGATCGCTCGCGCGCGCATTCATCGCAAACACTCGACGTTCCCGCGCCGATCACGCTTCCCGGCGGAGGAAGAGGCTGGCCGCTGACGATCCCCTCCATGACGTTCCAGATCTGATGCGGCTCCGGCGGGCAACCGGGCATAAAGTAGTCAACCTTCACACATTGCGCCAGCGTCTTCACATTTTCGTAGAAGGCGGGCAATTCCAAGGCGCCTTCCGGGACCTCGGTGTGGTTTTGCGGGGACCGTTGCGCCAAATTGTCCAGGCTCGCATTCTCCCCATAGATCGTCCGAAGATGTTGGTCGCGGGAAGAGAAATTACTGAGCGCGGGGATTCCTCCCTGGTAGGAGCACGCCCCGTAGGCCACCAGCAATTTCGACTTCCGCCGCAGAAGATGCGCCATCTCGTCGTTCTCTTCCGTACGGATCGCCCCATTGAAAAGAGTGAGCGTAATGCTGGCGTCCGGCATGGCTTCCACGTCGGCTATTTTGGTGTCCATCAAACAGGGACAGAACACCAATTCGAAGTGCTCGGCGAGTTTAAGAAAATTCTCATGCAGATTGACAATTGCAATTTCGCAACCGCCGCACGAGGATGCCCAGTACACACTTAGTTTTGGCTTTAACGGCATGATGGGTGCTACTCCTGGCGGATGACCAACTCGTTTCCGAAGCAGCAACCCGCAGCCAACACCTTTCATATGTGTCAGGTATGTTTATCGACCGTAAGACGGAATTACTTTAGGAGAATTGAAAAATAAGTGATGTCGGTTGGGATTGTCCCCTGGAGTGGGGCAAATAGTTAAGAGGACTGTAACTGCAAGACCTTGCATGGCGGACACTTACGAGTTTGGAATGGCCGCCGCGGCGGATCGATTACGGAGTCTTAGATCTCTTCGCGGTGCGCTTTGTCGATGGCTTGATCGAGGCCGGCGAACACGTGAACTCAGGCTCCACTCGTAACGTCTCCCTCACAACGCAATTGAATTTCTGATGAACTTTGGCGTCCGGTGTGCATCCCGTACCGAGGGGAATCATGGCCCTCTAATGAAAATTGCTTGAAAACATGCGCGGTTCGGTCCGGACCCTGTATGACGTTCGGCTGCCAACGATACTTATGATGAAGGCCCGATTCCGGCCGAGGAAACAGCATGACTCTCAAAACGAAATTCCGGGTGATGATCGCGGTTTCTGCGGGCGGGTTGCTGGCCGTGGCCGGTTTTTGGATTCTAGGCCAACGTTCCAGCATGCTTTCGGAAAAGCGGCAAAAAACCAAGAACCTGGTCGAAGTGCCCTACTCCATTATCGAGCGGCAATACCAACTGGAGACAGATGGAAAGATCAGCCGGATTGAGGCGCAACGAGCGGCGATGGAGGCCATTCGGACCATGCGCTACGAAGGCAGCAACTATTTCTGGATCAATGACGAGCATCCGACGATGATCATGCATCCGATGAAGCCGGGGTTGGACGGCACCGATCTCTCCTCCTTGAAAGACCCTTCGGGGAAAGCGGTCTTCGTTGAATTTGTCAAGGCAGCGCAAGCCCCGGATGGCGGCTACGTCTACTATCTCTGGCCGAAACCGGGCAAAGACCAACCCGTCGCCAAGCTTTCCTTCGTCAAGCGTTTCGCCCCCTGGGGCTGGGTGATTGGAACGGGAGTCTACATTGACGATGTGGATCTGGCCTGGCGGCACGGCGCCCTGACTGCGGCAGGGCTCTCCATCGTTTGCTTGCTGCCGCTGGTGGTCGTCTCTATGGCGACGTCGCGCTCGACCTTCCTCCGCTTAAGCCATATGGTCGAGCGCTTCAAGGACGTGGCGGAAGGCGAGGGCGACCTGACCAAACGAATTCCGATTACCGGCCATGATGAAATCGGAGAACTCGGGAAATGGTTCAACGTTTTCATGGACCAAATGCAGGACATGATCAAGTCCGTGACCAGTGCGGCGGCCGAGGTCGCCAGCGCGAGCGAAGAGCTGAACGCCACCAGCCTGCGGATCACCGCCCACTCCCAGGAAACCTCGGCCCAGGCCGACGTGGTTTCGAAGGCGGCACAGTCGGTCAGCCAGAACCTCCAGACCGTCTCAACTGGCGCCGAAGAGATGGGCGCCAGTATCAAGGAGATCGCCAAGAACGCAGCCGAAGCCGCCCAGGTCGCAACCGCCGCCGTTCAAGTGGCCGAAGACACTACCGCCACCGTGTCCAAGCTCGGCGATTCTTCCACCGAGATTGGGCAGGTGATTAAAGTCATTACGTCGATTGCGCAGCAGACGAACTTGTTGGCCTTGAATGCCACGATTGAAGCCGCGCGCGCAGGTGAAGCGGGCAAAGGCTTTGCCGTGGTGGCCAGCGAAGTGAAAGAACTGGCCAAGGAAACAGCGAAAGCCACAGAAGACATCAGCCGCAAGATCGAAGCCATCCAGACCGATACCAAGGCGGCGGTGGATGCCATCTCATCGATCAGCGGGGTAATCCATCAGATCAACGATATCTCCAGCACGATTGCCACGGCGGTCGAGGAACAGAGCGCGACTACCAACGAGATGTCGCGCAATGTGAGCGAAGCGGCGCAGGGCAGCGGCGAGATCACCAGCAACATTGCGGGAGTAGCGGAGGCGGCGCAGGGTACGACGCGCGGGGCCAGCGACACGCAGAAGGCGTCGCAGCAGTTGGTGGAGACCTCCACACAACTTCGCCGCCTGGTGGACCAATTCAAGATCAGCGCCGGTGAAAACGGGCGCGGAAACGGGGCTGCATCACAGGCGCACGGCAGGGCAGCCCACGCGGGTTCATAATCACGCTGATTCGGCACGGACTGAACAGCGGTTCTCGATGGTTTGCCCGTCCGCCGACGAAATCATCCGCGCTCTCCTCGCCCGGGCACGGCGATTGCTGGCGTCAGCCAGTTCACGAGAGCTGCGATAGCCGACCTCCCAGATCTGCGGCAGAATAAAGAACGAGACAACGTAGGCCAGGGTAAGGTAAGCCATGATGTATAGCGTTGGGCCGCCACGGGAATAGGCCCAGCCGCTGGCTCCCAAAAAGGCGAACGTGGTGTACACTTCGCCCGCTATCAGCAGGAACATCAGAACAGCGCCGAAGCCGCGGCCGCCAACCGTCCACTGCTCCAGGTCCATCTTTCGATGGACTCCGGCCAGGAAACCGATGGCAACGCCCATCGCGACGATGACGAAGATCGTGGTCAGGGAAACGGCGCTGGGACTCATTGGACTCCGGAGCCCTTCCTGTCCCGCGCGACTTCCACTCGATAGGCCGCCCACATGCACAAACTGCTGAGCACAATCCAAGCGATAAGCCAGAAGAGATTGAAGGGGAGACCGAAAATCATTGGTTCAATGCGGTCCCAGAGCGAGACCGAGAGGCACATCGCAATGAAGGGAATCAGGCCGAGCAGGAGAGCGCCGACCGATGGTTTTTTCACGCGCACAGGCCGATGATTATAACCCGCTGCCAAACGCAGCGTCGCGACACTCATTGACCGGGTCGCGAGTGTAAACGCCCGGGTTCGCCAACTACTCACGCCTTCGGGTGACGAAGCGCACTGACAGAACAGTCGCTCGTCACACACACCCGACAACTACGTCACTGCAATTCTCCTGGTCCCGTGCATATGCTTGCCCCGGCAGACCGCTCTACCCTCCAACCGGGGTTCCTCTCTGCGATATCAACCCAGGGGGACAGAATCATGCGAGCGAAAGTTATTGTAGTTCTCACGTTCCTGCTCTTTTCGGTCGGTAGTGGCTTGGCCGGAACCGAGACAGTGTTGTACTCATTCACCGGCGGCACCGACGGTGCGCAACCTTATCTTGCGGGCGTAATCTTTGATTCAGCCGGCAATCTCTACGGCGTTACACAATATGGCGGCGCCTATAACCAGGGAACGGTATTTAAGCTCACCCCTTCCCCGGGCGGTACCTGGACCGAAACCGTTCTTTATAGTTTCACCGGGGGCGCGGACGGAGCAAACCCCCAAGGAGGTTTGGCCACCGACGGGGCGGGCGATTTCTACGGCACCACCTATGCTGGCGGCGAGGACAACGACCAGTGCGGCACGCTCTTCGAGATAAACAGCGGGTTGCAATTCAGCGTCCTCCATACCTTTGATGACATGTGGAAGTGGGACGGATACCTTCTAGATGCCTGTGCGCCCCAAGCCGACGTGAAATACTCGGGCGGCAATATTTGGGGAACGACCGAATACGGCGGTGGCGTCAGTGAACACGGCGCGGCCTTCGCTCTCTTCTCCGACGGGATTTACCGAATCTGGGCTCTGCAGGGAAGCAACGGTGCGTTTCCCTTTGGAGGCTTGGTTACCTTCGGGGAAAACAACTGGGCCTACGGCACCTCCAGCTACGCGGCGAGAAGAGACGGCGGCAACGTCTTCGAAACGGTCTATGACGCCGAAGTACGAATAGTGCATCCCTTTAAATGTTCCGGTAAGTATGGCTGCTCTCCTGCAGGCGACTTGGCCACGCAGGTTAATGAGAATGGGGTTTGGGTCATGTACGGCGCCAACATGGGGGGAGGGAGCAGTAACCAAGGCACCATTTACCAGCTTACGCAAAAGCCAGACACCTACTGGCCATATGACGAATGGACTGTCTCCCTGCTGCATAGCTTTTCCGGTTCCGAGGGGACGTATCCGTATGGCGGCGTCGTCCTAGGCCCCACAGGGGCCATCTACGGCACGACGTACCAAGGGGGCACGGAAAATTCCGGGACCGTTTTTCAGCTGACGCCGGTTGCAAACAACAAGTGGTCCCTAACCGTGCTGTATAGCTTCAGCGGCGGGACTGACGGGAACGCTCCCACAGGCAGCGTTGTGCTCGACAATGCTGGGAACCTCTACGGCACGACAAATTATGGCGGCGCTTATGGTCAGGGCGTTGTTTACGAGGTCACGACGGCTGCAGCGACCACGACTACGCTCACGTCTTCGCCGAATCCGTCCACTCGCGGCCAGGCGGTGACCTTTACCGCGGTGGTCGCTTCCAGCGCTGGAATACCACCTGATGGCGAAACCGTCTCGTTTATGAAAGGCAAAACGACACTGGGAACGGGATTGTTGAGTGGCGCCTCGGCCAGCTTTACGACCTCGACGCTGGGGTCGGGCACGTTCCCGATCACGGCGGTGTATGGCGGTGACCCGAACTTCGCCGCCAGCACGTCGAATGTGGTGGAGCAGGTGGTGACAAAGCCATGAACTGACCTCGGTTTCATGTTGCTTCAACCCGACCCCGTCCAACTTCCGCTTGGGCGGGGTCTTTATATGGCTTCCGCCTCCCGCCTTACAGAACTACGAAGCGTTAACTGGCGTAAAATCGCGTCTCTAACAATGTCGGCAGTGTCAAGCACTTTTGAGGCGCACCAATCCGTGCAGTCCGAAGAGCGCCATTTCGCTCTCGTGGAAGCTTTTGCTGTTGCTGTTGCTTTTGCT
>JBEKIB010000046.1:0-39591 GCA_050011975.1 Terriglobales bacterium | reverse complement strand
GCATCGCGGAAGTAGCTAACAACCGGTATTCGTATCGGCAACTGGATGATTTCACCGATCTGATCCAACGCACTCTGCAACGTGTACCCGAGGTAGCGAAAGTCCAGCGCGCCGGCGTTCTGCCCGAAGAGATCTATCTGGAGTACTCGGACGCGCGGCTGGCAGCATTGAAATTGCAGCCCACGAAGATCAAAGACATCCTGAACGCGCGGAATGTGACGGCTCCAGGTGGAATCGTCCAGACCCAATCGCGAAACGTCCTGGTTGACGCAACCGCCGAGTTCAAAAGCACGAAAGATATTGGCAACGTGCTCCTGGCATCGTCGCCCACTGGAGCACCGCTTTATTTGCGCGATCTTGTGGACATATCGCGTGCATATCAGACGCCCACCCGGTACCTGAACTACATGGTCTCTCGCGAGCCGAACGGAAGCTGGCATCGTAACCGTGCCATCACCCTGGCGGTGCAAATGCGATCGGGAGAACAGATCTTCAAATTCGGGGCGGCGGTAGACAAGGCTCTAGCCAACGTGCGCCCGCAACTGCCTGCCGACCTTATTGTGGCTCGCACGTCGGACCAGCCGCGGCAAGTAAAGGAACTTGTCAGTCTGTTGATGGGTAGTCTCTATGAGGCCATTGTTCTCGTCGTGATCGTCGCGCTGATCGGTTTCTGGGACTGGCGTGCGGCTATGCTGATGGCCGCCTCCATCCCCCTGACGCTGGCGATGTCCTTCGGTATCGTTCACGTTCTTGGTATTGACATTCAACAAGTTTCCATCGCGACACTGATCATCGCTCTCGGCCTGTTGGTAGATATGCCCGTCGTAGCAGGGGATGCGATCAAGCGCGAGTTGGGCTCCGGCTCCCCGCGCGAACTCGCATCCTGGCTTGGACCGACCAAACTGGCGAAAGCGATTGTATTCGCCACCATCACGAACATCGTCGCGTATCTCCCGTTCTTGATGCTGACCGGCGATACAGGCTTTTTCCTCTACAGCCTGCCAGTTGTGATGACGTGCACGCTGATCGCCTCCGTCATTGTTTCGTTCACCTTTATGCCGTTGATTGCGTACTACATGATCAAACCGCCCAAGCATCTGGAACCGCCCATGTCCGAGCGACGACAGCACGGCTTCCCGGCGCTCTACTATCGGGTAGGTGACTTCGCGCTCAGACATCGTTGGGGTACGTTCGGAGCCTCCCTCATCGTTCTGGTGTTGGGCGGAGTGTTTTTCTCGATGCTGAAGCCACAGTTCTTCCCCAAGGACCTCTCCTACCTGTCGTACGTGGATGTCTGGCTTCCGCCCGATGCCCCGCTGGGTGCGACGGACACGGTCACACAACGAGCAGAAACTGTCATTCGGCAAGAAGCAGAACGATTTGGAAACGAACATCATCACAAAGATGTTCTAAAGTCGCTGACGACATTTGTCGGCGGCGGCGGCCCTAGATTCTGGTTCTCGGTCGACCCCGAGCGACAACAGCTCAACTATGCGCAGATCCTCGTCGAGGTTTCCGACAAGCACTTCACCAACGAGTTCGTTGGGCCGCTGCAGACGGCGCTGAGCCGCGAAGTCCCGGGTGCCCGGGTCGATGTGCGGCAACTCGAGACTGGCAAGCCGGTCGGCATTCCCGTCTCTATTCGAATTTCAGGTCCCGAGATGGAAGTTCTGCACCGTCTCTCTGGCGATCTCCAGATAATCTTTCGCGCCCAGCCAAATGCGACCCGGGTACGAGACGACTGGGGCGAACCTGCCATGAATGTCCGGCTGAAGGTTGACCCCGATCGCGCCAACCTTTCCGGGATCACGAATCTGGATATAGCCCTCTCATCTGCCGCCGCGCAGAGCGGATTGCCGGTCTCAACTTACCGAGAAGCTGACAAACAAATCCCCATCGCCGTTCGTTTGCGGATGGAGGACCGCGCCGGACTGTCTGACGTTCAAAACGCGTACGTCTATTCTCTGTCCAGCAATCAGCACGTACCGCTGCGGCAGGTATCGAACATCACCACCGAGATGGCGGTATCGAAAATCAAGCGCCGCAATCAATTCCGGACAGTTACGGTATCTGCGTTCCCGATCCCGGGTGTTTTGCCATCGCAAGTGCTCACGCCGTTGCTGCCGAAAATCAAGGAGTTCCAGAAGAACCTGCCTCCCGGCTATTTCCTCGAAATCGGAGGCGAATACGACGAGCAGCAGAAAGGTTTCAAGGAACTCAGCGTGGTCATGGCGATTTCCGTACTGCTGATCTACATTGCGTTGGTTGTGCAGTTCCGGAGTGCGGTCAAGCCGCTTCTGGTCTTCGCTGCAATTCCATACGGAATGACAGGAGCCCTCGCCGGCCTGGTGGTCATGGGCCAGCCCTTCGGGTTTATGGGATTCCTGGGAGTGGCGAGTCTGGTTGGCGTAATTGTCAGTCACGTCATCGTGCTTTTCGATTTCATCGAAGAAGCGCACGAGAGAGGGGAGCCCTTACGAGAAGCTCTGCTCGATGCCGGCATCGTGCGATTGCGGCCCGTGATGATCACGGTCGGTGCAACTGTGCTTGGTCTCATACCGCTGGCCATTCACGGGGGACCGCTCTGGGAGCCTCTCTGCTATGCCCAGATTGGCGGTCTCACGATCGCGACCTTTGTGACGCTGCTGCTGGTCCCGGTGATCTATTCCATCTTCGTGCTGGATCTGAAACTGATCAAGTGGGAGAGCCATGAAAAATCCCCAGCCATTGAGTATGGCGATGTTTCGAGAGAGGAAAGCTTCGCCGCGACTTCTAACTAGTCGACGACGCGCTGAGGACCCATTTCAACTATGAATACTATTGTCCAGTTCCTTCTGAAACATGGCTACTCCTTTCTGTTCGGAGCCATGTTCGCGCACCAGATAGGTTTGCCGATACCCGGACCGTTGTTTCTGCTTGCGGCAGGCGCGCTCGCAGCATCGGGAAAATTGGGTGTCGTGCCCGCGCTGGGCGTGGCGATCAGTGCCTGCGTTGCGGCCGATTGGATATGGTACGAGGCCGGTCGGCGTAAAGGTGACAAGGTCTTGCACTTCATTCACGGACTCACGCGAGACCCGGACGCGCACGATCGTCGGGCGAAAAGAACCTTTGCCCTGTATGGGCCTCCGATTCTCATCGTTGCCAAATTCATCCCGGGGCTAGACGCGGTAGCGCCTCCGCTGGCCGGGACATCTGGTACCAGCCGATTGCGTTTCCTCGCGTTTGAAACCCTCGGCGTCAGTCTTTATGCCTGCGTTTATTTCGGACTCGGACATATGTTCAGCCACGACCTCGACCATGCGGCTCAATACGTCGGCAGAGCGGGAAAGATTTTGGCAGGTCTGATGTTGGCCGCAATCTTTATCTATGGGCTATGCAAGGTAATCAAGCAGCATAGCGCTTCAGATGGCATCTCAAGCGGAGGTCAAGTTGTGCAGATTACACCAGCCGGTTCAATCGGGACGGAGCGAATTCGTCCTTAACAAAACGAAGCTGCAGATCGTACTGCGGCGCTGTTGCGTCCGCGGATGACGCACAAAGCAAACGGCAAAGGAGACTCATCAATGATCAAGGATTTTGCATTACTCATGCTTACGTTCGCGATGCTCGCATTTTGCCCGCTGGGCCGCGCTCAAGACGACGGCCCCGCTATCGATTCCACGATCGCGGTCGTGAGGGCCAATATGCAGGCAGACAGAGCTGCCCTCATCACCACAGGAATGAATTTCAGTGACAAAGATGGCGCGGCATTCTGGCCGATCTATCAGCAATACGACTACGAACGATCCCGGCTGGACGATCGTCGCGCTGCGGTCATAAAGCAGTACACCCTGAAGTTCCGGAACCTGACCGACGCCGACGCCAAAGCGATGGCAGACCAGATGTTTGACTGCGAATCTCGTCTGGCTGAGTTGAAGAAGAAGTATTACAAGAAGTTCAACAAGGTGCTTCCAGCCCTTACCGTGACGACATTCTTTCAGTTGGAGCGGCGCATCGATTTGATGATGGATATGCAAGTCGAAGCTGCCCTTCCTCCACTCACCGAGGCCCAATACACCGTGCCGGCACGTAGTGTGGCAGAACCGCCTCAGCAATGAGGCGCGGTCGAGTTCCAGTTACAAGCGCGACTTTGATCCGGAGACTACTCGATGTTGCACATGATGAGGCATAGGCCGGTAATATTCGGGGCACTGCTGTTGATGGTGGCCATGGCCATGGCGCAATCGCAGCGCGAGAGAGAGGCGTTGTCCGTTCAAGGCTACCAGGGACAGGCAAATGTCATTCGATACCAGGGGCGCGTGTTCGTGGATGCGCAAGCGCTTGCGCAGATCACAAACGGGTCGCTGAGTTTTGAGAAGAACAGAATTATCCTGACGCTGCCTCGTCCGGACGGTTCCTCGTCGAGCGGCGATGCTCACAGATCTGGATTCTCGCGACCCTTCACCAAGGCGGCGATCGAGGCGATGGCCTCGATCAGAGAGTGGGGTGGAACTCTGCAGGCGATCGTGCGGAACGGGTATCCAGTAGGAAACACCACGGCAGGAAACACGATCATGGCGTTTGAGGGTCGAGCTGCCGACAGCGTCGCGTTAGCTTCAGCGGCGGCATCGACAGACTCTGACTATCGCGGGCTCGAGTTGCTCAAGAACGAATTTAACAATGTGCAGGCTTGGGCTGACGGATACGTCAAAGCTCGCAGTTCGCTGAGCGCGGCAGATCTAAGCATGTCTGAGAGCCAACTCAACAACGATTCCGAGGCCCAGAAGATCATCCATTGCGGCCAATTTCTGGCGCAGATGTTCGCCAGCGGTACCTTCGAGGACGATGCCGCCTGTCATTAGGCGCTAAACACAGGCTCTTAACAAGTGAAGAACACAGTTCCCCAATCCATTGCGGTCAGCGACTGCGCATCTGACGCAGCGTCGGTCTCAGCAGCGCCACCGCAGATACGTCGCACATGGGCACACACAGAGGGGCTGCCATTGCCGCTGGGGGTTACTTGGATTGAGGAAGACCAGGCCTTCAATTTTGCGGTGTGTGCTGAACATGCGGAGAGTGTGAAACTGTTTCTCTATTCCCCTGTCGATTCGGCAAAGCCAGTTTTGACATTTCAGTTCGATCCTATCCGCAATAAGTCAGGGCGGGTCTGGCACTGCAGGATCGCGCTCGATCAAATGTGCGATGCTTGCTATTACGGTTACTCGGTTTCAGGGCAGGCCGTTGTTGGCCTCCGCAGCTTCGATCGCGAAAAGGTTCTTCTCGATCCCTATGCGAAACGGGTTTTCTTCCCGCCGGGATTTGACCGCAAGCTGGCGATGAAGCCCGGGCCCAATCATGAAAAGGCGCCGCTTGGAGTTTTGCCCAAACAACAGGCCGTTTTCGATTGGGCTGAAGACCTCCCGCCCCGACCTGAATCGGACGCGATCGTCTACGAACTTCACGTCAAGGGGTTCACGAGGAATCCCAATTCCGGTGTGCATCCCTCGCGAGCCGGCACCTATGCCGGGCTGATCGAAAAGATCCCGTATCTGAAAGAGCTTGGGATCACGGTCGTTGAACTCATGCCCATATTTCAGCGCGACCCCCAGGAGGGTGACTATTGGGGATACATGCCGCTGAACTTCTTCGCACCTCATGCGCAGTATGCATCGAGTGTTGACGATGATGGGCAACATCTTGAGTTCAAGAATATGGTCAAGGCTTTTCACAAAGCCGGAATCGCCGTGGTTCTCGACGTTGTGTACAACCACACCTGTGAGGGAGATCACGTTGGCCCTACCTACAGCTTCAAGGGTTTCGACGCCGCAAGTTATTACATGCAGTCCTCTGACCCGGCCAGCCCATACGCAAATTACTCGGGCACCGGAAACACGTTGAATTTCAACCAGCCGCACGTGCGCAAAATGGTGATGGACAGCCTGCGGTACTGGAAGAACGAAATGCACATCGACGGGTTCCGCTTCGATCTGGCATCGGTGTTCAGCCGCAATGCAGACGGCTCGCTGAATTGGGGAGATGCTCCGATATTCAGCGAAATTGCCGCCGACCCCGAGCTGGGCCGAATGGCGTTGATCGCGGAGCCTTGGGACGTCGGCGGCTATCAGCTCGGACGTGGATTTCCGGGCACGACCTGGCTGCAATGGAACGCGCGGTATCGTGACCATGTCCGCCGTTTTGTGCGGGGCGACGCCGGGATGGTCCCGGATCTTATGCGTTGCATTTATGGCAGCGATGACTTGTTTCCCGATACCCGTGAGCATGCCTATCACGCCTTCCAGACCGTCAACTACATCGATTGCCACGACGGCTTCACGCTCTACGACCTGGTTTCCTACAATCAGAAACACAACTGGACGAACGGCCATGACAATCAAGACGGTATGGACGCGAATTACAGTTGGAACTGCGGACATGAGGGAGACGAGGGCGCGCCAGCCGAGGTTCTTGCACTACGCCGGAAACAAGCCAAAAACTTCTTCTGCCTGCTCATGCTTTCGAACGGTATCCCGATGTTCCGAGCGGGTGACGAGTTCCTGAACACTCAACTCGGAAACAACAACCCATATAACCAGGACAACGAAATCAGCTGGCTGGATTGGAGTCAGCTCCAGGCGAACCGGGACATCTTCCGCTTCTTCAAAAGCATGATTGCGTTCCGCAAGTCTCATCCTTCTTTATGTCGCAGCAGGTTTTGGCGCGAGGATATTTCCTGGTACGGCGTTGGACCCACAGTCGATCTGTCGCCAGAATCACGCAGCCTAGCGTTTTGCTTGCATGGCGCATCGCAGGGTGATGACGATATCTACGTGATGATTAATGCCTATTGGCAGCCACTACAGTTTCAAATCCAGGAGGTTGCGCCCGAGGATTGGGTCAGAATTGTGGACACTGACCTGCCGAGTCCTGATGATTTCTCGGAATCGGGTTTGCCCCTACAGCAGTCAAGCTATCAAGTAGCTCCCCGATCCATGGTTGTCTTAACCCGACCCTGACCGAAGGGCGTTCCGCTGCCGACTCGTGGCCAGAATCACAGACATGCACGCCCCTGAGAATGTTAAATTAGGTCGCACACCCGGAGGCTGACACCCCGACGGATTTCCTCTTTTGTGCGCCCGCCGGGCTCTTTACCGCCGTTTGTGCGCTACGCTTTCTAGCGCTGTTCGCAACTAGGGTAGAAATGGCTTCTCACCAACCATTTCGGCGTTGCTTCAAAGGCCAGAGCTGCATGATTGCGGCCACGTTGGGCGCTTGTCTAACCTGCGTATTGTTATTGGCCGGCACGGTTCACGCCCTCGATCCGAACAAACGTCTCACCCAGTACATGCATACCTCCTGGCGAATACAAGACGGGTCTGCGCCCGCCGGAATGTTTTCAGTTGCACAGACCTCAGATGGCTTCCTTTGGCTCACATCCGTTTCCCAAGGGATGTACAGGTTTGACGGGATTCGGCTTGTACCGTGGACTCTGCCGGTTGACGACAGGACAATTGGCCACATCGTGAGCGTTCATGGCGACCACGCGGGTGGACTCTGGGCAGTAGGGGAGCATGAAGTCTTTCACCTGAAGGGTGGGGTAGTCGTTTCTCATTTCGCGCTGGAAGGACAGGTCAGAACTGGCAACATCAGTGAGGACCCTGACGGCTCGTTATGGACGCTGCAAGCAGGTTTCAACTTGCAGGCACCCCTTTGCCATGTTACCGACCATGGGGTGAAGTGTTTCGGAGAATCTGATGGGATACCGCTCCCTACGGGCGGCCAAGCCTTGTTGGCCGATGGGAAAGGCGGTTTCTGGCTTGGGGGGCAAAGAGCCGTTGTGCATTGGCATGCGGGTGTTTCGGAGGTTCACCCGATTGAGGCGCTGAAGACGAATAGCGGCGATGGCGTGAATGCCCTCGCACGTGATTCGAACGGAGCCCTCTGGATCGGCTTAATCGCTCAGGGACCCGGGAAAGGGCTTGGAAAACTGGAGAACGGTGTTTTCAAGTCTTTCGTCGCCCCTGGATTCGATGGCAGCAAGCTCTCCGTTTTCGCTTTGACCCTCGATCGGGACGGAAGCCTCTGGGTTGGCACTCTAGGCAACGGACTGTTTCGCATTTGCGGGGATGTTGTCGAGCACTATCGGCGGGCGGAAGGCTTGTCCGGCGATTTCGTGAACGATCTATTTGCAGACCGAGAGGGGATCCTGTGGGTCACGACAACGAATGGAATCGACAGCTTCCGTGATCCGCGGGTAGCTACGTACTCATCCTCGGAGGGGTTGGGGAGAGAGGAAGCGGTAGGGGTCTTGGCCACTGGAGATGGTACGGTCTGGGTTGCAAACGCCGACTCTCTCGACAAGATCAAGAACGGGACGGTCACCTCAATTCGAGGCGGAAATGGTCTCCCCAGGGACCAAGTCTCGTACATGCTCGAGGATCGAGCCGGAAATCTATGGATAGGAGTTTATGACGGTTTGTACGTGTCCAGGAATGGACGTTTCCGCCGTATCTCGGAACCGGATCATCAGGCGCTGGGGCTGATACTCGGAATGGCAGAGGATGTCGATGGCAATATTTGGGCCGTGTGCTCAGGTGTTACTCGAAAGCTGATACGAATACGCGATTTCCAGGTACGGGAACAGTTTCCAACGTCGAAAGTTCCATTGGGAGTGATCGCGCCGGATCCGCACGGAGGGATTTGGATTGGCCCTCGCATGAAAAGCGGAACATTTGTGCTCTTTCGCGATGGTGTCCAGAAAGGATTTCCGACGGGTTCTGCTGCCAATCTGCGCACCAATCACCTGACTGTCCAGGCAGATGGTTCCGTCCTGGCATCCTTCGACGATGGGCTCGTCGGACTGCGGCAGGGCAAAGCGCAGCGGATGACGACGAAAAACGGGCTGCCCTGCAACGCGGTCTATTCCTTCATTGAGGACAAACAGAAAGGCTGGTGGCTGCTCACGGAGTGTGGCATCGTCGAGCTTCCCGATTCCGAGCTCCAACGGTGGTGGGCCAACCCGGAAGCCGTTTTGCAAACAAGACTCTATGACGCCCTGGACGGAGCGCGTCCGGGGGCATACGGTATCAGATCAGCGGATGTGTCTCCGGATGGGCGAGTGTGGTTTGCGACCGGTTTCGTCGTGCAGATGGTGGACCCCGCAAGGGTCTCGCAAGCCGCGCTGCGTGCTTCGACCTACATTGAATCTGTCATCGTTGACCGACAGAAATTCGCAGCAACGGAAGGCCTGAAACTTGCCCCGCACCCTCGCGACCTGCAGATTGACTACACGTCGCCGACGTTCACGATTCCACAGAAAGTGAAGTTCCGTTACCGGCTCGACGGCTACGACCACGACTGGAACGAGGCTGGCACGCGGCGGCAGGCGTTCTACACGGAATTGCGTCCCGGCAAGTATTCATTTCGCGTGATCGCAAGCAATAGCGACGGCGTCTGGAACGAGAGCGGTGCCAAGCTGGATTTTTCCGTCGCTCCCGCCTACTACCAGACGAATTGGTTTCGCGCTCTCTGCGCCAGCATCTTTTTGGCGTTGCTCTGGACGGCTTATCAGTTGCGTGTCCGGCAACTGCATCATGAGTTCGACATGACGCTCGAGGCCCGCGTGGGCGAGCGCACACGGATTGCAAGGGACCTGCACGACACTCTGCTTCAGAGCGCACATGGGGTGTTGCTCCGATTCCAAACGGTTTCCCAGTTGCTGCCGGATCGCCCGATGGAAGCGAAAGAGAAGCTCGACAATGCGATCGATCAGACCGCGGACTTCATCACCGAAGCTCGGGATCAGGTGCAGGGATTGCGGGACTCCACAGTACAGAGCAACGATCTCGCGCTAGCCATAAGCACTTTGGGGCAAGAACTCGGAACCAGCTCAGCCAATCACCGGCCTGCATTCCGTGTCGCCGTTGAGGGCGAGTCGCGAAATCTGCATCCCATCCTCCGAGACGAGATCTACAAAACGGCTGCCGAGGCGCTGCGGAACGCCTTCCGCCACTCTCAGGCACGGCAGATCGAGGTTGAAATCCGCTATGACAACGAGCAATTCCGACTACGGGTGCGGGACGATGGAAAAGGCATTGATCCAGCAATCCTCTCGGGCCAAAGCAGTGAGGGACACTTCGGCTTGCCCGGGATGCGGGAACGCGCCACTCTTATGGGAGGTAAGCTAGTGGTGTGGAGCGAAGTCGATGCTGGCACGGAAGTGGAACTGCGCGTTCCTGCCAGTGCCGCCTACGCAACAGCGCAGAGACATTCGTGGTTCACACGTAAGGCGAAAGCTTGAAGTAGGACCTCATGAGCGCCGGCATCTCGCAAATTCGAATTCTTGCCGTTGACGACCATCCAGTCGTGCGCCAGGGCGTCGCCGGTCTGATTGGCATTCAGACTGATATGGTCTTGGTGGGCGAGGCATCCAACGGACGCGATGCCATTCAGCAATTTCGGACGCACCACCCAGACGTCACGTTGATGGACTTGCAAATGCCGGAAATGAACGGCATCGATGCGCTCATTGCGATTCGCAATGAATTTCCCGACGCAAAGATCGTTGTGCTGACGACATACGCAGGCGATACACAAATTCTGCGCGCGCTCAAGGCTGGTGCTCAGGCCTACCTGCTCAAAAATACGTTGCACAAGGAATTACTGGAGACAATTCGCGCCGTCCATGCGGGAAAGAAGACCCTCTCGCCGGAAGCGTCGTACCAAGTCGCCGAGCATGCGACGGATGACGCCCTGACGCCAGCCGAGGTCCTTGTCTTGAGACTCATCGCCGCCGGGAATGCGAATAAGCAGATTGCGGATCAGCTCTCAATCACCGAGGAAACCGTCAAAAGCCGGGTGAAGTGCATTCTTTCTAAACTCGGCGCCAACGATCGAACGCACGCTGCAATGATCGGCCTGAAAAGAGGAATCATCGAACTGTAGTCCCGCCCTAGCTTGCTTCGACTCCGCAAACGCAAAGCCCTAAAGAGTGACGATCCCGGCTCTATTTGGGGTGTCGATTCACCTCGGCAATATCGGAAACTAGTAACGTCTAGACGGGTGCGTTTTGCGACGCTTATATTCCACATTCGCTGGCGGTTGGCCCGGTGCAGGTTTACTGCTCATGCGCGTGGTCGTTGGCTCCGTGCTGATTGCGCGGGCGGGCCTAACGCTGTGGAGCGATCCACCACCGATGAATGTGACAATTCCCGCTGCGCTCTTAATGGGAGCGGGAATACTGCTAGTCGTAGGCTTATGGACTCCAATCGTGGGAACTTCCATAGCATTAGTTGAAATCTGGAAGATGCTTATGATAGCCGGGGACAAATGGGTCTGGCTGTTGTTAGCAACTGCCGCTGCCGCTCTCGCCATGTTAGGACCGGGGTTATTCTCCATCGATGCCCACCTCTTCGGGTGGAAGCGTGTCGAAGCTCCGCCCCGCAAAACGAGCTCTCACTCTCGTTAAGACTCCCCCCATCCCACCAAATTTCTTGCCTCAGAAGAGGGTGACATTCGTTCCCTCAAGAGTTTGTGATTTTTCCCGATCTGGGGTCGTGCCCAAACAAAACTGAAGGCACAATGGCTGCGTCATTACGACAACAGTTTGGTGGCGCTTATGTGGAAGATCACAACTCGCGGGTTCACGCTACAGGAAGTCCTCATCATGGCTGCAATGAATGTTGCATCCGCGGATCGCGACCGACAAAAGCGAGCGAATGATCTGGCGCAGCCGCGCGCACCTAGACTCACTCGGAAAGATCATCGAATTTTGCCCGCAGACGAAGAGAGCAGCTTAGCTGCTATGTACCTTTGAGGAGGAGACTATGGGGTGCGCGACGATTGATTTCACCGACATCGGAGATGTCGCAAGAACGAGCTTTGTCGAAGCGGGCGGGCTCGGAGACCAGCAGCTTCATCTCGAAACAGAAATCAGCTCTGAGTACGGCTTCGAAGGCATTGTCGGCCAGAGCGCAGCCCTGCAGAGAGTCCTGGAGCAAGTTGCAATCGTTGCACCCACAGATTCCACCGTCCTGCTCCACGGCGAGACGGGCACTGGCAAGGAACTGATTGCCCGCGCCATTCACAACCTCAGCTCCCGGCGCGAACGTTCTTATGTGCGAATGAATTGCGCGGCCATTCCGTCGGGCCTATTGGAAAGCGAGTTGTTCGGGCACGAGAAGGGAGCCTTCACTGGAGCTCTGATCCAGAGAAGGGGCCGATTCGAACTGGCCGATGGAGGTTCGCTGTTTCTGGATGAGATCGGCGACATCAGCCTGGAACTCCAGCCGAAACTATTGCGTGCCATCCAGGAGCAGGAGTTCGAGCGGCTGGGAAGCTCCAGGACAATCAGCGTGAACGTGCGCCTCATCGCCGCGACCCATCGCGACCTGGGGGCCATGATCAAGGAAGAGAAGTTCCGCGAGGATCTTTTCTATCGATTCAACGTCTTCCCGATTGAGATCCCGCCGCTGCGCGAGAGGCGCGAGGATATTCCACTCCTGGTGAGCTACTTTGTGTCAAAGGTAGCGGGGCGGATGGGGAGACAGATAGCCTCCATCCCCAAACGCGCGATGGAGATGCTGACGAACTGTCCGTGGAAGGGAAATATCAGGGAATTGGCAAACTTCATCGAACGGGCTGTGATCCTCACACGTGGCGAGGAGTTAGAAGTGCCGCTTACAGAGCTAGCTGTCTCATGCGACACCAATGTTGCTGTTGGAATGGCCTCTACGTTTCGACAAGCGGAGTCTTCTGTAATCATTGACGCACTGAGAGCCGCGTCGGGACGCATCGCAGGCAAGGGGGGAGCCGCCGAACGGCTGGGATTGAAGCGTACGACGCTACAAAACAAGATTCGTCGCTTGGGTATCTCGAAGGCTACTTACAGCTCTTAGATGCTTTCATGTATCTGCCGTGCACTCGCTTCTAGCAATTTACGGAAGCTAGTTTCCAAGATGTAGCGTTAGACATCCGTTGAAGCCTTGAAGCGCGATAAGCCAGCCGGGGGCAAAGGCAATGAGCGAGAAGAAAGACAGAGAACGCGTAATCGCCGAAATCACACTTTCGCATCTGATGCGATTGGCAAACGAACAGGGTTGTCCTGTGAGCCGAGAACAGGCTCTCGCATTTCTCAATCAGGAGGGGCAGGCGTTTGAAATGTGGAAGCACATGATGAAGGCCGCTGAGGACTTCATCGCATGCAGCTTATTGCGTCATTCCCTTAGTCCCGGAGGACACCACATACCTGCGGCTCAGCATCGCCCGTCGCGATCGATCAGCACTGTCGCGCACTAGCGTGTTTCCTATCCGCTCCGCTCACAGTACAGGCAATGTGGAGGCAAGGGAAGCACGCCGCCAAATCAGCGTTGCAGGTATCTTGTCAGGTCACCATTGATGGCAACATCATCTTGGTCGGTCGTCAATTTCGCACTCATGCAATCGTAATGTTTGGTAGTTCTCTAACGGGGCGCCCGAATCTGGTCGCCAGTTTGCATAATCTCTCGGCTACTTCGGACGTGCTCGCATAGCTAAAGTGCTCCTGCGCTTGTTCGAGAAGAATGTTGTACAGCAACCGGGTTTCGTCGTCGTTGAGTTCGATAGTCATGGATGTCCTCGCAATAAATAGTTGGCCCAAGTCCACTGGTGCTTCCGAGCCAAGTATCCGAACCTGTGGACTTCTGCTTTGCTCCAGTGCTCGTTTCTACACGGCGCGCGAAGCGTGGTGATTCTCCTCCACCGCGTTCACGGGTCGCTCTTGAAGCCACGTCAGAGCGCGACAATTGGCGCCGAGCACTGCTGCGCGGGACACGTTCAGGCGTAAAGCACAGTCTTGAATCGACGATCGGATTGCAGCTCTGAGTACCAGGACTGCCCGACACAGCGGATCCAATTCCGCAGTCAGCGTTTGGGCGTCGGTTCGGAGAATGAGGTCGAGACTAAGCGCGCGTTCTTCAGAATCACCGCGCCATAAGTGCTCGACATGTGGGCATCGTAGATCCTTGTAAGCAGCTTCGCAGCTGCGAATCGCGTCTGTTCCGTGTGATATCGCACTGGCAATGGTCGCAGCCTTGGCCCACTCGAAAAGCCAATCGCGGAAGGGACTGTTTCTTTGAAGTGTCAGCTCACAAGTCTGGACAACAAGCTGGTCCGCCGTTGCCTGGTCGCCAATGATCAAGAACGCCAGCCTGCCCAGAACATTGCTTTGATTTTGGAAGCAGGCACGATTTCGGCGGGCGATGCATGATTGCGGGCATCGACTGCCTCTATGCTCGAGTGAAACCAGGACATGATTCTCCTTTTTCTATGCCGCCTTCAAATGGCCTCAACGGGATTGGATTGCTTAATTTGTGAGGGCTTCTCCCCGCTATTCCACCCCGCCGCTTGCGGCGCTCGGATATCCTCTGCGTCGGCGATAAGCCCAGCCGGTCGCATGCGGCAATTGCATAGACACTGCCGGCGACAAACAGTGTGCCGACACTAGCCAGCCACTTCAGCAACTGTTCGCCCACGGAATCGATATAGCTCACCTCGCTGAGGTCGACGATCAAACCCTTGGGCAGTACGTCCTTTGTGACCATGCACATGGCCTGCTCTGCCCAATCTGCGACGAGTTTGCCTTCCAACTTCAGGGTCGGACCACTTGCTAACCACTGGATTTCCGCACGAAACATTGGCTTGCTCCTTGGCTTGATCCTCGCAACGCCTGTCGTGCTCTCCCTGAACCCGGTGAAACGCACGTGTCGTGCCAATGTTGGCCGCTGTTATGTGATTGATCTAGCTGCCTCGCCGTGGAGATTGGTTCGCTCGAATTGACGCAATGCGGTCCATTGTCCGCATGCGGGCAGGAGACCCTGGGGTTGGAGCCCGCCCTTCGGAAGGGAACTTCGAGGAGTTTTGCGCGAACGAAATGTTGGAGCCTCTCATCACAGGAGTGCCGCTGCTGCTCACCCTCATCGCCAGGATTCGATACCTGTCGTAATTCGCTCCGGTCTTGGCGAGCTTCGGTGTAGGAGATGTTCTGCAAGACGGCGAATGTTGCAGTCATGGTCGTCGAGGGCCGCAAGGAGCTCCGCGTATGCGGCCAGATTCCTTTTGGTGCGCCACTCCAAATGGCAAGCAAATAAGTACAAGGCGTCGCGATGTCCGATTTTCACCGACATGCCGTAAAGGCGATTCTGTTGCTGCAAACCGACTCAACGGGGAGATAGTTGCCAGCTGACGGACCCTCTAGCTGTCTCAGCGCTTAGATGGATTGCCTCAAGCAATGAGTCTGACTCCCTTAATACGGAACTGAATTCAACCATGTGTACTGCAGGCCACCAACCACTTCGGTCATCCCTCTAAGCCGTTGGCTTTTTTGTAATCCCAGCGTTCCGCCCGCCCGCTATCGTGACCATTCGAGGGCACTGCCGCAATGTGGGCAGCAATCTCCAGCCCGCCGCTCATGCATACTCCTGCAAATCAGTGATTTGCCGTGTTCCGTCTTTGGCGAGCTGAATGCCTTAATACGGCTGCATGCATCGATGGCTGAACTGCTTCGAACGGCAATTCCGGCAGAGCCACCGCGGCATAAGAGGGTCAAGCAGGAACGAAGGAGTTGATATGTATGCCACAAAAGTAATCAACGGCGTCCCCGCGATCCAGCGCGATGGACAGAGTGTGTTAAGAGTCTGCGACCAGGATTGGGAGTTTGCAAACTGGCTGTGCGCCCTACTCAACGAACGGGGCCACAAGTCCTTGTTGCTGAATGAGCAGGATTGGGAATTGCTCAATGCGATCGATCGCCCCTTCCGAAGGACGGTGCAGCATGCCTGATATCAAGACAACCCCCACGATTTCCATCGTCGTTCCTTTTCATAACGAGGAACCGAATGTCGTCGAACTGTATGGCCGCCTGCGAGGCGTCATGGAGGAACTTGGTCGTACTTACCAGTTCGTGTTTGTCGATGATGGCAGCCGGGATCTCACTTACAAGTTGCTGAAGGAACTCGCCGAGCTCGACTCTCATGTAGTCGCGGTTCGGCTGCGGAGAAACTTCGGCCAGACTGCGGCACTCGCTGCTGGCTTCGCGCACAGCACTGGCGAATATGTGATCGCCATGGATGGCGACCTTCAGCATGATCCGGCAGAAATCCCAGTTTTCCTGGCAAAGATCGAAGAGGGCTACGACATCGTGAGTGGATGGCGCAGCCACCGCGTCGACAATTTGTTGCTCCGGAAGATCCCCTCCCGCTGTGCCAATTGGTTGATGGCCAAGCTCAGCGGCGTCCACATCCACGACTTTGGAACAACCTTCAAGGCGTACCGGGGCGACCTGCTGCGGCAACTACCGCTGTATGGCGAAATGCACCGGTTCATTCCCGCAATCGCTTCTGCCTATGGCGCCTCGATCTGTGAAATACCGATCCAAAACAACCATCGGAAGCACGGCGAATCGCACTACAACATTTCTCGTACGTTCCGGGTATTTTTCGACCTCATGACGATCCGATTTCTTCTGCGCTACATGTCGCGCCCGCTCCACTTCTTCGGCCGGCTGGGCGTCATCAACATGGGCCTGGGATCGGCCGTCGCACTCTGGCTGCTGATTTGGAAAGTCCTTACAGGAATCGACGTCGTGCAGCAACACGGGTTGCTGTTGGTGTTTGCGGCCGTCCTGATATTGGTGGGGTTCCAACTGGTGGCGCTCGGACTTCTCGGGGAGTTGGAAGTGTGGCAGTACTTCAATCCATCCGGGCGGAGACCTTACGCCGTGTCTGAGGTGAGTGATCTGCACGCCACGATGAGGACTCCCGTTACATCGGAAGTGGGTTTGTAAGCATGCGACGCAGTCGATCGAGACAACAATCATTTATTCGCGTTGGCGCCGCAAACAGGAGTTTTTGTGCTGACTGAGGTTCAATATCGTTGCGTTGGCCGGTATCGGAAGGCCGTGATTGTCCTCTTGCTGACTGTCTTGGCATTCTCAGTTCGCCTCTACCGGGTCGACTTTAACAGCCTATCTGAGGATGAGGTAGCCAAATGGGCTGCTGTTCAAGAGTATCGGCACGGACACTTTGTCGGCGTCAATAGCGAGCACCCGATGCTGCCGAAAATGCTGGCTTGGGCCAGTCTGACAGTGGGTGAACGATGGAGCCGAGTGGCAGTGACGCATGGCTGGCCCTCGCTAAACCCTGAGGGCTGGCTTCGTTTTCCCAATGTGCTTTTCGGCGCAGCCACTACGGCAATTCTTTTTTTGTTTTGCCGTCGAATGATGGGGGTTGCCGGGTCTTTTGCGGCGAGTTTTTTCTGGGCAGTTGCCCCCTTGCCAGTGGCGTTGAATCGGCTCACCAAAGAGGAAACGCCGCTCACCTTCTTCACCCTACTGGCTTGTTATTTCTACTGTCGCGCCCAACAGGCAGTTGCGGGACAGACTGCACGGCGATGGTACGACCTGAGCGCAATCAGCTTCGGCCTGAGTCTTGCCTCGCAGTACATTCTTCACTTGCTGGGTTTGAACGCAATGGCCTGGTTTATTGCCGGTAAAATGGGGCTAACTCGCCAGCCGTCTCAATTCAGCTACAGACGGTTTTTCCTCGTAATGTTCCTTGCCTTTGTTTTGGTCAACCCGGTCATTCTTTCTCCGGCCAACTTCAATGCCATCGTGCATTGGCTCCATCATGACGGGGTCAAGCACACTGGCTACGATTTCGCCGGCAGGCTGTATATGAACTTCCCCTCGCGCCTGCTTGCCGGAGTGCCGTGGTTCTACTATCTCTGGCTGCTGCTGGTGAAGACACCGATTCCAATCCTCGTGGCCGTGATGGTCGGCTCCGCACTGCTTTTGCGAGATCGCCGGACACTCGCATCGTGCTTCTTTCTCGCGTTCGGGGCGGTTCAATTGGCCGGGCTCTCTGTCAGCGGAGCCAAGTGGATCCGATATTCACTTCCGCTCTTGCCCTTTCTCTTCTTGGCAGGCGGATATGCGGTGCAACAAGCAGTGAAGGCCGCGAAGGGAAAAGTTCCGTCTCAAGCCTTGGTGGGTCTTGCAGCCGTCATCTTGATTGGATGGCCGCTTCTCGAATTGCAGTCCTGGGCACCCTACTATTCGTTTTACCTGAACTCCATCGGCGGAGAGAAACGGAACATCACACGCTACTTTGCCATGGATGAAGTGTCCGAGTTTGACACGCGCGAAGTAGCGCAAAACGTGTGTCCGTTCGCGCCCGTTGCGGCGACGGTAGCAACCGCGAGACCGGCGAGCATGGCCTATTACCTGCAGACCTGCGGGCGCGCGGACCTTCGGATTGTGCCGCTTTACGACACGCATTATGCGCCTCAGGACGGAGATCTGATCGTGCTTGAGCCTTCGCGCCGTTTCTTCGAGACACAGAGATTTTTCGATGCTTTGGGGAACTCTGCAATGCCCCACAGTGACATCCGCGTCGGGCCGGTTTTGGCGAGCACGATTTATCTCTTCGACCCGTCCGTGACGCGACCAGGTAGCGGTAAGGAAGAGGTGGCGCTAACTCAGTTGCAAGGCGCGCCACCTCGTTTCTACAAAGATGCTCAAGAACCCGAGTCGACAAACACGAACAGGGTTGGCTTGTCCGATCTCACCAGGAGACTCCTACAATGAATCCGCTTTACCATGCGACAAAATCTGATTGGCGCTTTTTTGTGCGCGCCTTCGCTTTATGGATTGTCGGCTTGTCGATGATCGCCGTCCCGGCAGCTGCACAGCAGACGAATGTATCTGCGCCTCTGAGCGCGGATGAAGTGATGAGACATGTCGTAGAAATGAACGAGGTGCGTGCGAAAGGATTGGAAAGCTACACCAGTGTTCGCAGCTATCACCTGGAGTGCCACTGCGTGTCCCATAAGAAGGCCGACATGGTCGTACGCACTGACTACCAGGCACCGAATAAGAAAGAGTTCACGATCGTGTCAGAGAGCGGCTCGGGCACAGTGCGCGAGCGTGTTTTCAAGAAGCTGCTCGAGGCAGAACAGGAGTCGATGCGGGATGAGAATCAGCAGCGGTCGGCGATCACCCCAGAGAACTACACATTTCAACTGTCCGACTACGAGAAGACCGGTGCGGACGAATTTTATGTGCTCGATGCGCAGCCGCGGAGCAAGAACAAGTTTCTGTTTCGGGGCCAAATTTGGGTGAATGCAAAAGACTTCGCGATCACTCGAGTCGAAGGCGAACCGGCTGTCAATCCTTCGTGGTGGACAGTCAAGACTGACTTCGAACGTCGCTACCAGAAAATCGGTGACTTCTGGCTGCCGGAATCCAACGAGAGCGAAACGAAGGTCCGCGTTTTCGGTACAGCGGTTCTAAGCATTGAATATCGCGACTACAAGATCACGCAGGCCGGAGGCGCAACCGTAGCCTCGTCTGATAGCGAAGCACTCGCAGCCACGGTGGCCGGAGAGTTCTAGAAAGAACATCGAAGTGCGCCATATTTGTAGGCACCGGCGGCCCTTCTGATTACTACGGCACGATACTAAGTCGATTGAAGACGGCCTATTTCGCAAATTCTTTGAGGATAGATTTAACCCAGTCGCGAGTCTCCTCGTCAGAACGGCCTGTAGACTGCGCGATCCATACGTCGTCGGACAAAGTTCCCAAACTGCGGATTTGATCCGCATAGTCTGAGCGAACCCACAGTGACTCAAAATCACGAATCCGCCGAAGCGGATCATCTCCGCTGTTTAGAATCTCTCGTGCAATCTGCTTCGCCACGCGCACGGCCGCCTCTTCAATCGGAATCTTAGTCAGTCCCAGTTCCTGCATCGCGCGGGGAAGCACTTCGGCAACCTCGAAGTAGGTAGGGTGTTCGAGAACAGCCAGGCGCCTTATCGCCTTACCGTCCAAGCCCGTTTCAAGGGCACCCAACGCAATCTGCGGCATATCGACTGAAGCAATGAGATTGAGCGCGAGTTTTGCCTCGATCTGGTCTCGATCAAATGCCACGCTAAGATTTTACGCAATTTGCTGTAGTTGATGAAACCAGGCGATAGCCCAAGCCCGCGCTGTTTTGTTTCCCTCCATCAGTCCATTGCCCACCCAGCACCTGCTCATGACCTTTTGAAGGCAGTTGCCCTCATGCGGGCACGCGCAATGCATGGTCGATCGGCCATCTCCCTCGCCTGCAAGAAGTTCCGCTTGGCACACGAAATGCTTTTATCAGATGCGTTATGGCAACTTGTGACCATCCTTCCGACCTATTTCGCCGCATCGCATACCCGGCCGTTCCGAGGTTAGGGCCGCGAACTGATTCGTGGGTTGCAGCATTGCCTGCGGAAGAGCAAAAACAGCGTACCGTTCGTTCTGACCTGCAACGAAAAGAAATCGGTGACATTTTTTATCTGATTGAATCGCCACCGAAGAATCCCTGGGCGGCATTCGGATCGTTGGCCTTCCTTTCTGTCTTCACCCTGGCGCTAATTGCCATTCCGCTGTTTCACACGGAGTCACTCCCCAAGAGGGAAACGCTGACGATGTTGTATCTTCTGCCGCCGTCGGCGGCGGCGGGCAGCAATGCTCCAAAGCTCCAAGCGCCCAAGGCCAGGCCCACATACACGCCGACAAGCACGGGCATTACGGCGCCGGCGCATGAAACGCAAGACACGCCGCCACCCTCGGTGGGCATAACCGGCGGAGTGGCCGGCGGAGTTCCGGGTGCAGTGTTTAGCGAGGCGATGGGCAGCGCGCGAAGCGTGCCTGAGGTTGCGAAGGCGCCCGAGCCGATGCCGGCTAAGAGAATCCGCGTCGCCTCCCGGGTGGCCGAGGCGAACCTGATCCACGACGTCACACCGCAGTATCCGCCGGAAGCTGGTCGGGCGCGCATTGAAGGGACGGTCGTGCTGATGGCCGTGATCGGGACGGACGGCACGGTGAAGGACATGCGAGTGGAGAGCGGTTTACCAATACTCGCGCAAGCCGCTATGGATGCGGTGAAACAGTGGCGTTACAGGCCTTACATGGTAAACGGTGAACCAGTCGAAGTTGACTCCCGGATCACGATCAACTTCACGCTTTCCGCGAGTTAGGAGTGCCGACGATGCACAACCATTCACACACCTCGTCCGACCGGCGTTCGAAAGTGCTGCCGAAACTAACATCCATATTGGTATTGATTGCCTTGGGCGGAGTGATACTCGTACCAGCGGTGTCCGCGCAGTCTGCTGAATTCGCAGATACAAACACGGGAAGCATCCTGGGCACGGTAGTCGATATCAGCGACGATCCGGTTCCCAATGCCACCGTGGTTCTTCAAGGGGCGGCCGGCGATCGTTTCACAGAAGTAACCAATGAATATGGATCCTTTGCATTCCACCATGTCACGGCGGGAGTTGCCTGCCAGATCACGGTTAGTGCTGAAGGGTTTGCCGAGTGGACCTCTTCCACCACGCTCGAACCAGGGCAAGAGAAGACTCTAACCGACGTCAAACTCCGCATTGTAGCTGTGCAGCGAGCAGTTACTGTGAGCTATTCCGAGAAGGAGGTTGCCACGCAAGAGTTCAAAGCCGAAGAACAGCAGCGCATGTTCCGTTTTATACCAAATACTTATGTGACCTACGAGCCCCATCCCGAGCCTCTCACAACGGGGATGAAGTTCCACATGGCGTACAAAAGTATCACCAATCCGGTGTTCTTCGTTCGGACGGCGGCGTGGGCCGGCGTCCAGCAGGCCAATGACACCCCTAAGTATCGCCAAGGTGCAAGAGGATATGGTGAGCGGTTTGGAGCAGGCCTTGCCGACGCCACTACCGAAGGCCTGTTCGGCAACGCGATTCTGCCATCGCTCCTGCATCAAGACCCTCGATACTTCTACCAGGGTACGGGCACAAAGTGGTCTCGGGCACGCCATGCCATCCTGGCTCCGTTTATTTGCAAAGGAGACAATGGATCGTTACAGCCGAATTACTCCACGTGGGGCGGCAGTTTAATTGCATCTTCGATTTCCAACACTTACTACCCAGATTCGAGTCGCGGTCCCGGGCACGTATTCAGGACGTTTGGAATTGGCATGTCGTTGCGTGTTGTCAGCAGTGTGGCCCAAGAATTTATCTTGGACAAGTTTACAAACAAAGGTAAGCACTAATCGTCCGGCAATAAGCCATCTGAGGCACTGTACATGTGTTTATGCCGGCCCGCCGGAAGCGGTGACAGGGGCGAAAAGTGCGATGTGCGTTGGCCGCAGGCTCTCCCCCATAACGCCAATCGGCCACACGCATCGCTCGCCCCTTCCGACGGATCGCGGCCAATTCTTACAGGAGAAATCAGCGGGAGCGCGGCACGCCAGACTCGCTGTCGAAGAGATAGAACATTATGCACATCCTCTACCTCAATCCAAATTCTATTCTCGGAACGGCCGGCAAGAGTTTAAGGCAGCGCGGCCACGTTGTGTTCTTCCGCACCACATGCGCCGATGCGATCGAACTGTTACGACGCCAGAGTCTGGACGCTATCGTGATCGAAGGTGAGGGAGAAAACGCCGAGGTCCTCGACTTCACGGCGAGAGCACATCGGACGCAACCAGCAACCCCGGTGTATCTGGCAACCGACTGGGGACCCGAACTGCCGATCGCCTTGGAAGACTTCGTGAAGGCTGGAGAGGCGTTGCGCACCTCGTAAACCGGGTACGCGCTCGAACGCCCTCCATTTCTTTGGACATGTGCCGTGCCCAATTGAGGTCAACGCCTGAATGCGGGCGCATTGCGGAGCGACGCAGGCATCCAACTCTTTCCCGACAAAGCGATTTGCGGCGAATCCGCTTTGGCGTACGACGTGCAGTTTCGTAAGAAGGAGGAAACGACAATGCGCAGCGCAACCCGTACTTTGCAGCCAGGAACAATGAGAAAGCCCGTACGCATGAACTGGGTCGTAGTGACCGACACCAAAGGAAATCGACGGCCCCAAATGCACTGGGAAGCCCTTCAGTAGGCGCCGACGATGGATTACCTATGCGCGATCTGCGCGCGCTTTGTTTTGCTGCCCAAACTCGGTCAGTGCCCTTGGCAGGTCATTTGATGTCTGAGTTTGTAGCTTCCGATCCAATTGGCAGTCGGTATTTTCATCTACTTACAACGTGCTGCTTCTGGCAGTCGGATTGCGAATAAGGATTGCGAATACGAGGTGCGATCGTGAAATTGCCCAAGGAGAGTAGGCCATGCTCGGACAACTGATGAACATCCCGACTGACACACTCATTGACATGCTGTACGTAATCCTCGCCGATGACTTCGCGATCACCGCGACCGATGCGGACGAAATCGAACAAATTCAACGCGAGTTGCAACGGAGAGGCAGCGAGCAATGCTGGAGCCTCCAAGCTGTTAACTGAGAGAAGCGTGCAACCGGTTTGTGGATCAGGGTTGAACCACGACAAGAGCGACGCGTGCTGAACCCCCAAAGTGTCAAGAGAGTACAAAGACGACGAAGGAATGGAAAATGACCTCGCTAACAGTAACTGAAGAACTAGCCGGACCGCTGAGTGCCGAAGGGATTGCACGATCAACCGTTGCAGGTGCGCCGCTCGGCGAAGACGAGTTGAACAGAATCGATGCTTTGTGGCGCGCGTGCAAATACCTGGCGCTAGGAATGATCTACTTCCAGGCCAATCCTCTCTTACGGGAGCCATTAAAACCAGAACACATCAAGAGCCGGCTGCTTGGGCATTGGGGTTCAAGCCCAGGGCTCGCCTTCCTCTACACCCATCTGAGTCGTCTTATAAAGAGAGACGACCTCGAGATGATTTTCCTCGCAGGCCCGGGACACGGGGCGCCGGGAGTGTTGGCTCCTATATATCTGGAAGGCACGTACAGTGAAATCTATCCGGAGAAGAGCCAGGATGAGAAAGGCTTGCGAGAGTTCTTCAAGCAGTTCTCATTTCCCGGCGGCATTGGCAGCCACTGTACTCCAGAAACGCCGGGTTCGATTCATGAAGGAGGCGAGCTGGGATACGTCCTCTCGCACGCTTGCGGCGCCGCGTTTGATAATCCTAACCTGATTGTTGCGGCCGTGGTGGGTGACGGCGAAGCCGAAACCGGTCCGCTGGCGACATCATGGCACATCAGCAAGTTTCTGAATCCGATCCGCGACGGCGCAGTTCTACCGATACTTCATCTCAACGGATACAAGATCAACAATCCGACTCTGCTGGCGCGAATCACTCATCAAGAATTGGAAGACCTGTTACGCGGGTATGGCTGGAATCCCTACTTCGTGGAGGGCTCTGACCATGACAGCATGCACCAGGCGATGGCGGCGACGCTGGAACAGTGCATTGCCGAAATTAAAGGCCATCAGCAGGAATGCCGGAAGACGGGCGTTGCCACTCGTCCGCGCTGGCCAATGGTGGTATTGCGCTCACCAAAAGGCTGGGGAGCTCCGCTGGAGGTGGACGGGCATAGGATCGAAGGCTTCTGGCGTTCGCATCAGGTTCCGCTGGCAGACGTCAAGACGAAACCGGAGCACCTGCGCATTCTTGAGAACTGGATGCGGTCACTCAAACCGGAAGAACTGTTCGACGAGCAGGGCAGGGTGCTAACGGAACTCGCCGAAATCATGCCGTCAGGGCAGCGCCGCATGAGTGCCAGTCCGCACGCGAGCGCCGAGCTCAGAAAAAAACTGCGTATGCCTGAGTTCCGCGACTATGCCATCAAAGTCGACCGCCCAGGAAATACAGAAGTAGAAAACGTCCCGCCGCTAGGTCGTTTCCTGCGCGATGTCATGAAGTGGAATATGAACAGCTTTCGCGTTTTCGCGCCAGACGAGAACTCATCCAACAAGCTGGATGCGATTTACGAGGTGTCCAAGAAATTCTGGATCGCTGAAAGCTTCCAGGAGGACCGGGATGGAACAGAACTGGCTCCAGACGGACGTGTAGTTGAAATGTTGAGCGAACACACGATGGAAGGCATGCTCGAAGGCTACTTGCTCACGGGCCGCAATGGCTTTCTCTCGTCTTACGAAGCTTTTGTGCACGTGATCGACTCCATGTTCAATCAGCATGCCAAATGGTTGTCCATCTGTAACAACTTATCCTGGCGGCGTAAGATCGCATCGCTGAATCTTCTGATTACCTCAACCGTGTGGCGCCAGGATCACAACGGTTTCACACACCAGGATCCTGGATTTCTGGACGTAGTACTGAATAAGAGTGCCGCCGTCACCCGCATCTATCTTCCACCTGACGCGAATTGTTTGTTGTCTGTAGCCGATCACTGCCTGCGCTCCGAGAACTACATCAACGTCATTGTCTCGGATAAACAACGGCATCTGCAGTACCTCGACATGAATGCCGCGATTACCCACTGCGCAAAAGGTATCGGCATCTGGAATTGGGCCAGCAATGATGAAGGTCACGAGCCTGATGTTGTCTTTGCTGCGGCTGGCGACATACCAACCCAGGAAGCGTTGTCGGCGACAGCATTGCTGAGGGGACGCTTCCCGGACCTGAAGATCCGCTTTATCAATGTGGTTGACTTATTCAAGCTACAACCAAGCACAGAACATCCTCATGGATTGCCGGATGAGGACTTCGATTCTCTCTTTACCACGGACAAGCCGATCATCTTTAACTTCCACGGCTATCCCTGGCTGATTCACCGTCTCGCTTACCGCCGCACAAACCATCGGAACCTGCACGTGCGCGGCTACAAGGAGAAGGGCAACATCAACACGCCGATGGAGTTGGCAATCAACAACCAGACGGACCGATTTAGTCTGGCCATCGATGCGATTGACCGCATCCCAAAACTGCAGCGCATCGGCGCGCATGCTAAAGAAGAATTCCGCGATTGTCAGATCGCATGCCGGCGCCATGCTTACGAGTTCGGGATTGACAGTTCGGAGATCAGCGGCTGGAAGTGGCCTTATGACAAGAAGTGACGTGCCACATCGCGCCTTCATTTCCTGAGTAAGTGAGTACTTTGGACTCATGCGGATCACGTCCGTTGGTGGACTGGAAGTTGTTCCAGCCTGGCAATTCCTGAAAATCGTTGAAGGAGTGGGAATATGAATATTAGAGCCGCCACAAAGCGGCAAGCATTGCCGGATACTCGGAAACTCGTCGCCAAGTACGGATGTGGTCCCGTGCACTTCTCCGGGACGGACGAAGCACTGTATGAACGGCACCTGTTGTTTGACAGTGGCGTCGATCTAGCGGCGGCGACGGCGCGCGACCGGTTCGAGGCTCTTGCCCGCTCGGTACGTGACGTTCTATCCCAGAGATGGCTCTTAACTGAGAAGACCTACGAAGAGAAGAATCCTAAGCGGCTCTACTATCTGTCGATGGAGTTTCTGATTGGTCGCTCGTTGGCTAACAATGTTACGAACCTTCTGCTCGCTCCGCTCACAGACCACTTCACCCGTGACAAGAAACTGAACCTGCTCGAGATATTGGAGCAGGAGCCGGACGCGGGCCTGGGCAACGGCGGCCTTGGACGTTTGGCGGCCTGCTTCATTGAATCCGCCGCGACCATGCAGCTACCGGCCATGGGATACGGATTGCGCTATGAATATGGCATTTTTAAGCAGTCGATGCAGAACGGATGGCAACAGGAAACGCCGGATAACTGGCTCCGCTCTCCCGATCCGTGGGAGATTGCTCGTCCGAACGAGAAGGTAGAAGTCAGCCTGGGTTGCTCGTTCGAGCTCAGCGGAGGCAGCCTACGCCCCGTGCCTGGACGTCCATCAACTCTGGTCGGCATCCCATTTGACCGTCCTGTAGTTGGCTACGGAGGTTCCACGATCAACACGCTCCGCCTCTGGGCTGCGGCAGCGCATGACTACTTCAACTTTGAAGAGTTCTCCCACGGCGATTTCATTGAAGCCTTCACTCAGGCCCTCTCAGGAGAGACCCTGACCCGCGTCCTCTATCCCGATGATTCAAGAATCATGGGGCAAGGCCTGCGCCTGTTGCAGGAGTACTTCCTCGTTGCCTGCTCACTGGCAGATGCGGTGCGTCGCTTCCAGCGCTCCAACTCAGATTGGAGTTTGTTCGCAGAGAAGGTGGCGATTCAGATGAACGACACTCACCCCTCGCTGGCCGTGCCAGAACTCATGCGTATTCTGGTTGATCAGGTGCATCTTGAATGGGATGAAGCCTGGCACATCACGCAGAACACGCTGGCCTACACCAATCACACCTTATTACCCGAAGCGCTTGAAAAATGGCCGGTAGCTTGGTTTGAAGAAATGCTGCCGCGGCAGCTCGAAATCATCTATGAAATCAATCGCCGTTTTCTGGACGATGTTCGTGGCAAGTTCCCAAGCGACCGGGAACGAATCGAGCGCGTGAGCCTTGTTGAAGACGGTGACGGCCAAGCTAAGAAGGTTCGCATGGCCAATCTGGCGGTCGTAGGTTCTCACAGCACCAATGGGGTGGCAGAGATTCACTCCAAGCTGTTGCGTGAGACCACGCTCAAAGATCTCGCGGAAATCTTTCCGGAACGTTTCAACAACAAAACGAATGGGGTCACACCCCGGCGGTGGCTGCAATTGTGCAATCCCGGACTTTCTGGCCTCATCACCGATGCCATTGGAGATGAGTGGATCCGCGATTTGAGCGAACTGAGCAACCTCAAGGCATTCACCGAGGACAATGGTTTCCGTGATGACTTCCGCAAAGCCAAGCGAAATGCCAAGCGACAATTCTGTGATTGGCTCCGCTGGTCGACAGGACAGAGCGTTGATCCGGAGTCGATTTTCGATTGCCAGGTCAAGCGCATCCACGAGTACAAACGCCAATTCCTGAATGCACTGCGGATCGTTGTGCTCTACAACCGGCTGCGGGAGAACCCTGGGCTCGACATGCATCCACGTACGTTCTTTTTCGCCGGCAAGGCCGCGCCTGCCTACCGGCTCGCCAAGGTGATCATTAAGTTTATTAACAATCTGTCTGCGACCATCGACGGCGACCCCACAGTACGCGAACGGCTTAAGGTTGTGTTCCTGCCTGATTACTGCGTCTCGCTAGCGGAGCACCTCATTCCCGCTAGTGACGTGTCCAACCAGATTTCGACCGCAGGCTATGAAGCCAGCGGGACAAGCAACATGAAGTTCATGATGAACGGAGCATTGACGATTGGCACACGCGACGGCGCGACGATTGAGATGGCAGCAGAGGCCGGCGAGGAGAACTTCTTTCTCTTCGGTTTGACAGCGGAGCAGGTGATTGGCAGTCGCGGATGGTACAACCCGCATTGGCACTACCAACATGATCCGGAGACCCGTCAAGCTCTGGACTTGATCTTCTCTGATTATTTCAGCGGCGATGAACCGAGCGTCTTCGAGCCTTTGCGGGAAATGTTGTTGACGCACGGCGACCACTACATGCATTTGGCGGACCTGAACTCGTACCTGACGGCAGATGCGCAGCTGACTGCGTTATATGCCGATTCCGACGAGTGGGCGCGTAAGGCGATCTTGAATGTGGCGGGCTCGGGGAAGTTCTCCAGTGACCGCACCATCGCTGAATACGCAGCAGAAATCTGGAACGTGAAGCCGTGTCCCATACCAGAGAACGCGTAAAGGAGGGCGCGGACATAAACATGCAAAGTGTCCGGATGGGGAGAAGCATTGCACTTATTGGTTTCGTGGCCGCGTTCCTGCTGCTCTGCTCCGCCCACTCTTTTCAGCCGGCACCGAAACAGTATCGCGCCAAGCCGGAGGACGTGCCGTCGTGGGCGGAGCAGGGGAATTTTCGGTTCATCCGGCTGGACGGCGGACAAATCGAGAGCTGGAAGGCCGAGCGAACCTGGTGGGGCGCCAAGTTCAGCACCGAAGAGAAGGACGTACTGACCCATATCTACGACCGCGATTTCGAGCAAATGCTCGGGTTGCTCAAGCAGGCGGATTTCAATTGGATCTGGGTCACCTGGAGCAGCGGCTGGTCGCTGAAGGATGAGGAAGAGAACCGGGAGAACCTGAAAAAAGTCGTCGCCCGCTGCCATGAGAACGGCATCCATGTGTCGGCTTACATGTCGGCTACCAACATGTTCTGGAAGAGCGCCTACCGCGACGACCCGGAAACCAAGAAATACGGCCTGTGGAGGTACGGCATCCCCATGTTCTACGCCGGCCCGACCACGACCGACCTGCAGATCTCATGGAAGCGCCGGCTCGCCGATGCGCGCGAGCCCGGCTGGCGGGCCTATCTCCTGAAGAAGGCGGAGATGGCGGTGGACGCGGGCGTGGACGCGATCGTGTGGGACAACATGATCGGTCACAACTCTGGCCTGGCCCAGTTGCTCGATGACACGCAGCGGATGGCGGAGCGGAAGGCGCGGGAGGCCGGCCAGCCCAAGGTTATGGTTTATGCCAACATCCATATTCCGCCTGACCGGTTCGCGATGAACGACATCAACGAGGTGATCTGGGAAGAGGATGGCAAAGATACTCCGGGGGTGTGGAACGGTAGATGGCAGGTGGACAACGCGCGCAATATCAAATTCCTGAGCGGAGAGAAGCAGCTGTGGCAGCCTCTGAAGTATGAGAATGACCTTTACCACTGCGGTCCGCGCGAACGGTGCATCCCCAGCCCGGCGGAGCAGAAGCTTTCCATCGCCGAGGCCTATGCGTTCGGCGCGGCCACCTCGCGCAACATCGAGGGCCGATTCCTCTCCGCGCTGATCAAGGGCGAGCCGGCGGCTCAGGAGGCCTGGACGGCCATCGCTCAATACAACCATTTTCTGGTCGAGCATCGTGATCTGTATCACCAGGCGGAGCCGGCGGCGCGGATCGCCTTGATCTCCGCGGAGCCGCACAACCCGCTGGCCAACGAATTCCTCAAGAAGAGTGTATTCTTCGAGACCAAAGTGCTCGCGCACCTGGACAAGGGAGTTCCCCTAGAGCGGTTCAAGGTGCTGGTGATGCCGTCTGGCCTGCCTAAGCTCAGCGTCGATCAAAAGGCCCGGTTGGATGCGTTCACCGCCAGCGGGGGCGTCATCATCAGGGTCGGAAAGTCTGAGTCGGGAATTGCAGCGCGCGCCGAAGCTGCGGCCGGAGGGCCTCGCCTCAGCCTGGAGCCGCGCGGTTACGTGCTGGCCCAGCTGACTCGGAAACCCGACGGTCGAACTTTTATTCTTCACTTGCTCAACTACGATCGCCAGGCAGCAGCAGAGAGTGTGAAAGTCCGGCTGGAGCTGAGCGGGTTGGACCTGAGCCGGTGGGAGGTGGAAGTCCTTTCGCCGGACGCGGCCCAGCCTCAGTTCGCTGGCCTCTCTCTGCATAGGAACGTCTGCGAGTTGACCCTGAGGCAGATCCAGCACTATACCTTGGTGACTCTTTCGGCAAGGCCGGCGCCATAGTTTGAAATTGGGACATTCGGCACAGATATGTCGGAAAGCTCTGTAAAACGCAAATTTCTAGCAGTTAGCCAACCCGAAACTTCCCTCACGACAAAGCCGAGAGTTCACGGACGACACGAGGAGGTAATTCGCCTTGTTCACTCGCGGTTTTCGTGTTCTTATGCTTGGTGCAGTTACTGCGTTTGCGCCCGCGGTGGTTGCTGCCCCGGAGGATGCGGCACTCGGACGCGTGATCGACCGAGACTTGAAACGCGCTCACGTTCGCTTACGATTCATTGTTCCCGAGTGTTCCCGAGCGTGATTTTCAAGATCTGTAAGGCATCGCCCATGCCCCACATTCAATAAGTTAGAAACATCTAGCAGCCCTCATAACCCAAAGGTCGGTGGTTCAAATCCACCCCCCGCAACCACTTACAAATTTGAGGGACTGATGGCGTAGTCCCCGATTCGCAAATCAGTGGATCGCGGCTGTTGCGGGCCTCAAATTCTCCAAAGAAAAATCCTTCGCCCGATTCCTGAGCTGCCGTTTGATTGCGGACGGCAAGACCAGAGCTGCTACCCGGCTATTGGCTCGGCGCTTGGTTTTCTCAAATGCTGAGCCGTAGGTATTCATGGTCGTCTTGATGTCGGCGTGCCGCATGAGGCGCTGCTGCACCCCGAGAGGCGTGCCGATATCATCAATCAGCGTTCGATATGTGTGCCGAAAACTGTGCCAGCCCACTCCTTGCAATCCAATCTTTTCACCGGCTGGTCGCAAGTAATCCTTCTGAATGGCATCACCGTGGACTGGGCGTTTCGTATCCGCATTCGCGAATAGCCAAGCCTCCGGCGTTTCGACACATCGCTTCCGCCAATCCTCCAGAACGGACACCAGATTGGAATCCAGAGTCACTTCGTCTTCTGAAGATTCGGTTTTCCCGCCGTTCCAGACGTAGCGGCCCACAATGGATCGGGTCAACGTCAGCATCCGTCGCTTCAAGTCAAAATCCTGCCACTGCAATGCCCTGATCTCACTGATGCGCAAGCCCAGGCACATGGCAATCATGACCATCACTTGAATGTGGTAAGGAAACTCGGCGAGAAGAGCGTGATATTGCTCGATCGTGAGCACAACTTTCTTGCGAACACGTTTCGTCACGCCCTTGATTTCAACCAACTCCATCGGGTTTCTCTGAGTATCCAAAATCTCCCATTTCATCGCGTACTCAAAAATGCGATGGAGGAGGCTTTTTATGTTGGACTTCGTTTTGGGAGAATGGTGCAATTCCTTCAACCATTGTTCCACCTGAAGGGGCCTTTTCACTTCGGCCAACGGAGCGTCGCCCCATTGTGGCAAAATATGTCTCTTCAAAATGGACTCGTAGGACTTCTTGGTTGAATACCGCTCTGGCATTGCTTCGCGCATGTATCGCCTTGCCAATGCTCCGAACGATGGACCGGAAAATTGCTCCATCCGCTGGTATCGAAACTCTCTCGATGCCTGCCAGACGTGAGCTTCCGTTGGCCATTTCTCCACGTTTCCCGTCAACACTACGCTGCGCTTTCGCGTAACGCCGATTTCGTCCGTTTCGTAAAAGCGCCAAACCCATACATCTGGTCCCCGCGCTCTTCTCTTGCGGACAATGGTTCCGACATCTTGCTGTGTGCGTTTCAAGAAGCTTTCCTCCTTAAAGCGCGCACGGATGACGATTCCGAATGTACACGACAGCGCATGTGCGAAGCTAGTTCAGAAATTAGAAAGCGCCAGCGTTTGCGAAGTCCATTGCCTATCGGATGTGCAGGAAGGCACCCTTTCCGAGCCATCTTCTTTACTGTCACAGGGCTGATGCTGAGAAACGTTGCCGCTTCTTCAGGCGTCACAAATGGTTCCCTGTCTTCTGCTGCGTTCACGGTACTGCTCCATCCTCAAACCAGTTCTCAGGTCCCGACTGCTTCACCCTCGGTGACATCGTGAGCCAAAGTCTGCGAACCTGCGGTTCCTGCGCGCTCCTGCCACAGGCCGCCGATGCAACCCTATCGTTAGCTTTGCTGTAAATCTGTTCATCCTAGCGTTCACGTGAGACAGCGACATACGCCTTCCATCTGCACCAGTCGGCACACTTGACAATATCGCATCTGTACACGTATAGTCAATATGTAACGGTACATTATAAATAAGTGTAACAGTCAAGGAGAGGGGTCGCATGACGGAAAAGGCAGTGACACCGCAGCAGCCGGTAATCTCCATTCGCATCTCCGATGCGCTGCGCTCCCGGCTCGATAAGCTGAGGGAAATCATGGCGCTGAAGACCGGCCAAACTGTCTCGACATCGGAAGCGGCAAAGCAGCTTCTTGAGTCTGCCCGAGACGACCGTCTTGAGTTGGTAAACCTGCTCACTGAGCCGACGGATTCCCTACTAAGAATTCGCGGGAAGGCAGACGCAAGACTCTCGCTTTCGCAGGCGGAATGGACCATGGTGGCCCACTACTGTGCGCGGGGCGCAGAGTCATTTACGAAGACCGCACAAGGCCAGATTTCCTACGAGTCCCTGGCCGAAATCCTGGAGGCATTCCTTGCGGCTTACGCCCTCGCACGCAGACCGAAGAAGTCCCCACTGGACTTTGTATAC
Source organism: Terriglobales bacterium (assembly GCA_050011975.1). GTDB lineage: Bacteria > Acidobacteriota > Terriglobia > Terriglobales > Acidobacteriaceae > Acidiflorens. The sequence goes on along the minus strand of JBEKIB010000046.1, from coordinate 6,700 downwards.
CTGCTGACTCTTCCAGGGGACAAACAGGTCGAAGCAAAGGAACCTAAGGATGTTGGAAGCGATGACGTGCGCCGGGTGGTGAATCACACCATTCAAATGCTGAGGAACCCGGCTCAAAAGCGGCGCAAACCGATCCTCGCCGTGCGGAATCTCTACCGACTTCTCGATGAGGAGACGTTCTCGAATATTGAGAAGGTGAACGATGCACTTTGGCCGCACTGGCCAGCCCTGTGGCGGGTGTGCGCGCGCGGCCACTATTCCCTTCACCGCAAGCCCCTGCGAGAGAAGTTGCCTGCGGAGACAAACGACGAGGATTTTGAGCTTGCGGTGCAGCCGGCATTGCCCTCCTTGGAAGAAGGCGGATACCGCCTCGATCTGGTGCGGGAAGAGGGAAATGAATTCTCCCCTCGTTGGCAGTTTCCCGGACCACTTGCCCCGCGCTATCCGGTGTGTGGATACCCGAGGATTGCGGAGTTCCGAAGGATGCTGGAAGAGCTTGATTTGGAGCGGGATCTTTGCCAATGGCAAGGCTACTATTTCTACGCGCACACGGCGATCCTGGAGAACGAGGAAAGGGGAGTGTTTTTCTTTGCGCGGGAGAATGGAATCACTTTCGGATTCCCGATGGAAGACTGGCAGTCGATCCGGAATTTGTTTCGACGCGCGTGGCAGGCCCCCGAGGTGATCCATACATGGGAGGCTCAGGTACTGGAATACGGCGAGTTGTAAGAACGCGGTGCTTCGCACCGGAAGCAATGTGGACACTCCACCCCTTCGAGGGTGCTGCAGAGCGCTTCGGAGCGCTCCAGAGTGACCTGTTCAGAATGAACAACCTACAGTTCCGAGGGCGCTCTACAGCGCTTCAGAGCGTCCCAGGTGTACTTGTTGAAAAGAGGTGGCAATGTCCGAAGAACTCGCACCCGTCAAGAAGAACGGACCACAAAATTTCCGCGTTCATACTGCCAGTACGAAGGTGACTCAATCCGAGTTGGCCGAACTCGAACGCGCGGCGGCAGCGCGCGGCAAACGCCTTAGCGAATGGATGCGCGAAGTCATCTTTCGAGAGCTCCGCGGTAGCGACCAGATGAACTCCGGTGACCACGCCAAATACGGAAGGCAACTGCTGACAGAGGTGCTTGGTCTGCAAGTTTTTCTGACCAGCGTGCTTTCTCCAATGTCACGCGGCGAGTGGCTGAGCGCAGAGCAATACAAGGAAATCATGCGGCAGGTGAAGTCAAATAAACATCGCTGGACCCAGGAGCTTCTTGCGGAGCAGCCACCGGATACGCACCGCTAGAACCAATCGCGACCATTCCCTGGATCGGATGAGTGTAGCCGAGGCGCGATCCGTGTCAAGGCTCTGCCCGCGTTCGCGGCGGACAATGTCCGGCCTTGAGACGGACCGCTGCAGACTCGGCTTTCTGTCTCCGACTATCCGGGAATGTTCACCATGAGACGGGGCTGAACTCATCGTGTTCCCGCGTGATTACAGATTCGGTTGAGGCCCCGAGATTGTCGATCAGAGCGCCATCACCAACCAAGGGCAAAGCGCACGCGATTGCGTGCATCAAGGCAAAGCACGCTAGCCGATTCCAACAACTGCGCTTCGAGGGTGACTCGAAGCTATTGCAGTTTATCGTACTCGGCCTTGGCTTGCTTCAGTGTGGGGAGGTCGGGGTCGGCGTCTTTCCAGAGCGTGAGGAAATCCTGATAGGCGGCGCGCGCTTTGGCCGTGTCGCCCTGCAGGGTATAGGCGCGCGCCAGTCCCAGCCGGGCCAGTGCTCCCCATGGAAAGTTCACCACCAATCCTCGGTGATCAATGAATTTCTGAAATTCCGCCGCCGCCGCGCTGCCGTCGTGGAGCATGAGATAGGCTTCCCCACGCAAATAAACCGGGCACAGGAATATCGTGAGGTGCGTTGGTGTGCTAAGTTCGATCGTGCTCACTGCCTTCAATAGTTCGATTGCCTGGTTCGGGTCTTTGCGCTCCAGAGCGACGGCCGCACGAATTGTGGGCAGCCAATACTTCTGGACCAGCGTGCCCAGCGGGAAGGTCTTATCGAGTTCGGCAGCCAGCTTCTCCGCCGCTGCGGTATCGCCCGCCCGCGCCAGAGCCAGCGCCGCTATCGCCTGCACATCGCGGTTCGGAGCCAGCTTCACTGCTGCCTTCGCGTCGGCACGCGCCTGCTCCCAGTTTTCCGCTTCCACCTCGCGTAGTGCTGCCGCTGCCTGATATCCTGCGGCCGTCTCTTTGGCGTCGTTGTGCTGGGCTGAATCCGTCGCCCACCTGGTCAGTTCGTGCGCATTCTTCAGCTTACCGTACCAACCTTCCGTGTCCGCTTGCGCGGCCAGCAACATGTCTTCCGCGCCCGGCTTTTCCATGACGGCTGAGACCGACTGCGCCATCTGCGCCGCATCGCCTTTCAGAAAAGCCAACTGATAGCGGTACGAGAACAGAAACTCATTCACCAGCTTGCGCCCCTCCGCCTGCTTGTACACCGCATCCGCTTCATCCAACCGGTTGAGGGCCGTGTAGGCGCTGCCTAGGTTGAGATAGTTGAAGACATTATTTGGCTCCAGACGCAGCGCGTCCCTGAATTCCTCCAATGCTTTTTCACGGTTTCCCAAGGCAAAGAGAATTAGTCCCAGCCATCTGTGAGGAAAGTCGTCTCTTAGGTAGGTTTGCTGCCACAGTTCGAAGGTCTGCGCCGCTTTCTCCAGCTCTCCCGTCGCATTCACGTAGTAGCGTCCCTCGATGGTGAACCGCTCCCGTTCGCTGACCTTCTCCCGCAGGTCGTAAGCCTTGCGTGCATTTTCGGCCGCCCGCCCAACTTCGTTTAGGTCCCTGTAGACAGACGACATCCAGGAGTAGGCCATGGCAAAATTCGGGTCGAGTTCCGCCGCCCGTTTGTAGAAGGGCAGCGAGGGTGTGATCCCTTTCGCATATTCCGTCTTAACCCCCAGGCTGTAGGCTTTCAGCGCCTCCAGGGATGGCGTGGTCGCCTCCTCCAGCGGCGTAGCGTACTTCTCCACTGAGCTGAGCGACTCGCCCAGCCTCCTACGCAAGCTGATCGCCGCATTGTCCAGAGCCTTGAGCACCGCTTCCTTGCCCGCCGCCTGCTCCTGCGCCTCGGCCAGCACGTCCCCCGTGTTGCAGTCCACCGCCTTCAGGCCAATCACGTACTGATTGCCCAGCCCCGCAATCGAGCCGGTCACGATGGCCTTGCTACCCGTGCGCTGACAAACCTCGCTTGTGACCTCCGGCGTCAACCGTTCCCCGGCGGGACGGCCCATCAGCTTCAAGGTCGAATTAACCCGGCGCTCGGAAATCAGGCCGAGAAACGGCGATTGTTCAAGCTGTACCGACAGTCCCTGCTTCAGCGTGTCGTCGAATACGGCATCGCCTGTCTTGTTGTCGAAATCGGAAAGAACAATGGTGTCCTTGTCGGTCAGTGCTCCGACTTGGCGGCGCGGATAGAGAAGCCAGCCCGCGATCAGCCCGACCAGCAGAACTGCCGATGGGACAACCATCTTCCAGAGCTTCTGCTTCGCTACCTTGGAGTCTTGCTGCGGCCGCTCATCCTCCACCTCAGCAATCAGCCGGTAGCCGTGGCGCGGCAGAGTTTCTATGTAGCGAGGCTCATCGGCGTCATCACCAAGCGCTCTCCGCAGCTTCCCGATGGCGGTGTTGATGGAGTGGTCGAAATCTACGAAGATGTCGGCGTGCCACAGACGCTGGCGGAGTTCCTCGCGGGTAATCCACTCCCCAGGCTGGTCCACAAGAATAGTGAGAATTTGGAAGGGCAGACCTTGGAGTGGGACCTTGCTGTCCTCTTTGCGCAATTCCCGCGAGACCAGGTCGACCGTGAACGGTCCGAACCGTACTTGCCGACGTGTTGTAGCCAGAACTGGCACGAGGCGTTGGCCGCCTTTCGCTCCACAAATTCTAAGAACCGCACCCTACGCTTCGGGACAAAGTCCAATCTTACTTCCGATTGGTCGGCACGGTTAATGAACTGAAGAGAATCTGAGGCATGTACGGTCCGCTGTCGCCAGGCGGTATCGGCACCGTAAATGGAAATTCAAGGTGAATCAGTGATTGCACTCACATCTCGATGTGACGGAACGGGCTAGCAGCGCGGCATCTGCTCTAGATTCAAGGGCATGCGACACACCCTCGCACCAGCCAACACGCAGGATTCCGACCCGGCTACTGCCCAGTTGACTTGCAGTTGACTCACAGGTGACACGCCGTGCATTGCCGCGAAGTCCGGGTTGCAGCACGATGGTGGCGCTTGTGGGTCCTAGCTCTGGGAGAACAGTTCCCGCTTGAGAGGCATCCCCTGAGGCGAATGACCTCAATTCTTGGGAGACGAGACAAATTCTTAGCGAGAGGAGAAATCTGCATGTCGTACATGAACTGCAAAGTGAAACGTGCCAGCCTCGGAGTTGCTATTCTCGGGGCCATTTTGGGATTCATCCTGCTTCTGCCCGCTACCGTCTGGGCGGGCGGGCACACAGTGAAGGTCCCGCCGCCAAACGGCGTGGATGACACGGCCAAAATCCAAGGGGCGCTGAATACCTGCGTGAAGTACGGTCCGGGCTGCACCGTGCAACTGGCCCCGGGAACATACTTCACCAAGCAGGTCGTCGTTTACAACTTTCAGGGAACCTTCAAAGGGATGGGTATGGACAGCACGATCATCGAAGCCCTTCCCAATCTACCTGTCAACTGGCCGGACCAATTCGTGGGTTCGTGCCAGCCCAACCTCACAACTTGTCTCTGGCCTAGCTTGTTTGAGTTTGTGGAGGGCAATATTAGCGTCTCGGACTTGACCATCAAGGCTACCGCTATACCACCTGCCCAACCTTCCCTGTACGACGGGCTCGTCGCGACAGAACTCTACGAAGTGCTGGGCTTCACGGGCCAAAATCCCACCGATGTCAGCGTCAAAAGCATTCGCATGGTAGGCTTGCCCTGCACCGCTTCCACTTGCCTCACCGGCTATACCGCGGACAATGGAGTGCACTACAGTGGCGATTTAGCCCGCAGCTCGGCTCCGTTTGACTGGTACTTCCTGAGCGGTTCCCTTACCGTCCGGAACAGTTTTTTCGATAGTTTGTACGTCGCTGTTTCTCAGGACGCATTTTCCAAGTCGAGCCAAGTCACCATCGGCGGTTCGCCTTCAGCCGGCAATCACCTTGAAAATAACTGCGGTGGGCTGGACATAGAAGCGTCCGAGAAGTCAGTCGTTGAGATTTCCTACAACGAGTCCTCGGGCACCTGTGCGGGCATGTGGGTCAGTACTTCGTGGACGCCATTTGTACCCAGCAGCCCATCGCAGTACTTCATTCATGACAACACTTTTATCGGGACCGGGCAGTATGCCGACGGCATGTACCTCTACGACAACGCTACTAGCCCCTGGATTCAAGCGGCGGTCTGGAACAACACCGCTGAAGTACAGGCAAATCTGTCCGAAGGCATCGGTGTCTACTACACCAAAGGCACCGCCGTGTGGAACAACAACGTTGTGGGATCGGACGGAACTGATGGAATCGGCCTGTGGAGCACCACCCTCGACGCTGTGGCAAACAACAACGTGAGCGGCTTCACGGTCGATAGCACAGCGGGCTTGGCCCAGATTTATCTCGACCCATCTACGACCAAAGACCTCGTTGTCTGCGCTGAACGCAGCGACACTGTCCTCAACCAAGGCACCAACAATGCCATCATTGGCTGCCAGCAATCCACAGCGTCAGCGGCCTCCGCCGAAGATGCCGGGAGCGCCACTCGTGCTGGCTCCGCCACTCGGCGAAGCCTCCCGAGAAAGAAGCCACTAATGCCACAGTAAACATCCATCCGCGACGAACGATAAAGCGGCCCGGTGTCTGGGCGAGCCATCTGGCTCGCCCAGATGTCCTGAGTTTGGCCGAGTTCGCGGCCCGCAAGGTTAAGGCCGCCATCCCGGTCGATGGCTTGGCTTCCACCGATACGAATCTAAAAGGAGATATATATGCGCGCTGCTATTTCTTTCAGAGGTGACGCCCAACAAGCACGGATTACCCGGCTTACTTCACAGGTGAAAGCGATCCAAGCCACGCTCCAAGCGAATAGTGGAGCAGGCACAGAAGTTCGCTCGGTAAAGGCAGAGGCAACGACGGTTCGTCAGTAGTGGCAAGGAAAGATAGGAGTCATTCCGATTAGTACCGGTTGACTCCTTTCTTTAGAAACGAATTTCCACCATGGAAAGGAGAGACTAATGAAAGCCCGTACAAGTCTGATATTAATTCTTTTCACCTTCTTTGCTTCGGCCGCATGGCCGCAAGCGCAACCGCAAGGGAAGCACAAAATCATCACCTACGAAGTTCCGGGCGCGGGCAACGGCGCTGGACAGGGCACCCAAGCCTTCGGCATCAATTCGTCGGGCGAGGTCGCGGGATTTTACACGGACGCGAACAACGTGAATCACGGCTTCCTGCGCAAGCCTGACGGCACCTTCACGGAGTTTGATCCTACCGGGTCCACGAACACCTTCGTGATCGGCATCAACGACAAGGGGGCCATCCCGGGATGGTACGACGACGCGAACAACGTGATGCACGGCTTCTTGCGTGTTCGCGACGGAGCCATCACTACGTTCGACGCGCCGGGCGCGGGCACAGGCGCCAACCAAGGCACGATCGCTGGGGACCTCAA
>JBEKIB010000045.1:0-60212 GCA_050011975.1 Terriglobales bacterium | reverse complement strand
TCCACCAAGGGCCGAATCCGTTCCCACTGCACGTCGGTGAGATCCGCCATGCCCCTGGTTTGCTTCAAATTCGTCCGTGATTCAACTGTTTATTCACGCGCAACGTTTATGAGATAGCTTCTGAGAACTGAGAACTGAGAACTGCTCTGGAGGTTTGCGTGGATTTTCTCAATCGGATGCAACCGCTGGCCCTTCTCGTGATGCGGTTCGTTCTGGGAGCGATCATGATTGCGCATGGTTATCACAAGGTGTTCGGCGGGTTTCATCATCACATGGATTTCGTGGGCTCGCTCGGCATTCCGCGCTGGCTGGCATATTTTTCCGCAGGAACGGAATTCTTCGGCGGCATCGCGATCGTGCTGGGACTGTTTACGCGCTTCTTCGCGTTCGCCTTCGTGATCGAAATGGGCGTGGCCATCTGGAAGGTGCATTTCAAGAACGGGCTGACAGGCACTGGCGGATGCGAATTTCCGCTGGCGCTGGCTACGATCGCTTTCGCGCTGCTCTGTTTTGACGGCGGCTCGTGGGGATTGACGTTTGGCGGACGATCGCGGAGTGCGCGGAAAACGAAGAATTAAGGCCGGCCCTGAGCGCCGTGGAAAATCCGCAGGACTTCGATGATCTGCTCCTTAACGCGATAGACAGCGATATAGGGCAGGGGAGGGAACAGAAGCTCTCGGGTTCCTTCCTCGCGTCCGACGCGGCCACGATGCGGCCACTCTCTCAGGGATTGGATGGCAGCATACACTTTCCGCATGGTCGGCTGCCGGTAATGCGGATGGTGGTCTTTGAGGTAATCGCTAAGGTGTTGTAGATCCGCTGCGGCGGCTGGCGTCCAACGGATGCGCATTTTTATGAGCGCAACATCTGCTCTAAGCGGGCGTCCATTTCCTCTTGCTCAATGAACTCACCCCGGTCAGCCTGCGCAATACCCTCCCGCACGGCGGCACGAAAGTGGGCATCTTCCTCAAGCAGACGCAAGGCGGCATCCTTCACCAATCGTTGGGCGTCGGTGCCTTCCTTGGTGGCCATTTGAGCAAGCTGCGCTTCCTGCTCAGGGGTGAAATGTACTTCCATCGTCCACAGAGTAACGGAAAAGCTCCGCCTCAGGCAAGTTCCAAGTTGGACCTCTGGGCTTCTGCGGAGCAGAGCAAGCCCCCGTCTCTACAGGGGGCCGAGAGCCAAAGGGCTAAGAGCTAGCTACTGACAACTGACAACTGACAACTGCCCCTCAGAATTCCGCCAGCTCCTTCATCGCGCGGAACAGGTCGCTGGCCTGGGGCAGGATGGCATTCTCAAGTATCGGCTGATAGGCGACGAAAGTATCGGTGGCCGCGATTCGCTTCACCGGGGCATCGAGATGATGGAACAACTTGTCGGCGATGCGGGCGGCGATTTCGGCGCCGTACCCCCAGCTCAGCGAGTCTTCATAGGCAATCAACGCGCGGTTGGTTTTCTTCACCGAAGCGGCAATCGCATCCCAATCAAATGGGCTTAATGACCGCAGGTCGATCAGTTCGACGCTGACCCGGTGCTCGCGCTCCAGTTTTTGGGCGGCCTGCAGCGCGCGCGGAACCACCGCGCCATAGGTGATGACCGTGAGGTCGGTTCCGGGCTGCACAATCTTCGCTTTTCCAAACGGGACCATGTAGTTGGGGCCGGGATAGGGCGCGCGTCCGTAGGTCTCGCGGTAGAGGCGCTTGTGTTCGAGGAACAAGACCGGGTCATCGCAGCGGATCGCAGTGCGCAGCAGGCCGGCGGCATCGAGCGCGTTCGAAGGGAACACGACGCGCAATCCGGGAGTGTGCGTGAAGATGCTTTCGCCGCACTGCGAGTGGTAAATCGCGCCGCCCGTCAGATAACCGCCAATCGCCACGCGGACCACCACCGGCGCCGAAAAGGCGTTGTTCGAGCGCCAGCGGATGATGGGGAGTTCGTCGCGCAACTGCATCATCGCCGGCCAGATGTAATCGAAGAACTGGATCTCAACCACGGGCTTTAATCCGCGGGTTGCCATGCCGGTGGCGCGGCCAACGATGTTGGCTTCGGCTAGCGGAGAATTGAAAACGCGGTCGGAGCCGAATTCGATTTGCAAGCCCGCCGTCAGTTTGAAGACTCCGCCCTTGCCCTTGATTACTTTCTGCTTGAGATACTCTTCGCGGCTGGCGTCGGCCACGTCTTCTCCGAAGATGATGACGCGCTCATCGCGGCGCATTTCGTCGCGCAGCGTGGTGTTGATCAAGTCCGCCATGGTTTTATTTGGCGACGGCTTGCTCTGCGGATTAGCGTTCTGCGGACTAGCGTTCTGCGAGTCGGCGGGGCGCTTGCCATCGGCGGCGGTCTCGGGAGCGGCGGACGCGGGCTGCGTGTTGAACTGCGCCGAGGTGGGATCGAGATCGGGCGAGTACACGTAGTTGTAGATCGTGTCTGGTTGCGGTATCGCGGCTTCGAGAGCGCGGTCGGCATCGGCCTGGATCTGCTCTTCGATTTCCTGCTCGATTTGGTTGATCCCTTTTTCGTCGAGAATTCCCTCCCGCAGCAGAAACATCTGCAGGCGCGGGACCGGGTCGCGCGCGGCATCGGCGCGGCGCTCGGCGTCGGGACGGTAAAGGCGCTCGTCGTCGGAGAGCGAGTGGGAATAGGGACGAATCACATGGGCATGGACAAACGCAGGCCCGTGTCCCGCTCGACAGTACTCCGCCGCCCGCTTGAAAGCCGCATAGGCGACCACGGGGTCGGTGCCGTCAATCTCTTCGAAATGAAAGTTGGGGAAGCCGGAGACGAGACGCGAAATGTTGCCCCCGGCAGTCTGCACTTCCACGGGCACGGAAATCGCGTATTCGTTGTCTTCCACACAGAACAGCACCGGCAGCCGGCGGTTGGAGGCGGTGTTCAGCGCCTCCCAGAATTCGCCTTCGCTGGTGGTGCCGTCGCCGAGCGAGACATAAGTAATTTCATCGCTCTGGAATTGGACGTCCTTGAACTGGCGGTAATCGCCCTCGGCTTTTTGGGAGGCCTTGGGATGCCTGGCAAAATAGCGGCCAGCTTCGGCGCATCCGACGGCTTGCAGAATCTGGGTACCGGTGCAGGACGACTGGGTGACCACGTTGAGCCGCTTGTAGGCCCAGTGCGAAGGCATCTGGCGGCCGCCGGAACTGGGATCGTCGGCCGCGCCTACGGCGCCGAGCAGCATTTCATACGGAGTTGCGCCCAAGGCGAGACACAGCGCGCGGTCGCGGTAGTAGGCATAGAACCAGTCGTAGCTGGGCTTCAACGCCAGGGCGGCAGCGACGCCCAGGGCTTCGTGGCCGGCGCCCGATATCTGGAAGAAGACCTTCTGCTGGCGCTTGAGCAGGATCTCGCGGTCGTCCACGCGCCGCGAGGTGAACATGATGCGATACGCGTCGATGAGTTGCTGACTCGTCAGGCCCTGATAGGTCCTGGCCGGTTTCGCAACGTTGCCTTCGTTCAGCTTGGGATCGACTTTGGTCGTGGCCATGCCGCGCTGTTCACCCCACTGAGTTCCAGCCCCGCATTATTGTAAACCAGTACTCAGTTGCCAGTACCCAGTACCCAGAAAAAGACTGAGAACCCGCAACTGGGTACTGGCAACTGGGTACTGGGTACTGACTTCCTGCGTTATCCTGAACTGTCCATGATTCGCTTCCTGCGCCCGTTCGATCCGCATCGCGTCCGCTTGCTGGTATTTGATCTTGATGGCACCCTGATTGACTCGCGCCTGGATTTGATTCACTCCGTGAATGCGATGTTGCGGCACATCGGCCGCCCCGAACTGGACGGCGACCTGATTGCCAGCTATGTGGGAGATGGCGCGCCCGCGCTGGTGCTCCGCGCGCTCGGCGGCACGGACACGGATAACGAGGCGCTGTTCCGAACAGCGATGGAGTATTTTCTCGGCTACTATCGCTTGCACAAGCTCGACCACACCACCGTTTACGAGGGGATTCCAGAGACGCTGGCGAGCCTGGCGGAGCCATCAGATGGACGGCAGCGGAAGATGGCGGTACTCACCAATAAACCGGTCAATGCTTCGCGCGATATTGTGCGGGCTCTGGGGCTGGGAGACTTTTTTGTGTGTGTGTATGGCGGCAACAGCTTCACGACCAAGAAGCCCGATCCGCTGGGGGCGCGGACCATCCTGCAGGAAACGGGCGTGGCGGCGGGTGAGGCGCTGATGATCGGAGACTCGTCGATTGACGTCTTGACGGGGCGCAATGCCGGGTTGTGGACCTGCGGCGTGACCTACGGATTCGCTCCGCATTCGCTGGAAGAGGTGCCCCCGGATGTGCTGATCGAAAGTCCCCGCGAACTGGGAGAGTTGTTGCGCTAGCGGCGGCGGACCACGGCAACTATCCCCCTAACGGCCGGCGGAACTCAGGAGACGGCGCCCAGGGTTTGCAGCGCTTGGCGCAAACGCGAAACGTCTTCCCGTTCTCCTTGACCGTCCAGGGTGAACTCGCATCCGTAACGATAGCCATTGCGGTTGCGCACCGCACCCGGAACGCGAATGGGTTCGCCGGAATACGGCAGAGTAAACTCAATCTCGACTTCTTCTCCAAATTTCAATTCCACCCCCGCCATTATGCACATCCCATATTCGCTAATGTCTGTGCCCCGCCCATCTCTTATCAGAGTCGCGTCTTGTTTATGGAAAATAATCCGGAGCGGGACGTCGAGTTTGTAGCGTATCGAACGGCGGTTGGTTTGGTACGCAGGCGGCAAGCCGGCAACGATCTCAGGGGCCATAATGCGACCTTAACAGCTTTGCTCCCGCGGGTGGAAGGAACGGAGGTGCGGAGCGTCAGTCGTCAGTTCCATCACGCTCCTGCGCCGGAATGGTTGCCGGAGCCGGTCCAGACAGGCAAAGGTTTTTCTGCCGCGCGGAGGGAAGCGAATCTGTGTACAATTCCACTGCTTTTGAAGTCAGGAAAGAAATTCCGATTCTCACTCTATTTTTGCGACCTAGGAGGTCAACCATGAAAAGACTTACGGGATCGAGGCTCGCCCTGGTTGCTTCGTTCGCGGCTGCAATATCCGGGATCGCTGCTGGCCAGGACACGACGTCTGCCGCAATGCCACCCAAGGTGCTGGTGATCACACGGGAATACACCAAGCCGGGCAAGGCGGGAACTCAACATGAAAAGACCGAAAGCGTGTTTGTTCAGGCCATGGCGCGTGCCAAATGGCCGACCCATTATCTGGCGGTGGAATCTCTTTCGGGTCCGTCGCGAGCGCTCTTTCTGACCCCTTACGATTCGTTTGCCGCGTGGGAAAAAGATACGCTCGCAACCGAGAAGGATGCCACGCTGTCGGCTGCCCTTGAGCGCGCCTATGCCGCGGACGGTGAACTTTTGAGCGAGACCGACAACGTCGTGTTGTCATTCCGCGAGGAATACAGCCTGCGTCCCGGGGCGGACATACCGCACATGCGCTACTTCGAAATCTCGCGCTTCCAGGTTCGCCAGGGACATGACAAGGACTGGGACGAAATCGTGAAGCTGGTAACCGCCGCTTACAAGAAAATCCCCGACGCGCACTGGGCGACCTATGCGGCGGTCTATGGATTTCCAGACACTACCTACATCATTTTCAACCCGATGAAGTCGGCGGCGGAGATTGACAAGAACTTCGCGATGGGCAAGGAGTTTGAAGCGGCGATGGGCGAAGAAGGCATGAAGAAGCTCGCCGAGTTGTCAGCAGGAGCGATTGAGTCCAGCCAGACGAACCTGTTCGCGTTTAATCCAAAAATGAGCTACGTGTCGGACGATTGGATCAAGGCCGACCCGGAGTTCTGGAAGCCAAAAGCTGCCCCTGCTCCCGCGGCCGCCAAGAAAGCGGCGGATAAGCCGGCTGATACTCATTAAGATCCGAGCTTGGAAAACACCGAGCCCGCCCTTCCGTTGCCAGAGGGCGGGCTTTTTTTGAGGAGACATGCACGATCGGGCTGGTTTTCATTCGCTCACCCACGGACCCGCTCTTCTATTCCCATCGTCGCCCGCTCCTGCTACCTTTCAAGTGACTCTGCAATCAGCGGGAAACGCGGCAGCCGTGTCTCTACCGGAAAATTTGTGTGAACAACAAGGTCAATACCTGGGGCTTTACCCCCGCCGAACTCCGCAAGCTGCACAGCTTGAAGACTCCTCATGGCATTCAGCGATTGCTGGACGACATGCCGTACCACCTGGCTGACAGCGCCTGGTCTCCGCGACTTGTGCTGCGGGAAAACACCTCGCATTGTTACGAGGGCGCGCTGTTTGCGGCGGCCGCGCTGCGCGTCATCGGATATCCTCCGCTGATTCTCGATCTCGAAGCCGAGCACGATACCGACCACGTGATTGCCGTGTATCGCAATCCCACGGACGGGCATTGGGGTGCCGTGGCCAAATCGAATTACACCGGATGCCGTTATCGCGAGCCCGTGTATCGTTCGCTGCGCGAATTAGCGCTCAGTTATTTCGACACGTACTTCAATCTGCGCGGAGAGCGAACCCTGAGGACTTTTTCCCGGCCCGTCAACATGCGGCGTTTCGATTCGCTCCATTGGATGACTACGGATCAGCCGGTCTGGTTCGTGGCGGAATACCTGCTTACCATTTCTCACTATCCGCTGATTACTCGCGCTCAGGCGAAGCAACTGCATCGACTGGATGGACGGTCGTTCCGGGCGGGATGTCTGGAGCGCGCCGAGAAAAAGGCTTAGCCGCCCGTGGGGAAAGTACGCTCTGTATCAGGATATGCCTTTAGGCATACCGCAAGCCGCGCCATGATGCGCCTTTAGGCGTTGCTCTTGGGCGCCGGAGTTTCACCAGGCGGCTAACCACGGGGGCGCAGGGGAATTGGCTTTTCTTGAGGAACTGCTGGTCGGCCTGCTGCGTATATCTTTCATGCGTTCTCGTCTTGAGCTAGTCTTCGCGGTTGTTCTGATGGCGGGTTGCGCGTGCGGCCAAGACTCAACTTCACCTTCACCTCCTGCTGTAACCACAACGACGCCGGGTTCGCCGCCCATCGATGCGAAACCCATTGATCTGAAGCCCGATGCCAACGGCATCATGCCTCCGGAGCAGATTCGGGAACTTCTGCGCCGTGCCGGAGAGAAGGACATGGAAAACGACAAGCGCCAGCGCGATTACACCTACATCGAGCGCGAGGAGCGGCACCACCTCGATGGTCATGGCGGGGTAAAGAAAATCGAATCAAGGACCTCCGAGGTCCTGGAGATTTATGGAGAGCCGGCCGAGCGGCTGACCGCCAAGGATGACAAACCGCTGTCGCCGGACGAGGCGAAAAAGGAAGACGACAAGCTTCAGAAGATCATCGACAAACGTAAGAACGAATCCGAAGACGGCCGCCGCAAACGACTGGAGCGCGAGCAGAAGGACCGCGAAGAAGACCGCAAGTTTGTGCTGGAGATTGCCGACGCGTTCAACTTCCGGCTGATCGGCTCCGAAGTGGTCGATGGGCACGATGCCTGGGTGCTGGAGGGTAACCCGCGTCCCGGCTACGTGCCCAAGAACCGCGAATCCAAGATGCTCAGCGAGTGCAAAGGTCGCGTCTGGATCGACAAGGCCGAAGCGCAATGGGTGAAGCTCGACGTCACCGCGATCGATACGATATCGGTTGGCTTCGTACTGGCAAGATTTCACAAAGGCACGCATATTCTCGTTGAGCTGACCAGGGTCAACGATGAAGTGTGGCTGCCCAAACACGTCCAGTTTCACCTCGACGTGCGTCTTGCCCTGCTCAAGAACTACGACGAAGATATCGAACAGACCTTCCGCGATTACAAGAAATTCCGCACGAAGACGAAGATGACCGTGATAGGGGAGGAGACTCGTGAGCAGTGACGGCGAGGGCGCAACCTCAAAGCATGCCCGCGCTACGCTGACTTCTTTGCCGATAGGCAAAACCTGATCACTTTTCCGGGTTTTGACTGTGGAACCGTCGTCTCTTTCCTTCGGAAGTTCGCCGGTGTGTAGAAATTAATAACTCGGGCCATAACAGCTACTCCCACTCATGCGACAAGCAAGTGAGTTGCCAAAGCGCGCGCGACCCAACGGGGCGTTCTGAAACTCGCTGAAGATGCGATAGAAGGATACAAAGTGGTCGTCTTTCGGCCATTTACCACAGAAAAAAGGGGTCTCGATCCGGTGGCTGTCCCCACCAAGGAGAGTGGCGGGCTCCCAACCGAGAGGGGAGTGGGTTAATCTCCCCTCACATGGGTGGGTGAATTCCCGTGTCCCCAACTCGGAATGCGTTCCAACAAGAGTGTGGCTGCTCGGCCCGCCGCTCACTACTCACTACTCCATCCGATACTCGATCCTGATTCCCCGGCGCTCGATTTCTTCGAGGAAGGTTTGGGCGGGCACATCTCTTTCCTGCAAAACTGCGCCGTGCTTGCTGACCGCGCCCATGCACATCATCTGCAGGACGATGGACGCCGGAAACGCGGTGGTGCGCATCATGGCGCTCATGTCGCTTTTCGGATCGTAGTGGTCGACCATGGTAAAGGTCGCGACTCGGCCTTTGAGTTTTCCGCCGAGCAGGCCGCGAACTCCGGGAGCTCTGACGGATTCGTGGGCCTCCAGGCGCATGATGCAGACGTCAGGGCCCTTGCCGGCAAACTTCCCCTCGAACACTTTTGACAGGAGCGCGCGCGGCGAGACTTCCACGTTACCGACCCGCATTTTCTCGTTCGAAAACAGGCCCAGTTCCTTCAATTCGCAGAGTAGATCGTAGTGGCCGGGATAGCGCAGAGTCTTCTCGAAGCACTCACCAACTTTGCCCTCGAAAGTTTCGGGCATGGTGGAAGTTCCGCCGGAGGTTTGAAAGGCCACGAGCGGGGCGAAGCCATCCATGTGGAATGGTTCCGGCTCGGTGAGCGGCTCGATGGTGACCAACTTGCCTTTGCGCAGAATGCGCGCCGGTTCCACGTATTCGTTGATCAGTCCTTCGACGGAAAACACGAGTTGATAATTAAACGGAGGCATGGGGCGTTCGGGCAGGCCTCCGACGTAGAGCTTGAGCGCGTCGGCGCGTCCGTCGAGGCGGCGCACCAGTTCGCCGCCGAGAATCGAGGCCATGCCGGGAGAGAGACCGCAATCGGGAGCGATGCCAATGCCGCGTTTCTCGGCTTGCTTGGCGAGCGCCAGCTCCTGCCGGACAACGGTGTTGTTGCCGCCGAGATCGGCGAAATGGCAACCCGCGCTGATGGCGGCTTTCGCCAGTCCCAGGTTGAGGAAGTAGGGAACCGCGGAGAGCGCGCCATCGTGGCCCTGCATGAGGCGAGTCGCGTCTTTTTCCCTGGCGGCGTCGAGCGCGACGGCGCGCACTTTCTTGCTGGCGGTGATGCGGTTGACGCGAATAGCAACGTCTTTGGCGCGCTTGACGTCGTTATCGGCGAGAGTGACGGAGTCGACTTGGCCCTGGCGGGCCATATCGTAGGCGGCGGCTGATCCCATCATGCCGGATCCAATTACGAGTAGTTTCATGAGTGCTCCTAAGGGTTAGCAAAAAGTTGGGCTAGCAAAAAGTCGACTGCTGGAAGACACAATAGCCTAGCGCAACCTGGGGAGAAGAAGAAGTGACGTACCTCACTGAGCGCGGGTGAGGTGAATATCGTAATATGCACTGTTCTCCCATCATGCGCGCCACGTGGCAAAGAGTCGTTCCCAATCTTCATTACGCGGCCACGCTTCTGCTGGCAGTTTTGGCAGTGCCCGCCATTCAACACCTCCACTTGCCCACGCATCTCAACTGGGGCGCAATCGTTGTGTTTTACTGGGTCACCGTTGGATCCAGATCCCTCTTGTATGCCCTCGTGCTTTGCCTGTTGGCTTTACCGCTGCGCCAGAGTATTGGAATCTTCTGGGCACGTTACAGAAAAGAAAAGCTGCGCTTGGTTTTTGCGCTGTTGTTTCTGGTCGCGTTGCATCGTTTCCTCTCGTTCGCCATCGCAATGTTGCTTACCGTGGAGGCCTTGTTTGTTGCCGAATTAGCGGAAAGAAGCAACTCCGAGGCGGGTTCGTTTCCGAGGAAAGCGCTTGCCGTCCTGGCGTCCGCAGCCTACATGTTCCTGGGCGCCAGTCTGGTGATGATCTATAACGACATCATTGTCGCCGCCAGGTTTCCACTCTCCTACGACGCTTTCCTGAACCGAGTCGACACCAGCATCTTGTGGGGCCGAAGTGTTTCGGTCATCGCCCACACGATGTTTACCGTTCTGCCTGCCCGATTGCTCAGCTTCCTGGATTTTTCTTATTTCCAGATGTTTCCTGTGGTCGGAGCCGCCCTCCTTATCAGCGCCTACCATTCGTGGAGACGGGGCATGCAATTCGTCGGGTGCTGCCTGACTGCGTACTACCTGACGCTGCTGGTTTTCTATGTCTGGCCCACCTATGGCCCTTATATTTTCTGCAGTACCCATACCGCACAATTCCCCCACTACCTCACGTCGTATATTTTTCAGACGGCTGGAATGCAGAATCTCCCAGCCATATCGCAGCATCGAAGCCGATCCCTCGCCAGCGGGTACTACATTGCCTTTCCCTCCATGCATCTGGGACTGCCGGTAATCGCGATGTGGTTTATGCGGCGCTGGAGATTCGCGTTCTGGTTCCTGGCCGCCTACATCTGCATTGTGGCCTTCACGGTGGTGATTTTGGAATGGCATTATGCGCTCGACATTCCTGGAGGAATCGCCGTGGGCGCGCTTGCCCTTGCGATCATGAGCTGCAGAACGGCTACGGGCGACTGAAGATTCGACGAGAAATGGGAGACTTTTCTTTTCGAGCCCCTCGAATTCTCTGCATCCCGCGATCGAATCCACAGCCTCATTTCGCCTGTAAGCAAGGGTTTTTCTGAAGGTGGCAGCGGGTGTTCTAGTGCGTATTTTCAGCGGGTTGCGCGCCTGTTCAAGTACTTCCGTACCGTCTCTAGTACCTTAGTTACTCCAACTCGGGTGACCGGTGCTCTACTTGCGCATAAACTACTAGCTGTAGTGGTATGTATTAACCGAAATACAATATATAGAACGAAGCTCCAACCCCGCATTTGGTGAATTCCAGAAAACCCCCATAAAACCCAACAAAACCGGAAGATTCACGTGGAGAGGCCCTCGCTTCCGGTTGAGTTATGCTCAGCACACCAAAATACACTCGAACCCGTAGGGAAACGTTAATGGCCGACTCGCGAGAAGTGATGAATATTCGTCAAGCTTCGCAGTATCTGGGAGTGAGTCCGGACACGCTTTACAAGTACGTGAACGAGCAAAAGATTCCGGCCTTCAAGCTGGGCAATCGCTGGCGCTTCAAGAAATCGAAGCTGGATCAGTGGATGGAAGAGAAGTCGATGGAAACGGAGCCGCAGGGTAAGAAGAAAATCAAGGCGGCGGTGAAAGCTGCGGGAACTCCGTAGACGAAGTCTGTAAACGATCTTCGTAAAAGAAGGGCGGGCACATGTTTGGAATGGGAACGAAAACGATAGTGGGACTGGATGTGGGCTCTTCGAGCATCAAGGCGGTCGAGCTCAGGAAGACACGCACTGGCATCGAAGTGGCGCACCTCGGCCTGGAGCCCATCGCGCCCGACATCGTGGTCGATTCCATGATCGTGGACTCGGGCACGGTTTCGGCGGCCATCGCCAAGCTGTTCACCGACACTCTGATCAAGTCGAAGGCGGTGGCCACGGCCGTGAGCGGGCACTCGGTGATCGTGAAGAAAATCTCCTTGCCCTCGATGAGCGATCAGGAACTGGCGGAGACCATCCAGAAAGAAGCGGCGCAGCACATCCCGTTCGATCTGGCGGATGTGAACCTCGACTACCAGATTCTTTCCGACGACGCGACCAGCCCGACCATGGATGTACTCCTGGTGGCGGTGAAGAAAGACAAGATTCTGAACTACACCAACGTACTCTCGATGGCGGGCAAGACTCCGGCTATTGTGGATATCGATGCGCTGGCCCTGCAGAATTGCTACGAATACAACTATGAGCCGGCACCGACGCAGGTGGTGGCGTTGCTCAACCTGGGCGCGAGCGTGATGAACATCAACATCGTCAAGGGCACGACGCCGCTCTTCCCGCGCGACGTTTCGGTGGGCGGCCATCAGTACACCGATTCGCTGCAGAAGGAACTGGATCTCAGTTTCGACGACGCGGAATCCCTGAAGCTGGGGCGCAAGGTGGGCACGGTGCAGGACGATGCGAAGACGCCGATCCTGCAGCAGGTGACCGAAATTATCGTGCTCGAAATTCAGAAGACGTTCGACTTCTTCCGCGCCAGTGCCGCCGGCGAGCACATCGAGAAGATTTATCTGGCCGGCGGTTCGGCCAAAGTTCCGGGACTGGTGGAAGCGCTGCGCCAGGAATTTTCCATGCCGGTGGAGTTGTTCAACCCGTTCCAGAGAGTGGTGGCTCCGGCGGAGGGCGCCGGGGCGCAACTGGTCGAACAGAACGCCGGCCAGTTGGCAGTGGCCGTGGGTTTGGCCCTGAGGAGCTTTGAAAAGCTATGATCCGAATCAACCTGCTGGGTTCTCCGAAACCGAAAGGCAAGAAAAGTTCTGCCATCAGCATGCCGAGCTTCGAACTGGGCAACCTCGGCGGGCCATTTGTCCAGGTGGCTGCGGTGTTGCTGATTGCCGGCGCCGTCAATGCCGGGTACTGGTACCAGCTCGACCGGGAGAAGAAATCGATCGAGGTGCAAACTCGGCTGGCGGAACAGAAGAATCGCGAACTGGCCGACATCAAGGTGCGCTACCTGGAGCGGCAGAAGCAAGCCGAGGCTTACAAGCGGCGGGTGGATGTCATTGACCAGCTGCGCACCAACCAATCCGGCCCGGTCAACCTGCTCTCCATGATCGGCGATACGGTCAACAGCACCGAGGCGGTCTGGTTGAACAGCATGCAGGACCAGGGCGCGAACGTGGCCATTGACGGCACCGCGCTGTCGAGCGATGCGGTGGCCAACCTGATTTCGAACCTGCAGAAGACCGGTTTCTTCCGCAATATCGAGATCAAGGAAAGTTATCAGGACGACGCGGTGAGGGACATGCAGGCGTTTCAGTTCACGCTGACCTGCGAAAAGGCGAAGTCGTAAAGGCGGAACCGACTATGAATCTTGGCGAATTAACAGGTGTGAAGTTGCTGGGAGTGCTGATCCTGGTGGCCGTCGTGGTCACGGGTGGCCTTTACTACACGATCTATAAATCGGAACGCGATCAAAACAGCGCGGCCCAGATCAAGCTGCAGGCCAAACGGCGCGAGAACGCGGAACTCGAAGCCTACCGGCCGAAACTGGCCGACATGGAGCGCCAGCTCGCCAGCTTGAAGCAGCAACTGGAAATCGAGCGGCGCATCGTGCCCGACGAAAAAGAAGTGGACAATTTCATGCGCATGGTGAGCGGAGAAGCGCGCAAGGCGGGAGTGGAAATCCGCCGCTATACGGCGCGTCCCTACGTCGCCAAGGAATTCTATACCGAAGTGCCGTTCGAAATTGAGTTGGACGGTCCGTACTACTCCATGCTGGGGTTCTTCGACCGGCTGGGAAAAGTGGAGCGCATCGTAAACGTTTCGAACCTGATGGTGGCCTCGACCCATGCTCCAACCGCCGCGAAAACAAAGCATACCTACCAGTACGCGGCCAGTGAGAGTGTGGTGGCTACCTGCCTGACCACGACGTATTTCAGTCATGACCTGGATCCGGCGGCGCCGGCCAGCCAGCCCGGACCACCGGTGAAGAAGTAGGAAAGGGACAGGATGAAGATGAAGCCAGCGATCACGGCAACGACAACAATTCTGGTTTCGGTACTGGCCGCGGGCTTGGCCTCGGCCCAGAGTCCCCGCATCATCCAGAACACACGCGAAACGATGAACGGGGTGCAGCACCAGCAACAACAGGCATCGAATGAGGCGCTGCGTGCTCAAGATACTACCCGGCCGACGGAGAGGATTACGCACCCTCCGGCGAAGAAGCAGCAGCAGACGAGCTCGGCGCCGCGACCGGTGCAGACAAGGGCTCCAGCAGCGTCGTCAGGCGCGCCCCGAGCGAGCGCGAAAGGATCCTCCCACCATAGAGGGCATTGGGTCCACGGAGTCTGGGTTGAGGAATTCGTGCCGGGGCTTTCCGAGGGTCAGCAAAGCCGGGGTCAGCAAACCGAAGATCAGCAAACTGCGGATGCCCAGGCAGAAACTGCGCACGGCGCGGAAAACGGAGCAGGCGAGAACGCGGCGAACGAGCAGAACGTTGTCCCGGACAGCAAGTACAACGCCAACGGTAGACGAGATCCTTTCGTCAGTCCGGTGGTGAGCCACGCGGGCGGTTCGGGTTGCAGCACCGGCAAGAAGTGTCTGGAGATCGGGGCCATCAACCTGCGTGGGGTGGTGCGTTCTGAAAGCGGCTTTATCGCCGTGGTCAGCAACGGACTGAACAAAGCTTATTTTCTGCGGGAAAACGATCCGGTGTTCAACGGTTACGTGGTGAAAATCACCGGCGACTCCATCGTTTTCCAGGAAACGCTGCAGGACCGGTTGGGCAAGACGTTTACACGGGAAGTAGTGAAGAAGATTACGACTCCGGCAGTCTAAGCCTGGAGACTTAAAGACTTCGAAGAACACATGGAGGCGAAACCGCCTCGCATGGGGAGATAGGGAAATGCGAAAGCAACTGCTGGGTCTCTTGGTTCCGCTGCTGGCGTTCGTAGTGCTAGTGATAACGATCGCAGCCGCGGCTGACATGACGGGCAAGGGGGTGGCGGCGAGCGCTCGGTTGCAGAGGCTCGCGGTCACTGACAGCCAGGATGGATTGCGGGTCGAGTTCAAAGCGGAGGGCCAAGTGGCGCCCAAAGTGACGACGCTCGATTCACCGGCGCGCATCGTCGTCGACTTTCCCAACACCGTGATGGCCACGGCGCAAAGCCGCATCAGCGTTGGCCGGGACGGCGTGAAAGACGTCCGCGTCGGGATGGACGGGCAAGTGCCGCCCACCACGCGCGTGGTCATCGATCTCGCCACCATTGATCTGGCCAACCGTGATCTGGCCAACCGTGATCTCGCCAACAGCCGCCAGCATGAACTGGTGGCGGGCCCGGACGGCAGCTTCATTCTCAAGATCCACGACGCCGTCGCGGCCCACCGCCAACCAGCGGCGCCGGCCGCGAAGCCGGTGGTCGCGAGCGGAGCGCCGCAACCGGTGCTGGCTTCGGCCCCGGTGGCTTCGGCTTCGACAACCGCGGTTGCGCCCTCTCCGGTCGCGCCAGAGAACTCCGCGAAACCGGCGGACTTTACCTTCGTCGAGCCCAAGTTCTCGGTAAAAGAGGCTAAAGCTGACGACCAAGCCGCCCAGCCGGTCGCCAAGGCCCAGGAAGCGGCGGGTCGCTTTGCCGACAAGACCGCGGCTGAACTGGTCGCCAGCAATACCAACGCCGCGATGGGTCAAGCTGCCGGCAACGGGCAGACCGTCACGCCGGCCGTGAATCTGGCCGCCGAGCAAAAGGTACAGTTGGCGCAGAAGCCGGCGGTGAGTGGCGGAGCCAAGTACACCGGCGAGCCGATCTCGGTCAATCTTAAGGATGTGGATCTGAAAGACTTCTTCCGCCTGATTCACGAGATCAGCGGTCTGAATGTGGTTCTCGATCCCGCGATCCATGGCACGCTGACGATTGTGCTCGACGACGTGCCGTGGGATCAGGCGCTGGACATCGTACTCAAGAACAACGACCTGTCCCGCCAACTGGACGGCAATGTGCTGCGCATCGCCACGGTTGAGACGTTGAGGAAGGAAGCCGAGGGCCGGCGCGCCCAAATCGATGCCGAGGCGCTCGCGGTCGATAAAGTCAGCATCACCCGCTTCCTCAGCTACGCCCACGCCAAGGACCTTTTGCTGCCGCTCAAGAAATTCCTCAGTCAGCGTGGCGACATAGTCGCGGACGAACGCACCAACTCGCTGATCGTAAACGACATTCCGGGGGTACTGCCGCAGATTGACCGTCTCATCCAGCAGATGGACCGTAAGACGCAGGAAGTCGAAATTGAAGCCCGCGTGGTGGCGGCTACTCGCAGCTTCGCCCGCGACATCGGCGTGCAACTCGGCTTTGGCTGGGGCAACGGCACAACCTCCACGGGCGGCGCGCAAAACGTCGGGAGTTCGAGCAACATCGTCTCCGGGCTCAATCCGTTGTACCAGACAAGCACCACTGTCCCGGGATCGATTCCGTTGTTCTCTAACCTGGGTGCAACCGGGCCGACCAGCGGTCTGTCATTTATCAACGCTACCAACAACATGCGGCTCGACGTGATTCTCACCATGGCCGAGTCGCGCGGCTTGCTGAAAGTTCTTTCCCGTCCGCGTGTGGTCACGCAGAACAACATTCAGGCGGTTGTGAAACAGGGCGTGCGCGTACCGATCGTGACCCAGGCCCAGTTGGGTGGTCCGCCGACCAGTACCTACGTGGATGCATTCCTGCGACTGACGGTGACGCCACAGATCACATCGGAAGGAACCATCTTCCTGAATGTGGATGTTGAAAACACCTTGCCTAACTTTGGCGTGGAAGACTCCCAGGGCAACCCGGAACTGATCACACAGCAGGCGACCACACAAGTGCTGGTGACCGATGGCGGCACCGTGGTGATTGGCGGCGTCATCCAGACCCAGAACACGCTGGCCGTGTCGCAGGTGCCGGTGCTGGGAGACATCCCGTACCTGGGCAACCTGTTCAAGCACCGTACCGTGACTACTCAAAACCAGGAGCTGATTTTCTTCATCACTCCGCGCATCATTCAGACGTAAGCGCGAAGTTGAAACGGGCCACAGCCGCCGGCTTTCTCGGAGAACCTGCCGAGAGCCCGGCGGCTTCGCTTTTTGGAGTGCAGTTGCCAGCACCCAGTTGCCAGCAGAACTGCAAGCTGCCATCACTGGCAACTGGCAACCGGCAACTGACAACTGGTTCTTGCTACACTCCTTCCATGGATCACGCTGGCCGTCTGAGTCGTCTTCGATCTGGGCTCGAAGAGAACCATCTGGACTCACTGCTGGTGACTCACCTTCCAAATGTTCACTATCTTTGTGGGTTTACTGGCAGTGCGGCTGCTTTGCTGGTCGCCGATCGTGGTTCCATCCTCTTTACCGACGGCCGCTACCGCACCCAGGCAAAGGAGGAAGTAAAAGTAAAGGTCGCGAGGATTGTCATCGCTCGCAAGCCCCCACCGATGGCCGCCGCGGAGTGGCTAGCCGCGCACGGAAGAAGTTTGACGCCGGTATCCGTCGGCATCGAACCGGAGTCGATCGCCGCCGGCTTGCGTGACCGGTTGGCATCCGTGTTGAAAGGGAAGGCGCGCCTCCGTTTCGCGCCCCCGCTGATCGAGCGCGCCCGCATGGTGAAGGATGCAGCCGAGATCCTGCGCATCCGGCGCGCGGTTGAACTCGGAGCCAGTCTTTTCCAGGTCGCGCGCCAGAAAATTCGGCCCGGGGTGAGTGAGGTCGAAGTCGCCGCCGCCATGGAATACCAGGCGCGCTGCGCCGGCGCCGAAGGCATGTCTTTTCCGACGATACTCGCCTCCGGAACTCGCTCTGCCATCGTGCATGGCCGGGCCTCGGACGCGCGCATTCCCCGGCGCGGGTTCGTGGTCTGCGATTTTGGTGTTATACTCGCCCATTATTGTTCGGATCGCACGCGCACCGTGCATGTCGGACGGCCGTCGCCAGAAGCTCGACAACTGTATGAGGCGGTGCGGGAAGCGCAGCAGGCTGGCATAGCGGCGGTTCGTCCGGGCGCCACTGCCGCGGAAGTGGATGGCGCCGCGCGCCGTGTGTTGCGCCAGCGAAAACTGGCCCGGTACTTCACCCATTCGACCGGGCATGGTTTAGGATTAGAGATACACGAGGCGCCCCGCTTGGCAGCGGGGCAAACCCAGACGCTGGAACCCGGAATGGTCATTACGATTGAGCCTGGCGCTTACGTTCCCGGGAAGTGGGGCGTGCGGATCGAAGATGTGGTGGTGGTTACCTCTTCGGGCTGCGCAGTGCTGACGCCCTCAGATAAAGAACTGGTTATTATTTAGCCGGTTTCTCGTAAAGACGCGGCTTGCCGCGTCTGAGGCGGGGCAAGCCCCGTCTCTACAGCCGGAAGAAATTACGGCATCGCCAAGGCGATGCCCTGATACGAAATCAAAGCGGAACCCGCCGTATACATGAATCAAAAAGAGCTGAAAGAACTCATCGAATTCTTAATCGAAAAGGATATTGCCGAGTTTGAATTGGAGCGCGGCGATGTCAAGGTGAAGATCAAGCGCGGCACCGCGGCGCTGGCGGACTCGCGCAACGTTGTGTTTCATCCAGCGCCGGTCGCGGTTTCTCCGGCTTCGGCGCCCGTGCCTGCCCGCGCTGATCTGGCGGCAATCGACATTTCGCCTGAGCCTGAGGAAGTCCTGCACATTTTGCGGTCGCCGATCGTGGGCACGTTTTACGAATCGCCCTCGCCCGGCTCTCCGCCCTTTGTCAAAGTCGGCGATCACTTGGAAGTGGGCCAGGTTTTGTGCATTGTGGAAGCGATGAAACTGATGAACGAAATCGAATGCGACGCGGCGGGAGAGTTGGTCAAGAAACTCGTCGCCAACGGCCAGCCCATCGAGTACGGTCAGGAGCTGTTCGCCGTCCGGCCAACAAAATGAGATCGGGTGATCGGGCCATCGGGTGATCGAAAAGCGGGGCGTTGCTCTTAGATGACCCGATCACCCGATCATCCGATGACCCGATTCTCCGACATTCAAAGAAAATCCTGATGTTTAAGAAAATACTGGTAGCGAATCGCGGAGAGATTGCGCTGCGCGTCATTTGCGCATGCAAGGAACTCGGCATCCGCTCGGTCGCGATCTACAGTGAGGCGGACCGGAATTCGCTGCACGTGCGCTTTGCCGATGAGGCGATTTGCATTGGCCCGCCGCAACTGGCGCTAAGTTATCTCAACATTCCCGCCGTGATCAGCGCCGCCGAGATCGCGAACGTGGACGCCATCCATCCCGGTTACGGCCTGCTTTCGGAAAACGCCAACTTCGCCGAAGTCTGCGAGGCCTGCCACATCAAGTTCATCGGGCCCACTCCCGACGTCATCCGGCTGATGGGCGAAAAAGAAAAAGCTCGCGCCGCCATGAAACAGCACGGGGTGCCGATCCTTCCCGGCTCCGACGGCGTGGTCGCTTCCGCTGAAGAAGCGCGCGAGTGGGCGCGGACGGTCGGCTTCCCGGTCATCCTCAAGGCCACGGCCGGCGGCGGCGGCCGGGGCATGCGCATTGTGCGCGATGAAGATGAATTGCCCGGGCTATATAGGCAGGCGCAGTCGGAAGCCTCGGCCGCATTCGGCAATGGCGACCTTTATCTGGAGAAGTATATCGAGCACCCACGCCACATCGAATTTCAGGTGCTGGCCGACGAGCACGGCAACGTCGTCAGTCTGGGAGAACGCGAGTGCTCGATTCAGCGCCGCCACCAGAAGCTGATCGAAGAGTCGCCGTCCGTAAAGATGACTCCCGATCTGCGCAAAGAAACCGGAGACATCATCTGCAAAACGCTCAGCACTGTCGGCTACCACAATGCCGGCACTATCGAATTCCTCATGGACACGGACAGAGATAAAGATAGAAATAAAGATAGAAATAAAGAGCCGCGGCTTTACTTCATCGAGATGAACACACGCATCCAGGTCGAGCATCCGGTCACAGAAATGGTCACGGACGTGGACCTGGTCAAGAGTCAAATCATGATCGCCGCCGGCGAAAAGATGGCCGACGTATTGCACGGCCCCATCGTGCATCGCGGACACGCCATCGAGTGCCGCATCAATGCCGAGCACCCGGAGAAGTTCACGCCCTCGGCGGGCAAGATCACCACCTTCAATCCGCCGGGAGGAACGGGCGTGCGCATCGATACCGCCGCCTACGCCGAAGGCACGATTCCTCCATACTACGATTCGCTCATCGCAAAGCTGGTGGTCCGCGGCAAAGACCGCGACGAAGCCCTCTCGCGCATGAGCCGCGCCCTCGGAATGTTTATCGTGGAAGGAATCTACACGACAATCCCGCTGCACCGCCGCATTCTGGCCGACCCGGATTTCCGCGCAGGCAATTTCGATACGGGATTCATCGAGAGATTCCTGGCAAAAAAAGAGACGGTGTTGTGAAGTCTTATCCGTATAGACGCGGCTTGCCGCGTCTCAGGACGTTGAAAAACTGCGTCGCTAGGTTCCGGGAAGGGCACGGCTTCAGCTGTGCCGCAACTGCTGCTGAATTGAAGCGGCTTCAGCCGCTGAGGGTGATTGCTGCAGCGTGCCACGAGTTTGTTCACAATCGGAGACGCGGCAAGCCGCGTCTCTACAGTTGAAACCATGATTGCTGCAGTATCGCAACAAGTCTGGCAACGCTCGGCGAATGCTCGAGAAGGCGCGAGAACTCAGGGCGCGTCTCGGAGCGAGCGCCAAGCTCGTCATGATTATGAACGACCGCGCCGACCTCTGCCTGGCCGCGCAATATGACGGCCTGCATGTTGGGCAGGATGATCTCCTGCCCGAATCGGCGCGCCGCATCATCGGCCCCGCTCGCTGGCTCGGAGTATCAACCCACAATCCCGAGCAGCTTGCGGAAGCCGACAAAACGACAGCCGACTACCTGGCCATCGGCCCCATCTTCGCGACCACCAGCAAGGCCAATCCCGATCCTGTCGTGGGACTCGAAGGCCTTCGCCGGGCAAGGGAACTTACGCGCAAGCCGCTGGTCGCGATCGGCGGCATCACCCGCGCCAACGCCCGTTCCGTCATCGAAGCCGGCGCCGACTCCGTCGCGGTGATATCCGACTTGTTACGGGATCCGCGCAAATCAGCAGAGGAATTTTTGAGGCTTCTGGGTTAAAGTTGAATGCTCTTGCAACGACGATGCCGTACTACACGGTCTCTTAGGAGTTCGTCGTTTAGGTGAGATTCGTATCAGGGCATGCCTTCAGGCATGCCGCAAGTGCGTTAGCATCAACGCGCCTTCAGGCGCTGGATTTCGAAATTCGAGTTTCACCACGGTCCCTTAGGAGGTTCGTGAGCACGAACGTTCCACCCCCAGTTCCCGCTTCGAAAGTCGCTTCGAGCACCAGCGATTGGGAGCGTCACCTCCATCAGGACAAAGAGCTAGTCAAAGGCCTCGGCCTGACCAGCGCGACCATGCTGGTGATGGGCTCCATGATTGGCTCGGGCATCTTCATTGTGTCCGCCGAGATTTCTCGCGAGGTCGCGTCACCCGCGCTGCTCATTGGCGCCTGGGTCATTACCGGCTTTCTCACCATTGTTGGCGCGCTCACCTACGGCGAACTGGCTGCCATGATGCCGCGGGCGGGCGGGCAGTACGTTTATCTGCGCGAGTCGCTAGGCCCACTCTGGGGCTTTCTCTACGGTTGGACTCTGTTTCTCGTGATTCAGACGGGGACGATCGCTGCCGTGGGCGTAGCCTTCGGAAAATTTCTCGGCGTCTTCTGGCCGGCAATCTCCTCCAGCAATTGGATCATCCATTTATGGAAAGTGCCCAAGTTCGCGATCGGCCCAGCTCGATCGACAATGATGCTCGGCGGCATGGACGTTGGGCTGAACACGCAGAACCTCGTCGCCATCCTGGTCGTGGTCGTGCTTTCGATCGTCAATATTTTCGGCGTGAAGACGGGCGCCTTCATTCAGAACATCTTCACCACCGCGAAAGTTGCGGCGCTGCTCGGACTGATCCTCTTCGGAGTTTTTCTTGGCCGGAACGCGCAGGCGCTGGCCGCGAATTTCGGCGCAAGCTTCTGGAACAATTCTGGCCTTGGCACTTTGCACGACGTCGGCGGCGTTCTGGTTTCAACCGTGACCGTGCTCGCGATTGCGCAGGTTGGTTCGCTGTTTTCCGCCGATGCCTGGAACAACGTTACATTTACGGCCGGCGAGGTGAAAAATCCCAGCCGGAATCTCCCGTTATCGCTGGCGCTCGGTACCGGCGTGGTGATCGCGCTTTTCATCGCGTGCAACTTTATTTATCTGAGCGCGCTGCCGCTGGTGGGCACTCCGACCGGCGCGACGCTCGTGGAGCGCGGCATCCAGTACGCCCGCGAAGACCGCGTCGCCACCGCGGTCGTGACCCAGATGTTCGGTTCCGCCGGCGGCGCGCTGATGGCCGTGGCCATCATGATTTCCGGCTTCGGCTGCTGCAACGGGTTAATTCTCTCCGGGGCGCGCGTCTACTACGCCATGGCGAAGGATGGTCTGTTTTTTCGCAGCGTTGCCCGGCTGCATCCCGGCTACAAAACGCCCGCGATTTCGCTGATGGTGCAGATGGTTTGGACGTGCGTCCTCTGCATCTCCGGCAGTTACGGCCAGCTCCTGGACTACATTATTTTTGCGGTGCTGGTGTTCTACGTGCTCACCATCTTCGGACTTTTCGTTTTGCGCCGCACTCATCCCGAGGCCGAGCGTCCGTACAAAGCCATCGGATACCCCATCTTGCCTGCCATCTATATCGTGATGGCTTTGTTTATCGACGTGGTGCTGTTACGCTACAAACCGCAATACACTTGGCCGGGACTGTTCATCGTGCTGCTCGGCATCCCGGTGTACTACATCTGGCGGCCGCGCGCCCAGAAAACTTCGGTTTAACCTGACAGGAGAGATGCTACCGATGACTGACCTCTTTGCGAAAAAGCCGCTTGAGCTTCTGCTGCACGAAGCGCAGGCGACTGGCGCGCATAGCTTGAAACGCACGCTGGGTGTATTTCAGTTAACGGCGCTGGGCGTCGGCGCCGTGATCGGAGCCGGAATCTTCGTGCTTTCCGGATTGGGCGCTCACTATGCCGGTCCAGGGCTGATGCTTTCCTTTGTGCTCTCCGGTTTGGGTTGCACTTTCGCGGCTCTGTGCTACGCCGAGTTTGCCGCCATGATCCCATTGGCGGGCAGCGCTTACACCTACGCTTACGCTACGCTGGGCGAACTTATTGCCTGGATCATCGGCTGGGACCTCACGCTCGAATATGCCATGGGCGCCAGCACCGTGTCGTCCGGCTGGTCGAACCACTTCATCGAACTGCTCAATATCTTCCATATCAAGATGCCGTTGTGGCTGGCCTACGACCACTGGACTGGACTCAGCCAGGCGGAGAAGATCGTCGCTCGTCAGATGGCGCTGGCATCGGATTCCACGCTTGTTCCCGGCACCCAGGCCTTTCTCAACAAAGTCACAGAGATCATGAGCGCGCAATCCCCAGAGTTGTTGCAGAAAGGCCACGACCTCTTAGGCGCGCCGCATCTGTTCGGGTATGAAGTCGGGGTTAATGTGCCGGCTTTCTTGATCGCTCTGGTGATCACCGCGATCCTGGTGATTGGCATCAAGGAAAGCGCCCGCTTCAACGCCACGATCGTCACCATCAAAGTTGGAGTTGTCCTTTTTGTCATCGCGCTCGGTTTCCACTACGTCAGCGCCAGCAACTGGGGAACGGACTGGTCAACTTTTGCGCCATTCGGATTCTCCGGAATCGGGGCCGGAGCGGCATACATCTTCTTCGCGTACATTGGATTCGATGCCGTTTCCACCACCGCTCAGGAGGCAAAGAATCCGCAGCGCGATCTTCCGATCGGCATCATTGCTTCGCTTCTGGTCTGCACCTTCTTGTATATCGCGGTCGCGGCGGTTCTGACCGGGATGGTGCCGTGGAGGGAAGTCAACAT
Source organism: Terriglobales bacterium (assembly GCA_050011975.1). Classification (GTDB taxonomy): domain Bacteria; phylum Acidobacteriota; class Terriglobia; order Terriglobales; family Acidobacteriaceae; genus Acidiflorens. The sequence goes on along the minus strand of JBEKIB010000045.1, from coordinate 36,477 downwards.
CGAAGCGCCGATTGCGCGCGCTTTCCTGGACCGTGGCCTCACCGGCGCATCGAACATCATTACGCTAGGAGCGCTGGCCGGTCTCACCAGCGTGATGCTGGTCATGCTTCTGGGGCAGACGCGCGTGTTGTATTCGATGGCCAACGACGGCCTTTTGCCCAAGAAATTCTTCGCCGATATTCACCCGCGCTTCCGCACTCCATGGAAGAACACCATGCTCGTCGGCCTGCTGGCGGCGATCGTGGGCAGCCTGACTCCGATCGACGATATCGGAAAAATGGTTAACATCGGGACGCTGCTGGCGTTCGTGATTGTCTGCATCGCCATCCTGGCCCTGCGCCACACAAACCCCGGCCAACCGCGACCCTTCCGCACGCCTTGGGTACCGTTCGTGCCCGTGATGGGCATCCTCTTCAACGGCTACATGATGTACAAACTCGGCTGGATCAACTGGGCGCGATTGATTATCTGGTTGATTATCGGTTTAGTTGTCTATTTCACCTACAGCCGGAAACACAGCCGCGTGCAGGCAGCGTTAGAGGGCCGCAAAACAACGCTGTAGAGACGCGACTTGCCGCGTCTCCCGGCGGAATGCTGTTAATGGGACTGTTCGCCGCGGTGGACGCCACATTCAGAATGCCCCCGTTCTTGCTCCAAGTCTTCGCCCTCTCAATCATGGCCGGAAGATAAAGGCGAGTGAGGTGGGTAAGAGTCGTTACGTTCAGTTGGATCTGGCGCAGACATTCTTCGAGATCGTTCTCGGCAAACAAGCCATACTGTCCGAAGCCCGCGTTATTGACCAGCACATCCACCTGAATGTCGGCGCGTGTGGTCTGATCGAGTACATACGCCGATGCTCCAGGCTCGGTCAGGTCGGTTGCCAGAATCAGCGAACGGGCGCCGTGTGCCTTCTCGAGTTCAGATGCGAGCTGACGAAGTTTGTCCGCGCTGCGCGCAACGAGAACCAGGTTGTAGCCTTCGCGCGCGAAGATGCGGGCGAATTCCATCCCGATGCCGAACGAGGCGCCGGTGATGAGAGCGGTTTTGCGGTCAGGCATGGGACTCTAAGTTTACGTTAGAAGCTGATGTGAGACAGTTCATGTCAGAAAGAAAGGCGGGTCCGAAGACCCGCCTCTGCTCTTGAGAAACGGTTTCACCTACACGTGGGCCAGCGCCGGCTCCACTTCGTAGATCGAATGCCACGAGGTCGCGGCCTTCAGTTTGCCGTTGACGTTGTTAATGTTCTTCACGCCCTCGGTTTCCAGCCACTTGCGGAAAGCATCGGCGCCGTGTTTCGCGTAGATGGGGATACCATCTTTCCAGGTGGCGCGTCCGCAGAGCACGCCGTTGAACTTCACGCCCGATTCTCCCGCCAGTTCGAGCGTCTCGCTGAATTCCGCGTTGCTGACCCCAGCCGAAAGATAAATGAACGGCTTGGTCGCCACGTTGGCAGCCTTGTGGAAGAGGTCGATGGCTTCTTTCTTCGTATACGCCTTCGTGCCTCCGAATGATTTCGTGCCCTCGACGAACTTCATGTTCACCGGCACTTCGACTTTGAGCACGTCGACCCCGTAGCGCGGTTTGCTGAATTCGCGCATGCTCTCGGTGACGATCTGCGGTTTCTTCTTGGCGTACTCCAGTCCCTTTTCGTCGGCGCCTTCTTCGTACCCGACAAACTCGAGGAAAAATGGAATGTCGTTGGCGCGGCACTCGTCGCCAATGCGCTCGACCCACGCGTGCTTCTTGTCGTTAGTGTCTTTCGGATCAAACGGCGTGTAGTAAAGCAGAATCTTCACACAGTCCGCGCCCGCTTCCTTCAGCCGCCGCGCCGACCAGTGGTCGAGCAGATCGCCCAGGCGTCCGGGCCCGGTTTTGTCATAGCCGGTCTTTTCATAAGCCAGCAACAGGCCGGCGTTCTTGGCGCGCCGCTTCGAAGCCGGCAGTCCCCACTCGGGATCGAGCAGGATCGCGCTGGCATGTGGCGTCAGCACCTCGCTCACCAAAATCTTGAATTCCTCCATCATCGTGTCAGAAACCGCCGAACCTTTTTCCTTGGCAAGAGACTTCTGCAATGAGCCGCGCTGGTCCATAGCGGCAGCCGCGATTACGCCACGTTCATTCGATACAGCCTTCATTCCGGCGAGTTTGCCGGGGGTAAGTTTCATAAATCCTCCTTATCAATATCAAGGCAACGCAACAAGTCATTCTAAACCCTAGCCCCCGCCATGGGCATGAGCACTTTAGTAGACGTCCCTCACAGAGGCGCGAAGGTTTGATCTGCCGGGTGTTCCCTTCGTCCTCCTTTGGGAAGGGCACGACTTCAGAGGCTGCGGGAAAAGTCCGGTTTCGTATCAGGGTATCGCTTTAGCGATACCGGAAGTCCTTCAAAATCAGACGCCCCTTTAGGGGCCGGGCAGCGGCAACGTACTCTTTCCGCAGCCTCTTCAGTCGTGCCGTGAACCAGTCGCGCCGTAAATCGTCGGAAATGCGTTGCTCTTTAGCGCCTGAGGGACGCACCCTCTCTAAGCAGAAAAACGACAGTTCACTGCCGCAGAGCGAGTTTTCCAAGCAGCGTCCGCTGCCGCGCAATCAGCGACTGGATGCCCTGCCGCGCAAGCGACATCATCTTTGCCAGTTGAGCGTCGTCGAACACCTGGTGCTCGGCGGTGGCTTGCAGCTCGACAATCTTGTTGCCTGCCGTCATGACGAAGTTCATATCCACATCGGCGCGCGAATCTTCTTCGTAATTAAGATCGAGAAGAACTTCGCCGTCCACGATTCCGACGCTGATCGCCGCCACAAAATCCTTGATCGGCGCCGCCGTCAATGTTCCCGCATCGATCAACCGTTGCAGAGCCAGGCCGAGCGCGACAAATGCCCCGGTAATCGAAGCCGTCCGCGTGCCTCCGTCCGCCTGGATCACGTCGCAATCGATCCAGATGGTGCGCTCACCCAGTCGCTTCAAATCGGCCACCGCGCGCAGCGAGCGTCCAATGAGCCGCTGAATCTCCTGCGTGCGCCCGCTTTGTTTTCCCTTAGCCGATTCGCGCGCGGTGCGCGTCAGCGTCGAGCGCGGCAGCATCCCGTATTCGCCGGAAATCCATCCCTTGCCCGAATTGCGCAAGAACGCAGGCACCGATTCCTCAACCGATGCCGTGCAGATGACGCGAGTGTTCCCCATCTCAATCAGCGCCGAGCCCTCCGCCGTCGAGATGAAGTCGGGAATAATGTTGACAGGCCGAACCTGCTCAGGAGCACGGTTATCGCTGCGAAAGGTCATCAGACGGAATTCTAACAGTCGGCAGAAAAATAGGCCGGAAGGGTCGACATCTCAAACATTTCAAAAATTTCTGTTGACATTTCGCCAAGTCGTGGCAAAATCCTCGCACTTCCTCCCGTGAGCTTTCTGCTCTTCGGTGATTGGGTCCAGAGCTAGGCCACGGAGCAGTACGAAGGCCGAAAGAGTTCAGGTTTTCAGCAGTAACTTCCTCAGGGAATTTGGATTTTAACTTCAGATGAAGGAAGAAGTGTCTCCTTAGTAGGGAGTCGCTAACGATCCTTGTCCAGCAATCGAGACTCGTGAGCCAGTAGGCAAGAGGGTCCGAGAATGAATATGGAGGGGCCAAACAGTATGAAAGTCCTCACGGAAACGAAAACCTTCCTCGTTCTCGCGTTTGTGGTGTGCCTGCTCGCCGGAGTTCCCGCGCACGCGCAGTTACCCTTCGGCGCGTGGATCGGGCAGACCGCGTCTGCTTCTGCTGCGGGCGGCATCGCCGACAACGTGCAGTACTGCACGACGGTCGGATCGAATGGATTCTGCGAAGATTACGCCCAGGTCTGCACCGCCCCCTGCTACATGTCCAACCCGCTCAGCGCAAGTTCCAAAGGCGAAGTCGGCGACTCCACCAATACGGCGAACACGGCTACCGGCGCGACCGTGATGCTCGGCACTCTTGAGGCCTTTTCTAACTCAAGTGCTGGCGAGGTCGGCACCGGCGGGGAGGCTGGCGCAGACTCCGTGACTTCCGTTGGCTGGAGCGACACCCTCACCATCACGTCCTCGACCTTTCCAAAAGGTACTCCGGTGACGCTTCAATTCACTGGAACGTTGGCGGCCACGGTAATGCCGGATCCCGTCTTGGACCCCATCGCCTTGGTCGCCACGGTCGGCACCCAAAACGGTAACTTAGTAACCCTGGCGATCGACTCGAATTACGATACGGTCGATACGCAGCAGCCGATTTTGCAGGCGAATGTGGGCGACTCCGTTTATGTCACTGCGACACTCTACGTCCGGACTCTGGCTGGCGTAGGAGGAGAACCCGAGTCCCTGTCGGCTTACATCACGGGTGCCGAAAACCCCGATTATCCGTCGGATAACGCCTATTGGCGAATTAACATCGACCCGGTGACTTGCGATGTAGGCTATACGACAGCCAGCGGTGTGACCTATACCACGTCGGAGCGCGGTCCAAAGCGCAATGCAAAGACGTGCACGACGGCAGTGCCAGTCAATTTCCAGCAGTCTGGCCCAGGCATCGACTTGCCAGATGGCTTTCTAAAATTCCAGTACACCTGGGCTTCCAGTTCGGGCAATCTTGAAGACCTGGCACAGTGTGAGATCGGTGAGTACGTCACGTATCCCGGCGCCAGTCCGTTCCCGTGGCCGAGCCCCCCGTACAAAGGGTCCACCAAAAACCCATCAGTCAGCTTTGCCGAGGCGACCTTGGGAGTTACTGAAGATACACAAAAACACGAGGCGTTCCTCGAACCGTACGTGGCGAACGCCTTCAACGCTACCCAAGCCTTTTGGTATAGGTGCCGCCCCGGAGTTATCGTCGAGATCCCGGGCTGGACAGGTATCACTATTGCTCGCACAGTTGCCGATAGCACCGGTGACGGCTGTTGGGGGTACACCGTCACTAAATCCGGCTACAGCGCACCATATTCGCCTCTGCCAGGGGTTAACAAGAAAGCCTGTGAATCTGAAGCCAGTCACGACGTTCCCCTACGCGTGCCCGATTTCAAAAATAGCAGCGATGAGATTGGCCTGTCCGTCTCTCCGCCCAAGTCGTCGGTCAGTCTCAACGCGCCAGTTTTCCTCGATCTTACCGTTCTCAATCGTAGTGCCGAAACGGTTGGCGCCGACCTGGGGCTGAACAGTAAAGCAAACCTCGAATTGACCATCACGGAACCGGGTGGTGGCGTCATAACCCGGAGGTTAAGCTCGGAGGGTTTCGGCGCTTCAGGGGAAGTCTCGCTAGCTCCAAAAGAGACGTTTGTTGAAAGGCTACTGCTAAACGAATGGTATGATTTCCCACTTACCGGAACCTACCGCATAAAGATCGCGCTGCTGGATGACTCTGGCACGAATGACTCTGCCAGTGCCGGTCGACCATCAACGGATTTCACAGTTCAAATCAATCCCCGCGATCCGGCGGAATTGGAAGATGTCTGCCAGGAGCTGGCGAACAAGGCGATTTCGGGCGCGACACTTGAGGAGAGCATGGACGCTGCAAGCGCCTTGAGCTACATCCGGGATCCCCTGGCAATCGATAGCCTGATTCGCGTACTGCAACACGGATCGTTAGTCGAGCACTACGCAGTTGATGGACTGGGGCGAATCGGCAGCCCCAAGGCGATAGCCGCGCTCGAAGCAGCACAGAACCATCCAGATGAAGAGGTTCGTGCGGCGGCACGCTACATGCTCGAAGTGCTTCACGGGCAGGCCCAAGGTGCGTCGGGACCCGTAGATTGAGGTCGCGATTCGGTCTGGTGCCCCACTCATCGCGTTCTGTGCGACGAGTGGGTGCTGCGACAGTTCTTAATCTCGCAAGCTGACCTTTCATCACAATCCATCTGTGTGCACCATAACAGACTCCCAACGCGCGCTGCGCGAAAATAGAAAGTCTGTGATCTGGGGCGGCGAAGAAGGGTGCCTGTCTCACCAAGACGGCCCTCGAAGCTGCACCAGCCCCAGCTGTTAGTTACTCTTTGACACGATTATTCACTTGACTAAGGGGTGCTAAAATGATTTCATTACGCCATAGGCCGCCGCACTTTCCGGTTAAGCGGCCTAGCCGGAGGCAGACTGTGACGATGGTGGTAGGGTTTCTGTGCCGTGACGGTGTAGTCATCGGCGCGGACACGCAAGTGACCGGAGCAAACTATACGTTTCCAGAGTGCAAGCTGTTGAATTTTGAATGGCACAACGGAAGCGGAATTTTGGGCTATGCGGGGGACCGCGACCTATTCAAGTCGTTTTCCAGAGATCTGCTGTCGAGCATCCACGATGGGGCCACTCTAAACGACGATGATATCAGGGCCACCTTGATAGACTGCCTAGCCGCTCTTAAAGCAAGGAAAGATGCTTTGCTCATCATGGCGGGTTACTGGATAGATGGCTCCCGCTTTCCGTCTTTGGTAAATTCTACTTCCTCCCAAAAACTCGTTGATGTCGCGGATTGCGAAGTGATTGGATACGCTGATTCTCCTCTGGCCCGATATCTCTTAGGAAGATTCAGGGAACTGCCCCGCGTCACCGTGCAGCAGGCCCGTCTTTACGCTGTGGATTTCATCGCACAAGCCAAGAAGTATGACGGTAACTTTGTCGGCGGGGACATAAATCTTTATTCCATCGAAGATCACGATTGCGAAATATGGCCGCGTGCAACAAGTGGCGCAGCGATTGTCAGAGAGTGCAAGTACACGCGGATGATAACCAGCGGTATGGATGAATGGGAGCGTGAGATCGGCCAGTTGAATTCGGCACTAGACCAGTATGTTTTCGATCTTACTAACCGCGATCAAGAACTCTCGCCAGCTAAACTCTCCGGCCCCGTGAAGGTCTTCCGTTCGTGGGCAAATAGGTGAGTAAACCCGCCTACTTTGAATTGAGAACTTTATCCAGCTTGCGGTCGAGTGCTTCCACTTTCCGCCGGATATCTACTAGCTCTGCTCCGATCAATAACAAAAGAACTGTAACGATGGCGAAGGTCGCTTTATCCATTGTGGGGAGTCCTCTGTTGACAGGCATGATACAACGAAATAGGGATACGAGGCGCTCGTAATGTTCGAGGGACTATTCCAACCGATACACTTGATTTTTATCGTGCTCGTAGTGGTTGGGCTGTTTTTCATATTTCGGGCACTCTGGCGTCTTAGTTCAAAGCTTAAGACTGCGGCCCTCGCAGCCGACAATAAATGGCTACGGAGACTGGGTAAGATTATCTGAAAAAGATGAAAAGCCCGGATTCTCGGTCCGGGCCTTTGGGTTCGATGCACTCAAGCGAATCTTCGCATGGAGTGTGTCAAAAATGCAAGAGACAGTTAAAAAACCTTCCCCTCTGACCGAGCAATGCTCGACGCTAGGAGAATTGTTTCAAGCGTGTCTCGAATTGGCTTCCCTTCGAGCAGAGCATCTTCTAGCGGGTGATAGACTTCGTGAGCAGCATCAACGAATCGCCCGTGAACTCCTTCGGGATCGTCGTTTGGAAACTTCCTCAGGTGTCGAGTCTCCTGAAACGCAATCCAAAGATGTTTGTGGTCGAACAGAAGGTGCGTAAACATCTGTTGCTCTTCGCGTGTCATACTACTTCCCCTCTTTCCGCTGTTAGCTCCTCAAACGTCAGCGGATCAGTAGTGACCATGTGGCGCAGCGTGTCGATAAACAGATCAGAACGTCTCCGGCGATTGAAACGAAACTCCATCTCTGCGAGATAGGCGGGCAGATGCTTTGCGCTGATCTTGTGCCAAGAGCCAATGATGCCACGTTTCAAGAGGGAGAACGCGGACTCGACAGTGTTCGTGGTAATACACTCGCCATCCTCGTAACGTACGTACTCTTGGGCCATGTGATTGACCGTCTTGTGCTCAATCTCTCCGACCGCAGATTTGTAGGCTTGCAGAGTATCGGTAATGATTACGTCCACATCGGCGCTCACGTGCTCGGTAATGTACTTTTGCAGCGTGCCAGACTTCGCGTCCTCAGCGTGGAAGAATCGAACATCTCCGCCCCGTTGCCGGATTCCGATCACAACCTCTTTTGCAGCCTTCGCGATCCTAGAGCCGCACCCCTTCATCTTTCCGCCCACGTAGGTTTCGTCCATCTCGACAGTCCCGTCCAACATCGGGCGCTCTGCCTCTTTCATGGCCGCTCTAATCCTGTGGCAGAGATACCAAGCGGTTTTGTAGCTGCCTTTATTCAATCCCCAGATGGTACGCTTGAGTTGCAGGGCGCTCATGCCTTTCTTGGCCTCGCACAGAAGCAGGACGGCAACAAACCAGATTGGCAGAGGAAGATGGGAGTCATGGAAGATCGTGCCACTGGTTGCCGTGAACTGGTATTCACAGGCAGCACATTCGTGCCGGGCATATTCTTTCAGCCGCGAAATGTGAGTATCCTTGCAGCGTGGGCACATTACGCCTTCGGGCCAGCGCAGCCGTTCCAAGAGTTCCCGGCAGCGGTCATCAGTCGAATACAGGGAGTTAACCTCAGGGAGTGTCATGACAGAGCCTCGTAAACCGAAGTCGCCATTGCAAGCTGTACCCACCCGTAAGCTGGTTGCTGGTATAAAGCGGGATTTACGCCGAATGCTCCGTTCGGAACCAGTGGTGAAACCGAAGAAAGGAAAGGAGTAACGGCGATCATGGAGGTATATTGCCACAACCGTTACCCTTTGTCAAGTGAATAATCTTGCTCTTTGATAATATATTGGCTGCAATCTGAGGCGATTGAGCGGGCATCAAAAAGCCGCCAAAACTATGAAGTTCAGTAGAATTAAGCAGAAAATCGAGCTAACTCCTTATTCCGGAATATTTTGAAAATAAGTCCTTAGCGCTCTAGATTTTGGCGGCAAGACTCCCCCTAACTCCATCATCCCAATAGGAGGGGGGTAGCGGGGTGGTGGTAAACACGGGTTAATATCTTTGTAGATAACAAACGAGAATCCGCTTTACCGATTGCCCGCCTGCTCAACCGTGGTCACATCGAACGACTCGGTCAGGTCCGCGTGTCCTGCGAGCGTATCCCGCGTTTTGCCTTCGACCAGGATGTTGACCCGATTGATCCCCGGAACGTTGAGAGCCAGCGTCTCGACCAGCGAATTCACGGTGAGTTGCTCGCTGAGAATGCCGGAGCGGTGCTGGTCGGCGAAGGCAGCATTCAGATCGATGACGGCCGCGCCGGGAGCGACCAGGTAGATGCTGCGGATGTCCGCCGCCGGAGCCAGAGGATGGGCCGCGCCCGGTTGCTGGTAGATGCGGAGCAGCGTACGCAATAACTCCTCGGCTCGCTGCTGGCGTCCTCCGGGAAGAGGAATCTGCGCCGAGCGCGCGCGGAGCGTGCCGGCGGCGTCATCGGCCACATAGAGAGTCACCGTCTCCGTCGGGCCGGAGGCTGGGGGAGGGACGGGTAAGGTGTCGGATGACGAAGACTCAAGTTGTCCGGCCTGTCGGCGCATGTGGCGAAGATAGATTCCCATCGATACCACCAGCAGCAAGAGCGCAGCCACAGCGATCAGAAGATAGCGTGGGATCATGGGTGGACCCCTGGATCTGGTGACGGATCTTGTGATGGATCGGGTGATCTGAGTTCAAAGGCTTTTGACTTTTGACGGCCCGACGGCCCGATGATCCGATGACCCGATTTTCTTATCATTGTTGAACTCCAAGGCGATCGCGGACAGAAGCGACAGCATCGGCAATCGCCGACGCGGCGCGTTGCTGATAATTGGCGGAGGTTAAGTCGGAGACGCCATCCGCTCCCGGCGCGAGTTCGACCGCGACCGCGGGCATGAGCACGTTGTTCAAGGGCCGCAGTGAAGCGGAAGAGGCTTGCACCGGAAATTCTCGCTTCTGCATCTCGGCAACGATGGCCGCCGACACGATGCGGCTGATGGGCAAAGCCGGCGCCTGGGCCGCATTCCACGCATGAAATACTCCTTTGCTGGGGCCTTCCACGGGCAGCAGCGCGGTGTAGACGCGCACGCCGCTGCCCTGCGAAACGGCGTGCAGACTGATGTAGATTCCGGCGCGGGCCACGTTGGCGGCCGTGCCGCGCTGATCCACAGTAGAAGTGTTGTCTCCTTCACGCGACAAGGCAACCGCGAACCCACGAATTTCCAGCTCATGGCGCAGCAGCCGGGCAAAGCCCAGCGTGACGTCTTTCTCGGCCAGCTTATCGGTCAAGGCCGCGCCGCGCTCGTCGCCGCCGTGCGCGGGATCGACGACGGCCAGAATGCGATGGACATTACTGATGCTTGCGACGTTATTTGCAGGCGGTGAGGCCTGCGCCGGATTTTGCGGTCCGGCGACACTCGGTGTCGTCACCGGGGGGACAGCCGAAACCGTGATCGTCCTTCTATCGCTGCTGAAGGTTGCCATCAGCGGCTCGGTCGCAGCTATGTCTAATTCAGCGTCACCGTTGTTCTCGGAGTAGCTCGCCAGGGTGATGACCTTGTTGGCAAAAGAAATAATTTGGCTGCCCGGGGATACGACCGGGTCGCGCTTAAAGACCATACGCAACTTGCCCGGTTCGGTGGAGATAGTGGGATTCACGGGAGCGCTGAAATTCAGCGCCAGCCGCGGCGGGTTACTCGCGTCCAGTTGGAAACTGATTTGGATGCCGACATCGCCGACGAATAACCGGCGCGAGCTTTCGCGAAAATTAACCGGCGCTCCCAAAAAGCGCGGCAGAAACCCGCTTACCGAGCTTAGCGGGACCAAGCCGCGCGAGTTTTCGATAAGGAAGGGAGCCATGAAATCAAAATCGCGTCCACGAATCTTGGCCCGCGTCTTTCCCGCCACAAACTCGGCATCGACCGCGTTATACCGGAGCGTCCAGTGCGGTCCTTGCGTCTGGCTGCGGACGCGGCCAAGGGGTTCCAGAAGTTCGAGCAGGCCGACATACTCATGGCCGCCGCGGTCGAGGACCGGGAGGGTGTAGATCGCGACCGGAGAGTAGACGGAGATGTGCTTTTCGTCGGCCGAGGGCGCCGCGGCGAGGAGGGTGACGGTGGCCAGCAGGATGGCCAGGGTTTTGTTCGTGGTGGTGGTGGGCACTTCCGCTAGTTCTCAGTTCTCAGTTCTCAGTAAGATCAGCTCGTACTGAGAACTGAGAACTGAGAACTGCAGTTTTGCTACTCCAGCGCATAAATCGTGAGCCCACTGAGCAACTTGGGGTAGAAATCGGTGGACTTCTGGGGCAACACCTCGCCGGCGAAGGCGATATCGCGAACCTGCTCGATGCGCACTGGATTCATCAGGAACGCAGCTTGCACCTTTCCACTGCGCACCTGGGCCAGCGCTTCGGCGACCTCGCGACAATACGAAACGTTCTCCTGATTGCGAATGGCTGCTTCCGAGATCTTGAGCACACCTTCCAGCAGGCACTTGTGCAACTGCACGACGTCGAGCGCTTGCAGGCGCAGAGAAAGGTTTCCGAACAAGCGCGTGCCAATGGCCTTTGGGGTGTGCAGCAGAAATGCACGCTCGGCGGCGACCGCTAGCAGCGCCGTTCCCGCGTGCCCTGCCTGCCGCAGAATGGCGGTGGCGCGCGCCGCATCGATACCGGCATCGACCTCTTCCACGTTGAAGAATTGCCGGGTCTCCGCCTGAAATTGCGCCGCCGAAAACGAGGGCAGGCCGAAGACGAGCCGGTGGGTCGGCAGAATCACCAGGCCCGGGCGTTCTATATTACGTCGATCCATATCACGTCGATCCATGTCACGGCGATCCATGTCGACGAAGGTCATCATCACCGAGTCGTACGGAGCGGGAATGCCCGAACTGGTTTCGGCTTCGGCGCGCCGCTGGTTGCGATAGGTCAGGGCAGTCTCATAGCGGTGATGGCCGTCGGCGATGATCAGCTTCTGATCCCGCATCTGTTCCTGCACGGAGGCGATGACCGAGGCGTCAGAAATCTTCCAGACGCGGTGTACCACCTCATATTCGTCGGTGACCTCGATATCTGGAGCGATGTCCGGGGCTGCCGCGGAATCGAGCAGGGCATCCACCTTGCCTGCTCCGCTGTAGAGCATGAAGATCTGACCGAAGTGGGCTCGATTCGCGCGCAGCAGGTCGAGTCGATCAGCCTTCGGCTTGGCCAGCGTCTGCTCGTGGCGGAACACGAGGCCGGCGGAATAGTCCTCGATCCGGCCGAGTGCGATGAAGCCCCGGCGTTCGGCCAGCGCCTGGTTTCCCGGAACGCCTTCAGGAATGCTTCCCGGAATTCGGAACGTCTGGGAATAGCGATAGATCGAAGGCTCGGGATCCCGTCGCAAAACGCCGGTCTGGCGCCAGTTCTGGAAGGACGCCGCCGCCCGGCTGTAGACGTTCTCGGCGTCTCCGTCTGCGGGCAAACGCTTCCCGAGAATAATCCGCACCAGGTTATAAGGACTGGCCTGGTAGTAGCGTTCCTGCATGGCAGGGGTGATTTTGTCGTAGGGCTGGGTCACAACCTGCTGAATCGGCACGCGTTCGGGGTCGTAGCGCCAGGCTCGAAATGGGGAAATAATTGCCATAAGTGGAACGCAGAATTGTAGCAGGGACGATCCGGCCCTGCCGCAAAGCGAAAAGAAATGCGCAGAGTCGGAAGCGAAGGCGGTGTGCTGCGCCGAATCTGACGGTCGCATACGAAAATGTGACAACACTTTTTCAAACCTGTGCTAGTATCCGGCTCATAGAGATTGTTGTGGCCCGCCTTTTTGGGATGCGGGTCGCCTCCCTTCATGGCGCGGATTTAGTGGGGCCTATGTTGTACCGCAAACAGTTCGCGGCTCGCGTCTCCCTCGCTGCACTTCTGGTGTTTACTGCGAGCGGCGCCCTCCCGGCTCTCGGCCAGACTTCGACTGAAGACGTCCACATCCAGCCCCGCGTCCAGCCCCCGGCTCCGAAAGCGCCCGACGCGGATCCGGCGCTCAAGACGCACACCAGGCCCATCAAAGTAGACGTGAATATGGTGCTGGTGCCGGTCACCATCACCGATCCCTTAAACCGGCTTGTGACCGGCCTCGACCGCGAGAACTTCAACCTTTTCGAAGGCAAAGACCAGCAGGAGATCAAGACTTTCTCCAGCGAAGACGCTCCGGTTTCGATCGGCGTGATCTTTGACATGAGCGGCAGCATGAGCAGCAAGATCGAGCGCGCCCGCGAGGCGGTGGTCGAGTTCTTCAAGACCGCCAACCCGCAGGATGAGTTCTTCATGATCACCTTCGCCGATAAGCCCGAGGAGATTGCCGACTTCACCAGTTCGGTCGATGACATTCAGGGGCGGCTGGTCTACGCGATGCCCAGAGGCCGGACGGCGTTGCTGGATGCTATTTACCTCGGCGTCACCAAGATGCGGCAGGCCAAGTATCCGAAGAAGGCTCTGCTGATCATCTCTGACGGCGGCGACAACCACAGCCGCTATACCGAAGGCGAGATTCGTTCCATGGTCAGAGAGGCCGACATTCTGATCTACGCTATCGGCATCTACGATCATTATTTCCCCACCGAAGAAGAGCGCCTCGGACCCAGCCTGCTCAGCGAAGTCACTGAACTGACCGGTGGGCGGGCTTTTACCATTGATAACCCGAACGACCTGGCGGACGTTTCCACAAAAATCGGCATCGAGTTGCGCAACCAATACGTCATCGGATACCGTCCAAAGAACCCAGTGCGCGATGGCAAATGGCGTAAAATAAAAGTGAAACTCTTGCCGCCAAAAGGATTGCCGCCGCTCCGGGTCTACGCCAAGACGGGTTACTATGCGCCGACGGAATAATGTTTCTCTGCTGATTTTTTTTCTGCTGATTTTCCTTCTCTCGACAGTGCTGTTCCGGGCTGATTCTCAAGCGCAAGCGGGAGCCCCGAACCAGTCGCCTGCGGCCCCGGCTGCGAGTTCGCAATCGCCCGCACCGGCGCAGTCCCAATCCGCGGCCCAATCGGCACCGGCCAGCGCCGCGCCTCCACCAGCCTCTGCGGGGCAGGCCGTTACCCCGAGCGTTCCTCCGAGTGTTTCTCCCAATGCGGGTCAGTATCCGGATGCCTCTGACAACGGCGTCTTTGTTTTCCGCAAGCAGGTCGATGAAGTTGTGCTGCATGCCACGGTCATCGATGACAAGCAACACATCGTCACCACCCTCGATAAGGACGATTTCAACGTCTACGAAGATGGACATCCCCAAACCATCACTTCATTCCGCCACGAGGACATCCCGGTCGCCATGGGCATCGTCGTCGATAACTCGGGTTCCATGCGCGAGAAGCGGCAGAAGGTGAACGCCGCGGCCCTGAATCTGGTGCGCGCCTCAAATGCAAACGACGAGGTGTTCATCGTCAACTTCAACGACGAGTATTACCTTGACCAGGATTTCACTTCCAACATCAAGAAGCTGCAAGAAGGGCTGGAGAAGATCGAGACTCGCGGCGGAACGGCGCTCTACGATGCGGTCGTCGCCTCCGCCGACCACTTGAAAAAGGACGCGAAGCTGGAAAAGAAAGTTATTTTTGTAGTTACCGACGGAGACGACAACGAGAGCGCCGAAACTCTGGAGCAGGCGGTGCGGCGTCTGCAGGCCGACGGCGGACCGACGGTTTACGCCATTGGCATCCTGGAGAAAGAAGAACATCCGAAGCACGCCAAACGCGCCCTGCAAATCATGTCCGAGAGAACCGGAGGCATCGCTTTCTTCCCCGAAACGCTGGACGAAGTTGATGCCATCAGCCGCGCCGTAGCCCACGACATTCGCACCCAGTACACGATTGGATACAAACCGACCACGCCGAAAACCCAGGGCGGCTATCGCCAGGTAAGAGTGGACGCGCGTTCGCACAGCCACGGCAAACTCACCGTCCGCACGAAAAGCGGCTATTACGCCGGAACCGAGCCCGCTTCCGGGGCGCAGTAGAGGGGGATTTTGTAATTTGGCAAATTTGTAATTTTGTAATTTGAAATCGACTCTGGCTCGGTGCGAGCGCCGTCCTAAATTCAAAAAAGATTACCAAGTTACCAAATTGCAAAATTACAAAATCCCAGCATTGACGCTGCCCCTTCCCGTTCCTTACTCTGTAGAGTGCCGACAATGACCTCAAACTCGCGCCTGCGCGTTAGCGACGATATCTCGAAGCTCGTCGGCGAAACGCCGATGCTGCAAATGAAGAAGCTGGCCCCTGCGGGAGCGGCCGATATTTTCGCCAAGCTCGAATACCTGAACCCCGGCGGCAGCGTGAAAGATCGCGCCGCCATCGGCTTGATCGAGCGCGCCGAGCGCGAAGGCAAGTTGAACCCGGGGGGCACCGTCATCGAAGCAACCGCCGGAAACACCGGCATCGGCCTGGCGCTGATCGGCGTGACTCGCGGGTACAAGGTGCGGCTGTTTATCCCCGAAAAATTTTCGGAGGAAAAGGCTATCATCATGCGGGCCTTCGGCGCCGAGGTGACCCGCACTCCGGAAGCCGAGGGCATGCAAGGCGCCATCCAGCGCGCCAGGGATCTGCTGGCTTCCGACCCCGGGGCCTTCCTGGCCGCGCAGTTCGACAACCCCGCCAACGCCGACTACCACTACGAAACTACGGCCCGTGAAATCTTTGAACAGATGGACGGGCGCATCGACGCCATCGCGATCGGCTGCGGAACCGCGGGAACCTTCACCGGAGTTGCTCGTTTTCTGAAAGAGCGGCTGGCGAAAGTGCACGCCGTGGCGGTGGAGACCCAAGGCTCGATCCTGGGCGGAGGCAAGCCCGGTCCACACAAGGTGGAAGGCATCGGCAACAACTTTATTCCTGGAAATTTCGACCGTTCGGTTTGCGACGAAGTGATGATGGTAACCGACGACCAGGCCTTCGGCATGGTGAAAGAACTTGCCGCCCGCGAAGGCGTGCTCGGAGGCTCAAGCGCCGGCGCCAACGTGTATGCGGCGGTTGAAATTGCGAAACGGCTTGGGGCAGGGAAGCGCGTTGTGACGCTGATTCCAGACTCTGCGGAACGCTATCTGTCGAAGAAAATTTTCGAGGGCGGGGTATAAAAAAGGCGCTTTATGCTGTTCGCCTTTCGCTGTTCGCGCGAAAAGCGAATAGCGAACCGCGACCGGCGAACCCAGGAGAAATCTTTGACCACTAAACTATCGGGCTTCGCAACCCGCGCTATCCACGCCGGCCAGGAGCCCGATCCCGCAACCGGAGCCGTCACTGTCCCCATCTACGCGACTTCCACTTACGTTCAAGAAGAAATTGGCAAGCACAAAGGCTACGAATACTCGCGCGTATCGAATCCCACCCGCGACCGGCTGGAGACGAACCTGGCGGCGCTCGAAGGCGGCATTGCTGCTAAGGTCTTCGCCAGTGGCATGGCGGCGATCAACGCCGTTGCTTCCATGCTCAAAGCCGGAGACCACATCGTCGCCGGCCACAATCTGTACGGCGGGACGCCGCGCCTGTTCAATCAGGTCCTCGCCAACTTTGGCCTTACATTCACCTACGTCGATACATCCGACCTCAGCAACGTTGAGCGCGCATTCCAGAAAAACACCCGGCTGGTTTTCCTGGAGACGCCGACCAATCCGCTGATGGAGCTTTGCGATCTTCGCGCCATCAGCGAACTCAGCCACCAGCACGGCGTTGAGGTGGTCGTCGACAACACTTTCATGTCGCCGTATTTTCAGCGTCCGATCGAACTCGGCGCCGACATGGTCGTCCACTCCACTACGAAATTCCTCAACGGACACAGCGACGGACTGGGAGGTGTCGTAGTCTGCACCAAACCAGAGCAGGCGGAGAAACTCGCGTTTCTTCAGAAATGCTCCGGCGCCATTCTGTCGCCCTTCGAGTGCTGGCTGATCCTGCGCGGCGTCAAGACGCTGGCCGTGCGTATGGAACAGCACGACCGGAGCGGCCGCAAGGTCGCCGATTATCTTTCGAAACACAAGAAGGTGCGGAAGGTTTTCTATCCCGGACTACCCGATCATCCGCAGCACGAATTGGCCAAGCGGCAAATGTCCGGCTTCGGATCGATGATCGCGTTCGAAACTGGATCGCTCGCGAACGCCAACAATATGCTGCGCAAGGTGCGCGTGTGTTCGCTGGCTGAGTCGCTGGGCGGAGTAGAAACCCTGATTTCGCATCCCGCCACCATGACGCACGCCGCCGTCGGCGAAGAAGGCCGTCGCAAAATCGGCATCACCGACGGACTGGTCCGCATCTCCGTCGGTATCGAGGATGTGGAAGACATCCTCGCCGATCTCGATCAGGCGCTGGCCGCGATCTAGGCGAGCGGGCCACCTATTCATGAATTGTCATCCCGAGCGAAGCGAGGGATCTGCAGTTCGCCGCAGAATGCAGATCCCTCGCTTCGCTCGGGATGACAAGTAAGATAGATGAGGCCTTACCCGTCGCTCACCGTACCGACTCCCCAATCCACTCCAGGTACGCCGCGCTCCCATCTTCAATGGCAACCTCGATACACTCCGGAAGTTCGTAGGAGTGCAGTTCACTCAAGGCTTCGCGCACACGATCGAAAGCGTCTTCCGTCGTCTTGATCAGGAGCAGCCACTCCGTCGCCGTCTCGATCTCGCCTTGCCAGCGATATACCGATTCAATTTGAGGAGCGATGTTGACGCACGCCGCCAGTTGCCGCTCCACCAGCGCATGGGCGATGCTGCGGGCTTCTTCGAGCGAACCGCAAGTGGTGAGAACCAGCCTTTTGTCGGTCATATAAAATCGAAGATTCCAGTTTCAGGTTCGAAGTTTCACTGGAAGCATACGAGGCAGCCGATGGCAACGCAAATCAAGTTTGGCACATCTGGATGGCGGGCCGTGATGGCCGAGGAGTTTACGTTTGCCAATGTCCACCGGGCCGTGCACGGCATTGCGCGCTACGTGTCGTCGCAGAAATCGAAGGGAGCAAAAGCCAAAGTCATTGTTGGCCGTGATCCGCGTTTTCTGGGCGAAACTTTCTGCGCCATGGCCGCCGACATTTTGTCCAGCTACGGCATTACGCCGCTGCTCATTGCCGAGCCTGCGCCCACTCCCGCCATTTCCTACGCTGTGATCCAGTCGAAAGCAGACGGTGCCATCAACTTCACCGCTTGGAACAATTTGCCGGAATACAACGGCATCAAGTTCTCGACGGCCGATGGCGCGCCCGCGCTCCCCGAAGTTACGCAAGCCATCGAATCCGAAATCGCTGCCTTCGACCGGAATCCCCAGACTCCGCACCCAGCAAGAGCTGAGTCCCAATGCCAAACTATCGACCCGCGCCGCATGTATCTCTCGCGGCTGCGCGAAATTGTCGATCTCGATGTGATCAGAAAAGCCGGGGTCAAGATTGCGTTCGATCCCATGTGGGGCGCTGCCCGCGGCTATTCTGACGCGTTTCTGCGCGAGGCCGGCGTCACCGTGGCCACCATCCACGACACTTGCGATGTGCTCTTCGGAGGCCATGCCCCCGAGCCCGACGATCGCCTGCTCGAGGACCTGCGTCAGAAGATGCGCGAAATCGGCGCGGCTATTGGCATCGCGACCGATGGCGACGCCGGTCGTTTTGGGATTGTCGACGAGAACGGCACGTTCCTCCAACCCAACTACATCATCGCGCTGCTCTTTGACTACCTGGTTGAAACGCGCGGCTGGAGAAACGGCGTCGGCAAATCCGTCGCCACTACCAACCTGATCAACGCGCTTGCCGCAAAACACAAGATCGAGCTCTATGAAACTCCGGTTGGCTTCAAGTACATTGGTGAACTGATCAAGCAGGATAAGATCCTCATCGGCGGTGAAGAAAGCGCCGGGCTCTCCATCCGAAAACACGTCCCGGAGAAAGATGGCGTGCTCGCCGGCCTGCTCTGCTGTGAGATGGTGGCGCGCCGCGGCAAGTCGCTGGAAAAGCAATTGGAAGAAGTATTTGCCGAAGTTGGTTCCTTCTATCCTTTAAGGGAGAACTTCAGCTTGACGCCGGAAGTGAAAGAGAAGTTTACTGAGAAGTTACGGGGCGATCCGAGCGAGTTCTATGGCATCAAAGTTGCCCAGGCGGTGAGGATCGACGGGCTCAAGCTTGTCCTCGCCGACGGATCGTGGGTTTGCTACCGGCTCTCGGGCACGGAGCCGGTGGTGCGCGTGTATAGCGAAGCGCGCAGCCGTGAAGGCCTGGCAAAGTTGAGTAGGGCGGCGAGAGCATGGATCTTCGACTAGGACCACCGTCGCGAGTGCGCATCCTTCCACGTCCGGAGGAAAGCCTCCGCGCGGTCATTGGTCAGGCAATGGATCAAGCGAAGGATCAGGCTCCGCGGGCGGAGGCGGTGGCGGCGCGCTGGGTGGAACGCACGCGCCCGGTCTGGTCGTGGCTGGCAGTGGAGTGGCGTCGTCTGGGAACCGCAGCCGCCGTGCTACTTATCGCTGGATTATTGCTGCATGCCATGTTTGGAGCCAACGGCATGGTCGTCTATCGTCGGAAGCGCACTGAGATGCAAGCGCTCGAGAGTGAGGTCGAGCGCCTGCAGAAGGAAAACAGTCAGTACGCCGACCAGATCAAATCGCTCAAGTCCGATCCCGCCGCCATCGAGAAAGAAGCCCGCGAGCAGCTGCATTACACTCGGCGTGGAGAAGTTGTTTACGTCGCTCCCGATCCTCCGCCGAAGCCACCCACCGGCCGCGCCAAGAATGGCAGGTGAGCTACGAGCTACGAACTGCGAGCTGCGAGCGAATCATGTGGCCCGCAGCGTAGCTCGCGGCAGCCCAACCTCGGCTCCTTCTGTGATAGAGTGCAGAGATCGCACCACGTGTGGGAACCAATCTAAGGTGGGAACTAAAATCTACAAGGAGGATGACATGCGGAAACTTCTCTTGTTGTTACTTGCCGGCGCGTTGCTGGTGCTGGTCGCCTCAGTGTCATTTGCCAGCCCTGTCCAAACTGTGAACGGCTGGGTTAGCGACTCCAAATGCGGAGTCAAGGGAGCTAACGCGGGCGCGGAAGCATGCACGAAGAAGTGCATCGCTGCCGGGGCCAGCCCGGTCGTGGTTACCGACAAGGACCAGAAGGTCCTTAATGTGGACAATCCCGAGGCCCTCAAGGACCACTACGGACACCACGTTGCCGTGACCGGACACATCGACGGCGACAAAATCCATATTGACAGCGTGAAGATGCTGTAGGGCTGATTTCGTAAGGTCGCATATAAATCAACTCTGTCATCCTGACCGAAGCGCAGGACCTCTGCATAAAAGGGCATTCATATTCATGGGTCCTTCGCTCCGCTAAGGATGACAGAATTTTTGTAGGTTGCCGCGCTGTCTCTAGCCTACTTCCCGAAATTGGAAAATGCAGCGAATAGATATGTCAACCAAGTTACAGGTGTGAAGGTAATGAGCACGGCGCGCCGCATTCCGGCACTGAATAAACCGGCTGAAAAAGACACGGCAGAAGATATCAATGCGATGCAGCCAGAAATAAATATGAACCCTTGCCGAGCCGGATGCGAGTATACATCTTGGAGCGACTGGAACCAGACGATATAGGCGGTGAAGTAAACGGTTGTAGCCGTGAGCGCGACAACAGCCTCGCAGAATCCAACAAATGCAATGAAGTTTCTACGGTTCTCGCGTCGCTGTCTCCGGCTGGTTATGAAGCCAGACACGACCGGTACGCCCATGAGGAGCACGACTGAAAACAAGAGCAAAGCCATCAAGTTCGGAGCCCTTCCTTACTCACGTTCTTATCGCACCACGCCTTCCATCGGCGAACTGGCCGTCGCATAGAGCTTCCTCGGCATGCGCCCAGCCATGAACGCCTGTCGCCCCGCCAGCACGGCGTGCTTCATTGCTTCCGCCATCAGCACCGGTTCCTGGGCGCCAGCGATGCCGGTGTTCATCAGCACAGCGTCGTAGCCTAATTCCATGGCGATGGCGGCGTCGGAAGCTGTGCCCACACCCGCGTCCACAACCAGTGGGACTCCCGTGATCATTTCGCGCAGGATACGCAAGTTGGCGGTGTTCTGAATTCCCAGTCCGCTGCCGATCGGCGCGCCCAAAGGCATCACCGCTGACGCTCCCGCGTCCACCAGACGTTTGGCGAAGACGATGTCGTCCGACGTATAGGCGAGCACGGTGAATCCCTCTTTCGCCAGCACCGCGGTGGCTTCGAGCGTCGCTTGCACATCCGGATAGAGCGTAGCCTGGTCGCCAATCACTTCCAGCTTGATCCAGTCCGAGAGCCCAACCTCGCGCGCCAGCCGGGCGGTGCGGATGGTGTCGTCGGCGGTATAGCAGCCGGCGGTGTTCGGCAAGAGAAAATATTTTTTCAGATCGATGTAATCGAGCAGAGATTCCTTGCTGCGGTCGAGATTCACCCGGCGCACGGCCACCGTCACCATGTCGGCGCCGCTCGCCTCGAGAGCGCGTGCGGTTTCCTGAAACGATTTATATTTCCCCGTCCCTACGATCAAGCGGGAACGGAACTGCCTGCCAGCGATAATCAACGAGTCCGTCATGTCTTTATTGTAAAGGTTTTGGAATCGGCGGGCAGAAAGCATTTAAGAAGGTGGCAGCCAATATTTCGTTGGAGCGACGGGCGTCGTACCCCTCCAGCCGGGCGGGGACGCCCGGCGCTCCAACGGTTCACCTTCCATCTGTCTCCGCCTTCTCGTACATTTCATCGATCAGCGCCCGGTATCGAGCCTCAATCCCGCGTCGCCGCACCTTGAAGGTGTGGGTCAGCGTTCCATTCGTCTCCGAGAATTCCTCCGACACTACGAGCACCCGTTTCAGTTTTTCGAAGCGCGCCAGGTTCTGGTTCAGCTCTTCGATGATGCCTTCATACAGCGCCTGCACCCTGGCGTTCGCGACCAGTGTTTGCCGCGAAGCAAAGTCAATATGGTTGGCCCGCGCCCAATCTTCCAGCACCGGGAAGTGCGGGGCGATCAGCACGGCGGGAAACTTCCGCCGGTCACCGAGCACCACCGCTGTCCCGACCAGCGGGTTGAGCTTCAGCGAATTCTCGAGCGGTTGCGGCGCGATGAACTTCCCGCCGGAAGTCTTGATCAGATCCTTCTTGCGATCGGTGATCGAAAGGTATCCCTCGCTGTCGAGGTGTCCAATGTCGCCGGTCTTGAACCAGCCATCCACAAACGCGTCGCGCGTCTCCTCCGGACGATTCCAATAGCCTTTGAATACCGAGGGTCCGCGCACCAGCACCTCGCCGTCGTCGGCAATCCGCACTTTAACGTTCGCCAGGGGCTTGCCGACAGTTCCCAGTTTGTGGGTTCGGGGCGTGTTCACCGCGATTACCGGTGAAGTCTCCGTCAGCCCGTATCCCTCGTGAATGGAAATGCCGATATCGGCATACCACTCGGCCAATTCGCGGCCCAGCGGCGCACCTCCGGAAATGAACTCCTCCGCCTTTCCACCCATCCCGGCGCGCACTTTGGAAAAGACCAGCCGGTCCGCAATTTTCCAGGAGAGCTCCGAAGGTTTGGTTCCGGCCAGAGTCTCGGCGCGATGAGCGCGCCCGATCGCAAGCGCCCAGCGATAGATTGCGCTTTTCGGAAAGCCCGTAGCCTTGAGGATCACCTGCTGACGAATCTTCTCGTACACGCGTGGCACTGCAACAAAGACGGCGGGTTGCACTTCCGCCAAAGTCTGCGCCAGTTGCGCCAGGTCAGGACAATACGCCAGCACCACTCCGCGGTAGAGCAGCGCGCAGTCGGCGTGCCGCGCCGTCACATGGGAAAGTGGCAGAAACGATATGCTCACCTGTTCTATGGTCCCGATGTCAAATCCATCCAGCGAACACGAGATATTCGACGCCAGGTTCCCGTGGGTCAGCATCGCTCCCTTCGGAGTTCCCGTCGTGCCTGAGGTGTAAATAATTGTGGCCAGTTCGTCGGGCCCGATCGACTGCGCGCGGGCGTCGAATTCCGCATCGAAGTCGCTCGGCCCTCGCAGCATCAGTCCCTGCATGTGGACCGCGTGCGCGGTTTCGACTTCGTCCATCACCAGGATCCGGTCCACCGGCGTGTGGCGCTGAATGGTCAACACCTTTTCCAGCTGGTGCTTGGTGGACACCGCGATGACGCGCACCCCGGCATCGTTGAGCACGAACGAAGTCTGGTCCGCGGTCTGGGTGGAATAAATCGGAACGGTGACTGCGCCGAGGGCCAGCGCGGCGAAATCAGCGATCATCCACTCGGGGCGATTTTCGCTGAGGATGGCGACGCGGTCGCCTTTGCCAACACCCCAGGATTCAAGCGCGCAAGCCACACCCACCACGCCGCGATAAATCTCAGTGGAAGAGACCGGCATCCAGCCCTGGGCCCGCCGTTGCAGCATGACGCGGTCGCGGCGGTTCCTGCATACCGCCAAAAAAATGTCGTTTAAAGTGTGGAGGCCCGTCCGGTCCATTTAAGGTCCCGCAACCATTGTACGCAGTCATTGTACGTCCGCCGGAGAACCTCGGCACCTCAGTTCACGGAAGCATTTTGGCGCTTTGACCACGGTCCCACCCGCAGGGTACGCTTCTAGGAAATCGTTCCGAAGGAGTTCTCATGAAACGAAGGGGTGTTTCGACCATGTTGGGGGTCTGGCTGCTCACCGCGGCGATTGTCTGCCCGCAGATCCAAGCGCAGGGCAACAAGCCCGAGCCGGCGCCCATGAAGCTGAAAGTCGGTGACGTCGCTCCCGACTTCAAGCTGCAATACTTCGATGGCAGCGACCTGAAAGACGTTTCTCTAAGCCAGTATCGCGGCAAGAGCAACGTGGTTGTGGCGTTCTACATCTTCGCCTTCACCGGCGGTTGAACCGCGCAGATGAAGGCCTTCCAGCAGAATCTTAAGCAGCTGGAAGCCGCCGACACCCAGGTTCTGGGTGTGAGCATGGACAGCCCGTTCGCCAATAAAGCCTTCGCCGACCAGATCGGCGTCACCTTCCCGCTGCTCAGTGACTGGGGAGGAGACGTGACCCGCCAGTACGGCCTCTTCGTCGACAAATACAAGGCCGCACGCCGCGTCAACTTCCTGATCGGCAAAGACGGGAAAATTCTGGAAGAGCAGATTGACCGCGACGCCATCGATCCCAAGAAGATCGTCGACGCCTGTGAGCGCAAGAAGCTGAACCGCTGAAGCAAGCGTGGCAGCAAGCCGGAGAAGCGCCGGAGGCGGGTTCGCTGGGAATTCGTCTCCACGGGAAATCGGACGTCCCACATTAGGGGCGGCGCAGAAAATCGAATTTTGCCGCAGCCTGTCAGTCCCATCCGTCGGCTGCGAACGGCCAAAAGCCGCTCCTGGAGCGGGAAGTGGGCTTGGTGGCCGAGCAGCGTGCAAGGTATTACCCAAATTGGGAAGTCCCGTTGCTCTCAGTATCACTTTGAAGGAAATTCCCTGCAGAACTCTGCTAAGATGAAGTGTTCTGAAGACTAAGTTCCTGTATCCGAACCAGTTGCAGGTCGCGGTTTTGGATGCCGGAATGCTCTGTCAAGTTGGCTCTCCCTCTGCCGCCGACTGGCCCAGTGCCTGGTAGGAGTGCAGTTTGAACGACCCTGTTGTGAGCGACGCGCCGACTGGAAAACGCGTGCGACGAAGACGGAGCTGGTATCGCCGTCGTTTGCGCACGCGCCGAATTCTTGCCGCTGTGGTAATGGGAACGGCGATCGCGGGCGCCTGCTGGCAGAATGCGGCACGCTATTATTCCTTGCCTACCCGGCATGCTTCCCAGGTTTTGCCCGACTCCTGGGTGCGCGGCAACGTCCGGAAAAATCTCGCGTTGATGGCGGCGCAGTCCTCCAAGCCCGCGAAGTTTCGCGCCCAGATCCCCGGAGTCTATCCCTACTCGGTGATTCCCGGGGGCGTAAAGGATCCCGACGATCTTCGCTATGCGGCGCTGCGCGACTACGTAATTCGCCGGCATTTCGCTCACTTCAATTACAGCCAAGCCCAACTGGTGCGCGCCTCCGAAGCGCGCGAAGTTTATCTTTCCTATCGCATTCGTGACAGCGTCTTCTGGACGCGCAGAAAAATTCGCCTGCACGTCGGTGAACTGTTGCTGACCGACGGCAAAATCACGGCGCGTGCGCGTTGCGGCAACCAGATTTCCGATACGGCGAAGCCCGAGGTTTCCGAAGAAGAGCCTGAAGAAGATGTTCTGGACCAGCCCGTGGCCGCGATCGATTCAGCACCGTTCATGCCCGTCCGGCCCCTGCTCGGCGCGCCCGACTTACCCGCCGGCCAACCGACGCCGCCCCAGCTTTTCGCCGGCGGCTTCATTTTTCCGTACGTGCCGAATTTGCCGCTTCCTTCCGGATGCAGCGCCAAAGATCAACTGGTTGACGGACACTGCCGTCCCAAACACAAAGCGCCGACCGTTCCCGAGCCCTCGACCATGTTGCTGGGGGCTTCCGGACTGGGGTTAGTCCTGTGGCGTTATCGAAGAACCGCCCGCGCTGTAGCGGAGTAGCGGCCCGGTTTCCGCATTCAATGTTGCTCGCCAGGGTGACCACGACACCTTAGTCAGGCTGGTTTACTATGGCGGAGGAACAGTCTTAGTCTAATCATAGGCAAGTCTATGGGCCTCAAGCTCTGGCTCACTCTTGCGGTGGAGAGTCTGATCTTCCTGGCGCTGCTATTCGGCGCTGCGGGGACGATCCGCTCGCCCGCCGGGTGGGCATATATCGTCATATATTCCGTCGGAGCCGGGTGGATCATCCTTCAGTTGGCACGGCACGATCCCGCGCTTCTCGTCGAGCGCATGAGGTCGCCCTTTCAAAAAGGCCAGCCGTTCTGGGACAAAATCTTGATTCTGCCCATGATGGTGGTCTGGTGCGGCTGGATAGTTCTGATGGGCCTGGATGCGGTCCGGTTCCGCTGGTCGGTCATGCCGGTGTGGCTGCAATGCGCCGGCGGGGCGTTGATCGGGTTGTCGTTCTGGATGATCGCTCGCGTTTATCGGGAGAACCCATTTCTGACGGCGGTCGTGAAAATCCAAAGAGAACGGGGGCAGAGAGTGATTTCAACCGGACCCTACGCCACGGTCCGCCATCCCCTCTATGCCGCCATGCTGATCTATCTGCCGGCGAATGCGTTGCTGCTGGGCTCGTGGTACGGTCTGGCGGCCTCGTTTGTTCTTTTGGGCGCCCTCGTTCTTCGGACCGCGATGGAGGATCGAGAACTGCAGCACGGTCTTGAAGGTTACACAGAGTACGCTGCCCGGGTTCGATACCGGCTGATACCGTTTATCTGGTAAGCATGGTCCGGTGAGCATAGTCCGGTAAGCGTCCGTAAGCGGCAAAGAGGCTCAACCGATGATCTGGCGTTATCTTATTGAAGGTCCGTGGATCGTCTTCATCGTCTACTGGGCGGTGGGCGCAGTGAAGACGCGCCGCACCGTCAGCCAGGAATCCTTCGCCTCGCGTTACGGCGTCCTCTTTCTGGAAATTGTTGGCTTTGTGCTGCTCTTCAGCTACAGCGACGAAGGGGAGATGGGCATTCTCGATCATCACATCTTCCCTCCCACCTACACTTTGTCCGTGGCCGGCGTCGCCCTCACCTGGATCGGCATCGCCATTGCTCTGTGGGCGCGTTGGCACCTGGGACAGTATTGGAGCGCCCGAGTCACTCTGAAAGAAGACCACGAGCTCATCCGCAGCGGGCCCTATGCTTATTTCCGGCATCCGATTTATTCCGGAATCGATCTGGCCGCAATCGGCGGAGCGTTGGCGATTGACCGCTGGCGATGCGTCGCCGGAGTCGCCTTGATCGTCCTCGGTTATTGGATCAAGGCCCGGAAAGAAGAATCCATGCTGTCCGCCCAATTCGGGGAGACCTTCAAAGAGCACTGTCGCCACACCGGTTTTCTGCTGCCAAAGTTTTAGCGGAAGCTATTAGCTGTTAGCTATTTCTCTCAACTTGAATGGCGCGCCGCGAACACTTTTGTCGGCGTCGGTCGTCCGGGTCAGTCGTCCGCTCAGTCTGGGGATCATGGGTCGCGATGGTTTCGACTCTGAAACCCTGAAACTTTGAAACCTTGAAACCTGGGTTTTTCCTTCCGCAACTAGTGCTACGACTTCTGGTTCGGATTACCCCTTCGATAACTGCTAGACTTTGCTCAGAGCCCCAATGCCACGCCTTTTCTATGCCGGAGCTCTGCTGGCCGTCGCGTCGTTGTTGTCGGCGCCGATTTCCGCACAGACGTCTAGCCCGAACCGCGCCCCGAAGGGCGCTCGCGTCCAGCACGTCATCGTGCGCGGAAGTGGCTCCGCGATGGAAGTCGAGATCCAGACTTCCGGAGCGGCGGTGGCGCCCGATGCTCAGGCCATTACCGGCCCCGATCGCATCGTCGTGGATTTTCCCGGCGCCGTTCCGGCCGCGGAGTTGC
This sequence comes from Terriglobales bacterium, assembly GCA_050011975.1. GTDB lineage: Bacteria > Acidobacteriota > Terriglobia > Terriglobales > Acidobacteriaceae > Acidiflorens. The sequence continues at coordinate 9,144 of JBEKIB010000045.1, read as the reverse complement.
GCGGCCTCAAAGTCAATCGTGGCGCGCTCAAGGGAATCCGCACCGGACTGTTTTTCGACAACCCTCCGATTACGCGCATCGTGCTCGATCTGCTGGAACCGCAGTCGTATCAGATTTCGACGATTCCGAATGCGATCGTGGTTAAGCTGAGTTCGGTAAAGCCGGGACCGGTCTCGGCCGCTGGAGCCAAGTCTCCCGATGTGCCGGCTGCGCCCGCCGCAAAACTTCGGAATGCCGCGCTCGCCACGGATGCGCCTTCGGCGGCTACGAATGTTGCGACCGCGCAAGTTTCTGCCGCAGTTGCGAACGCAGTTGCGAACGGAGTTGCATATACGACTGCGCCGCGTGTTCCTGCAATAAGTGCAGCGGCGCCGAAGGCGCTTGTGACCGTGACCTTTGAAAACGGAATACTGCGCATCCACGCCGAGAAAGCTACGTTGTCCGAAGTGTTGTTCGAAGTGCAGCGCCAGACGCAGGCCGAGATTGCAATTCCCGCCGGCGCCGAGCAGGAAGAAGTGGTCGCCGATCTGGGACCGGCTCCGGCGCGCGATGTGCTCGCAGCGCTCCTCAACGGCTCAGCCTACAACTTTATTTTTGTGGGCAATGAACTGACCCTGGAGCGAGTCATTCTGACCCGCCGCGACCCCAACATCTTCTAGCGTGCTTAGTCAGAAATTTGAACGTTAGCTGATACTGACTACGACTACGGCGGCGAGATCAGCCGCACCGCCACGGGAGACGCCCCGTTGCCGAGGATCGGCTGCCCGGTGGCACTCGTTCCGCAACCCGCCATGTTGATGATGGTTACGGGGATCTGATTGTTTGGCGGTGGCATGATTGAGGATGCTGAAGGGTTGAGGAACACCTGCAGGAATCCGATCACGGTGACGCTGGGGTTGGCCAGGGTCGGCGCGGGCGGCGGACCAGGGTAGTTAATTACCGGAATCGTCACCAGGGAATCGCTGACCATGACATCGTTTCCAACCGCACCTGCAACCGGGTTCTGGTTGCCCCCTAGGAACTGAAGGGGAGGGCGTATGGTTGTTGTGTCGATGCTGTCGCTGTCTCCGGGCGAGGTGACATAGTGAATGAGGCACTCGGCCGCCGCAACTGTGTCGCCATCGCGAGTGCCCGTGCTGGAGGCATAGGTTGTGGTATCGATATTGACTGTTGCAGTCGCGCCGCACGAAATAGGCTGCTGAACGCAGCCTGCGACCGCTAGCTGGTACGAAGTGGTAAGGCCACTGCTGCAGGCGGGCAGGGCCTGAGTGGGCGCAGGGAAATTGGCGACCGCTCCGGGGTAGTATCCTCCTACTGTTGTTGGGCCTACCAGCTGGATGCCACCACTGCAATCCCCGCCGCACAAGGAAAAGAGGCCGTTGGTATTACTAGGCCCCGGCCAACCCTTACCGACCAAAGTAGCGGCCGTAATGGCGCCAGTCGTACTATCGAAGATCGTATTTGTGCTGCTGGTTCCCGTGGGATCGATATTCGGCAGCAGCCACGGCTTTACACAAATGGGCGCAACCGGAATCGTCGTCTCACCCAAAGCGTCCTCGCCTGAAGGATTGTAAGCTTCTGCCGTGGCCGACGCAGTCACCGTGTTGGCCGTGCGTCCCCAGATGCGCGCGAAGAATGTTGGCAGGTCGGTCCTCTGCGTCTGTACCGTCACGTGCGGATTGGTGTCGAATGCTGAGCCGCCTACATTCGGAAAGGTGACGGTGATCTCAGTGGTCTTAAGAGTCCTTCCTCCAACCACGTTTTGGGATGCTACCTGCGTCGCGATCATGGTGGCGAGGTTCCTCGCGTTCCTCGTCGACCTGCGGCCCGCGTCCGAAGTCACTCCCGAGTTCGCGAACACGCGTGCCCCCGCCAGGGCGCCGGCATCGGCCGCCAGTTGCGCCTCGCTGCGCGCGGTGTAGATGGTCACCACGTCGATCGAAAGCGCGGCCATCGCTCCCACAACAAACAGCATGACAACCGCAACCAGCACGATCACAATCCCGTGCTCGTGTTTGCGTGGTGAACTGGTTCGCGGGTTAGTTCGGCGCCGTGGCAAGCATCCTCACATCTGGTTATGGACCGTAGCGCTCTCGGTCAACTGGGTTACAGCCGCATAGTTCGCGCCCGGTATCAGCAATTGAATCACACTATTGAATCGCCAATGATAGGGGTACTGTATAGTCACCGCGGTGCCGACGGCCACAGGGGGCCCGGATGGACAGGCTGGGCCGGGTGCTCCACATACCCATCCGCGATTGATGGTAATGATCAGCGGGTCATTGAGATCGGCGCTGGAACAACCGAAAATTGTGTAAGTCCAAGTCAGGGCAGCCGCGCCAGTGCCCGGACCAGATACCGTACCCGGCGGGGTGCAAGCGGTTGCGTTGGTCAGCACTCCGCTGGTGGCCAGAGAGTTGAAAACAGCGGTCACCACCGGTAGCAGCGAGGCCGGCCCGGGAGGACTGGTGCTGCTCGACTGAATGTCGCCCATCGGCTGAGCGCCCGCGATGATAGCGCCTTCTTGCGCGGCCTGCTCGATTTTCTGCTTCTGATTGAAAGCGCCGCTGAAATCGTAGATGCCGACGACGAAAACAACCAGAAGCGGCAGGACGATGGCAAACTCCAGGAGAGCCGAGCCCCTCAAATCATGCAGCAGACCGACCGCGCCGGGTACGCCACGGCTCGCGCTCTTCGAGAAGTCGCGCCTTTCGCGGCGAGGCAGAATTCGGGAGCGCGCCATCTAGTTCTCCATCCTGCTCTGCGCTTGCGCCGACAAAATAATCTGCTGCAGGTTGAGGGAAGTGAAAGGCAGATAGAACTGGAATGGATATTGAAAGCTGACCACCACTCCACATTGTGTGGGCGTGGCCGCTGGATTCAGTTGCACATTTGGGCAGACATAGATATTGGCATTCGATGAACACGGGTTAGTAGCTGGCGGCAGGTTGGGGCACTCGCTGCAAGGCTGTCCGGGGGCACAATTTGGAATGGCGGACGGCAATTGGATTTGGGTGGGATCGAGATTCGACGCCTGCATTACCGCGGTAATCACGCTGTCCACGTTGTTGGCAGAGGCATTTCCGCATGTGGCGCACGACGCGCGTGCCGCGGTGATCGCTCCCTGCTGCGCCGCCTGCTGGATGGTGGAGTAAATGTTGAAGGCCCGTCCGAACCAGACGGTGCCCAACAGAAGCATGAACACCACCGGCAGCACCAGCGCGGCTTCGGCGATCTCGGCGCCGTCAGTGCTTCTGAGTTGGCGTGCGATGCGTTGGATGTTCATGCAGTTCATGCCCCATTACATCCTGTCATCCGTCATCTTGTGATTTTGTCATCCTGATCGAAGCGAAGGACCTATGGATTTGAATCCGCCTCAATGCCCTAGGTCTTTCGCCGCGCTCAAGATGACAAATCGTAAAGTGGAATGACAAATCACAAATTACATATCACAAATTACCAATGGCCAGCGCTCGGCCCATTCCGCAGAACAAAACTGCAAGAGCCATGGCCACGCCGAACGGAATTTTTGTGGACTGCGGATCGTCGAGCGATACCTCAGACCCGGGCAGCCGCAGGCTGAACAACGCCGCCAGCAAATGCGCGATGTTCGAAAGCGTCCGTTTCAGCCGACCTTTCCAGATGACCACGGCCAGCGCCATGACTCCCGCCACCAGAATCGTGCCCATGAGCACGGAGAGCAGTTGCCGCGGACCGAGACAAGCTCCCAAAGCGCCGGCCAGTTTCCAGTCGCCGGCGCCGAGGCTGCGGACCAGGACGAACGGCAGGAGCAAGCCAAGGCCCAATGCCGTCCCCAGCAACGCGGTTTTCAGTCCCGGCCAGCGGTAGAGAATCGTGTTGACCGCGACCCCCGCCGCGAAGCCCGACACCGTCAGCCAGTTCGGAATCCGCCGGTAGCGCCAGTCGAGGATTCCCGCAACCAGCGCCAGCAGCACCGCGGGAATCCAGGGCGCGAAAATCCGCGAGACGAAAACCCAGGGGGCGAATTGAAGCATGATTGCCGCTGGCAGACGGGCGCCTCCGCGCGCTTCGCTTCCTGTACTTTAGGGCTTTCGGAGCCCACACTCAAGAGAAAGTTCTCAGTTCCCAGTTCTCAGTTCTCAGTGGCATGCAATAGACAGGATGGTTTTTCTGAGAACTGGGAACTGGGAACTGAGAACGCTCTCTCTTGCGCAAAACAAAAGGCCCGGTTGCCCGGGCCTTGAGTTGCAATCCTGAAATTTGCTAGCGTGGGACTGCAGGGGCCGCGTTTCTTTCCGCGACTACCTTTCTGGCATTGTCGGCCAGAGCGCGCGCTTGCGGCATCAGTTCCAGAGCCTTGATCACATCCGGATCGGTTTCGGCCCGCACCTTCAAACCTTCTTCCTGGCCGAAGGCATCCACGAAGAGCTCGCTCTTGAGGTTGGAGCGCAGCCAATCGTTATTTTCGATCATCTCGGCTTCGGTATAGGGAATCTTTTCTTCATCGAGGGACTTGCGGAAGTCCTGGAGCAGCGCATCGTCGACTTCGAAGCTCTGCGTGATTTTGTGAGTGAGCGCATAGCGCTTCGCAAAATTAAACAAAGCGTAGTGCTGCAACAGCGACTCCTGGAACTTGTTCGACTTATAAGGCGGCAGCTTTACGTCGGGGGTGATTCCACCGCCGCCATACACGGTGCGTCCGCCATCGGTAAGCTTAACTTCGTGGTTGGCATTATTCTCTTCGCTCTCCCGATTGTAGTAATAATCGTAGAGAGAGAGGTTGGAATAGTCGCGCTGGATCAGGCGTCCGCTGGGGGTGTAATACTTGGCGGTGGTCAGGGCGAGGCCGGTATTTTCGGCGAGGGGGTACACGGTTTGCACCAGGCCCTTGCCGAAGGTTACTTCGCCTACGATCAGGCCGCGATCGTGATCCTGAATGGCTCCGGCTACAATTTCGGCGGCGGATGCGGTGCCACGATTGACCAGCACCACCAGCGGATAGTCTTTGCCACCGTTGCCGCGCGCTGCCACGTAGCGTTTTTCTGGAGATGACCGGCCGTGGTGCGAGACGATCAGCTGTCCCTTCTTGAGAAACTTGTCGGCTACGCCTACGCCTTCACTCAGGAGGCCTCCGGGATTTTGCCGCAGATCGAGGACGAGGCCTTTCAGATCGCCCATTTGATCGAGCGCTTCGGCTACTTCATGCTCGGTGGTTTCCTGGAATCCGGAGACGTGCATGTAACCGATGCCGGGCTTGATCATGAAGTGCAGGTCGACGCTGTAGCGCGGAATCTCGTCGCGGACCACGGCGAATTCGAGGGGATGGTCGGAACCTTCGCGTAACATGGTGATGCGGACGGTGGTGCCTTTCGGTCCCTTGAGCAGATCGGCGACGTCGGAGGTGCTCATGTTGTCGGTGGGCTTGCCGTCGATAGCGGCGATAATGTCGCCCGGGCGGATGCCGGCGCGATAGGCCGGGGTGCCGACGAAGGGAGCGATGACGATGACTTTATTGTTGCGCGGGCCGACGGTCATGCCCACGCCGTAATACTTGCCGCGCTGCTCTTCGCGCAGCGCGGAATAGGATTTCGGATCGAAAAAGTTGGAGTGCGGATCGAGCTGGTGCAACATGCTGGGGATGGCGCCGTTATAAATTGCCTTGTCGGCATTCACCGGGTCGGCATAGTTCTGCTCGATGGTTTCATAGACCTCGGTGAACTGCTTCAAGCTGTCGCGGACGTCGGAGTCGGTGCTGGGCGTGGTTGCCGGGCTGATCCTTTGCGCGAACAGCATTCCGAGCAGACCGAACGCGGCAAGGACAAAAACTATCAGGAAGAGTGAACGACGAGAACTACCAGCCATGTTTCGAAATCCTTCGGGCAGGGACGTGGAGGGACCCAGCCACCCCATCAGGCACAGTATACCATGCAAAAGTGCCTATTTACTTGGATGCAAACGGGCGCCGGAGGTTACCGCGGGGCGACATCTTTTGGGGCATACCGGGGCTGTCCGGCTACGTTTTTTGGGGCTGGCTAGGGTTGCCGAGTCATGGTTGCCGAGTCAATGACTTTAAATAGGCAACGACCGCTTCGGCATCACCGCGGTCCATGCGAAACTGGGGCATCGGAGCGCGCAGACTATTCCCGTTGGTCCAGATGCCGGTGGTCAGCAGTTTGATCATGTCAGCGTCGCTGGCCGGGGGAGTGCCGCCGATACGGGGCGCGCTGAGAGGCCAGTCCGAGTCGGGCTTCGCCGGCAGCCAGGGGACGGGCGCGCCCTGCAACCATCGAGTCCGGTCAGGATCTCCGTTGCTGTCGCGCGGTGTGTGGCACTGACCGCACATGGCCACGTCTTCCACGACATACTTTCCGCGAGCGACGTTCCCTGCCGCGCTGGCGGTTTTGCTCTGACCCTGCGGGTTTTGGTTCTGGGCAAGAGCGAGCGTGACCCCATGCGCGAGCAGGGCGAGTGCGATGGCTGCGGAGACCGTGAAGAGCGCAAGACGAATCGCCCAACTTTTGCCATGACGCCGGCTTAAGGAAGATTTTGGGAGCATTGATTGGAGGAGCATGGATTTGAGAAGCGTTGATTTTGGAAGCATTGATTTCCGCCTGCACAATGCTACACTTCGCGCCGCTACTTTGCATCGCGTGGATCTTGTACGCATTCCCTGGCAGATGCAGCTTAGGCCTTGCAAAACGGCTCACAAGCAGTACAATTCGGGCGAATTCAGAATTGGAAAAAGAGTTCCTGTCTAAATGGGACCAGACCGGGAAGGATCCGATCTGCGTGACCATAAGACTGTGTTATGGAGCAGAAAAAGTAGTCGCGATAATGAGAACATAGGTTCAAAATATTCCTGGAGGAACGCATGAAATTATATCGTCTCGCATTTGCCCTTAGTGTAATCAGCGCAGTCATCCTGAGCGCAGGGTGTAGCTCAGAGAATACGCCGAGCACGCCGGCGCAGCCGGCAGCCGCTGCACAGCCGGAGAAGAAGCTACCTGTGCTTTACACCGGGCAGGAGGCATTCAATCGAATGTTGGGTTTGGCCATGAAGTGGGCTCCGGATGCCGCGCCAGCTCGGGTGGAATCGGTTCTCACCTCGGAAACCACGGGCCAGGACGGAAAATCGACCATCTGGCGAGGGTACTTTGTCTCGCCCAGCCGGCGGTCGACCAAGACCTTCGTTTGCTCGGGAGGCCGACAGCCGGATGCGCCGCCGTTCGGAGTTTCACCGGAGGGGGCTGAAGGCGCCTACAACGCCCAATCCGCCAGTCTTGTCTTTTCACAGTATCTGCTGAAAACCGATACGGATAAGGCATTCGAGGTGGCACAGCAACACGGAGGCGATGCCATCGTGAAGAAGGATGCGAAACAGCCCATCACGTATGTGCTGCTCAAGGACAAGAAGCTGAACGTGCCGGTCTGGTATGTCATTTACGGCGCGAGCGAGTCGGACCGGAAGGGCATCGGCGTAATCAACGCGACTACGGGGGCCTTCATAAGCGCCGCCAAGTGAGAGCGGTGAGCAATTAAGACTTAGTGTCGCGACCGCGTGGTTGTTGCCGCTGTCGATCCCAGCCTGCTTGTGGAGAGCCGGGCGTCCCCGCCCGGCTGGTCGGGCGCGACACCCGTCCCTCCACTGTTAACGGGAATTCCGACAACCTGAATTCCGACAACCTAAAGGATATCGGCGCGTTGCCGATAAGAGACAGTGAGCGGTGAGAAAACCGGATGGTGTGCCTGCGCGCGCGCCAAGACTGGCGCAACTCAAAGCGCAGGCGGGAGATGGTCATCCTCGAATAGGGGAAAACGAATCATGGAACCTGGTTGTTCAGGAAGAAGAAGAGAACCACGCTTTCTGATTGAAGCCGGAGCCACCGTCGAGTTGTGTAAGAGCGGCCAGACGATCCGCGCCATTACAGCGAATATGAGTGGATGCGGGGTACTTGTGGACTTCGAAGAACCGGTTCAACTCGCGGTGGGTGATCAGGTGATCTGCGAATTCATGGTCGTACACGATGCCGACAAGCCGCTCCCGTATTGGGGTGTGGGGAACGTCGCCCGCATAGAGGATTGCCGCGTCGCGATTGAACTGAAGGGCGGCGGTTTTCGCCCATTGAAATCAGAAACCGACAGCGCAACGGCGCCTGAATCTGAACCAGACCCGCGCTAGCCTGGCGTCCACATCGGCAAGTGGCCAGTGGTTTATTCCCAGAGTGTACAAAACTGACCATTATGGAACGCTGAAACCAGACATACTCATAACCAAGCCAAACCCAAGCGAAAGACGAGAGATCCGAGCAATCGGGCACGGAATGGTCGATCTCGTGTGCGGAAGAGTACGCCGTGCGGCACGGCTGACGGAGGTTCTGCAATCATGGCTGCGAAACTAGCTACAGTAGACGAGCGCATTCTGGCTCGTATGGAAGAAGTCGTCGCCATCCGCGCCGGGAGCATCATGGCCCGGAGCGCCAGCGACAAACCGCAGGTTGGCCACATGCAATTCGACTGCGGATACCTTTCACCCTACTTCATCACCGACCCCGAACTCATGGAAGTTGTGTTTAAGAACGTCTACGTTCTTATTCATGAAAAGAAAATCAGTTATAAGAAGGATCTGCTCCCGCTCCTGGAACTGATCGCAAAAAGTGGCAAGCCGCTGCTCATCATCGCAGAGGATGTTGAGAGCGAGGCGCTGGCTACGCTGGTCGTGAACAAGCTGCGTGGCTCGCTGCAAGTTGCTGCCGTCAGGGCTCCCGGCTGCGGGGATCAGCGCAAGAGTATGTTGCAGGACATCGCCCGCCTCACCGGTGGCAAGGCCATCACCGAAGGCCTCGACGTCGATCTGAGAAACATCCAGCTCTCCGATCTCGGTCAGGCCAAGAGGATCACCATCGACAAGAACCACACGGTGGTCGAGGGCAGGGCCAGGCACGAGTGGCTTTCCTTTGAGCGCACGTTGTGCTTGCCCGAAGTGTGCAGCTCCTTGATAGGTTCGTCGATCAGTTCGTCGGCATGAGCGCGAGGCGGAGCGCTCAGAAGCTATCTCATAAATCGTTTTGGGAAGGGCACGGCTTCAGCCGTGCCGCCGAGAGCCAGCAAAGACGCGGGCTTTAGCCCCTGCGGGCTCCGCCAGTTTACTTCGCGGGTTCATTA
>JBEKIB010000044.1:0-39979 GCA_050011975.1 Terriglobales bacterium | reverse complement strand
TGAATTTCTCCTCTTGCTGGCGGACACTACAGGACGACGAATCGAGTGTCAAGCAGCCGGGCGAAGAACTGTCCGGACGACGAACCTGGCTCAGCGCGCGGGCTGCACGCACTCCAGGATCTCGGCTTCGCTCAGCGTGTGGTCGCTCGACTTGGCGCACTTGAAGATGCGTTCGACTACCTCGTCGCTGACCGGAAGGCCGCGCTGCTTCAGCCAGAAGAGAACGTTTGATTTCCCGCTCATCGGGCCGATGTCGATGATCTGTTCGAGGCCGAAGTAGTGCGAGGGCACTCCGGAATACACGGTGTTCGCGAGTTCAATATCTTTTTTCTTATACGCTTTGATGACAGCAGCGGCATGAACGCCGGTGGTGGTGCGGAAGGCGTCCTCACCCACCACAGGATAATTCGCCGGAATCGGAACGCCGGTAGCGGCGGAAACGGCCTCGCAGTAGCGCTTGAGTTTGGTCAGATCCTGCTGATCCCATGGTGCGATGCCCATGAGCTTCAGGTTGACCAGCATCTGGTCCATCTGCGTGTTGCCGACGCGCTCTCCCAGGCCGAGCGCGGTCGCATGAATGCAATCCGCGCCCGCCACTAAAGCCGCCATGGCATTGGCGGTTGCCAGTCCCCGGTCGCAGTGCCCATGCCAGTCGACGCGAATTTTTTCACCGGAAGGCTTGACCACTTGTTCAAGCACGAACTTGACCAGCGCGACCGTGCCCATCGGCGTGGCGTGCCCGGCGGTGTCGCAGAGCACCAGGGCATGCGCGCCGTACTCGATGGCCGCCGAGTTGAGTTGCTTCACGGTTGCCGGATCGCAGCGGGTGGTGTCTTCGGTGACGTACATGACCTCGAGGCCAAGCGAGACCGCGTATTTGACGGCCTTTTCAGTGGTTTGAAGCAGGAAGTCGCTGGTCCAGCCCTCGGCGTAGCGGCGGATGGGGCTGGTTCCAAGAAACGCAGCCACCTCGATGGGCAAGCCCGTTTTCTGGACGATTTCGGCGATGGGGCGAATGTCGTTCTCGTGTGTGCGGGCGGCGCAGTATGCCGTGATCTTCATTTTGTGGGCGACGATTTCGCGCGCCAGCGCGGTGACGTGTTCGACCGCGCGCGGACCGGCTCCGGGAAGGCCGAGGTCGAGCGTGTTAATGCCGAGCGCCTCCATCAGATGCAGAATTTCGATCTTCTGCTCGATCGAAGGATCGCGGACGGACGGCGATTGCAGGCCGTCGCGCAACGTTTCATCCGTCAGGCGCACCGGTCCCGGCGGATGCAGCGACTGCGGATACAGGAGATTCCAGTCGTAGATGAGTTCAGAAATGTTCACAGGCAGCGCCGGCACCCCTCCGGCCCGATATTCCGATCACGCCCCACCCAGCTCCAAACGCGACGCTACGTTTTTTTCTCTTCCTTGGGAGGAACGGTTAGCCCGAACACCGAAAGCTGGCCTGTCCCGGCAACATTCACCCCACGCGGATCTTTCGGACTGGGCAGATAGAGCGTCTGGCAAAATTCGCAGCGATAGACTTCGGCGTCCGGTCCCCAGGCTTTCTCCACGCAGCCGCACTCCTGTTCGAGCACGTCGGTGGTGTAGAACCAGCGCTTCAGGTGTCCGCCGCAGAACTTGCCCTTGTCGTTTTTCTCGTTGCAGGACCGCTGGCCGGGCTTCTTGATCTTGACTTTATGGTTAGGAAGCTGCGGAATCTTGTTCGTGACAGCGGTTGCCGTTTCGCCGGAAGCCATTCATTCTCCTGTCCACCTTTTGCAAAGGCGGCTTTCCCGCTATTTTACTCAGCCTCAGCCTTCCGACCAAGGACGTAGCGGAGCCGGGAGTGGTCCAATTCCGTGTTCTCGGCTGCGAGCTGCGAACTGCGAGGGGTTGGGCAGCAGTTGCTCGTGAAGGCTCTAGTCAGAATTCCTTGCGCGGTGCCGCCTGATCCGCGCCGACGCGGCCGACGGTGATTTCGGCGACGTAATAGTTTTCGCCTTTCAGCGGGACACCGGCCATCCGCCGCAGCATTGCGAGCTGGCCAATGTGGGTGAGCGCGTCGGCGATCGGGCCCTGAAACAATTTTTCGGCGGGGGCTTCGAGCGGCTTGTCCGACGCCAGGTAGTCGTCAAATTTTTTCAAGGAAGTGAAGAAGCGCTCGCATTCCTTTTCCCACGCGAGCGGAGCGGACTCATGCCATTCGCGGCGGCCATCGGACATGGCGAGGGCCCAGTCCATCAGGTCGCCGATGTGCGCGAGAATTTTCGCCGGCGTGCGCGAAGTTTCGGGAGAGCCATATTCGCCAAAATTCGGCCCAGCATTGCGGATGGCTTTCGCTCCGCGATACGCGATGGTAGCGAGGGTGTGGCGCAGGAACGCGCGGGAGTCGGTCATGACGCAGATTACCTTACCTTCTTGTCATCCTGAGCGAAGCGAAGGACCTGCTGTCTCTTGCATTGACAAGAAAGCAGGTCCTTCGCTTCGCTCAGGATGACAAACATTTTGGGATCTCTTCCACCTTTACAGTTTTCTCCGCCACAGCGCTCCGGCGGAGCGCACGCCGGCTCTAAGCTTCTCGCGCAGCGGGTGGGCGTACAGCAAGTCGAGGAAGCCTTCCATCTCGCCCATGAATCCACCACCGTAGCCGAACCACCAGATTTTTTTCATGCGCGGAACCCGGTCGCTGTCGACATACTTCACGCGCACCATTTCTTCCAGACCCCAGCGCCCATGCGTGCGCCCAATGCCGCTCGACTTCACGCCGCCGTGCGGAGCTTCACTAACACTAAAACAAGACACGGCGTCGTTCACCATCACCGTGCCGGCATTGATCTGGCGAGCGAGGCACTCGCCGCGGGCGCGATCACGCGTCCAAATGCTGGCGGCCAATCCGTAGTCGGAATCATTGGCCAGGCGCACCGCCTCGGCATCGTCGGCGAACGGCGCAATCGGCAGCACCGGGCCGAAGGTCTCTTCCTGCATCACGCGCATGTTGTGATTCACGTCTGCCAGCACGGTGGGCGCAAAAAACGTCGGGCCGAGTTCGCGCAACCGCATGCCTCCGGCCAGCACGCGGGTGCCGCGCTGCCTGGCATCCTCGACCTGCGATTCCACCACCCGCACTTGCCGCTCATGGATCATAGGGCCGATTTCAGTAGCCGGATCCATGCCATTGCCAACGCGCAGCTTGCGCGTTTTCTCGCGGCAGGCGTCCAGGAACGCCGGGTACAAACTCTGATGCACGTAGCAGCGTTCGACCGACAAGCAGGTCTGCCCCGCGTTCACAAACGCTCCCCAAACGGCGCCGCTCGACGCGACATCTACGTCGGCGTCTTCGAGCACCAGCATGGGGTCCTTGCCGCCCAGCTCCAGCACCACCGGAAGCAGGCGTTCGGCGGCGATCTGGGCAATTCGCCGGCCCGTGCCGACGCTTCCGGTGAAGACCAGCTTGTCGATTTCGCTTCCGACGAGCGCCGCTCCAGTTGCGCCTTCGCCCGGCAGCACCTGGAAAATCTCGTCGGGAACTCCGGCCTCGCCGAGCAGCGTCTGCAGTTCGAGCGCAATCAGCGGCGTCAACTCGGAGGGCTTGAGCACCACGGCATTTCCCGCCACCAGGGCCGCCAGGGCCTCAGTCGCCGGAATCGAGAACGGATAATTCCAGGGCGAAATGATTCCGACCACGCCGTAGGGCTCGTGCAGAATGCGCCCAGACTTGGTCTTCATGGCGAGATTTCCGTGTGGCAGCTTTTCTTCACACAGGATCGCGAAGGCGTTGTCGATCAGGAAGCGCGCGGCGTCGAGCACGACCAGAACTTCGGTGAGCAGCGCCTCAACCAGGGGTTTGCCGGCTTCCTGCGTGATGCGCCGGGCGATGTCGGCCTTGTGAGCGAGCAGAATCTGCTGGAAGCGCCGCACTACCCGGACGCGATTGCGGATGCCCCAAGCTTGCCAGTCCGGCTGCGCGGCGCGTGCGCGGGCCACCGCAGCGCGCACTTCGGTCGGACCGGCGCTATCCAGTTCGCCCAGAACTTCGCCCGTAGCCGGGTTCACGGACGCGATGCGGGAGACGGTGAATGGGACGTTGGTGGCCATCTGCGAAGAAGTGTACGCGGGACGGCACAGGTGCGCCACCACCTTCAGTTTTTTTATGAATTGTCATCTTTAATTATGAATTGTCATCCTGAGCGCAGCGAAGGACCTGCTTTTTTGTCAGTGCACGAGACAGCAGGTCCTTCGCTTCGCGCAGGATGACAACTTGGTGATGGACTGTTTCGGTCAGTATTCCACCGCGACCAGATACAGTCCGCTGGCGGGCGCCGTCGGCCCGGACGCGGTGCGCGCACACGCGTCGAGGATGCGGCGCAGATCTTCCAGGGCCACCGTTCCCTTCCCCACCAGCAGGAATGTGCCCACCAGGTTCCTCACCATGTGCTGAAGAAACCCGCTGCCGCGAATCGTATAGATTAATTCTTCGCCCTCGCGCGTCCAACTGGAAGAGAAGATCGTGCGGATATTAGTCGTTCGCGTACCGCTCGTCCCGGTATTTTCGGCGGCAGACATTCCGGCAGACATTCGTTCCACCCGCTCCGGATCCACCGCTGCGAACGACGTAAAATCGTGCTCGCCCACGACCACAGCGGCGGCGGCAACCATCGCCGATTCTTCCAGCGGATAGGGGTAATGCCACACATACCGCGCCAGAAACGGTGGACAGACCGCTCCGCGGTGAATGCGATAGCGATAAGTTTTGGCGCGCGCCGACTTGCGCGCGTGGAACTCGGGCGCAGCCTCCGTCACCTCCAGCACCCGGATCGAAGTGGGCAGAATGTCATTCAGCGCCCGCATCCAGTTTTCCGCCGGAATTGCCGACGCGGTCAGAAAACTGGCCACCTGGGCCAGCGCATGCACGCCCGCGTCGGTGCGGCCGGAACCCTGGGGCAGTACATTTTCTCCGCTCAACCGTCCAATGGCTGAGGCCAGTGCGCCTTGCACCGTGGTCCGGCCGGGCTGCACCTGCCAGCCGGCGAAGTCCGCGCCGTCATAAGAAAGGATCAGTTTGAGATTGCGCACGTTGGTTTTCGCGTCCTGAGCTGCCCGAGCATCATCCGTGGTATTGGCAAAGTTTTGCCGCTGCCGTCGCGGAAAGCGCGGCGGCGCGTCAGCTATACTATTTCACTTACGACCACTATTACTTACGATCAATGAAAAAGATCGCCGTTCGCCAGTATTGCAAGGAACTCTTGCCGGCCGTTCTACGTATTAGCAGAGTGTTAGCAAACGTGCGAACCACTACGTCCGTTCCTCTCGAACCTGATCACTTGAGTGTGGTCACTTAAGTATGGACCAATGGAGATGATGCGAATGCAACGTCCTACAGTGTTGACTGCGTTTCAGAGAGCTGCCACCCCTTGTATTGCCGCCGTCTTCCTTGCTGTAATCATGATACCTGCCGGGTGGGCGCAGGATGCCTCACAGGTGCCGAGCGCGCCGTCGGCGCAGATGCCGGTCCAAAGGGCGGTGCCGTCGGCGTCGCAGCCGTTTGATGTGCAGGAGTATTCTAAACCGCAGTCGCACTTCCCCAACCCGCTCGCGCCCTATACGCCGCGCCACGTAGCGCCGCCGAACCTGGCCAACACGCCCCGCATCGACCAGTTCCTGCACGACGGCAAACTTTACATCTCGATGAACGATGCGGTCGCGCTGGCGCTTGAAAACAATCTCGATATCGCGATCGCCCGCTACAACCTGAACATCGCCGATACCGATGTGTGGCGCGCTAAGTCTGGCTCCAACACCATTCTCGGCGTTAACAATGGTGTCGTGCAGAACACGCCCGGCGGCGGAGTCGGCGGGCTCGGCACGCAAGTGGGCTCGGGCCAGGGCGGGACCTCGGTCGCGGCGGGCGGCGCCGGCGCCGGTTCAGCCGGCCTGGTGGGATCAACCTTCGGCGCCGGCCCGCAGATCACCAGCTTCGATCCCGTCATCACCGGTACGTTGCAGTTCGACCGCCAGGAGGTCAATTGCAGCAGCCCCTTCTGCGGCGCCAGCCAGACCACGACCACGGGCAATTTTATCTACACGCAGGGATTCCAGTGGGGCACGAATATGACGGTCGGCTTCAACAACAGCCGACTGGCCTCCGATAACTCGTTCAACTCGGTGACTCCGGGCCTGAATTCCAGCTTTCAGTTTAAGTTGACGCAGCACTTGTTGCAGGGCTTCGGATTCACTCCAAACACTCGCTTCATTCAGATTGCCAAGAACAATCGTGAAATTTCCGACGTGGCTTTCCGCCTGCAAATCACCAGCACCGTCGATCAGATCGAAAACATGTACTGGGACCTGGTGTATGCCTACGAAAACGTCAGGGTCCAGAAAGAGCAACTGGCTTTCGCACAGAGGACTCTTTCCGACAACCAAAAGCAGGTGCAGATCGGAACGCTCGCGCCGATCGAAGTGGTCCGTGCACAAAGCACGGTCGCCTCAAATCAGCAAACACTGACCCTGGCGCTGACTAATCTTGAACTGCAGCAACTGCTGATGAAGAATGCGATCAGCCGCACGCTCGTCGACCCGGTGCTGGCCGATGCCGAAGTAATTCCTACCTCGACCATGGACTTGACGACGCCGGAAGCGGTTGTCCCGACTCAAGACCTGGTGAACGATGCGCTTGCTCATCGCCCGGAATTAGCGGAGTCTCGCATCAATCTTACTAACACCGAGATCAGCAACAAAGCAATCCGCAGCGCTCTGTTACCCTCGGTGGACCTGTTTGCCTACTACGGCGGCGCTGGATTGGGCGGCGATCCGAATCCTGGCTACATATGCGCTCAGGAACCGGGATTCTGCACTCCCGGTGCCACCACTTACACGGCCCCGCCTTCCGTCTCTTACAGTGCAACACTAAACCAGCTGATCAATTCCACCGCTCCCGATAAGGGCATGGGCGTCACAATCAGCATTCCGCTTCGCAACCGTGCCGCGCAGGCCACGCAGATACGTTCGGAGTTCGAGTACCGGCAAGCCCAGTTGCGGATTCAGCAGATCGAGAACCAGGTGCGCATCGAGGTGCGCAACGCGCAGTTTGGCGTGCAGCAGAATCGCGCCAGCGTCGCATCCGCTCAAGCCGCGGTGGATCTGGCGCGCCAGTCGCTCGATGCAGAACAAAAGAAATATGCGCTCGGCGCATCCACCTCAACTCTTGTACTGCAGAACCAGGCGGCCATGACCCAGGCCGAAGTCACGCTCGTCTCCGCCAAGGCACTGTACGAAAAAGCAGAAGTCGAACTGGACCGGGCAATCGGGCTCCTGCTCGATCACGCCGGCATCCTGGTCGCTGACGCTGAGCGGGGCCAGGTCACGCACACGCCGAGTATTCCGCACGTAGCGGCGCGGCCAATCGAGCAGACAGCGCCGGCGAACCCTCCGGTGCAACCGCAACAGTAGCGCCGCAACCGTTGGCATGGAGCGCCGGGCGTCCCCGCCCGGCGTTTTCCTTTGGCGACCAGCCGCGTCGCGCATATCCTTATTCTTGCTCTTGTCTGCCGGTGTCCTTTGCGGTTTTGAGTTGATCTCCACGCGATCTCCGAGGCGTTTTTCCGTGTGCGATAATATGCGGTCCGGAAGAGCTTTCTGCGCGCGCAAACACACCCATGGGTCTTTCTGTCGCCATCGTTGCCTTGAACGAAGAAGCGAACCTGGGCCGAACGCTGGCCAGTGTGCGCTGGGCGGAGGAGATCGTGGTGGTCGACTCCGGCTCGACCGATCGCACCTGCGACATCGCGCGCGAGTACGGCGCGAAGGTGATCCACGAGCCATGGCGCGGCTACGTGGCGCAGAAGAATTACGCACTGGAGTTCTGCACCGAAGACTGGATCCTCGCGCTTGACGCCGACGAGGAGGTCTCGCCCGGCTTGGCTGACGAGATCCGTGGCGTTGTCTCGGGCGGGGGAAAGATCGAGGGCTACGACGGTTATTCTGTGCCGCGCCAGAATCTCTTCCTCGGAAAATGGATGCGGCACGGCGGCTTCTATCCCGATCCGAAGCTGCGGTTGTTCCGGCGCGGCGCCGGCTATTCCACTGGCTTCGATCCGCACGATCGCTACGAACTCAAGAGCCAGGGACCGGTGAAACGCTTCCGTCACCCGCTGGTGCATTACACCTATCCCACGCTCACTCTGTATCTCGATCACATGAACCGTTACTCGTCACTGGGCGCGAAAATGGCGGTGGAGAAGGGGCATCGCCGCTTCAGCGTGCTCAACATCGTGGCGCGGCCGCTGGCTACGTTTATATACAATTACTTCATCCGCCTCGGATTCCTCGACGGGCGCGAGGGCCTGCTGCTGCACCTCTATCACGCGGGGTATGTCTCGTGGAAGTATGCGAAGGCATGGGAACTGGCGCGCCCGAAACAATCAACGTAAATAATTAACGTAGAGAAGCGGCGTCCGCGTCTCAGGCAGGGTCGGCTATCTTCGCAGCGTGATGCGCATGACGTCGAACTCGACTTCCACCGCTCTCTGGGGAAATTTCGACTCAATGTAGGACTTCACGTCGCTCACCGTGGGAATGCCGTTCTGGCCGGTCAGGCAGCGTGCATCGTCGAGCAACACGATGTGTGGGTAGGGATGGCTGAGGATCATCTCCATCTCCGCCGAGAGGCGCTGCTTGTCGGTTTCCATGCCGACCCAGCCGTAGTAGCCGGCATCGAGCCAGAAGAGTGCCGGCCCTTTGAGCAATGCGAGCACCTCGGGCATGACCACCCGGCTGTCGCCGCAGAAAATTCGAACGTGCTCGTCGCGCGCGAACTTGCGCGTGGCCCGCTCTGCCAGCGCGGGCACAAATTCGATGGAATAGACACGGTCGAAACGGCTTTTCATGGCGGCAACCATCTCGCCGTAGTAAGTTCCGGTCTCAACCAGGGTCTTCAACCCGAATTTCTCGCCGTATTCACGCACGACTTTCTGTTTCAACAGGTGCGGAGATCGCGCCGGCCGTCCACGCAGTATCCAATACCAGTAGTCGGGATAGTGGCCAAGCGCCTTGTACGCGCCGTACACGGGAGTACGCTGCAATAATCGCCGGAACGCTTTCAGAGTCTCCTCCGCTAAAGGAAGACCAAGCATAGGTGGGCACGAAAAGCGGCGTCAAGGGAGCGACAATGAAGGTCTTCACCACAGAGGCGCACAAGGGTAAGTTTTCGTTCCACCAACCGCTCGGTCGGTCGCATCTTTTGCAGCATGTTGACCACTCCTCTATCATCAAGGTCATAGTAGGAACTGAGGTGGGAGCCGAGGTGGGGAACTGAATGCCTGAGAACAAACCGAAAGCCGATCTGCGCAAGACCGTAGCTGAAAGCCCGATTTCCGACGTCTTTGAAGGCCGTCATCCCGCCGCGTCGGAAAAAGATTGGGCCGAGAAAACGCTTGCGCCTACGCTCGACAAGACTCCCGAAAAGCCGATCGGCGCTGCCACCGGCACCAACCTCGACGAGCATGGCCACGCCCGCTTCAGCACCATCTCGAATACCCCCATCCGCCGCCTCTACACGCAGGCCGATCTTCCCGCTGACTGGAGCTACGATCGATATCTCGGCTATCCCGGCCAACCGCCCTACACGCGCGGCATTCACGCGACCGGCTACCGCGGCAGGCTCTGGACAATGCGCATGTTCTCCGGCTTCGCCTCGCCCGAAGAAACCAACCAGCGCTACAAATATCTTCTCGAACACGGCGGCGGCGGACTCTCGGTTGCCTTCGATCTGCCGACGCTCATGGGCTACGACTCCGATCACGCGGCGAGCGAGGGCGAAGTTGGCAAGTGCGGCGTTGCCATCGACTCGCTCGAAGATATGGAGATCCTCTTCGATGGCATCAACCTCGAACAAATCACTACATCGATGACCATCAATTCACCGGCCAGCGTGCTCTGGGCCATGTACCTGGTTGTGGCCGAAAAGCAAGGCGCCGACTGGAAGAAGATTTCCGGCACCATCCAGAATGACATCCTGAAAGAGTACATCGCGCAGAAGGAGTACATCTATCCGCCCGCGCCCTCGATGCGCCTGGTGATTGACACTTTCGAGTTCGGATCGAAGTTTACCCCGCGCTTCAACACCATCTCCATCAGCGGTTACCATATTCGCGAAGCCGGATCAACCGCCCTGCAAGAGCTCGCATTCACCATCTACGACGGCGTCGAATATGTCGAGTGGGCGCTTCGCCGCGGCCTTGACGTTGACGATTTCGGCCCCCGCCTCAGCTTCTTCTTCAATGCGCACAACGATTTCTTCGAGGAGATCGCCAAATACCGCGCTGCGCGCAAGGTCTGGTATCGCCTGATGAAAGACCGCTTCGGCGCGAAGAACGATCGCACCCGCCTGATGCGTTTTCACACCCAGACCGCCGGTGTCTCGCTGCCCGCGCAGCAACCGATGAACAACATCGCGCGCGTCGCCCTGCAGGCGCTGGCGGCGGTGCTCGGGGGCACGCAATCGTTGCACACCGACGCTTATGACGAAGCCCTCGCCTTGCCCACCGAGGAAGCCGCGCGCATCGCGCTGCGCACCCAGCAGATCATCGCCTTCGAGTCGGGCGTGGCGCAAACTGTGGATCCGCTTGGCGGCAGCTACTTCGTCGAGAAGCAAACCCTCGACATGGAAAACGGCGCCTTCGATTATTTCGAGAAGCTCGACCAGATGGGCGGCATGGTCAAAGCCATCGAACGCGGATACCCCCAGAAAGAAATTGCCGAGGCCAGTTACCAGTACCAGCGCGCGGTTGAAGCCAACGAGAAGATTACGGTCGGGGTAAATGATTTCGTCATCGAAGAAGGGTCGCCCCACATTCTCTACATCGGCGAAGAGGTAGCCCGCGCTCAGGAGAAAAAACTCCAAGCCCTGCGTGCCCGCCGCTCGAACGAAGAGGTGCAGCGCCGCCTCGATGCCCTGAAACGCGCCGCGGCCAAGAATCCCACCGCGGGCACCAACGGCAATATTTCCGACGCCAACACCATGCCCTACATAGTCGATGCCGTCCGCGCCTACGCCACCGTAGGCGAAATCTGCGAAGCCTTGCGGCAGGTGTACGGGACATATACGGAAGTGAGCATCACATAAATTAAGGTTTGGTTCGCCTCCACAGCGAGGTGCTTCCGATTTCAATGTTGCAGCTCACACCACGGGCAGTTCGGCGCTTTGAGGTTGCAATTTGCAACCTCAAACAGGAAATGCGGTGGCCGACGCTCGCTTCCATACGCCTTCAACGAACACGGCGCGATTCGTGGCAGTGACAGTACTTAACTCGGAACCGGCAACACGGAAGTGAGCGTCACCTGATTTCTCAAAGTCTGATCCGCTTCCATAACGAGGTGCCGTTCGACCGCGCTTCGGATTCATCACATTCGGAGCGTCCATTGATCACAGCCTCCGCTGGGTACGATCGCTATGATTGCAGGATGCAAATCCGCTCACCAAAACCCAGTCAAACGCGCCGACCGTCAGCAGCCCGTCGGAGCGCATCCGTGTTCCCCATCGAATCTCGAATCACTATTCTGCGCCATCAGAAAGTCATCCTTGATAACGCTTTGGCCGAGCTCTACGGAACTCCAGTAAAGCGTCTCAACCAGCAGGTGAACCGCAACCGGAAGCGGTTTCCTTCTGATTTCATGTTCCAGCTCACACCCCGGGAGTTCGCCGCTTTGAGGTTGCAATTTGCAACCTCAAACAAGAAACGCGGTGGCCGACGCTCTCTGCCCTACGCCTTCACCGAACATGGCGCAATCATGGCAGCGACTGTGCTCAACTCGGATCAGGCAGTAGAAATGAGCGTTTTTGTGGTGCGTGCCTTTGTCCGCTTAAGGGCGATGCTGGCCGCCGACAAGCAACTCGCCGCCAGGATAGAAGAATTGGAAGAACACCTCGAGACACACCATGGAACGATCCAGCAAATCATTAACGTCATCAAGAAGCTGATGAACCCAGCGTCCCGGCGCCGAAGCAAGATCGGATTCGCGCTCCCAACGGTACGGACTGGCTAGTCGCCATCTGAATTCCGCCCGGACTGCCGACCCGCAAATCCTGCTCGATATCCTCACCCAGACGCTGGGCATAACTGGCACGGTCAAAAAGCGTATCGCTATCCGAACTGCACCTCGAATTCGGAATTGGCCCCGCGGAACTGTTGCTGAAACCTACGTCGATCTCCGGTGGTGGGCACAACTAGTGAAGCATCGATTAGAAATTCTAATCGGCCTGATCGCCCGGACCGCACCGGCCTCCAAAACGCCCACCACTCGGCCATTGCGTCGCGGCGAGGGTTCTGATAACGTGCCTCTCGTCTCTCAAAGGAGGCCCCCGTGGCTTTTTGCCCAACCTGTGGAACGCAGATCGCGGATGGAGCGAGCTGTCAGAAGTGTGCTGGCGGCGCCGCACAAACTACGACGGCAGTCGTACCCGCGACCGCCGGACTTACTGATAACGTGGCCGGCGCGCTGGCCTACGTGACCATCATTCCGGCGATTATATTTCTGGTGCTCGAGCCGTTCAACAAAAAGCGATTCATCCGCTTCCATGCCTTCCAATGCATCTTCTTCGCGATTGCCTGGACCGTGCTCTGGATCATCCTGGCAATCATCGGCCACATCCCATTCCTCGGGTGGGCAACCATCTTTGTGTGGCCGCTGGTCAGTCTGGCTGGGTTTGTGATCTGGCTGATTCTGGTGCTCAAGGCCTACCAGGGACAGATGTTCAAGCTGCCCGTGATCGGCGACATCGCCGAGCAGCAGGCTGGCAAGTAGGCGGGGGGATTGACAATTCGTTGCCAGAAGCGCGCAGGGACGGGCGGTAATGCCGTCCTCCGAAACATTCTCTCTTTTTGCACGTCAATAAGGTAAGGTAGTAGGTGCGTGTTTACTGGTCTTCAGCCCGCGAATCTTCAGCCCATGGCTTCGAGATTCCGACGCCATGGTGCGGTAGGAGTGTCGGTAGCCGCGCACTTGGCGTTGTTGGCCGTCATCGCGTTCCATAATCCCAGAGTGATCGACCTGAGCCCCGCCTGGCTTGCCTATGGAGACGGCTCCCACACCTACAGGCTGATTTACTTTCCGCCAGCCGCCCAGAACGCTGACGTGCCTCCGGACACGGCTAAGCTGATGTTTCCGCCGCGGGCGACGAAGCCGCGTCCACGTCCGCAATCCCAGCCGCCAAAGCCCGCGCCAGAGCCTCAGCAGGCCATGGTCAACGCCGACGCGGAAGCCGGCGATCACAATTCCCACGCCGGATCTCCGCTGGGCACCATGATTGACGGGCCGATCACCGGCCATGAAGTCCACGTCGCGTATCCGGTCGTATACCCAGATCCTCCGGTGGAGCGTAGTGCACTTCCCCGGGACCTGGTTGGCGATGTTGTCATCGAGGTGACGATCGACTCGCAGGGCAACGTCGTCGAAACCAGGATTGTGCAGGCGATCGGCCACGGCGTCGACGAAAAGATCGAGGCCACGCTTCGCCGGTGGCACTATCAGCCAGCTACGCTAGACGGCGCGCCGGTCGCGTCGAGGCACGACGTGCACTTCCATTTCCCATCGTGAAGAGCATAGGGTGATCGGGCGATCTAAGAACCGAATAGAAGTCAGATGACCCGATCACCCGATCGCCCGATGGCCCGATCTTTCTGATTCGCCATTTGTTCGCCTATGTGCTAAACTTCCTCTCCGTCAAGCGAGGAGCCGATCAACCATGCGCAAAGCCATCCACCACCTCAAGAAATCCGACCCCGTGATGGCGGCGATTATCGAGCGCGTGGGACCGTGCCGCATGACGTTTGGCGAGCCCACGTTTCACGCGCTGGCCGAATCGATCCTTTATCAGCAACTGAACGGCAAAGCGGCTGCGACCATCTTCGATCGATTCACCGCTCTGGCCGGCGATCCGCTGACGCCGCAAGGCATTCTCAAACTCACCGATGCCGAAATGCGCGGGGTCGGGCTGTCGCGGCAGAAGACGGCGTATCTGCGCGATCTGGCCGAGAAAACCAAGGCTGGCTCGCTGGAGTTCGAGCGCTTGCCAGAATTGCCGGAAGAGGAAGTGATCGCGCATCTCACCCAGGTCAAGGGCGTGGGCGTGTGGACGGCGCACATGTTTCTGATGTTCACGTTGCGGCGTCCGGATATTCTGCCGACCGGCGATTACGGCGTGCAGGCTGCCATCAAGAAGCATTACAAGAAACGCAAATGGCCTAAGCCTGCTGTGATGGAGAAGATCGCGAAACCGTGGGCGCCTTATCGTTCGATCGCCTGCTGGTATTTGTGGAAGAGCCTGGATATGAAAACGGTCGAAAAATAATCTCAGGGGGCTTTTCGCCTGGATTTTGGGTGGCGCAGCGGATAGCCTGCCAGCGCTGAAAACACGCAACTTATTGATTTTATAGTGGTAACTAAAGGAATAAAAGGTAATCTTACTCACGCCAGCTTTCACAAACTTTCACAGACTCCAGCCCGTCACTGACCCACTTTCCGCCAGAATGCTTTCAAAGTACAACCGAACGTCTCCCCGGTCCTTACAAGCGCAAGAAAGTAAGGATCAGACGACCGGAGGGTCGTGTATGACGGCAAAAGTAACCCGATGGCTCCGAAGTACACGGCTATGTACTCATGAGTTAATGGCAGGAGTGAGCGGGGCGAGCGGGGAGCGTTTGGTTTTCAGACGATTTGTAGAGTCAGGTGTCCGAGTGGCGGTTTTAGCTGACACTCGTTGCGAACCTTGGCCTTGAAAGAGTGCGTCTCCACGCAACAGACCGTCCTCGGGGGCATTTTTCTGTTCGAACTCGAAAAGTTGTGCGTCCGCTTCCAGCAGAAAGCGAACGAAGGTTTCGCCGAGTGGAGACAACGTGCGATGCGACAGCCGAACAATGGCCCAATCAGCCGTCATCCACGGAGCCACAAAAGAAAGAAGAGCGAGTCGTCCGTCTCGGACCTCTTCGATGACAGTATTTAGGGGCAATAGGCCTACCGCGTCCGTTCCCGCGGAGATCGTCTTCATCATTGCGATCGATTCGCACGCAATCGCGGGAAATGACTTCGATCTGGACTGTTCCACACTCTCTGCTCGCCTTCCGGCGGCAAATTGCTTAAGCACGGGCCCGGAAAGGCGCGAGGTCGACACCACGGGAAATTGCAAGATTTTCTGCAGTGTCAGTAATTCTTTCGATGAGAGTAGGGGATGCCCCCGGCGCACCACAAAATAGCCCGGGTGCGGGTTCAGCTTGGTTACGTGTAGTTCCTCTCCATCTTCAATTCCCATTGGAGCTACCACGGCAAGATCTAGTTCGCGTCTGCGAAGGGGCGGCAAGAGGTTTGCCCAATTGTCGTTCCAGATGTGCAGTCGCACCGCGGGATGGGCGCGTATCAGCCGTACAATTGCTCGGTCAACCATCATGGCGGATGGGTAAGTGCCCGAACCAATACTCAGTTCCCCTTTCTCAAGTCCTTTCAAAAGGTTCATCTCGCGCTCAAGGTCGGCAGAGCGCGCAACCAACTCCCGAGCTTGCTTCAGGAAGATGTTCCCGGCGTCGGTGGGAACAACATCTCCAGTTCCTCTTTCAAATAACCTCGTGCCAACCTGCCGTTCAATCTCCTGAATGTTCCGCGACAGCGAGGGCTGGGACATGTGTATAGCACGGGCCGCCCGGACGAAGTTGTGATGTTCGGCAACGGCCAGAGCGCAACGTAGAAGGCGCAACTCCATTGGCATACGCGCAGAGTATAGCCTAAATGCATTAAATGCATTGGACGAATAAGCCGTGGTGCTCTAGTGTTCCTCTTAGGGTCGGGGAGAGAGTAGGTGACATGCGATGCAAATGTTGCGGATCAGCGGACCGTTGCAAGTTAGCGGCGGAGGTCTGCATCCATTTTCCTGGCCTGAGCCAAATTGACAAATCTGCTGTGTTCCTATTTCCCGAGCTTACAGTCTGCGTGACCTGTGGCATCGCGGAATTCCTCGTGCCGGAAACTGAGTTGCGCTTAGTGGCAGAACGTGACGATGACGCAGGGACAGTCTGTGAATTCATTGCGAGAACTGTCAGTTCTGCCAGTTTGTCGCGCGACACGACCTTCATAAACTACATGGTCGGCCGAACCCCGGCCTTTTGGCCCATCGGGTGAGGCGAACAGACAAAAACCGAGTGACACCAGTGTTGTGGCGCGGTGTTTGACCGTCGTCTTCTCGGGAACATCTTTTTACATGTGTTCGATTACCAATCTTCGGCCCGCAAAAGGAGCGAAACATGGCTGCAAAGAAACCAAATATCCTAATTATCTGGGGTGACGACATTGGCTGGTTTAATGTCAGCGCTTACAACCACGGCGTCATGGGGTACAAGACCCCCAACATAGACCGCATTGCCAAGGAAGGCGCGTTGTTTACCGATTGGTACGGCCAACAAAGCTGCACTGCGGGCCGCGCCGCGTTCATCACTGGCCAGTCGCCAATTCGGACCGGCCTGACCAAGGTCGGCTTGCCCGGAGCGAAGCTCGGCCTTCAGGCGGAAGACCCCACCATCGCCGAACTGCTCAAGCCGCTCGGCTATGCGACCGGTCAGTTTGGGAAAAACCATCTCGGTGACCGCGACGAATTCCTCCCGACCGTGCACGGCTTTGACGAGTTCTTCGGCAACCTCTATCACCTGAACGCCGAGGAGGAACCGGAGAATGAGGATTATCCGAAGCCCTCACAGTATCCAGATTTCGCGAAGAAATTCGGGCCGCGCGGGGTGTTGCACTGCTTTGCGAATCCGGACGGCACACAAAAGATCGAAGACACTGGCCATTTGACCAGAAAGCGCATGGAGACCATGGATGAAGAGATCACGGCGGGTGCGATCGACTTCATCGAGCGCCAAGCGAAGGCCGACAAACCATTCTTTTGCTGGTGGAACTCCACCAAGATGCACGTCTGGACGCACTTGAAAAAGGAAACTCAGGGCAAGACGGGACTGGGCATCTATCCCGATGGCATGGTCGAGCATGACGGCCACGTGGGACAACTCCTCGACAAACTCGACCAACTAGGAATTGCCGACAACACCATCGTCATGTACTCAACCGACAATGGCGCAGAGGAATTGAGCTGGCCTGACGGCGGTAGCACACCGTTCCGCGGTGAGAAGGATACGAACTGGGAAGGCGGCTGGCGCGTGCCATGCGCGATCCGCTGGCCCGGTGTCATCAAGCCCGGCACGGTTTCCAACGAGATATTCTCGCATCAAGACATGCTTCCCACTCTTCTGGCCGCTGCCGGCGAACCGGACATCGTCGAGAAGTGCAAGAAGGGCTACAAGGCTGGCAACAAGACTTTCAAGGTTCATCTCGACGGCTACAACCTCATTCCCCATCTGAAAGGCGACGTGAAACAGAACCCACGTCCCGGTTTCATCTACTGGGGTGACGAAGGCGACCTGATGGCGCTGCGCTACGACAAGTGGAAGATCCATTTCGCCATCCAGCGCTCAGAGGGAATCAATGCGTGGCAGGATCCATTGGAAGAACTGAGACTCCCGATGCTCTTCAACCTGCGAAGTGATCCTTTCGAGGAGGCAGAAGTCTCCTCGATCTTCTACGGTAAGTGGCGTGCAGATCGCATATTTGTGCTGGCGCCGGCCGGGGCTATTGTCGCGATGTTCATGAAGAGCCTGATGGAGTTTCCGCCACGTCAGAGCCCAGAGAGCTGGAGTCCTGGCAAGGTGATGGAGAAACTCCGTCGCCATCAGGAGGCTCTGGAGTCTGGATCGGGTGCCGGCGTGAAGTAAGCGGCCCGGCTACAAGCAATGCATCGCGTTCAGTTGTCATCGAAACAGGTTCCCCGGCGAACATCGCGTCCGCCGGGGATTTGTTGCCAGAGGAGATCGGTGAATCATATCAACAGTAAACACACCAGAACAAAGTCCATCCAGAAGCAAAACAAAAAACCCTCTCGACAAACGAGAGGGTTTGCGAACTGGTTGGAGAAAATTTATGCCGCGCGCACAACGTTGCCCGCCTGGAAGCCCTTGGGGCCTTTGAGCAGATCGAACTCGACGGTTTCACCCTCGTTCAGCGAGCGGTAGCCGTTCTCCTGGATGGCCGAGAAGTGCACGAACACATCCTCTCCCGTGGAGCGCTGGATGAATCCGTATCCCTTCGCCCCGTTGAACCACTTCACAGTACCCTTCTCTCTCACAAAGATTACTCCTTTCGACTGATCAAAGAATTATTCTTCCGTCACTTGTCTGTTTGCCCTGGAAAACAGGACACCCCCTCAAATGGACGGTGAGAATTCTTGCCGGCGTCGCCGCACGCACGGGCGAACCGCACCAACAGAAACGGCTCCTCTGCATTCCGTCGAACGGTTGCCCGCAACGAAATGCGGCGAAGCCGCGAAAACGGAGGCGCGATATCGGACCGCTGCACAGAAACGTCTATCCTGCTACGCACTCGCCAACCGGGTCCGGCTGGCGAAGCACCAGATAATAGCAGGAAGATGGCGGTTGGCAAGAGCTAAGTTGCTGAAAACGAACATGACCCCGGGCTCAATCCAAACCATGCCGCGGAGACCCGGCCGAGCGTGCCTCGACGGGAAGCCGTAAGTATTTGATAATATTTGAGTAACCAGTGTCGTCGCTGACTCCCATCGAGCTTTCAGACAAGCAGGGCGCGGCCGAGTTTCGCGCGGCTCCCGCCGAAGGCATCGTGCGCTCAACCGCGCGCTATCTGCTCCGGACCGAGGTGCACACCTTTGCCTTCTCGGTTGCCGCGAACTCCATTCTGTCGTTTTTCCCGTTTCTGCTGTTGCTGATGACGCTGATCCGCTACGTCTTTCACTCCCAAATAATGTATGGCGTGGTCGAGAGCCTGTTGCGCGACTATGTTCCGACCGGCCAGGAATTCGTGATCCGGAATCTGAATGTGCTGGTCGGCGCGCACCATCGCGCGCAAGTCTTCTCGCTGGCCATGCTGCTGATTACCTCCACCGGAATTTTTCTGCCGCTCGAAGTTGCGCTGAACCGGGTCTGGGGATTTCGCAAGAACCGCTCGTATCTGGGAAATCAGTTGATGTCGCTTGGGCTGGTGTTTGCCTGCGGATCGCTCGCCCTGCTCTCGGTAGGATTGACCGCCGGAAACGTTGCCATCGTGAAGAGCGCGCTGCACGGTTACGGCGCCTGGTATGTGCAGGTGGTGCAATTTGTGACCATGAAGGTCTTTTCGATCATGGCTAGCATCGCAATTTTCTTCCTCATCTACTGGCTGTTGCCGAACGGCAAGGTTGCGGCCAAAGGGGTCCTGCCGGCGGCGGTGATCATGGGACTGCTATCGGAGTTGCTGAAGTACGTTTATATGTTCGCCCTGCCGCGGCTGAATTTTGCGGAAGTGTACGGGCCGTTCGCGATCTCGGTCAGCCTGATGTTCTGGGCGTTTCTGTCGGGAATGCTGCTGCTGACGGGAGCCCATTTGTCGGCGCGAAAGCTGCGTGAGTTATGAGTTGGCGGCGGAAGAGTCCATTCTCCAGCCCGGAGGAGGCTGCCAGGAACATGGTGGAACTGCTCGCCAAGGAGGCAGAGAAGGCGGGGACGCCATTAACCGATCAGGAAAAAGAAACCCTTCTTCAGGCTAGCTCCGAATCTCCATTTTCAGTTTCAGAAGAGTTGCGACGAAAAGCGAAGGCCCTAATCAGCAGAATATTCGAGACCGAATCTCCCGAGGAATTCGATAGGGATCCCAGGAGCTTCTCACACTCCATGCTACAGGCAGGCGACACAGCCTACTCAAACGTAGTCGCTCTTGCCGAGGAAGTCTCCCGTGACATTAGAGAGATGGGCTATCCGCCGCCCCAAGGTTGGAGATTAGCCAAAGACCGCATGCAACTCGTCGGCTGCGGCTGTCTTGTGGTGCTCGTAATGTTCGTGATGGTCACCATCGCCGGCTTCGTCTATCACTGGAAATAGGGGGCTGAAAATCAGAAGTTGGATTTTCTTGCCACCTTGTGGAATCACAGCTTCCATCGTGTCGCCGACTTCGGAAAGCTCTCTTCGATGAATCCAAATACCGTCTTCGGACGCACGATGAAGATCGGTTCTTCCATGCTCCGCGGGTCCATCTTGTATTTTTTCTGGTAGGCGGTCGCGATGCGTTCCAGCGCCGCTGCGTCCTCTACTTGTACTTGTGTCGCCAGTCCCTCAACGATCACAGCTTCTTCACCATCGTCGTTCGTGATCGTGCATGCGGGATTGGCGGCGAGGTTTTGGCCCTTGCGGGATTTACGTCCAGTCGAGAAGAAGAAGGCATCGTCGAGCCACACTCCCCACAGCGGCATCACATGCGGACGTCCCTGACCCGCGTGAATTGTGGCCAGCCAGAACGTCCGGCAGTTGTTCATCTTGTTGGCAACCCATCCCCACGGAAGCAAGCCCTTGCCGTCTTCAGCTCCGACGATGCCATAGCCGGGCGCAAACGGACGGTCCGCTTTAGGTTGCGACTTCGCAGTCGTCGCCGGCCGCGTGGACGATCGCTTCGCAGCACGCTTCGCCATAAAGCTTCGAGCCTCCAAACTACTTCTTCAACTCCTGCACGGCACGGTAAGCCTGATCGATGGC
Organism: Terriglobales bacterium; assembly: GCA_050011975.1. Classification (GTDB taxonomy): domain Bacteria; phylum Acidobacteriota; class Terriglobia; order Terriglobales; family Acidobacteriaceae; genus Acidiflorens. The sequence goes on along the minus strand of JBEKIB010000044.1, from coordinate 19,364 downwards.
GCAGTCGGTGTATGCATATGCGTCCGCGTCCGAGTTTGCGATCGCCAGACGCCCGAACGGTTTGCGCGCCACCTGGCACGGCGTCTCGCCGCCTTCCAGCCAGAACTGGTCGGCCAGCGAATTGTATTCATAGGCGTAGCCGTGCGGCCAGCGGTTGACCGTGATCTCCAGGATGTCGCGCGCCGGGTCGAATCCGCCCGGGCCCAGCATCCGCAACAGTTGCTCACGAATGTTGCGCTCGTAAGTTTCGAACGTCGTGCTATAGAGCTGGATGCGCCCCAGTTTATGCTGCTCGCGCGCCGGGCGTCCCGGCTTGCAGGCCGCCTTCATCATGTGCACCACGATCGGCTCGTCCGGCTTTTTCGTGCATTCATAGCCGCCGATGCTGACCGGGATATCCAGGTTCACGCTGGTGTGGTACATGCCGGGCGCATAAATCGCACTCGCGCCCAGCTTCTGGAACGCGCTCCAGTTGCGTAGCAGAACGTTGTTGTAGAGCAGCGGAACCTTCTGCGCCGAAGCCAGCGCTGCTTTCTGCGCGTCCGGCAATTCCGGCGCGATGTACGGAATCACCACATGCCAGCACGCCAGAATGCAGTTCGCGGCGCGCACCGTCTTCAGCTTCTTTTCGGTGAAGTAACTGACTTCCACTTCTTTCGCCGAAGCCGGATCGCCCCGGTGATTCACCTTGACCACCGTGCTGTTCAGCCGGATGCGCATCGAAGCAGACGGCTCGTCGAGCTTTGCGTAATCGGCCTTCGCCAGCACCACGTCGGTGGCCGAGCTTCCGGGAATCGCCGCCGGGATCAGCTTGCGCACCAAGAGCCGCCCGATCGTGGCGTTGCCGTCGGGAAAGTGAAAGAAATATTTTTCCGCTTCGTCGCTGCGAATGGCGTCGCGGTTCATTCCCTTGCCCGGCGCGGAATCGAGTTTGAGGCCGCTGAATCCCGGCATTTCCAGGCCCCAGGCGTCTTGCGCCGGGACCGCATCAATACCCACGCCAAACAGCGGATGGGGGAAGGCCTGGAACAATTTCACGATTTCGTCGCTCACGCCGATCGTGTCGGTCAGGTATTTCGCATAGCTCATGCGAGCCAGGCGCGCCTTTTTTTCGTCGGAGCTGAGGCCGGGGAAATAATCTTTTGGCTCCGTGAGCAGACGCTGAAAATCTTCTTTGGCTTTCGCCGAGAGCGGAGCCTCTTTCAAGAAATCCCGCAGGGCGGCTTTGCCGCTTTCGTCGCTAAGGCCGCTCTCGTCGCCTCCGGTGTGCACCGCGTTCACGACCAACTTGTCGGCGCCAAATGTTTCCTTGTCGAAAAAAATGTGCGGCTTCATTCCGAGCGAACGGTAGAGATCTTTGCTGACATACTTGGGATACGAAGGCACGTCAATTCCAAGCTCTTCGATCAGAGCCCTCGAAACCGCGCTATAGGGCGACGGGCTTTCGATGGAATACGTGCCGCCAAATCCCAAAATCGTGCGGCTGCCAGCGCGGAATTCGTTGCGCTTGGCGTGTCCGCCGAAGTCATCGTGGTTCTCGAGAATCAGGATGCGCGCCTTGCCACCCGCGGCCTGGCGGAAATAGTGGGCTGCGGCGAGGCCGCTGATGCCTCCACCCACAATTACCAGATCGTAGGATTCGCCTGTGTCTACGGCCTTGGGAGCGTCGTCCCAGAAAGCGCCGTCGCGGAGCTTGTGCATGGCTTCGAACGAACCGGCATGGTCGCCGCGCAGGCCGGTCTTGCCGGGAGGATAGTAACCTGGCGCGTCCTGGGCTTCGGATTGCAGATCGGCGGCGGCCGCAGCCCACATTTCAGGAGGAATGATCGCGGGAACGATGGCCGCTCCCGCCGCGAGTGCGACTCCATTCAGAAAATCCCGGCGCGTAATCTTCGCGCCCATCCCCAGTGCTCGGTCATGTCCCTTAGATACAAATTCGTCTGGCACAAATGCCTCCGGCGAGGCAGTGTATCACTCTTATTGCTCACTTATCACTCACTCCACCGCTAGTGCCCTGGCCCGCCGCCGTCTCTGTGGTCATTCCCACGATCATTTCCACGAAGGCTGGCCGTCTCGAGCCCGGACTCCGCCGTCGCTTCCAACACCTCACTCCAAAACAAAGTATTCGGATCGACCGCGGCCACCCCAATCTGACCTGCCACCGGAGAGTCGTCCCCCGCTACCCACGCGACTCGAAACTGTTCCTTCTTGTGCGAGCGGGCTAGAGAAATTATGTCGCCCGGCCCCAGCATTCCGTGGATGCCATCGAGCAGCGCTCCGCGCCGGCTGATATTGACCGTCATCACTCTCTGATCCAAGGGACGGCCACTGACGTCGGTCCCGGTAAGCAGCACCGGCAACTCGAGATCAATCCTCGGGTCGCGACGCTTGCCGAGCCGCTGCGCGCGCAAATCGTTCAGAAACTGCTCCGCGGTCAACGATGCGCCCTCGCGAACCAGCTCCAGGAGCGGGTCGGGCGCTTCGGCGTCGAACGCCGCGTCGGGGACGGGATTTGGCACGGCTTGTTGATCTACTTTTAAACCTTCTTTTTTTAAACCCTCTTTTCGCCCGACGAAGATTTTCGGAACCTCGCGATTGCTCGTCAGCCGGCCGATCAGTTCCTCGACCCGTGCCCGGCGATCTTGCGCTGGCGTTCCGGTGAACTCGACTCCCATTCCCGTTTGCGCATGCGACACGCGCACCACTCCGTCAAGCAGACACTCCGTGTCCATCGCCCGAATGCTCAGCAACACCGGAGTATCGGCGGAAAATGGCGTGGCCGTCTCCAGGTAGCAGGCGCCCGCGCTGATGTCGGTGAGGCGCCAGCGTCGCGAACGAGCCGGTTTCGCTGCCGCGCTCGGCTCGTGATCTGGCCGCTGCTCCGCGGCCGGCAACGCGCTCTCTTCGATCTTCCAATCCGAAGGCGCATACTCGATTCCCCAGAAGTTGCCGGGCACATCGAGTTCCAGCCCAACCAGCCAGGTCTCGGGATCGCCGCCCAGCGGAACCACCTCCCCTACTCTCGCCGTGGTATGCCGTTTTGCTGAAACGATTTCCAGCCGGACCTGAGTGCCCTGCGCCAGCGCACGTGCAGCGATCAGGCCGCATCCGTGCGCGTTCACCAGAGTGGTGTTGCACGGTTCGGAAAATGGCACGGCGGCATTGAGGCTGGTGACCAGCACTGGAACTTCCAGCGGCAGCCGAGTGCTGCGCCGAATGGCGTGCTGTGTTTTTTCCGAAGCGCCCATAGAGTTAGCAGGCAAAGAGTTCTTCGGCCTGAAAACCTCGATTTGAGAACCAGTGCTGGTAATTCGGACGACAATTGTCCATTGACCATGCTAGATCACAGAAGAGCCCCGGGCACGGAATTTCGCTGCCCCGGTTTCCAGTTAGACACTAGGGAGAAATGACAAGTCGATTGCTTGGGAATCCAGTCCAAGCCTTCGCCAGCCATTTCAGGAATTGTCATCCCGACCCTGGGCGACCTGCAGATCCCTCACTTCGATCGGGATGACAGTTCTTTAAGAGGTGTGGCGTTAGGGAGCCTTGATCGCCGTATCGGGCGCCTGGATAGCGACCTTGTGACTACCGTCGCAGAAAGGCCGGTTGGCGGAAGCGCCACAGCGGCAGAGGGAAAACGCCGTCTTGCCCGTCAGGTCGTATTTGTTGCCATCGGCGTCCACCATCTCGACAACGCCGTTGGGATCGTCTACGCGCAAAGGGCCGTTCTTGCGCACCGTAATCGTGACTTGCGACATGGAACCTCCGGTAGAAATTAATAGAGTTCAAACTATCGCACAAAAGAAGAAGTTGCCAGAGAATCATTTAGTCATTGAATCATTGAGGTATTGAGTCATTGAGAAGCAGTCAATGATCCAATGGCTCAATGATCCAATGGCTCCATGTTCTTGGCAACTGACTATCGCCAGCGGTCCACCGCTTGCCACCACAGCATCTTGGTCCACTCATCGAAAGTGACTTTCGCCCATTCGCGTTTCGTCCACCACGCTTCGCCGAAATGCGCCGGATCTCGAGCCGCAGCCGCATGGAACCGGTACTGCGGCAGGCGATGGCGAAAGATCATCAGGGAGCGGCGGGTGTGAAATTCCGAGGTCACAATCAGCACCCGATGTGCGCCCAGCGACTGCAGGCAACGGCTGGCATCGTCAGCCTCAGCGTTGGTCGAGAGACCGACGACCGGACATACCGAAATGCGGTTTGCTTCACCAAGCCCGTTCACGTAATTCTGCGCGATCTCGGTCAGTTGCTGATCGTAGATCAAATCCCGGTGGACATTCAGAACCACGCGTGGCGCTACTCCCTGGCGCAGCAACTCCAGAGCGCGAGCCGGCCGGACGTTGGTCTCGCCAGCCAGCACCACGATGGCATCGGACTTCTCCGGTTCGTCCACCACCAGAAAGCGCGCCGCTTGGCTCGCGAGCGCAACCAGTACAACGAGCAGGAACAACCCAATGAGCAGTCGTAAGAATCGCATCTGATACACAGGTTACCGCACACCGCATGTTACTAAGGAAAGCGCTGCGCGGAAGAATTCGGTTACCGGAGTAATCAAGATCGCAATCCGCCCTGCATAACGACCGAAGCTTCCGCGGGCCAAGCGCGACCTGCAATGCTAGAATTATTCCTGCCCTATGACTACTCAACTCACCGCCTCTTCGCTCTTTACTGATTTGAAAAGCCGCATCGGAGCGCGCCATGCTCGGGTCGGAATCATCGGCCTCGGCTACGTCGGATTGCCGCTGGCCCTGCTCTACAGCGAGCAGAAATTTGCCGTCACTGGTTTCGATATCGATCAGCGAAAAATCGACACCCTCGACAGCGGCGGCACTTACATTTTCCGCATCACGCCCAAGGAGATTGCGGCGGCCAAGGCGAACGGCTTCAAAGCCACGGCTGACTATTCGCAGATCACCGCCATGGATGCGATCATCATCTGCGTCCCCACGCCGCTTAACGAGTATCACGAGCCCGATCTCAGCTACATCACCAACACCGCCCACGCCGTGGCGCCCTATCTGCGCGCCGGTCAGATCGTCATCCTCGAGAGCACCACCTACCCCGGCACTACTGAAGAAGTACTGATTCCGATTCTCGAAAAGGAAAACAAGGCTGGCCTCAAAGCTTCCCGCAAGGGCGCTGCCGGCGACCACGATATCTGGGTCGCATTCTCGCCCGAGCGCGAGGATCCCGGCAACACCCAGGTGGCTCGGCACGATATTCCGAAAGTGATTGGCGGACTCGATCCCCAGGCCAGCGAAATCGCAGCCGCGCTCTACGGCTCCATCTTTCGCCGCACCGTTCCCGTCTCCTCGCCGGCGGCCGCGGAGATGACCAAGTTGCTCGAGAACATCTACCGCTGTGTCAACATCGCGCTGGTTAACGAACTCAAGATGCTCTGCCTGCGCATGGACCTCAACATCTGGGAAATCATCGACGCCGCTGCCACCAAGCCTTTCGGCTTCCATGCGTTTTATCCCGGGCCGGGTCTTGGTGGACACTGCATTCCGGTCGATCCCTTTTATCTTTCCTGGAAGGCGAAGGAGTTCGACTTCCGTACGCGCTTCATCGAACTGGCTGGCGAAATCAACGTGGCCATGCCCTACAACGTAATCGCTTCCACCATCTCTGCGCTCAACCGCCAGAAGAAGGCCATCAACGGATCCAAGATTCTTGTACTGGGCGTTGCCTACAAAAAAGATATTGACGACCTGCGCGAGTCGCCCGCGCTCACCATCATCGAACTGCTGCAAAAAGAGGGGGCGGTGGTCAGCTATAACGACCCGTACTTCCCCTTCGTCGGGCGCGGCCGCAAGTACGACCTGCAGATGAAGTGTTCCTCGCTCGACAATCTCGGCCAGTACGACTGCGTGCTCATCGTCACCGACCACACCGACTACGACTACAAGAAGATCGTCGACGAGGCGCAGTTGGTGGTGGATTCGCGTAACGCCACGCGCGGCATCAAGAGCGACAAGATCGTGCACTGCTAGCAGCTGTCAGCTTTCAGCTGTCAGTTAAATCTTTCTGGCGCGGCTGGGTCGGAACCAGGCTCCCATGATGGAGTGCCCGCCATGCCACTTTTTTGTGAGAGGCGCAACCGGCTAGAAGACGCCGCCTGTGCTAGTATTTCGCGTTGAGCCAGAGCAGCGTTCGCATGGCACGCTGTCTCCATACGATGTGCCGATGACGGTGTGGCAATGAAAGATACGCTTGGAATCTTGCTCGCCGGAGGCGCAGGCGAACGCCTTTATCCGCTCACCCGCGACCGCGCCAAACCGGCCGTGACCTTCGGCGGTATCTATCGCATCATCGACATCACGCTTTCCAACTGCGTCAACTCCGGCCTGCGCCGCGTCTTTATCCTCACGCAATACAAGGCGCTCTCGCTCAATCGCCAGATCCGCGAAGGCTGGAACATCTTCGGCCGTGAAATCGGTGAGTTCATCGAAATCCTGCCGCCCATGCAACGGGTCAGCCAGAACTGGTACATGGGGACGGCCGACGCGGTCTATCAGAACATCTATTCCATCGGCTCCGAGCAGCCCAAGCACGTGCTCATCCTCTCCGGCGACCACATCTACAAAATGAATTACGGGCGCATGCTCAAGCAGCATCAGGACGCCGCCGCCGACGTAACCGTCGCGACCCTGACGACCGACCCGGCCGAATGCCGCCAGTTCGGCGTGGTCGATATCGACCGCGACTACCGGATCAACGGCTTCCTGGAAAAACCGCCACACACCGACCTGCGATCGCCCTACGATCCCACGAAAATTTCAGCATCGATGGGCATCTATATCTTCAACACCGACGTGCTCATTCCCGTATTGCTCAAAGACGCCGAGGATCCCGATTCCAGTCACGATTTCGGCAAGAATATTCTGCCCAAAATGCTGAATGACTATCGCGTCTATGCTTTCGATTTTGTCGATGAAAACAAGAAAGAAGCCCTCTACTGGCGCGACGTGGGCACGCTCGAAGCTTATTACGAAGCCAACATGGACCTGGTTTCGGTTTCTCCGGTCTTCAATCTTTACGACGAGCAATGGCCCATCCGCACCCACCAGCGGCAGTATCCGCCGGCAAAATTTGTGTTTGCCGAAACCGGACGCATGGGCCACGCCCTCGATTCGCTGGTCTCTTCCGGTTGCATCATTTCCGGCGGCTCCGTCCAGAATTGCGTGCTCTCTCCGGATGTGCGTGTCAACTCCTACACCGAAATCGAGAACAGCATTTTGTTTTCGCACGTGAACGCGGGACGCAGTTGCCGCATCCGCAAAGCCATCATCGACCGCGACGTGCACATTCCCGAAGGAACCACCATCGGCTACGATACCGAAGCCGACCGCGAACGCTACTTCGTCACCGACAGCGGCATCACCATCGTGACGCGGGATTACTCCCTGTTTGAGAACCCCGTGAGCGTCGACTACTTCACCAGTGAGTAGAGCAGTCTTTTTCCTGCGATACACTTCTTTACTCTATGTCTCCAAGCCTTCGCCGCCGGGCAGATTCGAATCGCCCTCCGCAGTGGGAAATGATCTCCAGATGGCTCTTTGTGGCTGTATTTGCAGTTTATGCCGTCTTACCTACGAAAAATTATTACTGGGATGGCGTCTCCTTCGCTCAGGATATCGAACAGGCTGGTAGATTTGGATCGCCGTCGTTCTGGCATAGTCTTATCCGCCCGAATCACCTTCTCTACGACAGCGTTGGGTATCTTGTGTGGATCGCGCTGCGCAGCCTGGGATTCGAGATCCGGGCAATTGCCGTGCTTCAGGCCATAAACATGGCTCTGGCTGCAGCATGCGTCGGTCTGCTGCAGCGCACGCTTCTACGGCTCACGCAGTCTGTTTACCTGAGCGCGACGTTGAGCTTGCTGTTTGCTTTCTCCGCAATTTTCTGGAGGTTCGCCACCGACGCCGACGCCTATATTCCGAGTGTGCTGTTGCTGGTGGCGTCCTTCCATGTCTTGTCCGCAAGTTCGAAACCTCGGCCTCTGCTGGTCGGAATGCTGCACGCGGGCGCCATGCTCATTCATCAGCTTGCGATCTTCTTTTTTCCCGCTGCTGCGTTAGGCGTCTATTGGAAGGGCGGCCGCCGTAGCCTGTTGCAATACTGCGCACTCGCCTTGGGAATCACGCTGCCTGTGTATTACGCCGGGTTCCGGCTCCAGCAACGTTCTACGCGCCTGGGCGCTTTCGTGCACTGGCTGACCTTTCATTCCCCAGATTCGACGTTCACGTTCGGGCTGTCCAAGAATCTGGCCCTCACGCTGATGAATTATCTGCAGTTGTTTCTCGGAGGCACCGGACACCTGCTCCGTTTCTTTGGACCGTTAATGCTGGTTACGATCATCCTCCTTGCGGTGGTGTTGGCCGCGCTGCTGACTCGCACCCTCCGCCACCGGGAGGAACTCCGCTTGCTGCGCCTCAGGCTTGCGCCAACATTACCGCTGCGAATTGCGGTCGTCTGGTTAGTTACATATGCTGTCTTTCTCTTCTTCTGGTTGCCCTCGAATACTTTCTACAAGTTATTTTGTCTGCCCGCAATCATCGTCATCGTGGCTTACATCTTGCGGGAATATCGAGGCCCGCGCCGTTACCGGCTGGCGCTGCTGGTGGCAACCATGGCACTGGCGAATCTCGCTTTCTATATCTTCCCCTACTCACGTCCGGACTATAACCAGGCGCTGCGGTTTGCTCACCGGATGGGTCAGGTGTGGCCGGATCGCACGGTGGTTTACTACAGCGACTTCATTGTGGACGACTGGTTCATCCGCTACTTCAATCCCCGGACGACATGGAAACAGATCGATCCGGTGAACGGCGTGGCGAACTTCGCCCAGGACGCGGAACGCGAACTGGCTGCTGGGCACGAGGTCTGGGTTGATGGCACTACGGCCGCAGCGCTCGCCCGGAGTTGGCCTGGGGTCACGGCGCACTTCGACGCCGCAGAGGTGGACGAGTTTCCCAAACATCCGATTCGCTTCTACCGCTGGAGCAGGGAGGGCCCAGACTTCTGAAAGAAATGAGTAAGGCAGGTCTCAGGTCTCGCACAGAACCTTGCTACCAAGGAGATTCTCCTGACACTTGAGAGCTGACACTTCTCTCCTAGTTCAGTTTGAGGCGAACGGTTTGAGCAAGCTTCCTCTGCTGCTGGTCGAAGCTGTAGAGGCAATCCACACCCAGTTCGAGTGCTGCCGCCACGTGCAATAGGTCGGCTGTGCGGGTGCCCAGTTTGGCGGTTGTTTGTTGAGAGAGTAGGCGCGCCCGCTCAAAGACCTGCTCCGGTAACCCCCGGAGTTGCAGAATCCCTTCGCGCAGATCTTTCTCGAAATTAGCCAGCGCAGATTTGGCTGCTGCTGGCGAAGCCTCTCTTCGGAAGACCCGCAACCCGAAGGCGTTGACAACCTCCAACTCACCAAAAACCGTTATGAAAAGGTCTCCCTGAAAGGCATCCATTATGCGCAGGGCAGCGGCGGAATTCGCATCCGGAATGTAAAGCGATACAAGAAAGCTGGGGTCGGCGTAAATCTTCAACGCCGATCCCGATCGGCGGATATCAGATCCGCTCCGCTAACTGCCAGCACTTTGTCGCCGAAGATGGAGCGCATGCGGGCATGGAAATCAGGCATTTCTTTTGCGGATTCCGCGCTTTCCGGCACCAGGCGCGCGATCACACGCCGGCGCTTGGTGATCTGGATCTCTTCGCCCTGGTGCAACAGGCGTTCGATCTTCTTGAAGTCGTAGCGGAGGTCCCGCACCGAGGCTTGTCTCATGTGATACATCCTAGCATCACAAATTGAGCTTGGCAAGGATCGCTGGTTCTTCCGCTTGTAAAGACGGGGTTCGCCGATCCACGGGAGACGCGGCAAGCCGCCTCTCTACGACAAATTGTTCCACCGCTCCTAATGCTTCACCAAATCCTCTGCCAGCAAATGTGCTTTTTGCGCCAGCGTGCTCGCTCTCCGCACATCGCCTTCCCGCAACGCCGAACGCGCACCATCCATATAGTTCCGGATCTGTCCCACCGTCTCCTGCTGCCGCGCGTCCAGAGCGCGTCCCGCCAACTGTTTGAGTTCGCCGCCGGCCGCGCCCAGCAACTGTTCCGTGCCCTGACGCTCTCGCGTGGCTTCTGCGGGAGTGATGTCGGGCGCAATCTGCGCCGCGGGTTCGCTCGCTCCGCCCTCGCGAATCACAATCTTCCGCGGAGCGCCATCCGGCGCTGGCGCGGCGCGCTTGCGGCGTTTCGTGGTTCCGCTGGCGGAGTCAGCATCCGTCTTTTTCTTCGCCGCGCTCTCCGGCGCGTTCTGCCCGGTGGCCGGCGCGGTCTCTGCCGTCGCCTTCTCCGCCGGCTCTTCGGGCGCAACTGGGGCCTGTCCCGCAGCCGGGAAACTCAGCCCAAGCGCAATCGCGAGTACACAGGCAAGTCGCATAACTGTGCCAAAAGAATTGTTTCCCAGCCTAACAAAGAACGCAAGGGTAGGCGCCCCGGTAGCCACCCTCGAACGCGACCGAGGACAAGCACGCCATTCGGCACACCAATCCGGCATACCAAGAAAAACCGGGGAAGCGTTTCCGCCTCCCCGGTTGGTGTTTCGGATTGAATGCAGTCTTACTCGGTGCTGCCCGCCTCAGCGGCTGCGCTGATGGATTCGCCTTCCGGTTGCAGGATGACGCCATCAAACGGAGTCGCGCCCACGAAGCGTCCGCCAATGATGCTGACCCGGCGCAGCGGGAATCCGCTGTCGGGGCCACGCTGCCAGGAACGTCCGCCGTCGCGGCTCTCGAAAATCACGCCGGTCGCGTCGCTGGTGGCCAGCAGGCGCTTGTGGGTGGGATCGAAGCTGACGGAAGTGATGTCCTTGCCGGGCAGGCCGTTGCCGACATGTTCCCAGGTCGCGCCACCGTCTCCGCTGCGGAACGCACCTTCGCGTGAGGCGACGATGAACTGGCCATCGGAAGCAATCGCCGCGCTGCGGATGCTGACCACATACGATGGCACACCGGCCCGTTTCCAGGTCGCGCCCCGGTCAGTCGAGACCAGCACGCTGGAACGTGTAGCCGCGACCACCGTGGAACCATCAGCCCGCACCGAAACGAAATCGCTCTGTGCCAGAATCTCTCCGCCCTTCCAGGTTTTGCCCTGGTCAGTACTGGAGTAGATGCCGGTGGTGGTTGCCGCCAGCCAACGCTCGGAACCGAGTTCCAGATCGTTGACTCGCGAGTCGAGTTGCGACTTCTGGAAGGTGGTTGTAGTCACCGCTTTGCGCGAACCTTGACGCGGAGTTTTCGACGTTGACTCGAGCAGCAAAACGTTCATGGGATGCCATTCGCTGGCATTGCGCTCCAGCGAATACATGCCGTGGTTGGTGCCGACGACCAGCATTCCGCTGGGCGCCTGTTTGAGCGCGAAAACATCCTTTCCGCCGAGGCCGGCGGCTTTTTGCGACCAGTGCTGTCCGGCATCATTGGAATGGAACACGCCGCCGTATTCGCGGTCATTGACCACGCCAACGTAGAGCGTACTGGCATCCTTGTTATCGGCCAGAATCGCTGAGACATAGCGATGCGCGTAGCCGTGGTTGGAAGTGGTCCAGGTGGAGGCGCCATCGGTCGAGGCCATTACGCCGCTGCGGTCGGTAGCCAGCAGCACGCGTTTGGAATCCCGCGGATCGATCATCACATCATTGACGACGACCTCGGGATTGCTCACCCGCTTCCACACCTTGCCCAGATCGGTCGTCTTCCACAGGCCTTCGGTGGTTCCGGCGTAAACGATATTTTCGTTGGTCGGATCCTGCTTGAGCACGCGGGTGCGGCGCGCCGAAAACGGGATGCCCTGAATCTTGGTGAACAGGTTGCCGGCGGTCTCGCTCTTGTAGATTCCCGAGCAGGCGCTGGCGAAAACGACCGAAGGATTTTCGTGGTCGACAATGACCGAGAACACGTCGGAGTCGTCGATCATACCTTTATTAATATGCTGCCAGTTGGCGCCAGCGTCGGAAGTCTTCCACGCCAGGTGCCAGGTTCCGGCATAGACGGTGTTGGGATCTTTGGGATCGACGGCGATCGATTCAATGTTCTTGATGTCGGCGGAGTTAGCGGGCGACAAGCGCTCCCAGGTATTGCCGCCATCTTTGCTGCGGAAAACGCCATCGAGCGCACCGGCGACCAGCACGTTGGAATTACCCTTGTACTGGGCGAGGGCGCGGATCGATTTGCCGTGCATTGCGGGCAGCGTTTCCCAGTTGTGGCCGCCGTCACGCGTGCGGAAGATCTCGCCGATCTGCTGGCTCGATACGCTCCACGCCGACACATAAATGCGGTTGGAATCCTGCGGATCGATGGAGATGTGGTCGAGCACGTAGTCGTCGCCACCCAGCCGCGCCAGGCGCGACCAGTTGCGCCCGCCATCGTTCGAACTAAACATTTGGCCGGTGCTGGTGCCGAGCAGGATGTGATCTGGATTATGGGCGTCGTAAGCCAGGCTGCGCGCATCGCCGCCATCCGGACCTAACACCTGCCAGGGCCCGGCGGCCAATAGTGCGGTGCTCAAGAGACTGACAGCGAGAACCAACAAACTTGTGCGGAGAACGTTCCGTTTCCCTGTGAATTCCATGCGCGTAGATTGACCCCTGCGAAAGATATTCGCCTGCGCTCCACAATAGACAGGCTACCACGGCTAGGGCAAGGTTACCGAAGGGTAGAAAATAGAAAGGCCGGCGGGGTGAACGCCCACCGGCCTTTCGTGCTCTTCCTACCTTAGTTATTCGGCCTTTTTCGCTGCTTTCTTCTTGGCGACCGGTTTCGGATGATCCGGAACCGCCTTTACCTTCATCTCATCCACCGGGGTCGTGCTGTCGGCCTCGGGGAAGGTGGCGCCCGCCGGAACGATCCACTGTTCCGAAGTCGCCGTGCCGGCGTTCCCAGTACGGGCCTCGATGCGGCTGGGGTCGATGTTCTGTTTCGCCTCGCCTCCCGAGATGTACGCCTTCACGTTGAGCGCGCGCTCCGCCGCCAGGTCCTTGCGCTTCTCCTTCGGCTCAGAGTTCCCGACGACGATCAGCTTGGCGTCTGGATCCTGCTGCAACTTGAGGGCAACATCGTCCAGTTCGGCCTTGCAGGTGTTATCGACGCGCCACGGTTTCTTAAGGTTGGGATATGCGCACTCGTTCACCTTAGTGGCCTGCGGCGGCGGCGGTGGCGGATTTTCAACCGTCACCGAGCTCGAAGTCGAAGCCGTTAAGCCGCGCGAGTCGGTGCAAGTAGTACGTATGGTGATGGGGCCGGACGAGGCGCCGGTCGTGTTCAGGGTGGCGGAGTTCCCGCTGCCCGAAATACTGCCGCCGCTCGAGGTCCATCCACCCACGGTTACCGGAACGTTATCCGGACTGGTGCAAGCGCAGGTGATGATTGACGAAGTTCCGGTCTGGACCGTCGATGGTCTCGCCGAGCAGGAAATCTGCGGCGGGTTCTTGGGCGGTTCCTTCACGGTAAAGTTGGCGGTGCAACTAGCCGTGTTGTTCTTCTTGGCCTTGGCGTCGGTGACGGTGGCGGTGGTGGTGTAGCTGCCGCCGCTGACGCCGTTGGTGTCGATGGTGGCGCCAGTGTCTTTGCCCTCGATCTTGCCCCCGTTGCTGGCCCAAGTATAGGTGAGCGTGTGCTTGGGATTGAAGTTGCTGGCGACGACGGTTGCATGCACCGGTTCGCCGACCATGACTTGGCTGGGCTGCACCGAGCAGGCCGCCCCTACGAGAAGTTCGGGCGCTCCGCCAAAGCTGAACACCAGACCGGTGCGCAAGAGAGCACCGTCGTAGGTTGGACTGCGCAACGAGCCCTGGCCCAACAGCGTGTTGTTGGCAAAGTTCTGGTGCGCATATTGGAAGTCGGCCTCAAACACGCGGAGCGCGACATGCTTCCAGAGATTGAGATCCATACCGCCGCCAAGAAGCGCGGTAGGGCCGTTACTGGAATCGATACCATACTGAGGCGAGAGGCGTTCGAATCCGAGCAACGTGTGTACGTAAAAGTCCACACCTTCACCGCGCCAGGTGAACTTCGGCCCACCAACGACTGCGTTGATACGGTAGTTGCTGTTCCAGTTTATGCCCCAACTGACTTCGGCAGCCACAATCCGGTTAAAGTTGTAGTCCGCACTGACGCCGAAGCCCTTGTCCAGCGAGGGCACTTTCATAGCCACGGGCGGGCTGCTTAGGTCGGGGGTGTTACCGCCCGGGTTCAACCACTGGTAGCCAAGGAATAAGTCGACCTTGGGCAGCGTGTCGCTCGACTGCACAGTCGGTGCGTTGGGTGCAGCAGTTTGTGCGTTCAACATAGACGGCAACGCAATCAGAACGAGAGCCAAGACGAGCGCAACGCTCGCGCCTCTCCGGTAAGTTTCTTGACAGAGTGACATTGAGTTCCTCCGAATCAAATCCTAAAAGTTACCTAAGTAGAACTGGAATCAGCACGGCCTGACGGCACGCACAAATAGGCCGACATCTGGAAAACATAGAATTCTACAGCAAGTAGGCATTTTTGCAAAAGTGTAAGAATTGACAGGGGGCATTTTTTATTTACTGTCATCTTTCAGGTTGGTCGTCGCAACCCGCGGGCACGTTTTCGATATGCCCGCATGATCTCAAATCCTCCTTTTGTCGAACGGTCGAACAGGAAGGATTTGTGACACGAGAACCGGCTCATCGACATGGAACGACCTCAACGCCTTATGGGTGCAACATACTTGCGCGGGTACGCTACAGAATTGCACCACTGGGAATACCAATCTGTACCCTTTTGCTCACTAGAGGCATGTATTGTTGGCTTAGCATCCACTTACAGCTCGCTCTCACGGGCCTCGATTCCGTTTTCTGTATCTTCTGTATTTCTGTATTTTCCGGAGATGATGCGGCGAGCTGATCTCAAATTGATATTCTCCATTCCTGCCGGGTTGCGAGGCGGCGCGCTTCCCTGAATAATGCTGGGTGGGGTCATGGCGCAGGAATTATGACACAGGAACGCGTGCTGATTGTTGAAGACGAAGAGAACGAACGAACCGGGCTGGCCGAACTGGTCTCGGGATGGGGTTATCGAACCGACACGGCGGCCGACGGCGTGGAAGCCCTGGAAAAGATTCCCGCCTTTGCGCCGTCCATTGTGATCACGGACGTGAAGATGCCGCGCATGGGCGGCATGGAACTGGCGGAGAGGCTGGCGGACCGGGTGGCGGTCGTGATGGTGACGGCCCACATGGCGACCGACACTGCATTTCAAGCGGGCGGGCTGGGGGTCCGGGATTACATCCCGAAACCGATCGACTTCCGGCGACTGCGCTCGATCCTCGCCAAGATCGGCGAGATCCTGAACACCCGCACCGAAAACGAAATCCTGCGGCGCAGTTTGCGCGATAAGGGAGCCCTGGGGTGTTTGGTGGGCGCGTCGCCTCAAATGCAGGAGATTTTCCACCTGATTGAGCAGGTGGCTCCGAGCACCGCCGCGGTGTTGATCACCGGGGCCAGCGGCACGGGCAAGGAATTGGTGGCGCGCACCATCCACGATCTGAGTCCGCGGAGCAATCGACCTTTCGTCCCCATTAATTGCGCGGCTATTCCGGAGACGCTGATCGAGAGCGAAATTTTTGGCCACGAAAAAGGAGCATTCACGGGAGCGATGGAGCGCCGCACCGGCTGCTTCGAACTGGCCGAAGGCGGCACGCTGCTGCTCGACGAGATTGGCGAAATGCCGGTGGGCACGCAGGCGAAGCTGCTGCGCGTGCTTGAAGACCACAAGTTACGGCGGCTCGGCAGCAAGGTCGAGACTTCGGTGGACGTGCGCGTGCTCGCCGCCACCAATAAAGTTCCCGAGGATGCCGTGGCCAAAGGAGAGATCCGCGAGGATCTATATTACCGCCTCAACGTTTTCAATATTCATATGCCGGCGCTGCGCGAACATAAAGAAGATATCCACGAGTTAGTGAAGAGCCTGCTCGCGGACATGAACCAGAAGCACAACCGTAAGGTGGCTGAGGTGAGCCAAGCCGTACTTAATATTTTCCAGACTTACTCGTGGCCGGGCAACGTGCGCGAGTTGCGCAACACGCTGGAACGCGCCGTGATTGTCTGCGAAGGCGGATTAGTGGAAACCAGGCACTTGCCGCCGGGCTTTGGCCAGAGTGTGCGGCCGGTGGTCAACGATCCCGATGCCGTGCATCTGGGCGTGGGCACGACGGTGGGAGAAGCGGAGAAGCTGCTCATCCTGAAAACTTTGCAGGCGACCAATAACAACAAGACGCGAGCGGCGGAGATACTCGGCATCAGCTTGAAGACTCTGCATAACAAGCTGAAAGAATACGGGCGCCCGCAGGATGCGATCATGGCCGCGGAGGAGTGAACGGCAGGTTTCAGGGTTTCAAAGTTTCAAGGTTTCAAGGTAAAGACGAGCGTAGGGTGGTTTGACCTTGAAACTTTGAAACCCTGAAACCTTGAAACCTGCATTTGCCTAGATGACCCGCAAATTCATCATCGTGTTCGTGATCACCACGCTGTTCACGGCGCTCGTCGTCGGCTTTTCCTGGATTTACCTCTCGCAACTGCTGCGCCAGCGCTTGCTCTGGGCCGATGAAACCGCTTCCCAGCTCACCAATCAGCTCGAGTACGCCGCCTCCAAAGCGGTGCCCGATCTGACCAGTACGCGGGTCAACACCCAAAATCCCAAGGCGATGCGCGCCGCCATCACCAATTATCTGCAGACCGATACCAACCTCAACGACATGCTGGAATCGGTGGTGGGGAATTCTCGCATCATCTACGATGCCGCCATCATTGATCCGAACGGGCTGGCGATTCTCGATACCAACCCGGCCCTCAATGGCAAGCCGGTACCGGAGCGCGCCCGGTTGACGGTGTTGCGCGACGCGGGCTTCCGCCACCAGTTGCGCCTGCTCTACAGCCCGGGCACGGTTTATGACGTGAGCATCGGGCTGGAGCTCGACGGCCAGGCCTTCGGCAGCGTTCGCGTCGGCGTCTCGACGGTTTTTCTGCGCAACGAATTGACTCCGAAACTGCAGCAGGCAGCTTTCTTTTCGGTGGTCGCGATTTTCTGTTCGCTGGTGCTGGCGGCCGTGGTTTCAAACGTTGCGCTCGGCCCGCTCAAGGCCATCAGCCGCAACCTGGACAGCGCCAGCGCCGGAGATCTGTTGCCCGCCGAGGAGTCCGGTTCGGAAGACGAGGTCGGGCTGGTGTCGCTGAAGATCGCTCACCTGGGCCGGCAGATTCACGATACCAACCAGATTTTTTCCGCGCTGAAAGATAACGTCGAGCAGGTCATGACCAAGCTGCAGGATGGACTCATGCTGTTCACGCGCGATTCGCGGGTGGTGCTGGTGAGCGCCTCGGCGGAAAAATTTCTTGGTCGTCCGCGGCGCGAAATTCTGGGGCGCACCGCGGAAGAAATTTTTTCCGATGGCACAGTTCTAGGCGCGGTGGTTCTGCCCGCCTTCCAGAAGCAGCGCCCGCTCGGGCAGTACGAATTCGAAGCCGTCGATGGCCGGCGGGTGCAGGTGTCCCTCGATTTCATTCAGGAAAAGGGAACGCCGATTGGCGCACTGCTCACTATGCGCGACGCCGAATCGGTGCGCCGCATCGAGGACGAGATTGAAATTTCGCGGCGCCTTTCCGCCAGCGGCCGCCTCACCCGAGGCGTGGCCCACGAAGTCAAGAACCCCATCAACGCCATCGTGCTGCACCTGCAGTTGCTGCAAAATAAACTGCAGCCGGACGATCCCGACACGCTCCGCCACATGGACATCATCGGCAACGAAATCCACCGCCTCGACCGCGTCGTGCAAATTCTGGTGGACTTCACCCGTCCCCGCGATTTGCGGCTGGAAGACGTGGACTTGCGCAAGATTCTGGAGAGTGTATCGGCGCTGGCCGCACCCGATGCCGCCCGCCACAACGTGTGCGTGGTGCTGGAACTGCCCAACCGCGATTTGCCTGACGAAGACGACGTGCTGCTGGTGCGCGTGGATTCCGATCTGATGAAGCAGGCGATCATGAACCTGGTGCTCAACGGCGTGCAGGCCATGACGGAGGGTGGAACGCTCACCCTGAAGGCGCGGCGCGATGGCGAAATGATTCTCGCCGAAGTGATGGACCAGGGTTGCGGCATTCCCCCCGAAGCGCAGGAGAAAATTTTCGAACTCTACTTCACCACCAAGGGCGACAAAGGGGGCAGCGGAATCGGACTGGCGCAGACCTACCAGATCATGCAGTGGCATTATGGCTCTGTGGAGTTCGATACCATCGTCGGAGCCGGCACCACCTTCCGCTTGCGCCTCCCGGCAGGGGTAGCGAAACCGGATCGCCGGGAAGAGATGACGGCCTGAGCAAGCGCCAAGCACATGGAGGCGGGCGTCTCGCCGCCGCGAAATTCGAGTTCCTTTGTGAGAGCTATTCGGGAGAGAATTTCACTTCGATAAGCTCGCGGGATTCATGGGCGGCGGGCTCCCATTTCCATTTATGCACCGCGTTCACTGCCGCCTGCACCAGAATCGGATGGCCGCCTTTTACATCCACCGTCTTGACGCTGCCCTCGGGAGAAACGACGGCCTCGACCCGAACCACTCCTGCCAGCGCCAGGCCGCGCGCCAAGGCTGGATAGCCCGGAACAGTCCGCTCCACCAGCCGGCGTTTACTTGCAGTGTCCGGTTGCGACTGCGCAGACGAAGAAATTGATATGAAGAGCGCGCACAAAATGGCTAGTGCCGCCAACCAGAGCGACGAGCGTCGGGAGGATAATGCCATATCGCCTCTATTCCGGAATAAGCCTGATTTCAATGATCGCGCGCGAATGATCAAGCGCGAATGATCGCGCGCGCCCACGCAGAAAAATTTCTGCTTTGGGCCAACAGAGGAGTCTAAGACTGCTCTAACCAAAGCAGAAGATCACTAAGGTAACGTGAAGGGCGACAGGGCGTTACTTGCAGATTTACAGGCTATTTCCCGGAGATTGTCACGACGTTGTAAAGAGATTTCGTGCCGGACGAGGCATCGACTGCCTGGCCGATGCCCCGCCCGGTTCCGGTCCAGCGTTCGTTCAATGCTGTGCAACAAGCGCCCGTTCTAGTGAAGGCTTGCTCCGTGAACGCTCAGGACCTTTCGTTGGAGGACGATCCTACTTCCTACCCCCTTCGTGGCTCGCTGGCTGCTGTCTCTGTTGCAATTGCTGCGTCTGTTGCTGGTGTTTTTGCTGCAATTGCTGCGTCTGTTGCTGGTGCTTCTGCTCTACCTGCTGCTTGGTCGCCTCATTCGCCTTCTGTTTATCCAGCTTCACGTGCTC
>JBEKIB010000043.1:0-40541 GCA_050011975.1 Terriglobales bacterium | reverse complement strand
ATTTCGATCTTCTGCTGCTAGGCCCCGACAGGACCGCTTCCCCGGCCTCACCGCAAGCCTTTCAGGACGCGTGCGCCAACCTCCCGGTGATTGAACTGGGCAGCGAGTTTTCCACCCGCGATGCCGGTGAAGCCGGCACTGCATTACTGGAAACGATCGCGGCTCGGCTCAACCCGAAGACGTCCGCATCCTGAAAAAAGCGAAGGAGAGTAAGCGAAGCTGCAACGAAGCTAGCGTCTGCACCTTCCGAGCCTTGGCCGCCGGCGGTCGGGATGCGAGTGCTTCGTCATCACTCTCTTCCGAATTAAGATCATAGCCATGCAAAATGCAACGCCGACGGCCATTGCGGTGCTTGTGCTGGAACTTGCGCCGGCGGCCTTGTTTGGACTGGCCGGTGAGCGGGTGGGGCAGGCATGCGCCCGCTGGCCGTCAACGTTACGAACCGTGTTACCGGCAGTCTGCGCGCTGCCTTACGTTCTGCTCTCCTGGTCGCAACAGATGTTTTCGTGGAGATGGTGCGCTCTCTACGCAGTGCTGCCGGTGGCGATCGCATGGCTGCTGGGGAAGGCCGCAAACGTCGATCCCGAACAACGCGGCAATTGGCGAGACGCGATCATTCTGCTGACGCTGGGGCTGGCGATTGATTTGCGCTGGTTCGAGCGGGCGTGGCCGAGCGGGCTCACGGGCCTGGGGAAACTGCTCGTCGTCGATGCGGCGTTGTATGGATTCGTCGCGATCCGGCGGCTTCGCGGGACCGGGTTTGACTTTCACTTTCGCTGGAGGGATTGGAAAACCGGGCTGCGGGAACTGGCTTTTTTTGCGCCCCTGGTTCTCGGGTTCGGGATGGCGCTCGGCTTCCTTCATCCGCATGCACACGCGCTGCGGCTCTCCATGATTCCGACGTGGATCTATATCTTCATTTTCATTGCGGTTCCGGAGGAACTTTATTTTCGCGCGTGGGTGCAGAACCTGCTGGAACGGCGGGTAGGACGGCGAGCTGCGCTCGGGATTACGGCGGTGTTGTTCGGGCTCTCACATTTCAACAAGCGTCTCAGTTATAGCTCGGCGCACTTCAACTGGCGCTATGTTTTGCTGGCAAGCATTGCCGGGATCTTTTACGGTCGGGCGTGGCGCCAGCGACGGCGATTGCCGGCCTCGGCGATCACTCACGCCAGCGTGGACGCCATCTGGACATTCTGGTTTTGACTACTGCCGCGGATATGCGCGGTTATGAAAGTCTAGAGATGGATGGAGGGACGGGCGTCTCGCCCGTCCTGCCGGGCGGGGACGCCCGGCTCTCCATCGCGGAGCCAGTGATTCGAGATTCGCTGTCGCCGATATGAAACTATAGAGATAGACAAAATGGCTGTAGAGTCGAAAACTCTTCCCGCGATTCCGACCGCGTCCCGCCGCTGCTTCGTTTGGGCGCAGATCGTCATTGCCTTTCTGTTTCTGGAATTTGCGATCTGGGCGCCTACGACGCAGATCCGGCACCGCTGGGGCACCATCGCCTTGATCACGATTCTGGTCCTCGTCCTGATCGATGCGCTGATCGACCCGCCATCGCTCGGGCGTCTCGGCCTCGGATGGCCGCAACCGTTCGGTGCTGGCGTGGTGCTGGGGATCGGTATTACAACGATCGCTTTTATCGTGATTCTGGTGTGGTGGGCGGGCGGCCAGATTCCGGCCAATCCGACTTGGTTTCCGAATTTGCAGTCCGCGTGGGGGTACGCGATCTGGGCCATGGTTCAGGAATTCATGCTGCAATCGTTTTTCTTCAACCGCTTTGAAGAACTGTATGGAAGCTCGGCTGCGGTTTGGATAGCGGCTACGCTGTTTGCCGCCGTGCATCTGCCCAGTCCCATCCTCACTACCGCTACGCTTATCGGCGCCCTTTTCTTCTGCGAAATGTTTCGCCGCTACCGCAGCATCTATCCCCTGGGGATCGTCCACGCGATGCTGGGACTGACCATTGCCATGATTATGCCCGACAGCCTGCTGCACCACATGCGGGTGGGGATTGGGTATCTTCGGTATTAGAGCTCCATGGTTAACTTAGCTGACAGCCTTGCGGTGGAACTGGCGTAGCCCGACTCCCAGAAAGAGCGCGTCAAAGGCCGCCAAAGCTACGAAAACAGCCAGCACCGGAAGGTGGGGGAACTGAGGTACGAGCGTTCCACGCAGGCCCTCGCTGGCGTAAACCAGGGGATTCACCAGGACGATTTTTTGCAGGATGGGAAAGTGTGCCAACGCGCTCCAGGGATAATAAGTACAGCCAAAAAAAATCATTGGAGTCAGTACCATGCTGAACATCAGACCGATGTGAGTCTGATTAACGCTGCAACCCAGGGCAAGACCGCCGCAGGCTGAGAAGAGCGCCACCAGCAGTGTAACGCAGGCGAAGCCCAGAGGTGAGTGCAAGTTGAACTCCACTCCCGGACGCAGCAGCAGCCACGCCATCGGGATGACCGCCAGTCCGGCGACCAGGGCCTGCATCGTTCCAAAGAATACCTTCTCAACCGCCAGCCAGGAGATTTCTATCGGCGCCAGCAGGCGGTCTTCGATCTCGCGAGTGAACTGAAATTCTGCAATCAGAGGCATCGCGACCGCCCAAACGCCCGTGAACACCATGCTGATCGCCATAATTCCGGGCAACAGCAGGCTCTTGTATGCGGCGGGCATGTAACCGCTCGATACCATCACTCGTCCAAAGATAAACACGAACATCATGGGCTGCAGGAAAGTCTGCAGCAGCAAAGGAACGACATTGCGGCGAGCGACATGAGCATCGCGCCCGAGCAGGGCCAGAAAAGTTTTCCAGTTCATTCGCGCAAGCTCCTTCCGGTGTGGTGCAAGAAAAGATTCTCCAGGCTGGGTTCCGAGATGTGCACGTCGCACAATTCGACTGAGGCTCCGGAGGCAAGATTGGCAATCTCAGAAACCAGCGAGCCTCCACGGTCGGCGTAGACGTCGGCGGAGTTGTCGTCATTCGAATCGGCGTTGGCGCGCACTTCTCGCACACCCGCCAAGGTCTGGAGACGCTGCAGCAACTCCGGGGCGTGCTGGCCGAAGCGCAAACGCAGCAGAAAACCGCCAGGGACGGAAGCTTTCAATTCTCGCGGAGTTCCCAGCGCGATGTTGCGCCCGTGATCGATGATGGCCAGACGCTGGCACAAGGCGTCAGCCTCTTCCATGTTGTGCGTGGTCAGAAGGATGGTCTTGCCTCGCTGGTTGTATTCCCGAATGATTTCCCAGAGCAGCAATCGGGTTTGCGGGTCCAGACCGGCGCTGGGCTCGTCCAGGAAAAGTACCTGGGGGTCGTGCATCATGGCGCGCGCGATGGAGAGACGCTGCATCATGCCGCCGGAGAATCCGCGGACCATCTGATCGGCACGGTCGCTGAGTCTGAAGCGATCGAGCAATGCGTCGGCACGCTCGGCGCGCTCCCGTGAATCGAGGCCGAAATAAGCGCCGTGGAAGAGCAGAATTTCGCGAGCGGTGAGAGCAAAGTCAAGGTTAGGACGCTGTTGAACCACGCCAATCAGCCGCTTGACCGCGACCTGTTCCGCCCACACATCGTGCTCGCCAATCCACGCCTGGCCGCTCGTCGGTCGCACCCGGGTGGTGAGGATTCCTACGGTTGTCGATTTGCCCGCGCCGTTTGGTCCGAGCAGACCGAAAATCTCTCCGGGCGCGATCTCAAGCGAGAGGCCGTCGAGAGCAACAATCTGCGGTTTGGGCTGTTTGTTCCCTTTGCCGCGCGCGGTGGTGAAACTGAAGCCGCCGCCGGAGGCAAGAGGCGGAGGTGAAGTGTAGATCTTGCGTAAATCGCGAGTCCGAATGCCTGCCAGCACGCCGAAGTCCCCGTATCCCAAAGTTCGTATAGCCACGAAGATTCCGAACAGCATATCAAACCGGGCAGCTCTCCGCTGGTTCGGAGGCGCGCACGTCGGGGTGCCAAACTCGTGGTGACAAACTTTATAGAAAACGTCACAAAACTCTACAGTTCAGGGCGGGAGAGCGCGGTATCATTCGAGTAACGCCGCACCGAACGTCTTCACGAATGCTGTTGCGCGACGCTATGAGGAATTCCGGTTTTCGCTTTCTGGTGATGAAGGGCAGGCTGCGCCCGGAGTTCGTCTTTCCGTTCCTCTTCTTGTTTCATGTCGTCGTGTTTCACCCGCACCTGTTGCGGGGTCAGGCGGTTGCGCCAGCGGCTGCGGGGCGAACCATTCACGGAGTGGTGAAGTCGGGAAATATGCCGATTCCGGGCGCGGGAGTTTCCGCGGCGAATGCGGCCACGAAGGAACAAGTCAATACGTCAACGGATGTGGACGGCAGTTACTGGTTGCGGATTCCCGCCGATGGGCACTACACCGTGCGAGTGCAGATGGCAGCGTTTGCCGCGGGCGCGCAGGAAGTCGTATTGGACGCAACGCATCCGGACATGCAAGCAAATTTTGAACTGGTGCTGCTGTCGCGGGCACGCGAAGCTCGCGGTGATGAAGCTCGCAGCAATAGTGATGACGCTCGCAGCAATAGCAATAGAGACCAGCAGCGGCGCGCGAATGCCAGCGGACGTGGCTTTCAGAATCTTTCCGTGTTTCAGAGTGAAGCCGGGCAGGATGCGGCCGGCGGTTCAGCAGGCAGTTCGATGAGCGACGTGGCGCCTGCCGGTATGCCGGTTCCCGGCATTGCACCGGACATCGCAGCAAACAGTGCGACGGAATCGGTGGCGGTTTCGGGCAACACTTCCAATTCGTTCAATGCGATGAGCGCTGACCAACTGCAGCAGCGCTTCAACGATGCGCGCCAACAGGGGGGAGGATTTGGAGGCGGAGGCGGATTTTGCGGTCCGGGGGGTGGTCGCGGCGGCGGAGGGTTCGGCGGCGGCGGAGGATTCGGCCGGCGGGGCTTTGACATCAATCGCCCGCATGGATCGCTATACTACGGCGTCGGCGATTCAGCTCTGAATGCATCGCCGTTTGCGCTTACTGGCCAGCCAACGGAAAAGCCGGCGTATTTGCAGAACAGTTTCGGCGGTTCCGTGGGCGGACCGCTGAACATTCCTCACATCTACCGCGGCGGGAGCAAGACTTTTTACTTCATCAACTTCAACGGGAGGCACGGGAAAAATCCTTTCGATCAGTTTTCGACGGTGCCGACGCAGGCCGAGCGGAGCGGAGACTTTTCCGTTTTGTGCAAGACAGGGTTCACAGCCGGGATATGCAACGATAGGGACAACAACAACAACGTAATCGACCAGATTTACTCGGTAAACCTGGTCAACGGGGTTCGCACACCATTCCCGAACAACCAGATTCTGCAGATCAACTCGGCGGCACAAGGGTTGTTGCAATATATTCCGTTGCCGACGAACTTGCAGAGCAATTATCAAAATTTCCACTACCTGACTTCCGCCACGAGCGACAGCGACGATCTGAACATACGCTTGAACCACAGCTTTGGCGCGGCGCCCGCGGGCGGACGGCGGGGCGGAGGCCGCAACGCTCCGCGCAACAGTCTGCAGTTAGGTTTCCACTACCACCAATCAAGCGCCACGCTGACGAATCCGTTTCCGAGCGTAGGCGGCAGCACAACCGTTCGCAGCTTTGACATTCCCGTGTCTTACACGCGCAGCATCGGAAAGCTGACTAACATTGTTCGCGCCGACTTCAACCGCAGCCGGACGCACACGCAAAATCTATATGCATTCAATAACAACATTACTGGCACGCTCGGAATCACGGGAGTTTCAACGAATCCATTCGACTGGGGACTGCCGAATCTCTCTTTTACAAACTTCGCCAGTCTTCAGGACACAACTCCTTCGCTCACGCGACCCCAGACTTACACTTTCTCCGACAATGTGGTCTGGAATCACGGCAAGCATACATGGCGCTGGGGCGGAGATTTCCGGCGCGTGCAGGTGAATACGGAGACGGACAGCAATCCGCGCGGCTCGTTCGTCTTCACCGGTACCAACACTTCGCAGATGAGCGGGGGCCAGTCCGTGTCCGGTACGGGGTATGACTTTGCCGACTTTCTGCTCGGATTACCGCAGCAAACTTCCGTACAGTTTGGGCAAAGTGACCACTTCCGCGGCAACTACTGGGATTTGTATGCGCAAGACGAGTGGAAGATGCGCGCGAACCTGACGCTCAATCTCGGAGTACGCTACGAGTATGTTTCGCCGCTGACGGAAATTAACAATCGCATTGTGAACCTCGATCTTTCTCCGAACGTGTTGACTCAGACGCCGCCACTGAACGCGACGGACGTGACGCCGATTCAGCCGGGGCAAGTGGGACCGTATAGCGGCCGCCTGCCGGACAGCCTGGTGCGTCCGGACCGCAAAGGCTTTGCGCCGCGGATTGGCTTTGCGTGGAAGCCGCTTCCGAATACGGTGGTGCGGGGCGGATATGGCGTCAACTACAACACCGGCGCGTATCAGGGCATCGCGCAGCAGCTTGCGCTGCAGCCACCGTTCGCGACCACGTCGACGAACGTTCAGACGGCTCCCGGAGGGCTGACTCTGCAATGCGGGTTCCCGACGTCTGCCGTTGTCCCCCCGCAATGCGCATATCCCCCTGTGACCACCCTCACCAATAATTATGCGGTGAATCCGAATTACCGGATGGGCTATGTGCAGATTCGCAATCTGGATATTCAACAGCATATTCGCCCCACGCTGCTGCTGAATCTTGACTACACGGGGACCAAGGGAACAAATCTCGACATTCTGGAAGCGCCGAACCGAACGGCTAGCCAGATTCTTATTTCCGGCGTGGACGCCTTCACCTACGAAAGCTCAGTGGCGGATCAGGAGGCCAACGCGGTATCGGTGCGTCTGCGCAAGCGCTTGGCGGCAGGATTCGCGATCGGCGGCACCTACACGTTCTCCAAGTCGATGGATGACGCGTCTTCCATCGGCGCGGGAGCCACCTCGGGAGCGAATACTCCTGGACTGGGCGCGGGCGGTACCGGCGCTGGCGGAGGCGGCGCTTCGACGAGCGGAGGTGCGGCCAATGTAGCTCAGAACCCTCTCGATCTGCCTGCGGAGCGCGGGCTTTCCAGCTTCAACCAGACCCATAAGTTCACCGCAGATTATTTGTGGGAACTACCCTTTGGTCACGACAAGCGGTGGCTCACGGGCAATGCCCCGCTGCGCGCCGTGTTTGGCGACTGGCAATGGAGCGGCGATTGGACGATCGCATCGGGACTGCCGTTTACGCCGCGATTGGTGGGCAACTTCTCCGACGTGAACGCGGGAACGAACGGTACGACGCGGCCGAACCTGGTTCCCGGGCAATCGGTGAGCCTGCCGAACCCCTCGATTGCGGAGTGGTTTAATACCGCTGCATTCTCTAAACCGCCCGCGGGCACTTATGGCGACGCACGGCGCAACAGCATCATCGGCCCGGGCAGCAAAGTGTTTGACATGGCATTCACGAAAATCTTTCCCCTGAAAGAAGCGCGCGTGCTGGAGTTCCGGGCACAGGCCACCAACATTTTCAACTTAGTGAATTATTCTTCGATTGATACAAACGTGACCTCGCCCACCTTTGGCCGAGTTACCGCGGCCGGGGCCATGCGACAGTTTACGATTACATCGCGCTTTCGTTTTTAAGGAGGAGGCTGCTGCGCAAGACGCTCCGGAGCAAGATGCTCCGGAATAAGATGCTCTCAAAGAGGATCGCCATGACTCTCACTCCAAACCGATTCGCCGATCGAACAGTAGCGCTGCTGCTCGTGCTTGTGCTCTTGTGTATTGCTTCGCCTTCGCAGCAGCAATCGGACTATGTGTTTCACGCGGAATCGGAGCTGGTGCTGGTAAATGTGACAGTCAGAGACAAGAGCGGACAATTTGTGCCGGGAATGAAGCCGGAAGATTTCACGATTTTAGAGGACAACAAACCGCAGAAGATTGTTTCCTTTGATGTGGAGAACGTCGATGCCGTGCCGGCACTGGATGTGGCGCAGGCAAAGCCGCTGCCGGAAGCGGCATCCGGACAAACGAGTCCTCCGGTTGCCCCGGCAGATCTGGCGAGCGAGTTCGCGGCCCAGTTCAAAGACCGGCGTCTGATTGTTTTATTTTTCGATCTCTCCGCCATGGAACCGGACGAAATCGACCGCTCGGTTACGTCCGCCGAACACTATGTCGATACACAAATGGCGCCCGCCGACCTGGTGTCGATTGTTTCGCTGGGCAGTTCGCTGCTGGTGAATCAGGATTTTACCGCGGATCACGCGCTGCTGAAAAAACAGCTGGACGCGTTCAGCACCGGCAGCGGCCAAGGTTTTGAGGAAGGCACCACGGGCACGACCGAGGGAACTCCCGACACGGGTCAGCCATTTACCGCCGACGATACGGAATACAACATCTTCAACACCGACCGGCGGCTGGAGGCATTGCGATCGGTGGCGGAAAAGCTGGCACACGTGCAGCAGAAGAAGTCGCTGATTTATTTTTCCAGCGGCATGGACCGCACCGGCATCGAGAATCAATCGGAACTGCGTGCGGCGGTGAACGCGGCGGTACGTTCCAACCTGGCGATTTACACCATGGACATGCGCGGCCTGCAGGCGCTGGTGGCGGGCGGGGAAGCGCAGAACGCCAGCCTGCGCGGCGTTTCGGCGTATTCAGGACAGGCGACCCTGAATGCGTTGAATTCCAATTTCACGACGCAGGAGACGCTAGTGACGCTGGCCAGCGATACTGGCGGGCGCGCGTTTCTCGACTCCAACGACTTCGGCAAGATTTTCAAGGGAGTGCAGCAAGATACCTCGACTTACCGTCTGCTCGGCTATCACAGCACGAACCGCGCGCGCGACGGGCGTTACCGGCGCATCGTCGTGAAGAGCACTGTCCCCGGAGTGAAGATCGACTACCGCCGCGGCTACTACGCGCCCGCCGATTATCAGCACTCCACCCCGGACGACAAGGAGCGGCAGTTGGAGGAGGAACTTGCATCTGAGTTGCCGGCCACCGATTTGCCGTTGTATCTGGGCGTCGCCTACTTCCGACTGGAGGCCAACAAGTTTTTCGTTCCCATCTCGCTGGTCGTGCCGGGGTCGCAGATTCCATTCGTCCGCAGCAGCGACCGCGACAAGGCAACGCTCGATGTGATTGGCATGGTGCTCGATAACCAACGCCACCCCTTGAACCGAATTCGCGACACCGTGAAACTCGCGGTGAGCACATCGGCCGAGGTGCGAAAAAAAAATGTGCAGTATGACACCGGCATGAGCCTGCTGAGCGGCAAGTATCACCTGAAATTTGTCGTGCGCGAGAATCAGACCGGCCGCATGGGATCGTTCGAAACCGATATCGAGGTGCCGGAGTTGAAGGCGCTGCCGCTGAAGATGAGTTCCGTGGTACTGGCCAATCAGATTCAACCGTCAACGGTGAAGACGAGTGCGAACCTGAACCCGCTGGTGCACGACGGTTCCGAGATCATCCCGAACATCACGCATGTTTTCTCGGCCGCGCAGCACCTGCTTCTTTATTATGAGGTGTACGATCCAACGCGGCCGGTTGCAGCAGATTCTGCCAGGGGCACGGATTCTCGAAGAGACACTGACAAAAAGCCCGGCATCCGACTTTTGTCCAACGTTGCTTTCTTCCAGGGTAAAGTCAAAGCCTACGAAAGCTCGTTGGTGGAGTTGACGGAATTGAATGCGCGAGAGCGGAAGGCTGCCGTCTTCCAGTTAGACGTTCCGCTCACATCGCTGAAACCGGGCTTTTATACCTGCCAGGTAAATGTGATCGACGACGCCGGCGGCCACTTTCTGTTTCCACGGCTTGCCTTGTTGATTCGGCAAGAAAGTTCGACTGCTGCGCGCTGAAAGCAATTTTCGAGTAAGATCGTCATCTTCATTCCGAGAGAAGACATTATGAAGCTTGTGCGCTATGGACTGCCTCACCAGGAAAAGCCAGGGATCCTCGACTCCGACGGTCAGATTCGCGACTTATCGGGGACAGTGCCCGACATCAGGGGGGAGTATCTGTCACCCGCGACTCTCGCGTCCTTGAAAAACATTGACCTTACAAAGTTGCCGCTCGCGCCGGGCAAGCATCGGTTCGGCCCCTGCGTAGGTAGCGTGGGAAAACTTGTTTGTATTGGATTGAATTACTCCGATCATGCGGCTGAAGCCGGCATGAAAGTTCCGAGCGAGCCCGTCGTCTTCATGAAGGCCACATCCTCCATCTGTGGGCCGAACGACGATATTGTGATTCCGAGGGGCGGCACTAAGGCGGACTGGGAAGTGGAGTTAGGCGTGGTTATTGGAACGCCGGCAAAATATGTTAGCGAGACCGACGCGATGTCATACGTGGCCGGCTACTGCGCTGTCAACGACCTGTCGGAGCGCGCGTTTCAACTCGAAGGCACCGGGCAGTGGGTCAAAGGCAAGAGTGCAGATACATTCGGCCCGATCGGGCCCTGGCTGGCGACGGCCGATGAAGTTCCTGACCCGCAAAACCTGAAGATGTGGCTGGAGGTGGACGGCCATCGCTACCAGAACGGATCGACGCACACGATGATCTTTGGCGTTCGCCATCTGGTCGCCTACCTTAGCCGATTCATGAGCCTGCAACCCGGGGACATTATCTCCACCGGCACTCCGCCGGGAGTCGGCATGGGACTACGGCCACCGGTTTATCTGAAAGCGGGAAACCGGGTGCGACTTGGCATCGAAGGTCTGGGCGAGCAAAACCAGCGCGTCGTCGCGTGAATCTTGCAAAATTCGCGCGGAGTGATAGAACTTTGCCTATGAACTTCGATGGTTTGCCTTCTGATGTCTTGCGCTCTCCTGTGCTGTTTCTGCAGCAGGCCGGGATCTGTGCGGATCAGGACTGGCTGCGAGAATACGAGGCGTGGTTCGAACGTGAAGGGCAGGGGATCTCAGACACGGTGGACCGCGCCGGAACACCGTGGTTACGCATGTTCGACCGGTGGGGCGCGCGGGTGGATGAAATCCTTTATCCACCGGAATACTGGCGCATGCTGAAACATGGATACCGGGCTGGTGTGCTCTGGCGAGTCTTTGAGCGAAATTCCGACCGAAGTTCTGAACGGAATTCTGAGCAGAACTCGCTGCTACCCGCTTACCTTCTGCTCTACGCTACGGGCTTCTATGACCCGGGCTTGGCGTGTCCGTACACGGTTTCTCTGTCCACGGTTTGCCCGCTCTCAAAATATGGAGACGCGGAATTGAAGGCACGGTTCTTGCCCAAGATGTTGCAGCGCGATGACAGTGTCTGGCAGGGAGCCACCTGGATGACGGAGATCAAGGGTGGGTCAGACCTGGGCGGGGCGGTGGAGACTATAGCGCAACCCGAGGGGAGTAAGTGGCGGCTAACTG
This sequence comes from Terriglobales bacterium, assembly GCA_050011975.1. Lineage (GTDB taxonomy): Bacteria > Acidobacteriota > Terriglobia > Terriglobales > Acidobacteriaceae > Acidiflorens. Next base: position 29,174 of record JBEKIB010000043.1, on the reverse strand, counting down.
GGGACAAATACTTTGCGAGTAATGCCGGAGCTGAATTGGCGGTAGTCGCGGCTCGGCCGGAGGGGGCGCCGCAGAACGTGCGCGGACTAAGTCTGTATCTGGTACCGCGTCGCGGTGAAGGCGGGCAGCTCAATTATTGGATACGACGCCTCAAGGACAAAATCGCCACTCGCTCGGTTCCGACCGGTGAGATCGAATTACGTCAGAGCGAGGCTTGGCTGCTGGGGCAAGCGGAGCAGGGGATCTATTTGATTCTCGAAGTACTGAACCTTTCGCGCGTGGCCAACAGCGTGGGCAGCGTGGCACTCGCACAAAGGGCCATCGCCGATGCCTATTCTTTCGCTGAACGTCGCGCAGCCTTCGGTAAACCGATCATCGAACATCCTTTACTTCGGCGGCAGTTCGAGGATCGTGTGCAGGGGCTACGCGCGGCTTCCAGTCTGGCTTGGGAGGCTGTGCGTCTGCTCGACAAGGTATGGCAGGAGAAGCCGCCGTACTCGGAGAGGTATCATCTGTTCCGTTTGGTCGCTCATCTGGCGAAGTACTGGACGGCAGAGTTCGCGGTGCAGACAGCCAAATGGGCGATGGAAGTGTACGGCGGGGTGGGAACACTGCAGGAATATCATGTGGAGCGCTGGCTGCGCGAGGCCATGATCCTTGCGATCTGGGAAGGGACGTCGCATCGCCAGATGCTGGATGGGCTGGAGGTCATGCAGCGCAAAGGTGCGCACCGGTTGCTGTTCCAGCATCTTGCGGGGAAAGCACCGGAGGCACGCCTGCGCGAGATGGATGCGCGGGTGGAGCGGCAACTCGGTTTGCCCGAGGTTGAGAGGGAAGGGACCTTGGAGAAACTCTTTGGCGATCTGGCTTCGCTTACCGCAGATGCCCTACTAAGAACGCCGGGTCGATAACGCGGATTGATAACGCGGATTGATAACGAATGATTTCGGCGCCGCCTTACTTGTGGAGTTCAATGGCAACGACGTAGGCTGCCGCCGGCTTAGCGGAAGACTCAACATACTCAACCCTTGCCGACATACCCTCTAAGTCTCTGCAGGGACTGAGGTCTCCCTTTGGCGTGAAGCCGAGAGCCGTGAACGCAATCTTGTAGTAGTTGTCGCGATACAGTGCCATCGTCTTCCCTCTGGCGGCAACCGTCAGGTCGATGTCTAAATCGTGGCAATGCACGTTTTGCAATGTTCCTACCATGAAACGATGCGGTCCTTTCGGAAGCTCTTCCGCGGGTGCTTCAGCATTGGCCTTGCCGGACGAGGCATTCGCCTGAAGGCTAGCTGCCAGCTCTTCCTCCGACTCCTCGTCCCGTGCGGTCGCGTAGCTCTCCAATTGCGTGAGAAAGTTCTGAACCGTCGCGGTTTCCTGCGGAGACTTGGCTATGCGCAAGGCTTCGTGGAGCACGGCCTCGGCATCCTTGCCCCGCTCCATCTGCATAAGGACGCTGGCCGCGGTCATGCGATAACTGACATTGCCGGGGTCCAGTTGTACTGCCGTGAGTGATATCATGTGCGCCTCGTCGAGATTCTGGCGCCGCATGCCCTCGAAGGCCGCCAATCGCTCAAAGGGCGGGGCAAAAGACGGGTTGAGCTTGATGGCGGCGCGTAAACTACTCTCGATCTGCGCATCATCGCCGAGACCGGGCCCGAGGTTCATCGAGATCGCGGCGAAGTAGTAATGGGCGATGTAACTTCGCGAGTCAAGTTTCACCGCCTGTTCGTACCATTTAAGCGCTTCATCCATGTGCCCCGCGTGAAACGCCAGATATCCCATTGTTTCATGCGCTGAAACGTTCTGTGGATCTTCCTGCAGCACACGGTCCAGGAGCGGCCGCGCGTCCGCAATCCGCTCGATGTAGGCCAGGAAATCCGCGCGTACGGCATCGGCCTGGGTCGTAGTCAGGGCTTGCACCTTGAATGCCGTGTCGTCCACCTCGGTGGAAATCTTACCCTTGAAATAGTGGAGGCTCCCCTGCCGAATGTAGGCTTCCAGGTTCGATTGCAGTTGTTTGAGATCGCCGAACGCGCGGCTGGCAGCGGTCACCGGGTCTACCTTCTGCGCCAGCAGTTCCGAGTAGTCGGTCAAGTGTTGTGTCTTTTCCTGATTATCCTTGATTTCCAGGTAGTGGGTCAGCACCCACGACTCCGCATAGAAGATGGAGCCTTTGTTTTCCTCGTGGTAGTAGGGCGAACTCGCGTCAACGGTGAATAGAGTGGGCAGCGGCAGCAACCGGTTCTCGCGCAATAACTGCAGATTCCCCGGACTCGACTGGCCCAGCGCGACGTCCTTCTCGCGGATATCCGTATTCTCATAAAATTCCGCCAGTCCCTCATTCAGCCACAAGGGCATCCATTCCGCGGCTTTGCCGAGAAGCAGGTGCGTGTACTCGTGATAAACAACCGCGTACGGATGTTCGCCCTCGGCGTCCACCTGCATGAGAACGTAGTTCTTGTCGGGCGCCCGCAGAAAAAGGCCGCCCAACTTGAGTTGTCCTTTTGCCAGATAAGCCTGCGGCTCGAGCGCGCGGAAGTCTTTCTCGTCCTTGACCGCCAGCACGATTATGGGCGAACTGGCATCGATGGACATCTGCGGAAACGCAAAATGAAAAACCGAGCGCATACGCTCAAACTGGTCGGCAATGCGCCGCCCCGACTTCTCGTTGGCGTTCGTCACCACCGTGAAATGCCGGCTGCGGACTTCCAGCCAACTCTCCGGCTTATCGTGCGCCGGGGCCAGCGCAGTCGCGAACAAGGGCAGGAGAAAAACAATGCTTTTCCACATAACAGCGAGCCAATATTGATATACCGAAGAACATGGCGAGTCAAATGAATTGCGAGGAGATAGCTCGGCTCGATCTTGAGGCGCATGAGGGGTGCGATTGTTGGAAAAGATCCGCGAGCAACTAGGGTTGTTATAGGCCGCAGAAGAATTGTCTATTGGACTGAGCAGCGTGTGCCCTGCAGGCTGCCGCTTCCACATGGAAGATTAGTTCTCCCGTAAGGAGTAAGATAGCTGGTTGCCGAAGTCTTGAAGCAGAAAAGAGTGTGCTGGCGATGTTTGTTCCCCCGTTTTGAATTCCCATTTCACGTCCCCGGACGAGCCGGGCATATCCTACTCCTGGCGGTTGCCGGACTCCAAATTCTAGAATTATGCTAAAGGGCCCAAGAGCCTGATCTGGATGAGCGAAGGTGGGTGAGCCACATTAACGGTTCTATCTTCGTTCCGAGTGTGCCCTTCGGGTGTGCCGGGGCGAGGCGCGTGTAAATCGACGGGTTTATCGGAATTTAGGTAATAGTTACTAACAGCCCATAGGAAAACCCATCATCAAGGTGAAGAGCACGAACTCAGAGCCTGCCCTGAACGAAGTAGGAGCACACCGTAAGTGCCGCAGAATCTGTTAAGCGACTGCGATAACTGGAAGATTCGTTGTATTCAGGCATCACTTCAGCTGTGCCGGAACCGCCTACTGTCAGCCGCTTTAGAGGCTGATAGCCAACGCAAGTAACCTGCCAGGACCGTATAGTTACTCTTACTAACAGGCCACCGACCCCACGAGATGGGCCATGTACTTTAGTGTTTTTCTAACTTACTATTGTATTAACCGACCTATCTAACTGTTGTATTGGAGACCAGATGAAACTACTCCTCTCACTTCTTTTGCTGAGTGTTGCCGTGCAGGCGCAGAATTTCACGGCGAGCAGCAGTTCCGCGCTGCCCGATGCGCCCAGTCAACAACCTTTCTGGACGGTTGAGAATAAGGTAAACGTCAGCATCCTGGCAGGACTGGTCGCCGCCGATGCCATCACCACTCAGCGCGGTCTGGACCAGGGCCTGCGCGAAGTCAATCCGCTGATGCGCCCGTTCGTGACGCGTGGTGCCGCCGGAGAGGCTGTCGGGTCCGCCCTAGGCTTTGGCGCGGGAGTTGGAGTCGTATACCTGCTGCATCGCACCCACCACTACAAGGCGGAACGCATTACGATGCGGCTTATCGTCGCTGGTGAAGGTGGATTCGTCGCCAACAACATTATTGCGATTCGCTAATTCGTGAGATAAGCCGCTTCCACGCTATAATTTCATTTTGGAAGACGGCAGCCTCTTCGATCTTGATTCTTCGATCATCGATTTTTTGATCATTAATCATTCGGAGATTTCCCAGGCGCTTCCGAGGAATCTTCATCTTGTAAGGAGTTCTGCATGGCGATTCAGAAGACCGACAAAATCTGGCACAACGGCAAGTTCATCGCCTGGGACGACGCTACCCTTCACGTGATGTCTCACGTTGTGCACTACGGCTCTTCGGTGTTTGAAGGCATTCGCTGCTACGCGCTGCCCAGCGGGCCGGCGATTTTCCGCGCTACGGAACACATGCAGCGCCTCATCGACTCCGCTCGCATTTACCGCATCGACGTCCCCTTCACTCGCGACGAGATCGTGCGCGCCATGATCGCCCTGGTGAAACAGAACGGCGTCTGGCCCTGCTACATCCGCCCCATAGTTCTCCGCGGCTACGGCGAAGCCGGCGTCAACCCTTTCAACTCCCCGACCGAAGTCTATATTGCAAATTATCCCTGGGGAAAATATTTGGGGACCGATGCCAGTGAGGGAGTGGACGTCTGCGTTTCTTCCTGGACGCGGATTGCGCCCAACACTCTGCCTGCCATGGCCAAGTCGGGCGCGAACTATATGAACTCGCAACTCATCAAGATGGAGGCCATCGTTAACGGCTACGCTGAGGGCATCGCGCTGGATGTGAACGGCTACGTCAGCGAAGGCTCGGGCGAGAATCTTTTTGTCGTCCGCAATGGCGTGCTGCACACGGCTCCGCTGGGCAACTCCGTGCTGCCGGGCATCACGCGAGACTCGGTGTTGCAGATCGCGCGCGACCTCGGCATTAAAATCGTGGAGCAGCAGATTCCGCGCGAGTTGCTTTACATTGCGGACGAAGTTTTCTTCACCGGCACCGCCGCCGAAATCACGCCCATTCGCTCGGTCGACAAAATCGCGGTGGGCGCGGGAAAACTCGGCCCCATGACTAAGTCTCTGCAGGCAGAGTTTTATGGTATCGTTCGCGGCGAGAAGGCGGACCGATATGACTGGCTGACGCCGGTTGTGGTGGCAGCGAAGCAGCCGGTGAGCGTCTAGCGTTGTAACTTGTCGTACGCCCTTGATTGTTGGCAAGCCGATTGTTGGCAAGCCGTTTGCGCTCCCTATTTCCTTGGACTATAGTGGAGCCCGCCTGCTTGCAGGAGACCCTTGTTTTTTCCCAATAACCCCAGCCTGAAGGAGAACTGTTATGTCTGCTCCCACGCCTGAATTTGTCCTGGGCTATCGCGCCATGATGCTTGATGGCGTTGCCCGCGAAGTTGAAATTACCAAGAGAGTCTTAGCAGCCGTCCCTGAGGGTAAGAGGGACTATCGGCCAGATCCCCACGCTCGCACGGCCTGGGAACTGGCTTGGCATATTGCCAACACGGACGTGCAGTTTCTGGACGCGATTGCGGATCTGAAGTTCGACATGGCCAATCCGGCGCAGGCAGACAAACCTGCGACGGTCGCCGAACTGGTGGATTGGTACGACAAGAATATGAAGCGAGGCTTGGATCGGGTTCACGCTTTGTCGGCGGCACAGTTGCTGACGCCGGTCCAGTTTTTCACCTTCAACTTCCCGGCGGTGTTTTATCTGGGATTTCTGAACAATCACAGTATTCATCATCGCGGCGAGTTAGCTACTTATCTGCGTCCGATGGGATCGAAGGTGCCTTCGATCTACGGAGGCAGTTACGACGAGCCTTTTCAGGCAGCGGCGTAACCGAAAGCTGGTCGTCGCGAAGCAGAGGGCATCGAGAGAATGCCTTGCCGCGGCGCAGGAGATCGTTATAGTGTAGGGGCCCCTTCGGCTTCGCTCAGGGTGACAATTTAGAGGCGACTGGAGGACGGCCAAAAGCCAAGAGCCAAAGGCCAAGAGGGCCGCCGCTCGCGGCCGATGGTTCCGTTACTTCCGTCATCTCGTGTGCGGGGGCGGTTCGGGTCATGATAGGGACTGTAGCTGGAGTCCTGCCTGCATGAATATCGACGACTTGCTCCGCATCGCCATGGAGCGCCGCGCTTCTGACTTGCATCTGAAGGTCGGGAACTATCCTCACCTGCGTATTGATGGCGATCTGGTGCCCTTGACCGACCAGGCGCGTGTGTCTGCCGAAGACATGTTGAACATGGCGTTCAGCATGATGTCGGCGCGGCAAAAGCAAAAATTCAAAGAAACCACTGAAATCGATATGGCGTACGGCGTTGCCGGGCTGGGACGCTTCCGTGTGAACGTGTTTCAGCAGCGCGGCAACGTAGGGTTGGTGCTGCGCGTGATTCCGACTAAGATCCGGGCGCTCGACGAACTGTTTTTGCCGAAAGTGGTGGAGCAGATCTGCGACATGCCGCGGGGTCTGGTGCTGGTGACCGGGGTGACCGGCTCGGGCAAATCGACGACGCTGGCCGCCATGGTAGACCGCATCAACTCGACTCGCGCCGAACACATTATCACGATTGAAGACCCGATCGAATTTCTGCACCGCGACAAAAAAGGTTACGTGAACCAGCGCGAGGTGGAAGTGGATACGCCGTCGTTCTCGGCGGCGCTGCGCGCTTCTCTGCGTCAGGATCCGGACGTGATTCTGGTGGGCGAAATGCGCGATCTGGAGACGATCGGGACGGCTCTGCACGCGGCCGAAACCGGTCACATGGTTTTCTCCACGCTGCACACGCTGGATGCGGTGGAAAGCATCAACCGCATCATTGCCATTTTCCCGCCGCCGGAGCAGAAACAGATCCGGTTGCAGCTGGCGGCAGTGTTGCGCGCCATCGTCAGCCAGCGCCTGGTGCGCCGGTCGGACGCCGAGGGTCGAGTACCCGCGGTCGAAGTGATGGTGACGACGGCCTATATCCGGGAATGCATTCTGGTGCCGGAGAAGACGCGCGCGATCCGCGAAGCGATTTCCGCCGGTACATCGCAGTACGGGATGCAGACCTTCGACCAGTCGCTCTGGGATTTATTCCAGGCCGGGTTGGTGAATTACGATACGGCTCTGGAGAGCGCGTCGAATGCGGATGAGTTCAAGCTGCGGATGCAGGGTATTGCGTCCACGTCGGACCTCTCGCGGCAGTCGATGCAGTCGGCGGGGTTTGGGCGCTGAGATTTGAACTGAAATTCTTGAGTTTGTCCTGCTGAACGCTGGTGCTTGTGAACTTTGTTCCTCCTGAAACTTGGGCGCGCTTCGGCGCGCCCTTTTTTAGTGGCAGGGAACGTTATAGCGGCTTTGACATGCGGACGAGGTGGACGGGGATCTTGGCGAGTTGCTCAGCCGGGAAGGGTAAGGTACCGTTCTCGACATATCCAAGTCGCTGGTAGTAGGCGGGCAGCTCCTGGCGCACGTTCACGAAGGTGAGATCCATGAAGCGGCATCCGGCGGAGCGGCAGTAGCGTTCGGCGGCGGCGATCAGGCGAGTCCCGATTCCGGAGCGCTGACGTTGCGGATCGACTGCCAGTAACCCGAAGTAACCCCGTTCGTCGCGCAGCTCGGTGTAGACGCAACCGGCCAGACCCCCCTCCTCGAACAGCATGAGGAACTTTCCTTTCTGGAGAAGAGCGCCGACTTTTTCGGGATCAGTGCGATCGGCGTCAATGAAGAAACGCTCCGAACGAAAGGCAGTGTTCACCAGGTGCGCGATGGCGGGCGCATCGGCAGGTTCGGCGGTACGTATCTCGGGAGGATTCGACAACGGCTGGATTTTACTGCAGGAGCGGCGGGTGTGGAAATGGGCGGACTTCGCGCGCCGGTACCTCCGCTAGCTTAGTTGGGCTTGCGGAACTTACTGTCGGCTAGATAGCGGAGCATGATGGCGTCAGTGGCGTTCTGGAACTGCTGCTCCATTTCGGGGGGTGGCACGGGTGCGTCCTGGCGCAGGGTCTCGCGGAACTTCTCACCCATTTCGGAATCGCTGGTAACGACCTGCATGTAGAACCAGAGGAAGTGGCGCATCTGGTCGAGCGCGGACTTGAGGACCTGGATGGATTCCATCTCGGGGGGATCGGCGAGCGCTTCCATGAGTTCGGGGTCGGTGGGGACCTGCATGGCGGCGCAGTTGAGTTCGCGCTGGATCACGCGCAGGTCGTCGTTAACTCGCAAAATGCGGAGATGAATGTCTTCCATGCTTTCCCGGTTCTCGCGATCCATGGAGCCCTTTCCGTTCTGACCAAGCGTTCCTGATTAATGCGTCCTAATTAAGATCGCATCCCGGAGCTCGAGAAGAAAGGTTCCCCGTGTGCATGAGCTTCGGTAATTGAAGTTACCTTAGGTCGAAAGCCGCACGGGGCGCGTAGTTTCAGGCGCTCTGACGGGTCATTTGAGGGGACAGGCTGAGTTGGGCGGAGCGAATTTCGGGGACACCGACGATGCGGGTGCCCTGGACAGGCGATTCCACGGCCTCGACCAGCGCGAGGATCAGTTGGTCAAGAGTAATCAGCCCGAGGCGCAGGGCAGCGGCGCGCGTGAACGGGAGCCACTCGCACACCTTGTAGAAGGGCAGCAGCGCGTAGGGCCAGCGGCGTCCCGGTCCGAGCACGTATGCGGGGCGGAGGATAGTGGAATGCAGATGGCGTTCCTGGATCATCTGTTCGCACTCGGCGCGCACCGCGATGTAGTCCTTCATGATAATCATGGGGACGGGTTGGGCGACGCTGAGATAGACGAAATGATGCACGCCAAGTTCGGCGCAAGCGTCGATGGCTTCGCGGGCGGAGACGAGGTCAACGGCGCGAAACGCGGCGGCTTTCGATTGCGATGGATGAGGCACGCCGACCAAATGGATGAAGGTGTCGGCGGGGCGAATGAGCTGGCGGTAACTGTTGGCGTCGAGCGCATCGCCGGAGACGACCTCGCATTCGGCGGGCAGCTTGGCTTTCGAGCCGGAGCGGACCAGCGCGCGAACCCGGTGTCCACGCTCGAGAAGAATGGGAATGAGGGCGGTGCCGATATAGCCGGTTCCTCCCGTAATGAAGACACGCCGGGAGTCGGACGACTTGGGCAGGACTTTGACTTTCAGCAAAAGCCGGATGTCGGAGATGGACGCAGCCACAGAGTTTGTACGCTCCCAAGAGACGGTTTCAGATTCTGATAATCGTCGGTCATAACCCCTGAAGAAGTTTAATCCAAGGGAGGCTGGGTGTGGTACAAACGATTTCGCGATGACATCGCCGCAAACTGGCCTGGTGCGGGCGATTGGGCGTTGGAGCCTGGCCGCACTGGCAGTGAACTCGATTATCGGGAGTGGGATTTTTGGGTTGCCGGCCACGGTGGCCGGGCTACTCGGCAAGCGCAGCGTAGTGGCCGTGTTGATTGCGGGAGCTGCGATGGGCGTGATTATGGCCTGCTTTGCCGAGGTGGCCTCGCAATTCTCCGAGGCGGGCGGACCTTACCTCTACGCGCGCGCAGCATTCGGGCGACTGACGGGGATTCTGGTGGGCTGGATGCTGTACCTGGCGCAGACGGCGGCTCCGGCGGCGAATGCTAATTTGTTTGTCATCTATCTGGCGGAGTTCTGGCCGGCCGCGAAAGAACCGTGGCCGCGCTTTGTGATTCTAACGTTACTGGTCGGAGTGCTGGCGCTTATCAACGCTCGGGGCGCACGGCAGGGCACGGCGGTGAGCAACGTGTTCACGGTGGCGAAAATTCTGCCGTTGCTGATGGTGGTGTTGGCGGGAGCTGCGGTTACGATCATTCATCCGGCGCCGTGGGGCGCGGCAGGGCCGCTGCCGGCAAGCGTGTGGATGAAGGCGATGGTGCTGCTGATCTTCGCCTATGGTGGATTTGAATCGGCGCTGGCGCCCATGAGCGAAGCCAAGAATCCGGGGCGGGACGCGGCTTTTGCGCTGTTTGTGGCGCTGATCGCATGCACCGTGATTTATGCGCTGGTGCAATGGGTGGTGGTGGGAGTGCTGGGGCCCGGGGCGACAACGGATCGTCCGCTGGCCGAGGTGGCGCGCATCACGATGGGCAATCGTGGAGCCGGGCTGGTTGCGCTTGGGGCGCTGGTTTCGGTGTACGGATATTTGAGCGCTAAGCTGCTGGGGATGCCAAGGGTCACGTTCGCGCTCGCCAAAGGTGGCGATCTGCCACAGGTGTTTGCCGCGGTTAGCTCCAGATTTCACACGCCCTGGTTTTCGATTCTGTTCTATGCGGCGGCAGTTTGGGGGCTGGCGATCGTGGGGAGTTTTGCCTGGAATGTGACGCTGTCGGTGGTCGCCCGGCTGTTTTACTACGCCGTGGTTTGCGCGGCGCTGATCGCTTTGCGGCGAAAACAGCCGCTGGCCGCCGGTTTCCGGCTGCCCGGGGGGCAGGTGCTGGCGGTGCTCGGAGTCGGGATTGCCGTGGTACTGGCGACGCAGGTGGATTTGAGTAAGTCGCTGATCCTGGCGGCGACGGTCGGGGCGGCTTTCGTGAGTTGGCTGTGGGCGCGGAGGGCGCGAGTTTCGGAGTAGAACGGCTTATTGCTCAAGGGGCGGGCCGGGGCGCCCGCGCCACACGCATGGTGGAGGGTTCTTGTTAAAGCTCCGTCTGGTTTGCCTGTGTTTTGTCAGCTGTGTTTCTTGCTTCGCGCAGCGCGAACCGGTACTTAAGCAGATTCATCTGCCGCATCCGTATTACTTCCGGGAAATGTATCTGCCGCAGTTGACGACGGGGCCGAGCGCGACGGCTTGGTCTCCGGATTCGCGCAGCCTCGTGTATTCGATGGCGGGCTCGTTGTGGCGGCAGGAAATGGGCAGCGCGAAGGCGGAGCAGCTTACCAGTGGACCTGGCTACGACTACCAACCGGATTGGTCGAGCGGCGGTGATGGGCGGTGGGTGGTGTTTGCGCGCTACGATCACGACGCGGTCGAGTTGTGGTCGCTGGATATGAGGGATGGGCGGACGAGGAAGATGACGTCCGGCGGCGCGGTCAATGTGGAGCCGCGATTCTCGCCGGACGGGAGGCGGTTGGCATTTGTGTCGACGTCCTATAAGGGACACTTTCATATCTTCGTGGGCCGATTCGAAGACGGATTACTCAGCGACGTGCGGCAACTTACTCCTGAAAATATCAGCTCACTGTCTCGTTATTACTACAGCAAGGTCGATCACGAGATCAGCCCGATGTGGACGCGGGATGGGTCGGAAATTCTGTTCGTGTCGAACCGAGGGCACATTCACGGCACGGGCGGACTCTGGAAGATGAAAGCGGAGCCAGGCGCCGAGGCGCGCGAGATTCATTACGAAGAGACGAACTGGAAGGCTCGGCCGGACTTTGCGCCGGATGGCAAGCGCATGGTGTATGCGTCGTATCTGGGGCAGAGCTGGCATCAACTGTGGGTAATGCCTGCGGCGGGTGGAGATGCGTTCCCGATTTCGTATGGCGCTTATGACAACGTGAACCCGCGGTGGTCGCCGGATGGGTCGAAGATCGCGTTTATCTCCAATCGAAATGGGAATACTTCGCTGTGGGTACAGACGATTCCGGGTGGAGAGCAGACGGAGGTCATCGCGCGCGAACGAAAGTATTTGAAACCGATGGGGCGGATTTCATTGCGCGTGGTGGATGCTGGCGGAAATCCCGTAGCGGCGCGAGTTTTCGTGACGGGCGCGGATGGACTGGCCTACGCTCCCGATAACGCCTGGATGTACGCCGACGACAGCTTTGATCGCGCGGAGCGTCCGTTTGAAGCCCACTACTTCGACACGTCAGGTGTGTCGGAGATAACGGTGCCGGCTGGCGATGTCGAAGTGGACGTGATGCGAGGATTTGAAAATCATTTTGAGCAGCTTAAGGTGGAGGTTAAGGCCGATAGTACCGCGCATCTAACGGTCAAGCTGGTCCCGCTTTCTGGCGCAGTGGATGAAACATCGAATTGGGTGAGCGGCGACGTTCATGTGCACATGAACTATGCGGGGACTTATCGAAATACTCCGGCGCATTTGGTGGAGCAGGCAGCGGCTGAGAATGTGGGGATTGTGGAAGATCTGGTGGTAAACAAGGAACAGCGCATTCCTGACATGGCGTATTTCTCGCCACAATCGGATGCGGCCTCGACTGGGAATCATTTGCTGCTGCACGGGCAGGAGTTTCACACGAGTTATTGGGGGCATCTGGGATTGCTGAACCTTACTCGTAACTTCATTCTCCCAGGGTATGCGGCTTATCCCAATACGGCTGCGGCTAGCCTTTATCCGGCGAACGCGAACGTTGCCGACATGGGGCATGAACAGGGCGCGCTGGTGGGATATGTGCATCCATTTGACAGCTTTCCCGATCCGGCGAAGGAGGAACCTCTTACTAACGAGTTACCCGCCGATGTGGCACTGGGCAAGGTGGATTACATCGAGGTGGTTGGTTTTTCCGATCATAAGTCGACGGCTGAGGTTTGGTACAAGCTGCTGAATTGCGGTTTTCGATTGCCCACGGCTGCAGGCACGGATTTCATGGGGAACTACGTGTCGTTGCGCGGGCCGGTAGGGTTGAATCGCGTGTATGCGGGAGTGAAGCCTGGCCCGCTGCAAATAGAACCGTGGCTTGCCGCGATCAAGGCGGGGCGGACGTTTGCGACGAACGGGCCGCTGCTCCGGTTCTCGCTGGGAGGACAGGAGATTGGCGGAGAAGTGCGATTGCAAAAGAAACAAGAGGTGCGGTTTTCGGCCGAGATGCATTCGATGGTTCCGGTGGATCATCTGCAAATCGTCTGCAACGGGAAAGTGGCGCGGGAGCTTGCGGTGGAAACTGGGCGTAGCTCGGCGCACGTTGACGGCTCGATTCCGCTGGAAGCGAGCGGGTGGTGCGTTCTTCGCGCTTTCAGCGATAAGGCGGAGTATCCGATTCTTGATTTGTATCCTTACGCGACGACCAGTCCGGTGTATGTAAGCATGGCGGATGCACCGGTGCGCAACGCGGCAGATGCGGCTTATTTCGTGGCGTGGGTTGACCGGCTTATTTCGGCGGCGCGGGGTAATACTTCGTGGAATACTGAGGCGGAGAAGGAGTCGGTGCTCTCGATGCTGCTGGAGGCGAGAGGGAAATACTCGAAGATGATGGTGGAGTAAGGTCGATCGGCTTTAGGACCAAAATTCATGCGCATTGTTATTGCGGGCGGAGGGACTGGCGGGCACGTTATTCCGGCGCTGGCCATCGCTCAACAGCTTAAGAAGCAATTTGCGGCCGAGGTTCTTTTTATCGGGACGGCTCGCGGCATTGAGACGCGACTGGTGCCGCAGGCGGGGTTTCCTCTGGAACTGATTCAGGTTGGCGCGCTGAAAAATGTCAGCCTGATGACGCGGGTGAAGACGATGTTCGATTTGCCGCGCGCGATCGCCGCTTCTTCGCGAATGCTCTCGGAGTTCGATCCTGAAGTGGTGATTGGGGTGGGGGGCTACGCCTCGGGACCGGCGATGGTGGCCGCGATTCGTCGGCGTCTTCCTACGCTTGCTTTTGAACCGAACGTCGTGCCGGGATTTGCCAATCGCATGATCGCGCACTGGGTTTCCGCCGCGGCGGTGCACTTTGAAGAGACTTGCAGGTATTTTCCCAACTGCCGGGTGACGGGCGTTCCGGTGCGCTCGGCCTTTTTTTCGATTCCTCCGAAATCGATTCCTTCGAAAATCGGGGCCACGCCGACGCTGCTTGTCTTTGGAGGCAGTCAGGGGGCGCGGGCCATCAATCAGGCAATGACAACGACTGAGTCGCTGGCTGGCCTGCGCGCCAGGATTCCTGGGATCCACATCATTCACCAGACGGGCCAGCGCGACTATGAGCATGTGCTTGCCGCTTATCGGCAGTCGGGAATCTCCAGCGAAGTCCACAAGTTTATTGACGATATGCCGGGCACGTTCGGGCGCGCAGATTTGCTGGTCTGCCGGTCGGGCGCGAGCACCGTCGGTGAGATTACCGCAGCAGGCAAGCCAGCGATTTTTGTGCCGTTTCCGGCCGCTGCCGATGATCATCAAAATGTGAACGCGCGGGCGCTGGAACGAGTGGGCGCCGCGGTGGTGGTCGAAGAAAGCAATCTGGGCGCGGCGTATCTGGTCGATACGATTGCGGCGGTAATCGGCGATGCGGTGCGACTGGAGGCCATGTCGGCGGCGGCGAAATCGCTGGCGCATCCGAAGGCCGTCGAAGAAATCGCGGAGATGGTGAAAGGGCTGGTTGAGCCGGAGTAGGACGTTTAACCGCAGAGGTCGCTGAGAGCGCGGAGAGGAGAGAGACTTAACCAGCGTTTCCCTGAATTTCTCCGCGCACTCAGCGACCTCTGCGGTTAAATGGTCTACTATCAGCATTCATTTGGAGATTAGGTTTTCATGTTTGCCAAGATTCAGCGCATCCATTTCGTGGGTATCGGTGGCATCGGCATGAGCGGGATCGCCGAGGTGTTGCTGAATCTTGGTTACCAGATTTCCGGCTCTGACCTGAGAAATTCAGCGGTCACGCAACGGCTGGCGGCTTTGGGCGCGACCACTTTTGAGGGGCACGCTGCCGCCAACATTGCCGGCGCGGATGTTGTGGTCACCAGTTCCGCGATCCCGGTTGATAATCCCGAGGTTGCCGAAGCTCGCCGGTTGCATGTGCCGGTGATTCAGCGCGCGGAGATGCTGGCCGAATTGATGCGGCTGAAGTACGGCATCGCGATTGCCGGGATGCATGGGAAGACCACTACGACTTCGATGGTCGCAGCCGTACTGGCCGCTGGCGGGCTCGATCCGACGGTCGTCGTCGGAGGGCGCGTGGACGCGATGGGCTCGAACGCGCGGCTGGGTAAGTCGCAATATTTGGTCGCCGAAGCGGACGAAAGTGACCGCTCGTTCCTCAAGCTGTCGCCGATTCTCTCGGTGGTTACGAACATTGACCGCGAGCACATGGACTGCTACCGCGACATGCGCGACGTGCGCCGGACGTTTCTCGAATTCATGGAGCGCGTTCCGTTTTATGGCGTGGTCGTTGGATGCAATGACGACGCAGTGCTGCGGCGTTTGTTGGCGCACGTCCATCGCCGCGTGACGACGTACGGAACGAGCCCGGGATCGGATTTTCTGATTCGCATGGGGTCGTCGCCGGTTGGACCTTCGCTGATGGGATCGGCGCTGACAGGATCGGCGCTGATGGGATCAGCGCTGGCGGCCGGAGAGCACGGCCCGCTCGTCCGTTTCCAGGTTACGTACAAAGAGAAAGATCTCGGAGAGTTCACGCTGCACGTGCCGGGCGTGCACAACGTGCTGAACGCGACGGCTGCCATTGCGGTTGGCACTGTGCTCGACATTCCGGCGGAGCAGATCCGTACCGCGCTTGACGGTTTTCGCGGCGTGGACCGCCGCTTCCAGCTCAAAGGTGCGGCTGCGGGCGTGAGCGTGATTGACGATTACGGGCATCATCCAACGGAAATCCGAGCTACGCTGGCCGCCGCTCGCCAGTGCGGATTTCGGCGCGTGCATGTGATCTTCCAGCCGCACCGCTTCACCCGCACTCGCGATCTGATGGATGAGTTCGCGACCGCCTTCGCCGACGCCGACACGCTTTGCTTGCTGGACATTTACCCGGCGAGTGAAAAGCCCATCGCGGGCATTACGGCGGAGGCTCTCGTCAGCCGCATTGCCGGGGCAGGGAAGCTTCGCGTCGCTTACGCATCTTCTTTTGCAGACGCCGTTGCCACCGTGGCCGCGCTTGCCCAGCCGGGCGATATGGTGCTGACGCTGGGCGCGGGCAGCGTCTCGCAACTGGGGGCGATGCTTCTGCAGAAACTGGCGACGAAGAGCTAACGCCACGAGCTAAAACACGAACCAACTTCGCACTGTCTCGATTCGCGAAAAACAGTTATAGTAATTTTGCTCAGCGGTTTTCTGTCGACAACTGAATCGAACGAGTGGCGCGGAAACCAAGTTCCACCGCGATACAGGAAGAATTGTATCCGCTTCCCGGCGTTTCTCAGCGCGAGGCTCCCGAGCGTGAGCCCTTCGACGACGCACGGCTCGTCGATCTGGAAGCGGAGCAGGAATCCCCATTTCTGCGCGGGCAGAAGCGCGTCTCAGTCCGGCGCGGATCACTTCCCCAAAAGACCGCCAATCGGTTGATGTGGGTCGGCGTGGCGCTGGTTGCTTTTGCCATTTTCGGAGCTGCCGGTTTGGGCCTCTACCGTTACGGCAAGCACTCGTGGCGTTTTCGCATCGATTCCAGCGATCAGATTGAAGTTGCGGGCGCCCAGCACGTCGCGCACGCGCAGATCATGGAAGTGATGGGCGGCGACATTGGCCGCAACATCTTTTTTGTCCCGCTGGCTCAACGCAAACAGCAACTCGAGCAGATTCCATGGGTGGAATCGGCGAGCGTGATGCGCTTTGTGCCGAATCGCTTGCGCATCGAAATTCATGAACGCACTCCGGTTGCCTTTGCCCGCATCGGCTCGCACATTTTTTTGATCGACGCCGGGGGCACGCTGATGGAACTGGCTCCGGGCGGCAAACATAGGTATTCGTTTGCGGTGATCGCGGGGATGAATGCTGGCGAGCCGCTCTCCACGCGCGCGGCGCGAATGAAGAACTACAACGAACTGGTTCGTGAACTCGATTCCGGCGGCGCCCATTATTCGCAGGAGTTGAGCGAAGTGGATCTCAGCGACCCCGAGGATGTGAAGGTGCTGGCCGCTGATGCAAATGGCGAAGTGCTGGTGCATCTTGGCTCCGGAAATTACCTGCAACGCTACAAAACCTACGTCACGCATGTGCAGCAGTGGCGGCAGCAGTTCGAGAAGCTCGAATCGGTGGACTTGCGCTACGACGGCCAGATCATCGTGAATCCCGACCTCGACGGGATGGCTCGGCAACCGGTCTTGACGCCAGCGGCAGCTGAGGCGGCGATGGCTGCGGGAGTGAAAACCGCAGCGATTGTGAATTACGAAAAATATGTAACGCATCCGGTGGCGGCGGCTCCGGCGAAGAAGGACGCGAAGCCCAAGGCCAAAGCCGCGACGAAGGCCGCAGTTCATCGTGCTCCGGCAACACCAGCTCCGGCAACACCAGCTCCGGCTAAACCAGCGCCGGCTAAACCAGCGCCGGTTAAACAAGCCCCGGTTAAGCAAGCCGCGCTGAAGACGAAGGTAAACGAGGCGCCCGTCGCGACCGCGAAAAATACCGCGGTGTCGCATCCCGCTGCTCCCTCGCCGGCTGCGTCCACCACGCCCGTCGCCGTGACCACGAGCCAAAAGAAACCGAGCGCTGGAATTCCCAAGGAGACTCCCCAGAATTAGCGAATATTATGCCGAGCGTTATTTATGCCGAATCATGAGCCCAATTTCATTACCGCGATTGACGTAGGCAGCGCCAAGACGTCAGTCCTGGTGGCCGAGCTGAGCGAGAACGGATTGCGTTATCGCGGGCACGGCATCAGCGAATCGCGAGGCCTGCGCAAGGGTGTGATCACCGAACTCGACAAGGCCGTCAGCAGCATTCAAAAAGCGGTGGAGCACGCGGAAGACGTGGCCGGCATTCCGATCGAGCATGCGCTGATCGGCATTGCGGGCGCGCACATCCGCGGAATGAACAGCCACGGTGGCATCACCTTCGGCGCGCGGTCGCGCGAAATCGGCCGCGAGGAAATCCGCCAGGCCGTGGACAAGGCCCGCACCGTGCCTTTGCCCGGCGATCGCGAAATTCTCCATTTGTTGCCACAGGAGTTCATTCTTGACGACCAGCCTGGAGTGCAGGATCCCACGGGCATGATGGCGACGCGGCTCGAAGTGCGCGTACATATTGTGACCGCTTCTTCGAGCGCTACGCAGAATCTCGTGACCGCCGTGAATCGGGCTGGCGTTCACGTGGACGACACCATCTTTGAGCCGCTCGCTTGCGCGGACTCCGTCTTGCGATCCGACGAACGCGAGCTTGGCGTCTGCCTCGTCGATCTCGGCGCGGGCTCGTGTGATCTGATCGTTTTCCAGCAGGGTGCGGTCGCGCATACCGCCGTAATTCCCATCGGCGGCGACCACTTTACCAGCGATCTTTCGGTCGGCATGTGTACGGGCCTCGGAGACGCGGAGACGCTCAAGAAAAATTTTGGCAACGCGGTCCCGACGCTCATCCCCGAGGGCAACGAAGTCGAGGTACCGTCGGTGGGGGACCGGCCGTCGCGCATGATGCCGCAGCGCCTGGCCGGCGAGATTCTGGGGCCGCGCGCCCGCGAGCTTTTCGAGTTGCTGCGCGACAACCTGCGCCACGCCGGCGTTCTGGAGCACTGCATCGCCGGATTCGTGCTCAGCGGCGGAGCTTCGCGGCTTCCCGGGATTCTCGACGTGGCGGAATCGGTGCTGCGCAAAGCGGCGCGTCTTGCCTGGCCAACGCCGATGGCGAGGATGCCGTCGTTTCTAGCCGAGCCGGAATTCGCGACGGTGTTGGGCATGGCGTATTACGGCCATCGCGCCCGCCTTGCCCGCGGCTTGCAGGAGCCCGGCTTTGGTTCGCGCATGAAAGCGCTGTTCGCGCGAAAGGGCGCCTAGGGATTGTGGTGGCCGGGCGGGGACACCGGCGCTCCACCATTTGGAACGGATTTGGTTCTTACTGAGAACTGGCAGCTGGGAACTGAGAACTGATTTTACGAGGTGAAGTATGAGCAATGAAGACAACGGACTCCGCATCTGCTTCAACGAAGAAGCTCGCAACGACGCTCGCATCAAGGTGATTGGGGTCGGCGGCGGCGGCAACAATGCGGTCAATCGCATGATTGACTCGGGGATGGAACACATCGAATTCATTGTGGCCAACACCGACTTGCAGGCTCTGCGGATGTCGCGCGCCGCCACCAAGATTCAACTGGGAGTGAAGTTGACCAACGGACTGGGCGCGGGCGCGAATCCCGAGATCGGCCGCAAAGCGGCGCTCGAAGATTCGGACAAAATCATCGAAGTCCTCGAAGGCGCGGATATGATCTTCGTCACGGCAGGACTTGGTGGCGGCACCGGCACCGGCGCGGCGCCGATTATTGCCTCGCTCGCCAGCGAAATGGGCGCGCTCACTGTCGCCGTAGTGACCAAGCCCTTCGCCTTTGAAGGCAAACGCCGCATGCAGCAGGCGGAGCGCGGCATTTCCGAACTCATGGAGTCGGTCGACACCACCATCGTGATCCCCAATGAAAAATTGCTGGCCGTCGCCGAGAACGCTGGCTTCTTCGAGTCCTTCCGCATCGCCGACGATATTCTTCGTCAAGGGGTGCAGGGCATCTCCGACATCATCACCATTCCGGGCATCATCAACCGCGATTTTGCCGACGTGAAAGCGATCATGGCGGGCATGGGCTATGCGGTGATGGGCACGGCGACCGCTTCCGGCGATCATCGCACCGTGGAAGCGGCGCAACGTGCCATCGCCTCGCCGTTGCTGGAGGCGGGCGCGATCGACGGAGCTCGCGGCATTCTCATCAACATCACGGGCTCGAATTCGTTGAAGCTGGCTGAAGTGCAGCAGGCTTGCACTATCATTCAGGGCGCCGCTCACGAAGATGCCAACATTATCTTCGGCGCCGTTCTGGACGAGAAGATGAAAGATTCGGTCAAGATCACCGTGATCGCAACTGGTTTTAGAGAGGCCGATATGCGTCGTCCGCGGCACCACGAAAACTATGATCCGGTCATACTTTCGCGGCAGGTTTCGAGAGAAGTTTCCCATCAGGTCTCGTACCAGGATTCGCACGATCATTTCCATGAGCCCGAAACCGTGGCTGAACCCGCGCCCGTCTTCGTGCCCGAACCGAGCTTCGAGCCAGATCCCGCGCCGGTAGCCTTTCAGGAATCGGGGCAGGGTAACGCATCGCATGCCGAGGTGATTTCGCTCGATGCGATGCGGTCCGCCGCTCCCAGCTACCAGGTGGAGGATCTCGACGTTCCAGCCTTCCTGCGGAAACGCAACGAAGTGATGTGAATTCCAGGTTTCAAAGTTTCAAGGTTTCAAAGCTAAAGTCCAACGGCGCGCGGTCCTTCCTCGAAACTTTGAAACCTTGAAGCCTTGAAACTTCGAAACTCTGAGACCTTGCTGCCCATGACCACGGCCTACAACCGCATCGCAGGACAGAGCGTGGAACGCCTCGCAGCCCTCAGCGATGGCATCTTCGCCTTCGCGATGACCTTGCTGGTGCTCGATCTGCGCGTGCCCGCGCTGGAGGCCGTGCACGGCGAGCACGATCTGTGGCATGGCCTCGCCGCGCTCTCCCCGCGGCTCATCATGTACATGATGAGCTTTATGACTCTGGGAATTTTCTGGGTCGGTCAGCAGACGCAACTGAATCATCTCGAGCGCTCCAACATCCGGCTTTCGTGGATTCACATTGCATTTCTGTTTTTCGTTACGATCATGCCTTTCTCGACCGCGCTGCTGGCGGAATTCACGGCGTATCGGATTGCCCTGGTTGCCTACTGGCTGAACATTTTATGTCTGGGTTCCGCGCTGTACTTCAGCTGGGGATGCGCCACGCGATCGGGACTGGTGAAGGACGACATCGCGCCCGAAGTGCCAGCGGCCGTCTGCCGCCGCATTGTAATTGCACAAGCGCTGTATGCATTGGGCGCCTCGCTTTGCGTCGTCAGCACTCATTGGAGCATCGCGTTCATCGTGCTGGTGCAGCTCTACTACGCGCTTGCGCCACGCTTTTCAAGGTGATTTCGCCGCGCTGCGGTCCGCTCAAAGCGAAAGAATTTTACGGCATATCCGATCAATCACTCCGGGCTGCGATCCAGGCTGTGATCTTTGCTTCCAGCAGGTCGAGCGGCAACGGGCCTTGATCGAGCACCGCGTCGTGGAAGGCACGCAGATCGAACTTCGCTCCCAACTCCCGTTGGGCGCGTTCGCGCAGTTCGAGAATTTTCATCTGTCCCATTTTGTAGGAAAGCGCCTGCGCCGGCCATGCTATGTAGCGATCCACTTCGGTTTCGATGTTCTGATCGTCCATCGCGGTGTGCTCGTGAAAAAAGTCGACCATCTGCTGGCGCGTCCAGTGCTGGGAGTGTACGCCCGTGTCCACCACCCAGCGCACGGCGCGCCACATCTCGTTCTGCAGACGGCCGTAGTCGCTGTATGGATCCCGATAAAAGCCCACTTCTTTTCCCAGGCGCTCAGAGTAGAACGCCCAGCCTTCGGTGTATGCATTCAGATCGAGGTCATACCTGCGGAACGGCGGCAGGCCGGTGAGTTCCTGCGCGATCGAAAATTGCAGGTGATGTCCGGGGACGCCTTCGTGGTAAGCGATGGCTTCGACGTTGAGCAGCAGCCGTTTTTCGGGCGCATACTCGTTGACGTTGATCCGTCCCGGGCGCGAGCCATCTCCGGCGCCCAGCGAATAATCCGCAGGAACGCTGTCGGCGCTGCGGAACGACTCCATCGGCACCACGTCGAGTTTGTTCTTCGGCAGCCGTCCGAATAGTTGCGGCAGCTTGCCGTACATCTGGTCCCGATATTGCGTGTAGAGATCGAGCAACTGCTGGCCCGACTTGGCGCGCAGTTTCGGATCCTGCCGGATGTGCTCGTTAAACGATTTCAGATCGCTGAATCCCTGCGCCCGGGCAATGGTCAGCATCTGGGTTTCGATTTCCGCCACGCTCTTCAGGCCGAGTTGGTGAATCTGGTCGGCAGTGAAATCGGTAGTCGTCTGGTGACGGACGGCGAAGCGATAGCGCGCTTCTCCGTCGGGCAAAGCCCACACGCCGGGATCGAGCCTCCCGTGGAGCGCGTAATCGTCGCGCACAAATTTGGCGAATTTCGCGTAGGCAGGCGCGACCGAGTTCTTTACCGCGCTTTCGATCTCTTCGCGCAGTTGTTTCCGGTCTTTCTCTGAAATGGAGTCCGGAAACTTGCGCAGCGGCTCGGTGAACGGACTCTTTTCTAGCGGGTCGTCGGCAATCTGCTGCGCCTGGCTGGAAACTTTCTCGAGCAGATACTTCGGCGGCATGCGGTGGTCGCGCAGTCCGTCGCGCATGTGTGCCATGGCCTGATCGAGCACGCGCGGGATCTGGCGCAGACGGGACAGATAGTCTTCGTAATCTTTCACGTTGCGGAACGGGGAATCGAAGGCGAGCGAAGCGTATCCGAGGTGAATGCCGCCAAACTGCGTCGCGGGCATTTCCCAGTCTTTGAATGGCGCGGCCTCGAGCGCTTCGCGCAGGCTGCGCAGCATCAATGCGTGGTTAAGCTTTTCCTGCTCGGGGAATCCGGCGACATCGACGGCCTCGAAGCGCGCCAGCGCCTGGCGAGTGTGTTCGAGATCGTCGGCAATCGCCTTGTCGGAAAAATCGGTCAGCCGATCGTTGTAGCGATCGTCGCCAACCTGGGTGGCAAGCTCAGGCTGGGTGCGCAACGTATACTCCCACTCGTCGGCGAGCAGGCGATTGAGCTCGGCTCGCCGGGCGTCGAGCGTCTGTTCGGCAGCCTGGGCGAAAAGAGGGACAACGAGAGGGACGACGAGCGCTACGACGAAAGGGACAATCACAAACGATATTCGCAAGAGGCAGGCCTCGGCAGATTTCATCGGCAATACTGCGGACGTGATGGATTCTACCGCAGCCTGGCCCTAGGGGCAGGTGAGTTGCGCGGTGCCGTAGATCGTGCAGCCTGTCCCGCAGGCGTTGACCGCTTCGCAGTTGCCGGGGACGAATCCATTGATTGAGTAAGCATCGCTCGCCCCGCTTGCGCATTGAGCGACGCCCGCGGTGGTGACCGATACGTCAGTCGTGGGCGCGTTTTTTTGGCAGACAGCCCAATAGGTCGACTGCGGAGTGACCGTTTGCGGCGGATCAATGTAGTGGCCGGTGGGGGTGAACTGCACCCCGTTGGGACAATTCTGTGCGTCCGCACTTGCGGGGCTTAGCGTGATGGATTGGAGTTGACCCTCACCCTGAGCCGGTTTCTGTGAACTCGCGCCGCAGGGCAAAAAAGTAGATGAACTCGTGCCGCAGGACAATGCAATGGACGCAGTCAGAACCAGAGCGAGAAAAAGAAGCGTGAAACGCAGCTTTTTCATAATCCATCCTGAAGGACGCCAGCCCGGGAAAAAGCTAACGTTGCGCCGGGAGTTTAGGCTGCCGCTTGCGGGCGGTGAGGTCCGGGCCGACAGCTGCTGAGGTCGTCCCTTTTTGTAGGATGCGCGTCACTAGGATACGCCGGCGGAAAATATCAGAAAAGCGCGGATGTGAGGTGCGGTCGCGATGACGATGTCTCAGCCGTTACCCAGTGCAGTCTCCACGGACTTTTGGCACGCCACCGGCTCGGATGTGCAAACTGGTGCAAAGTCCCAGTACCTTGCAAGGTAACAAGAGGATGAGATTACCAAGGTGCTTGTCCTCTCTGCGAAATGCCAGTAACCGCTATTTATTCATATAGTTATCGAACAACTTCGGCTAGTGGCAGCTTTGTACTTTGCCATTGCGCCGAAGCGCGTAAATCGCCTACTATCGGACAGTTGCAGGGGACACGCCCGTTGGTGTGGGGATTTGGCGAGACTCTTGCATCTAATTGACTAGGCCGACAGATGGACTAAGCAGCCGATTGGCCGAGTACCGCCGGGGATGGTGAAAGTGAAGTTAAGGGCCTGGTTACTTCGTCTCGCATTTTTCGTAGGATTGGCAATGTTGCTGGAAGCGAGTGGCCTCGCAGCCAGCGTCAACCCGCGCGCGCTCACGGCGCATTCTAAAACTCGCGGGGTTACGGAAAATCAACATGCGAAGAAGCGCATGCGAACGCTGGCGCGGAGCCGCGTCCCGCGCTCGCCATACGCCACCACGCATTCTGCCGGCACGCGTTATTCCGCTACCCATCGCCGCCCTCGATACTACGAGCGTTTTCACACTAGTTCGTTTGCATCGGATATCACAGAAGGTGACGTGACCGCGGGCGAAGACCCCGTGGTTCGCCAGGCCGCGATCGATG
This sequence comes from Terriglobales bacterium, assembly GCA_050011975.1. GTDB lineage: Bacteria > Acidobacteriota > Terriglobia > Terriglobales > Acidobacteriaceae > Acidiflorens. Next base: position 5,202 of record JBEKIB010000043.1, on the reverse strand, counting down.
CTCTCGGCAATATGAACGGCACCGTGGTCGCAATCGAGCCGACCAGCGGACGCGTCCTCGCCATGGTCAACCAGAAGCTGGCGCTTTCGAGCGGCGCGCAGCCCTGCTCGACCATCAAACTTTCCGTAGCTCTGGCGGCACTGAGCGAGGGCGTGATCGACAAGGAAACTGAAGTTGCGCTCGGGGGCCGCAGCCGCATGAATCTTACGGAGGCGCTGGCGCACTCGAACAACGCCTACTTCGAAGCGGTCGGCCGCAAGCTCGGCTTCGAGAAGGTGCAGTACTATGCGCACCAGTTCGGACTTGGCGAACTCGCCGGCTATCACATTCCGGGCGAGCAGTTGGGCACTTATCCGGAGGAAGAAATTCCCGCGAAACTCGGCGGCGTCAGCAAGATGTGCTCGTTTGGCGAGGGCATCTCGATGACTGCTTTGCAATTGGGCGCGCTGGTTACGGCGATCTCAAACGGCGGCACGCTCTACTACCTGCAACATCCGAGCAGCCCCGAGGCCGTCGCCGGCTTCCAGCCTCTGGTCAAGCGCCATCTCGACATCGAGCCGGTCATTCCCGAACTCGCCGACGGCATGGCCGGAGCGGTCGCGTACGGCACCGCGCGCAGCCTGCGTTTGAACTTTAACGAGGAGTCGATCCTGGGCAAGACCGGAACCTGTTCGCGCGCCGGCACGCGCTTCGGATGGTTCGCCTCTTACGCCAACACCGACATCGGACGCATTGTGACGGTCGTCTTCCTGCAGGGCGGACGTTCCACCTTTGGGCCCAAAGCGGCGGAGATCGCAGGCCGCATGTACCGCAATCTTTACGACCACAACTTCTTCATGGCGGGGACAACCGGTACAGCTTCCACTCCGGAGCTGGAGAAAGTCAGCGACCAAACACCGCAATAGGCGCGGCTTACATTGGGTGACTCTTTCGCTTAATTGAACTCAGGCGGCGGGTCTTCGCCCGCTTGCAGCCGAGGGCGGCTGTCCCAACGCGGGCTTCTTTACTGCTTCAGTTCTTTCACTGCTTCACTTCGTCTTTGGCGACCACGCCGTCTCTGATGGAGACGATGCGATGGGCGTATTCGGCAATGTCGTGCTCATGCGTCACCAGTACGATGGTGTTGCCTTCGGCGTGCAGCCGGTCGAACAGCGCCATGATCTCGTTGCCGGTTTGCGAGTCAAGGTTGCCGGTCGGTTCGTCGGCGAGGATGATGGCGGGCTTATTGACCAGAGCGCGGGCGATGGCTACGCGCTGCCGCTGTCCACCGGAGAGTTCGTTGGGCTTGTGGCTCATGCGGGATTCCATGCCCACCGAAGTCAGTGCGCCCTTGGCGCGCTCGGCGCGCTCTTCGGCGGGAACTCCGGCATAGATCAGCGGCAGCTCCACGTTGTGCAGTGAAGTAGCACGCGCCAGCAGATTGAAAGTCTGGAAGACGAAGCCGATTTCTTTATTGCGAATGCGAGCCAGTTCATCGTCATCGAGTTCGCTGACCAGTTGTCCGTTGAGCCAGTATTGGCCTTTGGAAGGCGAGTCAAGACAGCCGATCAGGTTCATCAGCGTGGACTTGCCGGAGCCGGATGGACCCATGATGGCGACGTATTCGTTGCGCTGGATGCGCAGGTTGATGCCGCGCAGCGCATGCACTTGTTCCGAGCCCATATCGTAGGTCTTCCACAGATCCTCGGTTGAGATCATGTAGGAGTCGGGTCCGGCCCAATTTGCAGGCTTATCGATTGGGAATACCTCGGCAGTCGCCATCTTGTTCTCCTTATGCGGATCGGGCTCGGGCACGCACGCTCCTATCGCCGTTCTATCTTGGACGTTCTAATCTGGCAGAGGTTAGTTGTAGAGACGCGGCTTGCCGCGTCTCCGCTTTTGCCGCGTTCGCGGAGACGCGGCAGGCCCCGTTTCTACAGGTCGAATTCACTAGCTGCTTTCGTCTTCTTTTTTCGGGGTCGAGTTATCTACTTTGACGCTCGTTCCCGGCTTCACGGTGCGTAGAACCTTGTAACTGCCGGTGATTACTTCATCACCCTCTTGTAAGCCCTTGGTCACTTCGATGTCCGTGGTGCCGCTGATGCCGGTATCCACCGGAACGAACTCGGCTTTCTTCTTGCGGATCACGAACACGCCCTGCACCTCTTCCTTTTGCTTCGATTCGGCCGGGGCGGTGTTAGCGGCCTGAACATTATTATTGCGTTTCCCCGTATCTTTCGGCGCGAGATCTGCCTGGGTGCGGACGGTAAGCGCCTGAATCGGAACGCTGAGCACGCTGTTCCGGGTCGCGGTCGTGATCTTGGCGGTCGAGGAGAGGCCTGGGCGCAGATCCGCTGGCGGATCGGTGAGCGTCACGACGACTTTGAAGTCCTTCGCTTCCTCGCTGGTCGAGGTGGCCTGCGAGGTCGCGACACCGGTCGAGCGCACGATGGCGTTGTCGCCGATTTCGCTGACGATGCCGTGGAAAACCTTGTGGGGGATGGCGTCGATGGTCACGTCCGCGGGTTGGCCGAGACGCACGTTAACGATGTCGGTCTCATCCACCTTGACCTCGGAGGTGATTACGGACATGTCGGCAATCGTCATTAGCGTGCTGCCCGGCGAATTTTGGATTCCGATAACCACGGTCTCGCCTTCGCGCACGGGAAGATTGGTGATCACGCCGTCAAAGGGCGCTTCGTACGTGGTTTTTTGCAGCACGTCGGAAACCCGAGTCAGGTTCGCCTGATTCTGCGTGATGTGCTTGTCCATCGAATCTTTTTGTGCCCTGGCTTGGGCGACACGCGCTTCGGCTTGGGCTAATCCGGCATCAGCCGACTCCCACGCAGCTTTCTTGACGTCGTAATCCTGCTTGGCGATGAGGGCGGCGCTGTACAGGCCCTGGGCGCGGTCCCAGTCGAGTTTGGCGTGGACAGCGTCGGACTTGGCGCGGTTCAAGTCCGCGAGCGAGGTGTTCAGGGCGGCATCGGCGGCGACGGCGTCGGTTTGCGCCGCCTGCACAGAAGCGCGAGTGGCATTGACGTCGGCCGAAGATTGCACGTTCTCAAGCTGTGCCAGCAACTCACCCTTGGTCACGCGTTCGCCTTCCTTGACGTGCAGCTTGACGATCTTCCCGAAGGCGTTGGCTCCGATGTTGACGTAGGTCTTGGGCTTGATTTCACCCGACGCGCTAACCACCGCGGCCAGATTCTGCTTTTGCACTTTGCCGGTCTGCACCGTCACCAGGTTTTTCTGGCTCTGGTACACCGTGACGCCGACGATGATGAGGAGCAGCAGGGCCGCGCCCACCCCGATCAATACTTTCTTCCAGGTCTTCATAGCTGGGTCTTCACAACTGAGTCTTCACTATCGTCCTGCCAATTAACCCCCGGGTTCCGGTTATAGAAGGCGAAAATGTACCATGGTTGCGCATTGACAGTTACGTTTAAACGATGGGGAAAGTTCCCGGGTTCCCGCGAAACCGGTCTCTCCCTGTGTCGCTCCGGCTGGCTCACCGAGAGGAGACCAACAGCGCAAATCATTATATCGTGCCCGGTGCCAAGTCAGTTGGCCTGCGAAGCCATGGTTGCTGACCCCTGCTGGACCTGTGGTCGCCCGGGGCCCGACCGCAAGACGCGGATTCTTAAGGGATTTAGAAGAGGGGATCGGAGCAAGAAATCTTTTCTTGACAGGCCACTTCTTCTTGCCTTGTTGTATCCAATGAACATAGAATTAAGGCACTGACGTTTTTCGTGAGGTAGGCCTTTCTATGTTCTCCGCAGGTTTCCGAAATCGTTGCTCGGCTGGTTTGCTGGCCGGCGTGCTGGCACTGGGTTTTGGCGCCGTTTCCCAAGCTCAGGACAAGGACGCGAAGGGCTCCGATGACAAAGGGGCGGCTACGCAGGAAAGCCAGACCGATCCTCTGAAGCGCCCGATCCCGGAAAAACAAAGGAAGGCTAACGCCAAGGCGCTGAAAATTGAGTTGAGCAAGACTTATCGGAAGTGGCTGGACGAGGACGTGCGCTGGATTATCACCGACGAAGAGAGATCCGCCTTTATGCAGCTCTCGAACGACGAAGAGCGCGACCAGTTTATTGAAGCCTTCTGGCAGCGCCGCGATCCCACGCCGGACACGGAAGAGAACGAATTTAAAGAAGAGCACTACCGGCGCATTGCATACGCCAACGAACACTTCGCGGCCGGTATCCCGGGTTGGAAGTCCGACCGCGGCCATATGTACATCGTGTTTGGACCGGCGGATGAGGTCGAGTCTCACCCCTCCGGCGGCACCTACGAGCGCCCCATGGAAGAAGGCGGCGGCGAGACTTCGACTTTCCCGTTTGAGACCTGGCGCTATCGCTACCTGGAGGGAATTGGGCAGGAAGTAATCATCGAGTTCGTCGATACCTGCATGTGCGGCGACTATCACATGACCATCGACCGCTCGGAAAAAGACGCCTTGAAGTACACCCCGAATGCCGGCCTGACGCTGTCCGAGCAAATGGGCATGTCGAGCAAGACGAGTCGTTTCAGCGGCGGCAACGGCATCGAGCAACTGGGCGCCTCACCGTTCAACCAGGATTTGCAGAGCAAGGAATTCGACCGCCTGACACAGTTTGCCAAACTGCAGGCGGCGCCAGCCGTGAAGTTCAAGGACCTGGAAGAAGTCGTGAGCCACAAGCTCAGCGTCAACCTGATGCCTTTTGATGTGCGCGCGGACTTCGTGAAGGTCACGAGCGACACGGTGCTGGTTCCGGTCACCATTCAGATCAAGAACCGCGACGTCACTTTTCAAAACAAGGAAGGCGTGGAGCGCGGCACGGTCAATATCTTCGGCCGGGTGACGACGCTCACAGGCAAGATCGTACAGACTTTTGAAGACACAGTGCAGATCGATGTGCCGGTGGAACTGCTGCCCAAGACCGCCGAAAATTCTTCGGTGTACTGGAAAGCCCTGCCGCTGCGCATCAGCCAGAATCGCTATCGCCTCGACGTCGTCGTCAAAGATGTGAACGGAGATCGCACCGGAAGCTGGAGCCATGCCATCGTGATCCCGGACTTCAGCGAGGACAAGTTGAGCAGCTCAACCCTCATCATCGCCGACCAGATGGAACCGGTGGCGACCAAGAACGTAGGCACAGGCAATTTCGTGATCGGGACCACAAAAGTGCGGCCGCGGGTGGCGCCTTCCGACGGCAAGCCGATTTCGTTCAAGCGTAATCA
>JBEKIB010000042.1:0-40700 GCA_050011975.1 Terriglobales bacterium | reverse complement strand
GACAACGTGAGCCTGGTGATCGAGTTGATCACGCCGGTGGCGATGGAAAAGGGCTTGCGGTTCGCGATTCGCGAAGGCGGGCACACGGTGGGCGCGGGCACGATCGCGGAAATTATTACGTAACGGGAACTGTGTGGCGGCGGGGCGGAGCCCCGTCACCACACGAGCAAATTCAAAGCTGGGAGTGAGCAATGCCCCGAGAGATCATTACGTTGCAGTGTGGCGATTGCAAAGAGCGGAACTATTCGACGACCAAGAACCGCAAAACGACACCGGACCGTCTGGAACTGAAGAAGTTCTGCAGCCGGTGCCGCAAGCACACGCCGCACAAAGAAGTTAAGTAAGGCGATTGAATCATTGAATCATTTTGTCATTGAATCATTTGGAAGACCGCGAAATGATTCAATGGCTCAATGACAAAATGACTCAATAAGTCTAGGGGCGTAAGCTCAACGGTTAAACTGTCGGTCTCCAAAACCGAACTTGGGGGTTCGAATCCCTCCGCCCCTGCCAGAATTCGGGCCCGAGAGGGAGCAGTCGAGGAAAGCGGGAAGGTATGGCAACAGCAGTAGAACAGAACGCGATTGCAACCACGCTAAGGTCATGGCCGGAGCGGATCAGGGCCTTTTACCATGACGTGCGCACGGAGATGAAGAAAGTCACGTCTCCATCGCGCAAGGAAGTCCAGGGAACGACGACGGTGGTGATCATTACCGTGTTTCTGTTTGGGTTGTTTTTCTTCCTGACAGATCTGGCGATCAGCAACACCCTGGAGCGGATGCTGCACTATTTCTCGCGGCGTTAGGCGCGAGCGAAAGAAGCGATTGAATGCCGGATACGGATACGAATAAAGGGAAGAATGAAAGCGCTGCTGCGGGCACCGGTCAAGACGGCCAGCAGGCGCCGCCTCCAGCGCCCGCGGAAGCAGTTCCGGGCGGCGAGCCCGCGCGCAATCCGAATATGAAGTGGTACATCATCCACGCCTATTCTGGATTCGAGCGCAAGGTGCGGGAGTCGCTCGAATCGCGCGTGCAGGCATTCGGGTTGCAGGACAAAATCGGCAAGGTGCTGATTCCGACCGAGTCGGTCACCGAAGTCCGTGGCGGTAAGAAGTACACCTCGGAGCGCATGTTCTATCCCGGCTACGTGCTGGTGGAGATGGACATGGACGATCACGTGTGGCACGTCGTGAAATCGACGCCGCGGGTGACGGGATTTGTGGGTACCGGACAGCAGCCGACTCCGCTGTCGGATGAAGAAGTGAATCACATCGTTTATAAAGTGGCCGACAGCCGGGAAAAGCCGAAGCTCAAGGTCAAGTTCGAAAAGGGCGAGACGGTGCGCATCGGCGAGGGCCCATTCGCAACCTTCACCGGCGTGGTCGACGACGTGAACGAAGATCGCGAGACGCTGAAAGTGATGGTCACGATTTTCGGCCGGTCGACTCCGGTGGAATTGGAATTTGGGCAGGTGGAGAAGGTGGCGTAGCAATGGGCAGCTTCAGTGCCAAGTTGCGAGTGTGGAATCCAGCTTCTCCTGAGAAAGTGGAGGAGATCGAGGCCCTCGTCGACACGGGTGCTGCTTTTTCATGGATCCACAGGGACCGCTTGGAGCGGATGGGAGCGGTTGTGTTGCGGCGCATGGGTTTTCGCGCCATCGATGGGTCAATCATCGAACGAGACACCGCCGCCGTATGGGTGGCGAGTAATGGCTTCACGGGTCCAGACACTGTTGTAGTCGCTGAGCGCAATGATATGGAAGTGATCGGCGTTCATACGATCGAAGGGTTGGGCCTGGCTGCCGACCCGGTGCAAAAAAAATTAGTCCCGACGATCGGTCTTGCATTGGTAGCCAACACGTGGGAATGGATAGACAACGGAATTGTTTGAGCATTTTGAGACTCTTGGCTAGAAGCTAAGAGCTAGAAGCTAGGAGCCAGCAGAAGTTATGGCGAAGAAAGTTACAGGTTCGGTGAAGTTGCAGATTGCGGCGGGCAAGGCCACGCCGGCGCCTCCGGTGGGACCGGCGCTGGGGCAGGCGCAAGTCAACATCATGGAGTTCTGCAAGCAGTTCAATGCCCGCACCGGGCAGAAAGAACTCGAAGGGTTGATTGTTCCGGTCGTGATCACGGTTTACAGCGACCGCACGTTCACGTTTATTACCAAGACGCCGCCGGCATCGATATTGCTGAAGCGCGCGGCTGGCATTGCCAAGGGATCGGGCGCGCCTAACAAAGATAAGGTCGGCAAGGTGACGCTGAAGCAGGTCGAGGACATTGCGAAGCAGAAGATGCCGGATCTGAACGCCGCCTCGGTCGATGCCGCCATCAAGAGCGTGCGCGGTACGGCGCGGTCGATGGGGATTGACGTCATTGGGTAATTGAGTAATTTGGTAATTGTGTAATTGAAGAGCTCCGGAGTTTTGGTTTTTCAAATTACCAAATTACCCGATTACAAAATTGCAAATTTGTCACAAACACCACGGCTCTTCGGAACAGCGAAGCGCGGTGGGAGACTGAGGTGAAAATGAAGAAGTCAGGAAAGAACATCGAGAAGTCGCGGAAGGCAGTTGAGCCCCGGCCTTATACGCTGCAGGAAGCGGTTCCACTTCTGCAGAAAGTGAAATACGCGAAATTCGACGAGACGGTCGAAGTGACATTGCGGCTGGGCGTCGATCCGAAACATGCCGATCAGATGGTGCGGGGCACGGTCGTGCTTCCCCACGGACTGGGCAAGTCGAAAAAAGTTCTGGTGATCGCGAGCGGTGAAAAGGTTCGCGAGGCTGAGGCGGCTGGAGCGGATTTCGTTGGCGGCGAGGACATGGTCGAGAAGATCACGAAAGAAAACTGGACCGACTTCGACGCACTGATTGCCACGCCCGACATGATGAAATCGGTCGGCCGTCTGGGCAAGGTTCTCGGACCTAAGGGTCTGATGCCAAATCCCAAGACGGGTACGGTCACCATGGATGTGGCGCGCGCCGTGCAGGAAGTCAAAGCCGGCAAGGTTGAGTTCCGTACCGACAAGACGGCGCTGGTGCACGTGCCGGTGGGGAAGATTTCATTCACGCCCGACAAGCTGATCGAGAACGCGACAACTCTGATCTCGAGTGTGATCAAAGCTAAGCCTTCGGTCGCCAAGGGCAAGTACATTAAGGCTTGCTATCTGAGTTCGAGCATGGGGCCAGGGATCTCGCTGGACACGACTCAGATCGAGGTTGCAGCGAAGGCATAGATCGTCGTTCGTCGATGGTCGTTAGTCATTCGGTGAGCCTGGAAGGCACCCGACGATCCGAACGACCGACGACAAGCGACCAACGACTTTTTTTTGAAAGGGTTTGAACATGGCGGTTACTCGAGCTAAGAAAATAGAGCAGGTTGAGAAACTCGGCGGCGAACTGAAGCACGCTTCGAGCATGATCGTGGCCACCTATTCCAAGCTGACAGTGACGCAGGACTTCGAATTGCGCAAGGCATTGCGTCCAACCGGGGCGAAGTATCGCGTGGTGAAGAACACTCTGGCCGAGCGCGCCGGCAAAGGCACCAAGGTCGAGGAAGCGCTGAAGAACCTTCAGGGAGTAACCTCGATCGCGTACACCGAAGGCGATCCGGTGGCGCTGGCGAAGGCGCTGGCAAAGTATGCCAAGGAGCATCCGGAATTCAGCTTTAAGGCCGGCGTGGTCGAAGGCCGTGTGATTACGGTCAAGGAGATCCAGTCGCTGGCGACCATGCCGTCGAAGGAAGAGCTTTATTCGAAGCTGCTGTTCCTGTTGAACGCTCCGGCGCAGCGCCTGGTTACGGCGATGAATGCGGTCGGACGGAACCTGGCGGTGGTGGTGAGCCAGGGCGTGCAGGAGAAAAAGTTCAAGGAAGCGTAAGAATTTGTAATTGGGAAATTTGTAATTGGTAATTTGACCCCGGCGAACGCGGGTTTTCAATTACAAATTACAAATCACCGATTACAAATCCGACACAAGTTTCTGAGCAGCAAGTCTGCTCGAAAAAAGATTTAGCTGTCGCGAAGCGAGGGGTGGCGCGGTCTGAAATTCGGGCGTTGTCTGGCGCTGGAATTTAGGACCTGGTCGCACTGGAAACCTGGCTGAGCGTCGGCGAAATCGCAAATCTTAAATAAAGCGGAGAGATTCACATGGCGGATCTACAGCAGTTGGAAGAGTCAATTGTTAGCCTGTCGTTGCTGGAAGCGGCAGAGCTGGTCAAGAAACTGGAATCGCGCCTCGGCGTTTCGGCGGCAGCAGCGGCTCCGGTGGCGGTTGCCGGCGGCGCGGCGGCGGGCGCGGCAGCCCCGGCTGAAGAAAAGACCGAGTTTACGGTCGTTCTGAAGGAAGTGGGAGCCAACAAGATCAATGTAATCAAGGCAGTACGCGAAGTCACGAGCCTCGGCCTGAAAGAGGCAAAAGACCTGGTGGACGGCGCTCCGAAGAGCATCAAAGAGGGTGTTTCGAAGGACGAAGCCGAGACCATCAGGAAGAAATTCACGGAAGCGGGCGCAACTGTCGAAGTCAAATAGGCGAGGCGAAGGGGTCCTTCGCTTCGCTCAGGATGGTGGTGGCGGGCTCGAACGCCCGCCAAACGCCACCACTTGCAATTATTTGACCGAACACTAGCTGAATCCTGGGGAGTGGTGTTAATATCTAATAAATAACCCGCTTATCCTGGCTTCACTGCGAGGCGACGGCGACCCGCATCCTCCAAATAGACCCAGGAAGCGGAACGGAACCGGGTCGCTGGAACAAAAGTATGGCAGCCGGTCCCGCGGGCGGCGGGACGGAACAGGCCTTTGAACTGGCGCGGAACTTTACAAGTTATTCAAGAGTAAGCGTCGCAATCGGCGCCCGCGGACGAGTATGTCCTCGCGGGAGCCTGTGTCTTTTTTCTGCGCACACCGCCCGTTAGCAGTCTCGTTAGCAATATTGCGGCGCCAATTTTTGCGCCCTCATTCCGCTTGTACTGCAGCCCCAGGCTGCCTGAAAGCAGGAGTTCCTGAGCATGACAAAGCACAATATACACCGCAGACGTTTCGATTTTTCCAAAATTCCAGCAACCATCCAGATCCCGAACCTGATCGAGGTTCAGAAGCGCTCCTATGACCGCTTCCTGCAAATGGACAAGCTGCCCAGCGAGCGCGAAGACGGCGGGCTGCAGGCAGTGTTTCAGTCGGTGTTTCCGATTACCGACTTCCGCAATGTTTCGCAGCTTGAGTTTGTGGACTTCGCGATTGGCAACTGGGAATGCAAGTGCGGCCATCTGAAGGGGCTCCATCACTTGCGCACGACTTGTAAGAGCTGCGGATCGACGGTGATCACGGACCCGTTTCATCCCGGCGAAGTTCTCTGCCACAAGTGCGGCACCTACAACGCGAATACTCCCGACTTCTGCAACAAGTGCGGCGATCCGGTTGGGTTGCAGCTGAAGTACGACGTGGCGGAATGCGAAGAACGCGGCATGACCTACTCGGCGCCGCTCAAAGTCACGATGCGGCTCACCATTTGGGACAAGGATGAGGCGGGCAACCGTTCTATCCGCGACATCAAGGAGCAGGAAGTTTTCTTCGGCGACGTTCCGTTGATGACGCAGAACGGCACGTTCATCATCAATGGAACCGAGCGCGTCATTGTCAGCCAGTTGCACCGCTCTCCCGGAGTGTTCTTCGAGACGGCGGCCAACCGCACTTACTTTTTGGGGAAGATCATTCCCTACCGCGGGTCGTGGGTTGAGTTCGAATACGACCAGAAGAACGTTCTCTACGTGCGCATCGACCGCAAGCGCAAGTTCCTGGGTACGATCTTCCTGCGCGCGCTGGGTCTGCGTTCCGGCGAAGACATTCTCAAGACTTTCTATACCACCGACCGCCTGATTGTCCGCGACAAGAAGCTGTTCTGGACGCTTGACTCGGCGAGCGAAAAGCCCACGAATCTTCTGGGCATGAAGCTGGCGCACAGCATCAAGTCGAAGTCGGGCGACGAAGTTGCGCACTCCGGCCGCAAGATCACCCCCGCGATTCTGAAGGAAATTCAGAAGGCGAAGATCGGCGAAATCGAAGTGGACACCAGCGATCTCGAAGGCGCTTGGGCGGCCAGCGACATTGTCGACACCACGACCGGCGAAGTGCTGCTCGAGGCCAACTCCGAAATCACGGCTGACAAGGTGGCCAAGATTCTGGAATCGGGCGTGGTCGAACTGAGCGTGTTCTTTCCGGAGCGCGACGATGTGGGCACGGTGATCAGCCAGACCCTGCGGCGCGATTCGATCACGAGTCCCTCGGAAGCGCTGATCGAGATTTATCGCAAGCTGCGTCCGGGCGATCCGCCAACGCTGGACACGGCGACGGCGTTGTTCCAGGGCATGTTCTTCGATCCGCGCAAGTATGACTTCTCGCGCGTGGGCCGGCTGAAGTTCAACATCAAGTTGTTCGAAAACCAGGAAGCGACGAGTCTTGATCAGCGCACCCTCGATCCCAACGACTTTTACGCGACCATCAAGTACCTGCTCAAGCTGCGCAAAAATATTGGCGCGGTCGACGACATCGATCACCTGGGCAATCGCCGCGTGCGCGCCGTTGGCGAGTTGCTGGAAAACCAGTTCCGCATCGGCTTGGTCCGCATGGAACGCGCCATCAAGGAAAAAATGAGCGTGTACCAGGAAATGTCGACAGCCATGCCGCACGACCTGGTCAACGCTAAGCCAGTGATGGCCGCGATCCGCGAGTTCTTCGGATCGTCGCAGCTGTCGCAGTTCATGGATCAGACGAACCCGCTGTCGGAAATCACGCACAAGCGGCGTCTGTCGGCCCTGGGGCCGGGCGGGTTGTCGCGCGAACGCGCGGGATTTGAAGTGCGCGACGTCCACCCGACGCACTACGGTCGCATCTGCCCGATTGAAACGCCGGAAGGTCCGAACATTGGATTGATCTCGTCGTTGAGCTGCTTTGCGCGCATCAACGATTACGGTTTCATCGAGTCGCCGTACCGCAAGGTGAAGGGCGCGCGCGTGGTGGACTACGTCATCGTCGTCAATGCCGGTGACAGCAACTTCAAGGTCGGCGACTACGCCGAGAAAAGCGAGATGGAAAAGGTCAACGCCGATCTGAAGGAGCGGCGTAAAAAGCCGGTCGAGGTCGAGCCGTTTTCGTTCTATCTCTCGGCGTGGGAAGAAGACCGTCACACGATTGCTCAGGCCAACATCGAACTGGACGAAAAGGGGCGCATCGCCGGCGAACTGGTGAACGCGCGCAAGGCGGGCAACTTTGTGCTGGTGAACCGCGACGAAGTGGACTACGTGGACGTCAGCCCGAAGCAGCTGGTTTCGGTGGCTGCTTCGCTGGTGCCGTTCCTCGAACATGACGATGCCAACCGCGCGCTGATGGGCGCAAACATGCAGCGTCAGTCAGTGCCACTGCTGCGGGCTCAGGCTCCGATTGTGGGGACGGGAATGGAAGGCGTTACCGCGCGCGATTCGGGCGCGGTGGTGCTGGCGCGCCGCAATGGAATCATCGACTCGGTCGACTCCGAACGCATTATCGTTCGGGTTGAGGGCGAGCACCATCCGATGCAGCTATCGCGCGAAGTGGGCAGCGACATTTATCAGCTCACGAAGTTCAAGCGTTCGAACCAGAACACCTGCATCAACCAGAAGCCGATCGTGAAGAAAGGCCAGCGGGTGGTGAAGGGGCAAGTGATTGCGGACGGTCCGTGCACCGACTTTGGCGAGTTGGCGCTGGGACGCAACGTGCTGGTCGCGTTCATGCCGTGGCGCGGCTACAACTTCGAAGACGCGATCCTGGTTTCGGAAAAGATGGTGAAGGAGGATTACTACACCTCGGTTCACATCGAAGAGTTCGAACTCGAAGCCCGCGACACGAAGCTTGGTCCAGAGGAAGTGACGCGCGACATTCCGAACGTTAGTGAATCGACGCTGCGCAATCTGGATGAAGCGGGTGTGATCCGCATCGGCGCCGGCATCAAGCAGGGTGACATCATCGTCGGCAAAGTTACCCCGAAGGGTGAGACGCAGCTCACGCCGGAAGAAAAACTGCTGCGCGCGATCTTCGGCGAAAAGGCCGGCGACGTGCGCGACGCTTCGCTCTACTGCCCGCCGGGAATCGAAGGCATCGTGGTGGACGTGAAGATCTTCTCGCGCAAAGGCCAGGAAAAGGACGAGCGGGCGAAGACGATTGAAGGCAACCAGATCGCGAAACTCGAAAAGAACCTGTCGGACGAGATCCGGATTCTGACCGATGAGCGCCTGAAGCGCCTGGAAGGCCTGCTGGGCGGCAAAGAAGTGCAAGCCGATCTGCACGACGAGCGCACCAACAAGCGGCTGCTGACCAAAGACACGATTCTGGATCGCGACACGATCGAGCGCATCTCGACCCGCAACCTGAAGCGGATCAAGTACGCCGACAAGGATCCGCGGGTGAACGAGCAGATCGACGAGATCGAGGAAATGACCTCGCGCCAGATCGACGTGCTCAAGAAGATCGTCAACGAAAAGAAAGACAAGCTGACCAAGGGCGATGAACTGCCGCCGGGCGTGATCAAGCTGGTCAAGGTGTACATCGCCATGAAGCGCAAGCTGAGCGTCGGCGACAAGATGGCCGGACGCCACGGGAACAAGGGCGTGATCGCGCGCATTCTGCCGGAAGAGGACATGCCGTACCTCGAAGATGGAACGCCGGTCGAGATTGTCCTGAATCCGCTCGGCGTCCCCAGCCGTATGAACGTGGGGCAGATTCTTGAAACCCACCTCGGATGGGCGGGCCATGAGCTGGGTCTGAAGATCGCGGAGTTGCTGAAGCAGAACACTCGCGCCGAAGCCATGCGCCGCGATCTCAAAGCTTTGTTCAAGGACACGGTGCTGGCCGACACCATCACCGATATGAGTGAAGACGAACTCGAAGCCGTGGCTCCAACATTGAAGAACGGTGTGTTCATGGGATCGGCCGTATTCGACGGCGCCCGGGAGTCGGAGATCAAGGCGTTGCTGACGAGCGCTGGACTGCCCACGTCGGGCAAGACCACGCTGCGCGACGGCATGACGGGCGAGAAGTTCGAACTGCCGGTCACGGTGGGCTATATCTACATGTTGAAACTGTCGCACCTGGTGGACGACAAGATTCACGCGCGTTCCATCGGGCCGTACTCGCTGATCACGCAGCAACCGCTGGGTGGCAAGGCGCAGTTCGGAGGCCAGCGCTTCGGAGAAATGGAAGTGTGGGCGCTCGAAGCGTACGGCGCGGCGTTCATCCTGCAGGAACTGCTGACCGCGAAGTCGGACGATGTGTACGGCCGCACCAAAATCTACGAGGCCATCGTCAAAGGCGAGGCTGCGATGGAGCCGGGCGTGCCCGAGTCGTTCAACGTGCTGATTCGCGAATTGCAGGCGCTTTGCCTGGATGTCGAATTGATCAAGGCCACGGAGAAGAAGCCGGTGGCCATAGCAGCGGATTAAGTCAGTACCCAGTAGCCCGTAACCAGTACCCAGTTGAACCGGACTGACTATATGGCGATGGGGAAGGCGGATTTTTAAAGAACGTTTCACGAGTCATAGCTCTCGGTCTCGGCGAAACACTAAAAGATGAGCGGACTGGGTACTGGTTACTAGGTACTGGGTACTGCTCCTGAGAGCAGGAAAGCGGAGGAACATGTTTCGAGCGAGCCCGTTTGATATGGCAAATCCCGTGGCTGACTTCGATGCCATTCGCATCAGCCTGGCGTCCCCGGAAAAGATCCGGAGCTGGTCGCATGGGGAAGTGACCAAGCCGGAAACCATCAACTACCGCACTTTCAAGCCGGAGCGCGATGGCTTGTTCTGCGCGCGCATCTTCGGCCCGGTCACCGACTGGGAATGTCTCTGCGGCAAGTACAAGCGCATGAAGCATCGCGGAGTGATCTGCGACAAGTGCGGCGTGGAAGTCACGCTGTCAAAAGTCCGCCGCGAGCGCCTGGGGCACATTGAGCTGGCTTCGCCCTGTTCGCACGTATGGTTCTTCAAGGGACTGCCCAGCCGCATCGGGCATCTGCTCGACATTTCGCTGCGCGATCTGGAAGCGATTCTGTACTTCGAGGCCTATGTGGTCGTCGATCCCGGCGACTCCCCGGTGAAAGAGCGCGAAGTTATCAAAGACGAAGCGAAGTATCGCGAACTCGACCAGCAATATCGTCCCGCCGGCTTCAAAGCCATGATGGGCGCGGAAGCGATCAAGGAACTTCTGAAACGCATTGAAGTCGATTCGCTGGCTGCCGAACTGCGCGAGAAGATGAAGAACGAAACCTCGCTGCAGAAGCGCCTGAAGTATGCCAAGCGGCTGAAAGTGGTCGAGGCCTTCCGCAAGAGCGGCAACAAGCCGCAATGGATGATCCTGGACGTGCTGCCGGTGATTCCACCCGAGCTGCGTCCGCTGGTTCCTCTGGATGGCGGACGCTTCGCTACTTCCGATCTGAACGATCTTTACCGGCGCGTCATCAACCGCAACAACCGGTTGAAGAAGCTGATGGACTTGCATGCTCCCGAAGTCATCGTGCGCAACGAGAAGCGCATGCTGCAGGAAGCGGTCGACGCTCTGTTCGACAACGGACGCCGCGGGCGCGTTTTGCGTGGCGCCAACAATCGCCCGCTGAAGTCGCTCTCCGACACGCTGAAGGGCAAGCAGGGACGCTTCCGCCAGAACCTGCTCGGCAAGCGCGTGGACTACTCCGGACGTTCGGTGATTGTGGTTGGTCCCGAGCTTAAGCTGCATCAGTGCGGACTGCCGAAGAAGATGGCGCTCGAATTGTTCAAGCCGTTCATCTACCACCGGCTGGAACAGACGGGAAACTGCACCACCATCAAGCAGGCAAAAGAAATGGTGGAGCAGCAGGATCCGATCGTCTGGGACATTCTGGAAGAGGTCATCAAGGACCATCCAGTCATGCTGAACCGCGCGCCTACGCTCCATCGCCTGGGCATCCAGGCTTTCGAGCCGGTGCTGGTGGAAGGCAAAGCGATCAAGATCCACCCGCTGGTCTGCACCGCGTTCAACGCCGACTTCGACGGCGACCAGATGGCGGTGCACATTCCGCTTTCGCCCGAGGCGCAGGTGGAAGCCAGCGTTCTGATGCTGTCTTCGCACAATATCCTTTCGCCGGCATCCGGCCAGCCCATCACTGTGCCCACACAGGACATGGTGCTCGGCCTTTACTATCTGACGAAAGCGAAACCGGGCGCGAAGGGCGAAGGCCGTTCTTTCGCCAATATTGATGAAGTTGTGATCGCGCTCGAAATGGGCGAGGTGGAAACGCTTACCCCGATTCGACTGCGGTACACCGGCGAGGTCATTGACCTGACGCAGGCCTACGACGATCAGGACGTGAACCATACGGAGCCCGTACACATTAAGCGCGAGTTCCTGAATACGACCGTTGGGCGCGCAATTCTAAACGACCATTTGCCCAAGGCAGTGCCTGGTGTCAACCTGGCTATGCCATACATCAATGGCCTGCTGAAGAAGAAGGGCATCGGCCAACTCGTCAATTACTGCTATCTGCGGTTCGGCCTGGAAGTCACGGTCAAGATGCTCGACGAGATCAAGTCGCTCGGGTTCAAGTACGCCACGCGCGCGGGCCTGTCGATCGGCATCGATGACATGGTCATCCCGGACAACAAGAAGACCCTGGTGAAAGACGCCGACAAACTGGTGATCGCGGTCCAGCAACAATATCTGGACGGCGCCATTACCAACGGCGAACGCTACAACAAGGTCATCGAAATCTGGTCGGCCATCACGGAAAAAGTTGCCGATGAAATGTTTGGCCAGATGCAGCGACGGGATAAAGAGGGCCAGCTCAACCCGATTTACGTCATGGCCGATTCCGGCGCTCGCGGATCGAAACAGCAGATCCGTCAGCTCTCTGGAATGCGCGGACTCATGGCGAAACCGACGGGCGAGATTATCGAGACGCCAATCACGGCCAACTTCCGTGAAGGGTTGACGGTGCTCGAATACTTCATCTCGACGCACGGCGCCCGCAAGGGTTTGGCCGATACGGCGTTGAAGACCGCCGACTCGGGTTACCTGACGCGCCGCCTGGTGGACGTCGCGCAGGACGTGATCATCAGCGAATACGACTGCGGCACCGTGGACGGAATTTTCGTCTCTGGTATCGTCGAAGCCGGCGAAATTATCGAGCCGCTGCGCGACCGCATCGTGGGCCGCGTGTCGCTCGAAAAAATCAAAGACTACGAAGGCCAGGTCGTCGTCGACATTAACCAGGAGATCACTGAAGATCTGGCGGGCACGATTCAGGCTGCCGGTATCGAGCGGGTGAAAATTCGCTCGGTACTCACCTGCGAGTCGAGGCGCGGGGTTTGCGTCATGTGCTACGGACGCAATCTGGCTTCCGGGCGCCTGGTCGAACTGGGCGAGGCCACCGGCGTGATCGCGGCTCAGTCCATTGGCGAACCTGGAACGCAGCTCACCATGCGTACCTTCCACATTGGAGGCACGGCGTCGCGAGTTTCGGAACAGTCACGGCTCGATGCCAAGAGCAACGGCATCGTGCGCTTCATCAATCTGCAGACCGTGAAGTCCAAGACCGGCGACCTGGTGGTGATGAATCGCCAGGGCTCGATCGCAATCGTGGATGAAAAGGGCCGCGAACGCGAGCGCTATGCGGTGGTGTATGGTGCCAAAGTCAAAGTCATCGAAGGCGGCCCGGTTCAACTTGGCCAGGCTCTGGTCGAGTGGGATCCGTACACGTTTGCGATCCTCACCGAAATTGGCGGGACGGCGCAGTTCAAGGATCTACAGGAAGGCATCACGCTGCATGAAGAAGTCGATGAAGTCACCGGTCTGTCGCGTCACGTGGTGGCGGATTCGCCCGACGAGAAGCGCCAGCCGGCCATTGTAATCAAGGGCAAGGCGAGCAAGCGATACCTGATGCCTTCGCGCGCTCACCTCATGGTGCAGGACGGAGACACGGTGTTTCCGGGCGACGTGCTGGCCAAGATCCCGCGTGAGACCACCAAGACCAAGGACATCACCGGCGGTCTGCCGCGGGTGGTGGAATTGTTCGAGGCCCGCAAGCCGCGCGAGACCGCTGTCATCAGCGAAATCGATGGCGTGGTGCGCTTCGGCGAAGTGGCCAAGGGACAACGCAAACTCTACGTGGCAGCCGATAACGGCACGGAGAAGGAGTATTCCGTTCCGCGCGGCGTCCACATCAACGTGCAGGAAGGCGAGCGCGTCCGGGCGGGTGAACCGCTGATGGACGGGCCGCTCAACCCGCACGACATTCTGGCCGTGCTCGGCGAAAAGGAACTGCAGGCTTACCTGGTGAATGAAATCCAGGAAGTCTACCGGCTACAGGGCGTGAACATCTCGGACAAGCACATCGAAGTGATCGTCCGCCAGATGATGCGCTGGGTGAAGGTTGAAGATGTAGGCGATACCCAGTTCCTGCTCGAACAGCAAGTGGACAAGTTCCGCTTCCACGAGGAGAACGAGCGGGCTATCGCGCAGGGCGGCAAACCGGCCACCGGGCGTCCGCTGCTGCTCGGTATCACCAAGGCGTCGCTCTCCACTGATTCGTTTATCTCCGCAGCCTCCTTCCAGGAGACAACGCGCGTGCTGACCGAAGCTTCGATTCAGGGAGCGGTCGATCATCTGCGCGGCTTGAAGGAGAACGTGATCGTGGGCCGCTTGATTCCCGCCGGCACCGGCATGGAGTATTACCGCAACGTGCGTCTCTCTCCGGAAATGGAAGAGGCTGCGAGCAAGGTGCAGGAGGAAGTCTCGCAAGCCTACGAAGATGCCGAGCGCGCGCTCGAACTGATGCGGCACGAAGGCGAGACCGAAGAACTCGCCGCGGAGTAAGACGGGACGAACCGAGGACAGGGGCGACGCGAGTCGCCCCTCATTTTCTTGGCGGCGTTTTCTGGAAGGGCGTTTTTTAAGCGACGTTCTTTGAATGACGCTCACTTGAATGACGTTTTCTTGAAACCAATGTTTTCTCGAAACCAATGTCTTTAGCACTGGAACCACAGCGCCTGACCGGGCAGCCTAAGGATCCGAATGCCACGCCGGAGCCGGTTCCTGGTGGACTGGTGTTGGCCCCGGCTTTGGGGCGCTTCTGGCGGTTGTTTCGCCTGTCGATCTGGCGCGCCTTCGAGCACGACGCTTTCGGGACCGCCAAAGCCTCGGCCTATTCCTCCATCTTCACTTTTTTCCCGGCCTTACTGGTGCTGGGCTCGGTTCTCGCCACCCTGAATCGTGGCAAAGTCTACGCTCGCGAGATCTCCTACGCCCTCGGTACCATTTTGCCGGCGGGTACCTCAGCCGCACTCTCCTACCTCAGAGGCAGCACGGACCGGTCGGTTGGCCTGCTCATCTCCACTTCGCTGTTGACGGTCTGGAGCGCTTCCGGCGCCATCGTCTCCTGGATGGATGGTTTTCGCCGCGCCTACCAGCTTCCCAAGACCTGGGGGCTAGTCCAGGAGCGCGCGATTGCGATTTCGCTGGTTTTGATGGCGGGTATACCGATGACTTTCTCAACCATTCTGGTTGCATTCGGCAGCCGCATTGAAACGCGTATCCTGTTTCACCTCGGGCACGAGTTCGGACCTCTGATTCTGCTGGCGTGGGGCGCGATCCGCTGGGCCATAGCGATCATGACCAGCATCGCGGTGATCCAGCTTATCTATCACAACGCGGTGCCTCGCACGCAACCCTGGCACAGCGTTTTGCCGGGCGCGGTTCTGGCAACCGCCATGTGGCTGATCTCCACCGCATTATTTGGATGGTATTTGCAGCACTATGTCGATTACAGCGTCATCTACGGTTCGCTCGGGGTGGGCATCGCGCTGCTGCTCTGGATGTACATCATCTCGCTGGTGGTGCTGATCGGCGCCGAGTTCAACGCCATGCTTTTTCCTCGCTGTCTCACGAAAGTTCCGCCTCCGCAGGTGGACACCAAAGCTCGCTGAATGAGTGATGCGATGCAGCCGGCGATCACATTTTCCGATGACTCGCTCGATCCCGCAGTGCGAGGATGGCTGCACGCTCCACGTGCGCCCAATGGCGATGCGCTGATCCTCACGCACGGCGCGGGCTCGGATTGCACTGCTCCTCTGCTGGTGGCTCTCGGCGAAGCTTTTGCCGGACACGGCTACGTGGTTCTGCGCTGTGATCTGCCCTTCCGCCAGGAGCGGCGAACCGGTCCACCGTTTCCGGGCAATGCGGAACGCGATCGCGCCGGCCTGCGCCACGCGGTCGCAGTCTTGCGCAAGAGCGTCGCGGGCAGAATCTTTCTCGGCGGCCACTCCTACGGTGGACGCCAGTCAACGATGCTCTGCGCTGCCGAATCAGATCTGGCCGCGGGCCTGCTGTTGCTCTCCTACCCTTTGCACCCGCCGCGCAAACCGGAGCAGCTCCGCATCCAGCACCTGCCCAATCTGCGGACTCCCAGCCTGTTCGTGCAGGGAACACGCGACCCCTTCGGAAGCGTTGAAGAGATCACGAACGCCTTGCAGCTAATCCCGGCCAAAACCGAGTTAATGACAGTGGAAGGCGCCGGTCACGACTTGGGTTTCAAAGGGAAGGCAAAGGCGCCGCAACTGCCAGCAAGCATCTTTGCCAGATTTGAAGAGGTGTTTGGATGACTGCGAAACGGAAAAAGAAAGAAAAGCTTTTCTCGGCGTCCTCTGCGTCTCGGCGGTGAGACTGCCCTAATTCACCCAGCCGGATTTCGATCCGCCATTCGTTTTATCGTTATCGTCGGGGGGCACGTAGTTTCCGTGCTCATCGAAGGTGACTTTGCGGTCGTGATTTCTCATGTAGACTTCGAATTTTCTCGCTGCGCGCCGCCGCTTCCAGCGGTAGTAAGAGTTCCGCACGCCGAAATAACGCTCGGAGGTCGCATAGCTCAGTCCGCGAGAAGGCAGGAACTTCACCCACAAGAAACCGAAGAGCAATCCGCCGAGATGTGCAAAAACCGCGATTCCGCCCGATGGCTCAAATACCGCCACGATCGCGACGATGACCCAAATGCCGACCAGGTACTTGGCTTTGATCGAGAACGGCAACGGGAACAGAAACATTTCCTGATCAGCGTAAAGAATCCCAAAGGCCATCAGCAGTCCGAAAATTCCGCCCGATGCGCCCACCGTTCCGGTTCGCGGATCCATCCCGAGAAAGTGGGTATAGGAGACCGCAATGGTCACCAAGGCGGCGCCCACGACGCAGAACGTGTAGCACTCGATGAATCGTCGAGGCCCCCAGTCGCGCTCCAAATAAGCGCCGATGAACCAGAGCGTGAGCATGTTGAAAAACACGTGGCCTAGGCCGGCATGCAGCAATGAGTACGTGAACAATTGCCACACTTTGCCATGCATCACGTCTACGGGAATCAGCGCCAGCCACTCCCGCATCTCAAACACAACGGACGGGGCGAACCTGCCCATCACCACCTGAAACAGGTAGATACCCGTGCAAGTCAGAATGATGCGCTTCACCCATCCTGCAAACGGGGGGAAACTGAACGAGATGGTTTGTCCGCGACTCATTTAAGCGCCAAGTTTCAGGGTTTCAAGGTTTCAAGGTCTCAAAGTTTCAAAGACAAACCGAATGCCACTCGGTCTTAGCTTTGAAACTTTGAGACCTTGAAACTCTGAACCCTTGTCTTCATTTTTCTGGCTCCGGTACAACCGGCAAACTGCGATGTCCCGCCGCGTCTACTGCCCGCACAGCGAATATCTCATTATCCTTCGAAACGTTCAGGGTTGCACGCGTACCGCTGCTGACCGTTTGGGCGTACTCCCAATCGGCCGCGTTCGTCGAGCGCCAAACCACCTCATAGGCGGCCGCGGCCGCAGAAGGTTGCCACGTCAAAGTCGTGTCGTTCTCCAGGTTCTTGGTCAGCATTTTCACGTCTGCCGGCGGGGCTGGAGCCGATGCCAGCGAGGCCAGGGTCGCCGCGTTCAGCCGCGCCACGTGCGCCACATAATCGAAGTCCACAAATTTCGGCAAGTCTCCATATTCGATGCCGTTCTCCGTTCGAACGTTCTGATGCTGATGGTTGAAATCTTCGCGGAATTCGGTGAAGCGCACGGCGGCGAAGCCTTGCTGATTGAAAGCGTAGTGGTCGCCTCCGCGCAGGAAGCGGTCCAACCGGAAGATCAGAAGCGGCTTGACTCCGGCATGGTACGAGCGCCCGACGTCGGCGATGTAGCGGGCAAGTTCGCGCGAAGTCGAGTCGCTCTCTCCGCCGAGCATTCGAATCCGCTTGATTTCAGCCTCGCTCGCCGCCGCCGGCAGCCCTTCGGAAAACACGCGCACTACGCTCGCATCCTGTCCTGGACCGATGTTGCCTCCTACAATGTCGTTATTCAAAACAGCTTCGAGCTTCCACCCCTGCTGTTTGGCCATCTGGGCGAAGTGCTTGCTGCCGTTCAGGCCCTGCTCTTCTCCCGCGACCGTCAGAAAAATGATAGTGGCTGGGAACTTTGCCGGGAATTTGGCAGTGCTCGCAGCCTTGCTCAAAACGCGGGCGCACTCCAGGCTCACCGCTGTGCCGCTGCCATCGTCATTTGCTCCCGGCGCCGGGTCGGTCCCGTTAAAAGTATCGCTGTTGCGCGAGTCGTAATGGCCGGTCACCAACACGATGCGATTCGCCTGCTGCGGGTCGGCTCCGCGTAGCACTGCATAAACATTGGTGATTTCAGTCGGCTTCGGGATGCGGTCGCCAGGCTGCTCGGTGAAAGCGTCGGTTTTCACCTCCAGGCAGCTACCGCAGTCTTTTGAATAGCGCTCAAACTCCGCTTTGATCCACTCCCGAGCCGCTCCGATTCCCTTGCCCGCTTTGATGGATTCCTCGTCCTGCGCGGAAATCGTGGACCGGTTCTGGAAGCTGACCAGCTTCTCGATCGTCTGCCGGATGTGATCCGCTGAAACTTGTTGGATGGCTTCGGCAATGTGCGAGTCGGTGTGCGGGTCGGATGCCAGGCGCGGCGCCGGTCCCTGCTCCATTTCCTGCGCCCGGCACCGAGGAGCGCAGAACGCCAGTAACAGGGCAAGCAAGGCGGCTGCGACCAGGCTTGTGGAGAGATAACCAAAACTGGAAGACTCGGCGATTTCAGAATTTTCTTGATAAGCCACTTGACCTTTTCCTCTCGAAGAAACTAAATATAACAGGGTACCCCGAACGTGGAGGAAAACATGGTGTACTGTCCTGAATGCGAGACGGATCTCGACATCGATGAAGATGAGGTCGATGAGGGCGCGGTCGTCTCCTGCCCGGAGTGCGGCACGGACTTCGAGGTGGTTACTGTGAATCCCATTGAACTGAAGATCGTTGGCGAAGACGAGATCGACGAAGATGAGGACGAAGAAGCCGCCGACGAAGAAGATGAGGACGAGGATTCCTGAAGAATTCTGCGCATATCCGCGTATTCCGGCGCTCTGTGGCGATGGCTGCGTCAGTCTTGTTCCTGGCGGGTCTGCTTGCCCCGGTGGGCGCGCGGGGTAACGACCCCGCTAAGCCGAAGCCTTACGCGCTAATCTTCGGAACGGTTTGGGACCCCGACGGGCACGCGCTCTATGCGGTTAAGGTGAAGATCCGGCGGGCTGACGAGAAAAAAGCCCGCTGGGAGCTCTATTCCAATCACACCGGCGAGTTTGCCCAGCGGTTGCCCGTTGGCAAGGCCGACTACATTGTTTGGGCGGACGTGAAAGGCTACAAGCTGCCCTCGGGCAAACAGTTGAAGCCTGGCCCGGAAGTAACGGTGCATATCGACGACGACGAGCGTTCCGACATCGGTCTTCATTTAGACTGGTAGCGGCCGCCGCGTGGTTGGACAATTGGCGGCAATGGGATGCTCATGAAGAAAGCGGTCTTTGGAACTGGAATTGGGATTGCGATGGCGGCTTCGCTGCTGGTCATGTTGTCGGCATCGGTCTTCTCGACATTGGTCATGGCCGCTCCAGCGCCGCAGTTTGGCCGCTCTTCAAAGGAAGATAAGACCCGCCTGCTTACCGGCAAGGTGCTGGACAGCGGCGAAAACCCTCTGCCGAACGCGGTCGTCTATCTGACCAACACTCACACCCGCTCCGTGAAAACCTATATCGTTGGGCCGGACGGCGCCTATCGTTTTCCAGCGCTTCAGCCCAGCATCGATTACGAGGTTTATGCGCAGTACGACAACCGCAAGAGCCATACCAAAACAGTCAGTCAATTTGACGATCGCTCGCAGGTTTATATCAGTTTGAAAATCAACACCAAATAAGGCCGCTCGCGGCGGGTGGCCACGCGCTGCCTGCTTCAATCCACCACATTACTGACGGCTGGCGCAGGGCCGCCGCGTCCACCCGGGCGTAACTTGTCTGTGACCGGCCCTTCCGCTACATTCGAGCTGTTTCACGCGAAAACGTCATGCCAGTTCTTACCGCCGCCGCGATCGTTCTGCTGGTCACCGGTGCCGCAATCTATGCGGTCATCGTGTACAACGGACTGGTGCGCCTGCAGAACGAGATCGGCCGTGCCTGGGCCAATATCGACGTTTTGCTCAAGCAACGCCACGACGAGGTTCCCAACCTGGTGGCATGCGTGAAGGGCTACATGGACCACGAGCGGCAGACGCTGGAGGCGGTGACGCAGGCGCGCGCGGCTTCGATCGACGCGTCCAGCATTCCGCAGAAAGCTCAGGCTGACGCTCTGCTGACGAGCGCTCTGCGATCTTTTTTTGTGGTGGCGGAGCGGTATCCGCAGCTCAAGGCCGACCAGAATTTTCTGGCGCTGCAGAATCGTATCTCCGATCTGGAGGAGCGAATCGCCGACCGGCGCGAGTTTTTCAACGACGACGTCAACACCTATAACACGCGTATCGCGCAGCTCCCCGAAGTCTTCCTGGCGTGGCTGATGAAACTGCAGCCGCGGCAGATGTTCCGGGTGAACGAGCAGGAGCGGCAGCAAGTGGAAGTGAAGCCCTTATTGGCTCGGGGACAAGGCACTTCATAGTTAGTGAGCTGGGTTAGTGAGTTGGGTTAGTCAGCAGGGTTAGTCAGCAGGACACTCAGAGAATCGAGCGCACAACACCGCCATCGGCTCTGAGAGCAGCGCCGTTTGTGGCCGAAGAGAGCGGACTGCAGACGAACACCACCAGAGCTGCCACTTCGTCCGGACGCGCGAAGCGCTGTAACAAGGAGCTGGGGCGCGCGGTGCGAAAGAACTCTGCTTCGAATTCCGCCTTTGTCTTGTGCGAAGCTGCCGCCAGACGATCGACAAATACATTCACGCCTTCGGAAGCGGTTGGCCCAGCCAGCACGGTATTCACGGTAACGCCCGTACCCACAGTGGTTTCCGCCAAGCCGCGGGAAATCGCAAGCTGCGCAGTTTTCGTCATGCCATAGTGAATCATCTCGGCCGGAATCTGCACTGCGGATTCACTCGAAATAAAGACGATGCGCCCCCAGTTCCGCTTCTTCATGCCGGGTAGATATTCCCGGCACAAGCGAACACCGCTCATAACGTTTACTTCAAAAAAACGAATCCAGTCTTCGTCAGGAATCTGCTCAAACGGCTTGGGCTCGAAAATGCCCAGATTGTTGACGAGAATATCGACATCGCGGAGTCGTTCAACAGCGGCACGGACTCCGTCGGCGTTGCCAAGATTGGCGGCGAGACCCTCGACCTTGGCCAGCGGATGAGAGGTTAGAATCGATTTAATCGCTTGCTCGACCCGCTCGTCCGTCCGCCCGTTCACAATGACGTCGGCACCCTCCCGAGCCAGGGCTTCCGCGATCGCGTATCCGATTCCCGCCGTTGACCCCGTGACCAGCGCGCGTTTTCCATCCAGTTCCAGGTTCATGCTGGTTTGGATGAGACAGGTTTCAATCTGGACTCTAACGACCAAGAAAAAAGCCACCGCTTTGCAGTGGCCTTAAATTCACTGATGTTCGTGCGCAGAAGCTAGTTGCTGTCTCCGCCGGCCCGTTTCCACGAGATTAAGTCGCCGATGGTGGTGCTGGTTGAAGACGACGACGACGGGTGCTTGTAGGACTCGACTTCCTGACGCGACGCTTCTTCACCGACCGCCTTGATGCTCAGGCCGACTTTCTTCTCTTCCTGATTCATCTTGATGATCTTGAACTCGAACTCGCCGCCGGGTTCCAGATGCATCGGCTGTCCGTTCGCATCAACAGCTTCTGAGTTGTGACACAGACCTTCGATGCCTTCGGCAATTTCGACAAATGCGCCGAAGTTCGCCACGCGCAAGACCTTGCCATGCACGATGTCGCCGACGCGATGCTGCGCGAAGAACGAATCCCAAACGTCGGGCTGCATCTGCTTTACGCCGAGTGAAAGGCGGCGCTTGTCCGGTTCAATGGCCAGGATGACAGCTTTGACCTTGTCGCCCTTCTTCAATACCTCGGAAGGATGCTTCACGCGGGTGGTCCAGCTCAGGTTGCTGACGTGCACCAGGCCGTCGATTCCGTCCTCGATCTCAATGAAGGCGCCAAACTCGGTCAGATTGCGCACCCGTCCCTCGACCGTCGCTCCCACTGGATATTTGTCGTGCAACGTATCCCAGGGGTTGGACGCCAGTTGCCGCATGCCCAGCGAAATCCGGCGCTCGGTCGGGTTCACGCTGAGGACCACGCAATCCACTTCGTCGTTCACGTTGACCAGCTTCGACGGATGCTTCATCCGTTTCGACCAGGTCATTTCGCTCACGTGGACCAGTCCTTCAATGCCCTGTTCGAGTTCGACGAACGCTCCGTAGTCGGTGACGCTGATTACGCGTCCGTGGACGTGCGCGCCCACAGGATAGCGGTGCTCCGCATCGAGCCACGGATCGGGCGTGAGCTGTTTGAAGCCGAGCGAAACACGCTGCTTGTCTTTGTCGTACTTCAGTACCTTTACCTGAATCTGGTCGCCGACGTTGACCAGGTCGCGCGGGTGCGTCAGCCGTCCCCATGACATGTCGGTGATGTGCAGCAACCCGTCAATTCCGCCCATATCGACAAACGCTCCATACTCGGTCAGGTTCTTGACGATCCCGGTGAGGACGCTGCCTTCTTCCAGGTGTTCCAGGGTTTTGCCGCGCTTCTGGTTCTGCTCTTCTTCCAGAAGCTGCTTGCGCGAAACCACGATGTTGCCTCGCTTCTTGTTGAGCTTGATGATGGCGACTTCCATCGTCTGGCCCTTCATGCCATCCAGGTTCCGGATCGGACGCAGGTCCACCTGCGAGCCCGGCAGGAAGGCACGCGCGCCATGAATATCGATGGTCAGGCCGCCCTTGATGCGTTCCACGACGATGCCCTTGATGGGCTTCTTTTCGTTATAAGCGCGCTCGATCTCGTCCCACGACCGCAGCCGCTGCGCCTTCAGGTGCGAGAGATTGACGTAGCCCTCTTCGGTTTCGCCCTTCTCGCGCATCACGTCGATTTCGTCGCCGGGCTGGAACCTGGGCTTGCCCTCGTGATCGAGAATTTCCGCAATCGGCGCCATGCCTTCGGACTTCGCCCCGATGTCGACGACGACGTGGGTCGCGGTCAGTTTCACCACGGTGCCCTTGATTACGTGGTCATCGCTAACCGCTTCCTCGGTTTGGTTCTCGAAGTTGTGCAGGGCAGCGGCGAAATCATCGCTGGCAGCCGCAGCAGTGTCGGGAGCCGAAATTCCCGGGGTTTCGACAGGAGGAGCGTCGTGCTGAGGAGCATCAGGGGCGGACGTTAGTTCCGCGGGCGAGTGTTGTGCGGGCTCGGGAGCGTCTATTACGGCCGGGCCGCCGGAGTGGGTGTCGTGTGCAGGTGTCATGGTTTCAAGACTGGATTCAAGGTTGCGGGCGGTGCTGTCGTCGAACAAGTTCATAGCCTCTGTGTCGCGCGCGTTTGTACGCAACTCGTGCGGGACGTGGTGTAGCGGACTGCTGGCGTGGTCATTAGGTTGCGTTGAGGCCGACCTGGCGGACGACCCTGGGACAATTCCAGCTGGTTCGAAACCGCGTCCAATAGGGACTCTTCGACTATAGCAACCGCTTTGGAACAGTGTCAAACGCGATTCCGCCCAATGGCCCAAGAATTTACAGACTTGTCACAGTGGCGGTGGGCTACGATCTTCGAGCCGCGGGCTTCGACGGAACCGCTGCCCCGTGGTTCTTAGCTCGTAGCTCGCAGCTCGGAGCGTATTTCTGCTACCCTCCCTCCATGGATTATCTCTGGACTCCATGGCGTTACGCCTATGTCACTGGCGCCGACCAGAAGCCGGGCTGCATCTTCTGCAATGCCCCCAAAGAGAGCGACCAACAGGCCCGCATCGTCCACCGGGGCGCACATTGCTACGTCATACTCAATACCTATCCATACACCAATGGGCATGTCATGGTGGTGCCCTACGCGCACCTGGACGAGTTGCACAATCTCCCCGCCGATGCCGCCCACGAGATGATGGTTCTGACCCAGCGGATGGAGGTAGTCTTACGTGCGCTCTATCGGCCCGATGGCATCAATCTCGGTATGAATATCGGAAAGGCCGCGGGCGCCGGCGTGGCGGGGCACATCCACATGCACATTCTGCCACGCTGGATCGCCGACGCCAATTTCATCAGCGTAATCGGCGAAACCAGAGTGCTGCCCGAGGCGCTGGACGTGACCTGGGAACGGATCCGGAAGGAATTTGTAATTGGTAATTTGTGAGAAATTCGAAGCCTAGGCCCTGACCTCCGCATGGGCCTTGGCCCGCCGCTCGGCGTACAAGGGAAACTCCTCCGCCATCCCCAGCACCTGCTTGCGGATTTTCGCGAGCACTGCGGCGTCGGTCCGATGATCGAGCGCCTCCGCGATCCAGTGCGAAATCTGCCGCATCTCCGCTTCTTTCATGCCGCGCGTAGTTACTGCTGGAGTGCCAATGCGAATGCCGCTCGGTTTCATCGGAGGATTCGTATCAAACGGAATCGCATTCTTGTTGACCGTAATGCCGGCCTCACCGAGAGCTTTCTCCGCCTCGCTGCCCAGCATGCCCTTCGCGAACACGTCGACCAGCATGAGGTGCGTGTCCGTTCCACCGGAGACGATGCGATAGCCATCAGCTGCCAGCGTCGCGGCCATCACCTTGGCGTTGACCACGATCTGCCGCGCGTAGTCGCGGAAGCTCGGTTGCGAGGCTTCGAGGAAGCACACTGCCTTGGCGGCAATAATGTGCACCAGCGGCCCTCCCTGCATTCCGGGGAAGACCGTCTTATCGATTTCCTTGGCGAATTCCTGCTTGCTCAGGATCATGCCCGAGCGCGGCCCGCGCAACGTCTTGTGCGTGGTCGAAGTCACGATGTGCGCGTGCGGCACGGGCGATGGATGCGCTCCTCCCGCCACCAGCCCCGCGAAGTGCGCCATATCGACCAGATAGAGCGCGCCAACTTTGTCGGCAATCTGACGCATGCGGGCGAAATCGATGATCCGCGGATAAGCGCTGCCGCCGCCAATAATCAGCTTCGGACGCTCCGCCGTGGCGATCCGCTCCAGGTCGTCGTAATCGATCGTCTCCGTTTCCCTGGTCACGCCGTAGGGAACTATTTTGTAAGTCTTGCCCGAAAAATTCAGAGGATGTCCATGGGTGAGGTGACCGCCGTGAGCGAGATTCAAACCTAGAATCGTGTCGCCGGGCTGGAGCACGGCCGCGTAGGCGGCTTGATTGGCCTGCGATCCCGAGTGTGGCTGCACGTTGGCATGTTCCGCGCCAAAGAGCTTCTTGACCCGCTCCCGCGCCAGATTTTCGACCACGTCGGTAAACTCGCAGCCGCCGTAATAGCGCTTGCCGGGATAGCCTTCCGCATACTTGTTGGTGAACACAGAACCGGCGGCCTCAAGCACAGCCTCGCTGACAAAGTTTTCGGAAGCGATCAGCTCCAGCCCTTCGTGCTGGCGGCGAACTTCGTTGTCGATAGCGTTCGAAATCTCGGGATCAACTTCATAGAGCGCGCGGCACATCGCGGAATTTTTCATGGTTAGATACCGGAAGCTATTTTACTGCTACGTGAGCGTTTCTGTCCGCGAAAGGCTGCGAACAGCGAATAGTCTAAATCCGTTCTGCTACCATGACTTGCGCCTGCACGAGGCGGCTGCGAACTACATGGTTCATCTCTCGCCGACTACAGTTTTCGACGTTCAAACTCTGGCCGCTTACGCCATCTTTCTGGCGAGCTATCTCGTCTTTGCGCTGGGAAAATTTCCCGGACTCAAAATTGACCGTGCGGGCGCGGCGATTATCGGCGCTGTGGGGATGGTGGCGTTCCGGATTGTGCAGCCGGCCGACGCGCTGCGTTTCATCGATTTCCCCACGCTGGTGCTGTTGTTCTCGATGATGCTGATCGTAGGCAATCTTCATCTGGTGGGATTTTTCGAGTGGAATGCCGAGATGGTGCTGCGGCGGCTGAAGCCGTCGCGACTGTTGCCTGCGGTAGTTTTTACGTCGGGAGTGCTTTCCGCATTTTTCGTCAACGATATTGTCTGCCTGGTGATGGTGCCGTTTGTGCTGAGCATCACGCGCCGGCTGCGGCTGGAACCCTTGCCGTATCTGTTGGCGGTGGCGACGGCATCGAATATTGGCAGCGTGGCGAGTATCACGGGGAATCCGCAGAACATGCTGATCGGGTCGTTCTCCGGCATTGCTTATCGTGACTTCCTCCTGCATCTTGGGCCGGTGGCGGTGATGGGTTTGTTCCTGGATTGGATGGTGCTGCACTGGATGCTTGTGCGGAAGGTGAAGCACGCGGAATTGGTGGACGACGGGATTCCACTGCCACCGCTCAATCTTTCGCGGCTGACGAAACCAGTGATTGTGGTAACCGCAGTTCTGATCGGGTTTTTTGCGGGTGTGCCGCCAGCGATGGCAGCGGCTTTGGGTGCGGCGGTGTTGCTGATTACCCGCACGCGGGAGCCGCGAACGATGTACGAGGAAGTGGACTGGGGTCTTCTGGTGTTTTTTGTCGGGCTGTTCTTGATTGTGGGAGGAGCGCAAAATGCCGGAATTGTCGGGGAGTTTCTGGGGATCGCAGAGCATTGGAATCTCCACAATCTGGGAGTCTTCACGGTTGCGGTGTCATTGCTGAGCAATCTGGTGAGCAATGTACCAGCGGTAATGCTCTTGAAGTCGCTGGTACCGAACTTTACGAATCCGCATACGGGGTGGCTGGTGCTGGCGATGGCTTCGACGCTGGCCGGGAATCTGACGATCACGGGAAGCGTGGCGAACATTATTGTGGTCGAGAGCGCCAAGCCGGACGTGAAGATCAGGTTCTGGGATTATTTCCGCGTCGGGCTGCCGATTACCGTGATGACGTTGATTGTGGGATGGGCGTGGCTGGAGTGGGTTAGCGCCATCTAGTCAAACGCCGCCCGCGGAAAACTCGCCAGCTGCCAGCCGTCCATTGTATTTGTACGGCGCTCCGCCCATGGTGAAGTACCCTCGCAGGGAAGCACGAAGACCTTGTGGTCGGGCGTATCTACGCGGCGGCCTCGACTTCCCATCGTTCCGCCTGAAGTGAGCGGTGTTGAACAGACGCGCCAGATTGCGGCCTGATAGCTTTGGGTTGCGCGGTTCTCAAGGTTATGACCCGTAGCAAGTCACGTCGTCGCTCCCAGAGGCCCTATGACATTCACATTCAAGACCGTGTCGTGTTTCGTTGCAAGCGCGGCGATTCTTCTTGGCCCGTCTACTTCGATCGCAGGCACACGCCCAGCTCCATCAGGTCGATCCGTGGGGCCTACAGAGCTTGCAATGCAGGTCCTCCTCGATCGAGCCGACTTCTCGCCGGGTGAGATCGACGGGAAGGGCGGTAGGAACAGCCGCGAGGCGCTGGCGGCCTTCAAGGCGGCGCGCGGGCTTGGTCTTGGGTCAGGCGCGCGGAGCCGCAAGGCGCTGCTCACGGCGCTCGGTGCGGATGCGGTTAAACCCATCGTGCCCTATACGATCACCACGAAAGACGCAGCGGGGCCGTTTGTCGAGACGATTCCGGAAGACGCGACGGAGCAGTCGAAACTTCCGGGCCTTTACTATACATCCGTGCTGGAAGAGCTCGGCGAGAGATTCCACTCGGCACCGGCCCTGCTCAAGCGCCTGAATCCGCGCGCCCGTTTCACTGCGGGAGAGCAGATCCGTGTCCCCAATGTGCTGGGCGCCGAAGAAGCGGCGCCGGACGCTGCGCCAGCCGCGGTCGTAGGCGGCAAACGCGTGCCGGCCCATGCTGGGAACAAGGTGGTTGTCTCAAAGAAGGCATCGGTTCTGATGGTGTATGACGGAGAAGGCCAGGTCATCTTTTATGCGCCGGTGACGAGCGGCAGCGAGCACGACCCGCTCCCGTTCGGGAATTGGGTGATCACTGACGTGGTGCGAAATCCAACCTACAACTACAACCCCGACTTATTTTGGGACGCCGATCAAGCAGATGCGAAGGTGAAGATCGCAGCGGGTCCGAATAATCCGGTAGGTGTCGTCTGGATGGGGATCAACGTACCGCACTACGGGATACACGGCACGCCTGAACCGGGTGAGATCGGCCATTCCCAGTCTCACGGGTGCGTGCGGATGACAAACTGGGACGCCACCAGGGTCGCCGACCTGGTCAAGGATGGGACGGCAGTCGTGTTCGAGGAATGAGGAGCGAAGCACCGGGCGCTTTGGGATCGCCGGTCGTGGCGGGCGGCGGGTAGGTTTCCCGACGGCGCCAGTGCTTATTTGGCCCGCTTCACCGCGTCTACCAGGATAGGGTACGGGTTAAGGGACTTCCCCTGCCACCACCGCCTTTCCGTCCCTAACTCATGGATTTCAAAATGCAAGTGGGGCGACCGCGCATCCGCATCTCCCGTCGAGCCCACAAAAGCGATGACGTCCCCACGCTCGACCCGCATTCCCTCCTGCATCCCTTTCGCGTAGCTGTCCAAGTGCGCGTAGTAATAGCAGTACACTCCCGCTTCATCGAACTCGTATATCGTGTCGCCGCCCGGTTTGCTGAGGAACAGTTTGCGAATGGTTCCGGATACGACCGCATGCACGGGTGTCCCTCTCGGCTCCATGATGTCGATTGCCTCATGCCGATGCCCGTTGTGAACTTCTTCGAAACTATCCCGCAGATCCGCGAGGGTGAGTCCGCTGATGGGCGGAGTCAGCTCGAGAATGGAAGAGGTCGCGCCGGCAGCCAGAAACACTGCGAAAAACACGGCGATGCAAACGCGGAGCTTCAAACCTGTTCCTCCTCGAAACCCGGGGGACTAAACTCGGCCCATCCAGTATCCAGGTCTTCGGCTGGTATGGGCGATCGCCACGACCTGAACGTGTGCAGACGGGAGTTGCCGGTAAATCACGATAAAAGGGAATTACCTGAGCAAAAACCTGCGCGTGGAGTGCGGGCCGGCTGTCCAGCGTTGAGGAGCTTGAAGGATGTGTGCCAGTGCCCGATCCACTTCAGCGTCAAATTTGAGCGCGGCATCCGCGCTCTGCTCCAGGTACCAGTCGAACGCCGCGTCATATTCGGCGGAGGCTTCCTCGTGAAACTCCACCGAATCAGCGGGCATGGGGCAACTTTGCCAAATTGCGCCTGCGGACTTCCGACCATGGAGTGGTCTTTGCCTTGCCAGAGTCCAGCTCCGCGAGACGTTTTCCGATCTCCGCTTCCCAAGCCTGTTGAACGCCCTCGTCGACCTTGCCCCCGAGGTTGGAAATCAGGGAATCCGCCAATGCTTCCTGTTCCTCAACCGAGAGCGACAATGCCTGCTCTAACAACTTGCAAACTTCCGTTGTCATCTGCGCCATGCTCACCCCGTTAGGCCTATAGTAACGCAGTGGACGGCCGAGGGCTGCTGGCCCAACGCGTTCTCACCACTCGGGCGTTCTGCTGGATGTGGGAAAGTCAATCAAACGCAGTCCGCAGAAAACTCACCAACTGCCAGCCGTCCATGTATTTGTACGGCGCCTCGCCCAGCGTGTAATGGCCGCAGGGGAGCACTACTACCTTGTGATCGAGGTTGTGCTTCTCGAATTCCTCGACCACCTGCTCGGAAAATTCCGGCAGGAAGGTCATGTCGTACCTAGCGTAGATAATGAGCGAGCGGCGCGGCCAGCGGGAAAACTTGTCGAAATAGACCATCGGACTGACGGCGCGCCAGACGTGACGCAGATCCTCCAGATTGATGGCCGTTTCGAGGCCCTCGCGGATGTGGCGCGTGGACTGGCCGTGCCAGACCACGTCGGCAAAGTAAGTCGAGGCATGATTGAAGGCAGCCACCTGAATCCGCGGATCGTGCGCGGTAGCGATAAACGCATAGCAAGATCCGAGGCTGGTGCCGACGATGCCGAGGCGGTTGTAACCCTGCGCTTCCAGCCAGTCGAGACAACAGCGCACATCGATCACGCCCTGGCGCACGGAATCGAGCGTGCGGCCAATGTTGGCGGAAACGGCATAGTCGGCGCGGTCGATCTCCGCCGGACGGCGAATGTCGTGATAGGGCATGGACAGCCGCAACACCGCAATCCCCATCCAGTTCAGCACGCGACAGAGGCTGGTGTAGGAAATCGCATCGGAATTCCAGTGCGGCAAGAGAACCACGGCGCGGCGTCCGCGAGCCGGGAACCAGCGCGCGTTCACCAGATTGTTTTCGGGGAAAGGCGTCATCACCGGCGAAGTGAAGCGCAGAAACTCGGCATGAGTGCCGCGAACTTTTTCTTCGAGGCGCGGGTCGGGCACCTCGCGCGTGCTGAAGACCTGAACTTCGCGGCGCTCCAGTCGGAAATCCGTGGGCTTCCGGTAAGAGTAAAAATCGTCGCTTGCTCGAATGATGCGGTCGTTGAAACGCGAGAAATATTCCAGCAGATCGCGCCCGCCCGGGCTGGCGGGACCGCCATTACGGCCGGGCCAGTTCCGTGTCCAATCCAGTCCCCAGTCCAGCGGACGCACCACGCGGTTATTGTCGACCGACGTGAGCCGGGTCTCCCAGTCGTACATCCATTGCGCGTAGCGCGAGGACATCTCTATTCTAGGAATACAACAACGGGCACAGATTAGCGAACGCAGTCGGTTTAACGGCAGGATCGCGCACCCAACCGTCAGCCAGCGGCATTCAACCGTTAGCTATGAACCAACATCCAAGAGCTAGTCGCTGCTGTACACTCGCGGCACTCGCTGCGACAGGCCGCACAAGATTTCGTAGGGCACGCTTTCGCACAGACGGGCCAGTTCTACCGCATCCACGCTCTTGCCGCTGCTTTCGCCGGCGCCTCTTCCGATCAAGATGACTTCATCTCCAACCGCGACGCCGCGAATGTGGCTGACGTCGACGATGGTCAGGTCCATCGAGACGCGTCCCACTACCGGCGCATATTCGCCGCCTACGATTACCCGCGCGCGATTTGAAAGCAGACGCGGGTAGCCGTCCGCGTATCCGACGGGCAGCACCGCGATGCGGCTCCGCGTTTTGGTCACGAAGGTGCCCATGTAGCCGACGGCTTGTCCGGCTGCGACTTCTTTCACCGTCAGCACTCGCGTCTTCCACGAAAGCACAGGACGCAGCGGCAGTTCCGCGACAGCCGCCGGCTCGCCAGCGCGTGTGAAGGCGAGGGAATATCCGTAGAGCGCGATTCCCGGACGCACCATGGTCTTCCACGTGTCCGGCCGTGCGCTCATGGCGGCGGAATTTCCCATGTGAACCAACGCAGGCTGGAGCCCGTAATTCCGCAAGACCGCGAGTCCCTCTTCAAAACACTTCATCTGGCGCCGAGCGTCTTCGGAGTCGAGCACTTCCGCCGATGCGAAGTGCGTTCCCACTCCTTCCAGACTCAGGTGGTTACACGCGGATAACATCTCGCACAAACGCGGCAACGCTTCCTTCGATGCTCCAAGACGGTTCATACCGGTATCGAGCTTCAGATGCACGGGCAAAACGCTCTGCCGTTTGCGCGCAGCTCGTTCGAGCGTCTCAATGTGCCATGGTTCCCAGATGGTGGGAGTGAGATTCTGGGCGACGATTCCATCTTCCTCGCCCTTCCAGATTCCGGTCATCAGCAGGATACGGGCCCTGGCGCCAGCGCCGCGCAGCGCCAGGCCTTCCGCGGCATCGGTCACTCCCAGCCACTCGGCACCCTCGGATTCGAGAGCGCGCGCGCACTCCACTGCGCCGTGGCCGTAACCGTCGGCTTTGACCACGGCACAAATGGTGACGCCTTCGCCGACGTGCTTCTCGACCGCGTGAAAATTTTCTCCCAGCGCGGCCAGAGAAACTTCCGCCCAGGTTCGGCTGTCGAGAATCAGCGAGCGACGATCGGGCAGTTGCGACAAATCGGGACGAGGCGCGTTCACACAGCCGATTATAGTGACCGCACGTGCCGCACGGTTAAGTGCCCATGGTAACTACTGACGTCACCTGCTGACGACAACTGCTGCGGTCAGCTGCCCGACAACACGAAGTTCACCGTGATTTCGGTCTCCACTTCGATGGGCTCGTTGTTCAGCAGGTAAGGGCGATAGCGCCATTGCCGGACCGCATCAATCGCGGCGGGGGCGAGCATCGGGTGTCCGCGGACCACGACCAGATTCTCGATCGTCCCTGCCTTGCTGATGATCGCCCGCAACTCGACCGTGCCCTGAACATGCGCCTGGCGGGCGAGCGTCGGATAGCTCGGCTGCACCTTGTGAAGGAGATTGGCCTCCGCCAAGTGCGATACGAGCAAGGGCTTGACCACGGCAGGGCGCGCCGGAATCACGAGGGGGATACCGTCTCCGATGCTATGCGGAACGCCATCGCCTGGTCCGCGACCCGGTCCCGTGCCGATGGATGAGAAATCTGGCGCGGCCGGAACAGAGTCGCTGTCGTCGCTGGTTGCGATTTGGCGAGCGATCCATCTCGGAGCGACGATCTCTCCCGAGCGCGGGTTGCTGACCGCAGCGACCGTATGATGCCCGCTCGCAGGCTGCTCTGCTGCGGGCGGTGTGAATGCTGCGGGCGCCGTAAGCTGCAGCCAACGCACCTGCGGTGGCCGCTCAATCCAGATCAACGAGACTGCGAACAGCAAGCTCAGGGCAAGAGCTTGCATGGTGAAGGATGCGAGCGTAGTCCATCCGCGACGGGCAGACTGGTCCCAGGTGCTTTCGAGTGTGCTGAACATATTGTCCTCCGGAACGGGCCCGTTATCCCTTCAGACACCTGCGGTTGACGATTTGATCCTGGGCGGTCGGGAGAAGCGAAACGAGAGTCAGTTACGGAGGAAAAAACTGACAAAAAGAAGACCGCGTCTGCACGCGGTCTTAATAGGTAACGTCTTCCCAGAAATAATTGGAACTGAAACTACCCGAGCGGCGTCGCTACTGTTTCGGTGGAGTGCTCGGAGCGGGTTTCGGGGCTGACGGTCTTACCGGCTTTTGAGCCGTGCTACCCGCAGCGGGCGCCGGCACGCCGGATTGAGTGTTGTAGGCTTCCACGATTGGTTGCGTAATGTCCACGGCCGGCCCGTACCAGATCACCGGACCACGCGGCCACTGTTGAGACGTATCCAGGATCATGCCGTAGCCGCTTTCGCTGGCGTACTTCACGATGAGGGGAGCCATCTTGGTGAGAATTTTATTTCCGATCTCGCCCTGCTGGTTCTGGAAATCTTCCTGTGCGTCCTGGGTAGAACGATCGAAACTCTTCTGTTTCGCCTCGATCTGCTTCACCAGCTTGTCGCGCGATTCGTCATTCAACTTATCCTGCTGGGCGTTGAGCTGCTTCTTGAGGCTGTCGATTTCGTCGGCCTTGCCCTTCAGCTCATTCTGCTTAGGTTCAAACTTCTTGGCGAGCTCGTCGAAATCGCGCCGCCCTTCGTTGGAGGAGAAGATCGCCTGCTCGATGTTAATGGTGCCGACTTTGGTGCCCGTAGCCTTGGCAGCCAACGCCGCAGCAGCGGAGGGAGAGTCAGGTGGGTTGGCAGCCGCAGCCGCGGGAGTGCCGGCGGCTGGGTTGGCTTGGGCCAGAGCGAAGAGGGAGAGGCCGAACAACACGGCCAGGGTGACGCCTGCAAACTTCTTAATCCCAAACTTCTTAATCATTAACTCGCTAATCATTGGATCCTTTGAACTCCTTCGGATTTTTAGGAATGCTGGAAGCTTCCAGCTCGCTGGGCTCAACGAAACTGATCGCAACCCAAGCCTATCAGTCATATACCTGAAGCATGACCTGAAACCTGAACCGGCGCAACGGGCGCGCAAGGCGCGTACGACGCCCGGCTCTCTTCACGCATAATGCAAGCGTGGTGATCAGGGTGTGGACGTTCTGAATTATACGGAGCGTACCGGAACAGCGTCAAACGGACAGCGCTGCGGGCAGTGGTCGGTGGTCAGTGGGCGGTGGTCAGTTATTCGTGGCATGGGCAGCATTCTGCATGGTCTCCATCAGCTCTGTCCAGGTCCAATCCGTGGACCAGAACTTGGCCACCTTACCATCTGGAGCAATCAACACGATGCTCATGTTGTGGGAGATCTGGTTGTCTTTTTCCTCGTACTGAAGGCCGAATGCCTGGGCGAGGCGGCGTAAATCGGTGGGATTGGTGGAAGCGAAATCCCAGTGCGAAAAACCGCTTGCGTCGCCGTCCAGATAGGCCAGACCGTACTTGCGCAACACCGCGGGGGTGTCGTATTTCGGGTCGAAACTGATGGTCAGCAGATGCGTTTTGCTGTAGTCGCCGGGGTTCTTCTTGAGTTCATCGTGAATGCGCGCAAATTGGCTGCTCAGGCGCGGACAAAAGTCGGGCATGGGACAGCGCGTATAGATGAACGTCACCAGCAACGCCTTTCCGGCAAAATCTGCAAGATGGATGGTGCGGCCGTCCTGGTTGATGAGAGCGACGTCTGGGACGCGTTCGCCTGGCATCAGCATACGCGGCGCAGCCGGCGGCTTTGCCGGGATACGCGCCGATTCATCGGTGATGCGCACGTCTTCCAGCCAATAGTCGCTCGGGTCCTTGCCAATGACTACTTCCGCGGCGATTTTGTCGCCGGGCTGAAGTTCCTGAACCACGGCAGGGTCCTTGACACGGTAAGGCATGGCCATGGCTGGCATGAATCCTGGGATGTCGCCATGCTTCACCGTAATCTCGCTGGTTAACGCGTTCTTGCCGACTACTTCGCCTTGCAGCGGATACTTCCGGGTGCGGTTGCAGCCTACGGATATGGTCAGCAACAGCATGACTGATGTAAGTACGAATTGGGATTTCGTGAGTCTCATAGGTCCTCTACGTGCTTCGTACTCCGCAGTTCGTGGCTCGGCGCTCAGTAGTGGAACCTATAGCGAAATTCCGCATAAATCTGCCGCGGATCGTTCCAGTGAAATCCGCCAAAGGTCAGGCTGTTGTCGAGCTGCACGCGGCGGTTGGCCACATTGAGCGCAGTCACGGAAACAGTGTATTTCTCGGCGAAACTTTTGCCGAGAGCAAGATCGAACGTGGTGTGGGCAGGCAGATAAGGCCCGGGATATTGCGCCTGTGGCATGCCGTACAGCCCGTTCGTGAACCCCGAGCCGTAGTAGATATTTGTCGAGGCATAGGTCTGCCAGGGCAGGCTCGTGTTGTAGCCAAAGTTCAATGTGTTTCTCTGATCGTGGTCTACGGGTGCAAGTCCGGGCGGAATATCGAGTCCGCATGTCGCCGGCGTGGTGCCCGGAGCGCAGACTAGGCCTCCCGTGATTGGAGAGGTAGCTTGCGCGATTTGGTTGGCATAGGCGAGGTGAAACTGGCCGCGATGCCAGAGGTTCGGCGATCGCAGTGTGAGTTCCCAACCTTGAATCAGCGCGTAATCCCAGGTGATGGGCCAGAAGATGTTCGATTCTCCGATATTGTTATGATCCAGCCAATTGTGGGCAAAGGTCTGATACGTATCGGCGTCCAGGGTCCAACCGTGATACGGAATCATGACACCGTATTGCCATTCCCGGTCGCGCTCTCCGTACAGAGGGGCAAACTCAAAGCCCTGGTCAATCCCTACATGTTGCAATTGGTTGGTGGGGGTCGAGAGTGGCGGGGCCTGATAGTAGTAGCCGTAGAAGCCGCGGAAGACCCAATTCAGGCGCGGAATTTTTATAGCAACACCAAAGCGCGGTTCGGTTGTGTTCTCGGAGACCGTGGTGTCGTTGAACTCGGTGGCTCGGAGTCCTGCGATCAGGGTCAGCCACGGCGTCACTTTGAATTTGTCGTTGATAAATTCCGCAGCGAGTCCTCCGTTTACGCTGATGGAAGAGGGAGGGTAGTTTGTAATGCCAGGCTGCGTGTACAGGTTATAGAAGTAGTTGTACTGATGCTGGAAAAATCCATATACGCCGGCTTGAATATCGTTTTTCCAGACATTTGTGCTTAGGGCTGCCTGCCCGCCTACGTAATTGGCGGTCTGAGTGACGGTGGAAATGACGGGATAATCGTTCGGGCCGCCATGGTAGTCAGCGCCGTTGTAGTGATAGAAGGGAGAAACGGTCAGCAGCGTATCGGGATTGAAGGTGTGGACCCATGAGAATGTGACGTAGCCGTCGGGCTCAGTCTCGCTATCGTGCAGGCCGTAGCTGGGGTAAACCGAATTGCCGACCGAGTTGGGATTCGGGTCGATGGGGATCTGGTAATAATCGCGCCGCAACTGCGCCACCATGCGGAACTGGTTCTTGGGATCAGGGTTGAAGATGAACGACGCGAATCCTCCAAAGCCGTTCGCGGCATCATTGACCACCTGCCCGATCGGAGTCTGTAGTCCGTATTGACTTCGATCTCCGTTCAAGCTGGCATAGTAAGCAAAGCGCTGCGTGTGTCCTCCGCAACTGATTTGGTCGTTGGTTTGATAAAAGTTTCCGGCAGTGATGACGAGATCGCATTCCCGATAGCGTTCGAAACCAGTTCGGGGCACGACATTGAAGATTCCATAGGTGCGGTCTCCATAGTCAGCGTCGTAGCTGCCCCTCATAACCTCAAGATAATCGATGTCTTTCGGATCAATCTGCGGTCCCAGATTGTTCGCAATGTTCGTATTGGGAATGGGGACGCCATCGATCAGCCAGTCGACCTGGTGGCCTCCTCGCATGTGCAGCATATCGTGTGTCACGTAGGCTGCCGGCACGTAATCCGTGATCATCTCCATACCGTTGGTGCGGTCCGCTCCGGGGGTTTCCTGGATGTCGATGCGGTTCACCGTAGTTGTCGGCGTGACGCTGTCCGTCGTCGCCTCCACCGGACTTTCCGGCACCGTGACAGTTTCTCTTCCGCCCGCGATGGTCAGCTCGAAATGCAGCACCGGGTTGGTATCCGATTGCACGATCACGTCCTGATGCATTTCCTGGAAGCCTTTCGACGAGACTGTGACCGTGTAATTTCCGAGGGGCACGGAAGTGAAATCAAATCCTCCGCTGTCGCGGGAATCCTGGGACTGGGTCCAGTCCGAATTTTGAGCCTTCAGCGTGACGTGCGCGCCTTGAATGGGACGGTGCTGAGGATCATGAACGACGCCGCGAACGGAACCGAAGATTGTGGCAAATGCAGGGGCGGCGAGCAGCAAAGCGGTGAATGCCAGTAGCTTGAGACGAGTCATGGCTCTTGTCCTTTGGAGTGTGCCGATTTCCCCAATGCCTGCCGTGGCAATGCGAGGAGCCGACCTTTTGGCACCGCTTTCCTTCGTAGCGGTAAGCATGTGGAAATACGATGCCGCGAATAGGAAGCCGTCCGCCGATGCGAGCCCGAATCTTGCAGCAGGCCGCGCAAACGCGAGCGCCTGCAACTCTGCGGTATTTGCCAGGGTTGCTAATGGTTAGGTTTAGTCGGATGACTAGCTGCGCGGAGGTGCGCGGGCGGAATCGTATCCTGAGATGTCGCTGGATTGAAGTACCGCGCTTGGTGACGGGCGTGCTCGTTCGATCAGGAGACCAAAAAAAGAGAGCAGACTGGAAGCGGGCTGAGCCCACTCAGAGGTGGTTGCACCGCAGCAGCAATGGTTCTGACAGCAGTTGTCGTTATTGGCAGGTTGAAACGAGGTCTCGGACGATTCGGGCGGGGGCGGCTCTGAGCCCGCCATGGCATGATGGCATGGCATCGCCGGCTGCGCTGCATGCAGGGACATCGACTGGCGCATGCAGTGCGTGGCCGCCGGCAGGGCAGCACAAGGCATCGCCAGCGGCCCGAAGGCCGGGACGAGCATAACCAGCAGCAGAAATCTTGCGGTCCAGCGTGAAGCTCCCCACATTTGCCGAACAGCATATCAGTACCCAGTACCCAGTTGCCAGTACCCAGCTCTTGGGGGCGGCGGTTTTGCTGGGTACTGGCAACTGGGTACTGGGTACTGATTCCTGTACCATTTCTCCGTGCACGAACTGGCGGAGCGGCTGTTGAAGACAATTCGGAAGCGGGCGTCGATTCGGGCGGGGGACCGCTTGGCGGTGGCGGTTTCGGGTGGGGCGGATTCCGTGGCTCTGCTTTGCCTGCTGCTGGAGTTGCGAACGGAGCTGGGGATCGTGCTGTCGGTTGCGCACGTCAATCACAAGCTGCGCGGAGAAGAGTCGGACGAGGACGAGCGGTTTGTCGCAAAGTTGGCGGGGCAGCACGGGCTCGATCTGCATGTTTGCGCGGCGCCGGTGGACGGAAGCCAGAGGCCGGAAAAAGGTTCCGCAATCGGTCCCGGCGTCATTTCTGGTGTTGAGGCGGCGGCGCGTGAATTGCGCTACGGTTTTTTTCGCCAGCTGGCGCGGGAGGGTCGGGTTCGGAAGATTGCGACCGCGCACACGCTCGACGATCAGGCGGAAACGGTGCTGCTGCGCATCTTTCGCGGGACCGGCATTCGGGGACTTTCGGGCATTCATCCGCGAATCGGGTTCGAGGAGCAGGGACACGCGTTTGGCGAGTTGGTGCGGCCGCTGCTCGGCTTCCGGCGCTCGGCATTGCAGGAGTTCCTGCGCGAGCGGGGGCAGAGCTGGCGGGAGGATTCGTCGAACCGGGATATTGCCTTCCTGCGGAATCGCGTGCGGCATCGGCTGCTGC
This sequence comes from Terriglobales bacterium, assembly GCA_050011975.1. GTDB lineage: Bacteria > Acidobacteriota > Terriglobia > Terriglobales > Acidobacteriaceae > Acidiflorens. Next base: position 2,696 of record JBEKIB010000042.1, on the reverse strand, counting down.
CGATCATCGGAGAAGAATTTGGCGAGGCTGCGATCGAACACATGGGTGAGCTGGCGGAAATCGCGCGGGGCGAAGAGGAGCAGTGGTCAGTGAACGGTGGTCAGTGGACGGCGAGTACCCGCTCAGTACCCAGTACCCAGTACTCAGCACTTACGGCGCGGCTAAAGCCGCGCCCCTTCAAAACAGGGTCAAGACCTGAGTATCTTCCGCTGCCTGAGACGGGGCAAGCCGCGTCTCTACTGCTGGGGCCGCTGCTGGCGCTGCCTTTGGCGGCACAGCGACGGCTGGTGCGTGCATGGCTGGAAACGAATGCTCCGGATTTGAGTATCTCGTTTCGGCTGATTGACGAGGCGCTGGAGCTGGCAGGCGAACCAGCCGGCAGAAAAGTCGAGATGCCTTCCGGGTGGAATCTTCGACGTGCGCGGCAGGAGCTTCTGCTAGAATCCGAAGCCTTCAAGGGGCGCACCAAGGCCACGGATTATGAATACGCGTTAGCGGTGCCGGGCGTGGTGGAGGTTCCTGAGCTGGGCGCTTGCGTGGAAGCTCGGGTGGTGGATGCGGATGGGGTTTCCGCGGATGGGGTTTCCGCGGATGAACGCGGGCAGTTGCTGGATCTCGAGCGCATGCCGAAGGAGGTTCTGATCCGCAACTGGCGGCCGGGAGATCGCTTCTGGCCGGCGCACACCGCGGCGGCAAGGAAAGTGAAAGAGCTGTTGAGCGACCGTCATGCGACCGGCGCGCAGAAAAAGCTGTGGCCGGTTGCGGTCGCGGCAGGCTGCGGCCTCGTCTGGATGCGGGGGTTTGCGGTTCCGGCGGCTTTCCAGGCAGCGGCGGGAGCTTCAAAAGCAATTTGGATTCGGGAGATTGCGGGCATGATGTAACATGCCTTTAGTCACAGTTGGGCTAGCGTTACCGCTGCAGAGTTACAGCTTTAGAGTCACAGTGCCGGAGGCGCCACTTCCGATGAATGTTTCGCCGAATGCCGGGTTGCGCCAGGTGATCTCGGCCGACCAGATTCAGAAAAGAGTCCGCGAACTGGGGCGGCAGATTTCCGACGACTATCGCGGCCAGACCGTGATCGCGCTGGGAATTCTGGAAAACAGCTTCCTGTTCATGGCCGACCTGGTGCGGGCGATCGATGTGCCCGTCATCTGCTCCTTTATCAAGCCGCGCTACAAGCAGACGAAGCAGGGCGAGTCTCCGCTATTGGAGATTCTTTTCAGCCACGAACTGGCGATCGCCGGCAAGCATGTGCTGCTGGTCGAGGGATTGGTGCACTCGGGAGTGACCAGCGAATTTTTGATGAGCGATCTGCGGGGGCGGGGCGCGGCTTCGGTGAAACTGGCGACGCTGCTCGATCGCCAGTCGGCGCGCCGCGTGCCGCTGCAGCCGGACTATTTCGGATTTCTGGTGGATGACGCGTTTCTGTGCGGCTATGGACTCGGTAGTCCGGAGCAGACGGGGCGGAACTTGCCGTATCTGGCGGCGGCGGTCTGAGGCTGCGAGCCGCGAGCTACGAGCCAAAGTGAGAGGGCCGCTGATGGGTTGCTCGAAGCTCGTAGCCTGGTATCCCGTGACTTCTGTTACTTCCTTCTGGTTTCCCGTTTTCTTTGGAAAAGGTCTAGAATAAAGTAGCGGGCTTTTCCCAATCGAACTTCCGTCTCCGGCATCTAATATCAGCTGAAGGGGCGGCGTCTTTCTTTTGGTAGGGATGGGGCTGCTCTTAGAGGAGTTTTAGGTGAATTCAACGATCAAGACGGTACTTTTCTGGGCGGTCATTGTGGTGTCGGCCTTCCTGCTCTGGCAGGTGGTGAAAACCGGCAGCAATGCCCAGAAGGAAAAGGAAATCGGCTTTTCTGAATTTCTGTCGGACGTGGACCAGGGCAATGTCCACGATGTGATGTTCATCGGACAGGAAGTGCGCGGGAAGTTTAAGAACGACTCGCCATTCCACACGATTGTGCCGGCGAACTATCCCGATATGTACAAGAAGCTGACGGACAAGGGCGTTCCGTATGGCTTCAAGGACATCAGCAACGGCACCTGGCCAAGTTGGATTCTGAATCTGGCGCCGCTGGTTCTGCTGGGCGCGCTGTGGTTCTTCATGATCCGGCAGATGCAGACGGGCGGAAACAAGGCGCTGTCGTTCGGCAAGAGCCGGGCGCGGCTGCTCTCCATGCAGCAGAAAAAGATCACGTTCAAAGACGTGGCAGGCGTGGATGAGGCGAAGGAAGAACTTCGCGAAATCATCGAGTTCCTGCGCGAGGCGCAGAAGTTCCAGAAACTTGGCGGGCGCATTCCGAAGGGCGTGCTGCTGGTTGGACCTCCGGGAACGGGCAAGACCTTGCTGGCGCGCGCGGTTGCGGGCGAAGCGAACGTTCCATTCTTCTCCATCTCCGGCTCGGACTTCGTGGAAATGTTCGTGGGCGTGGGCGCGAGCCGCGTGCGCGACCTGTTCGAGCAGGGCAAGAAAAATGCCCCCTGCATTATTTTCATCGACGAAATTGACGCTGTCGGACGTCATCGCGGCGCCGGGCTCGGCGGTGGACACGATGAGCGCGAGCAGACGTTGAATCAGTTGCTCGTCGAGATGGACGGCTTCGAATCGAACGAAGGCGTAATTCTGATGGCGGCGACGAACCGTCCCGACGTCCTCGATCCGGCACTGCTGCGGCCCGGGCGTTTCGACCGGCGCG
>JBEKIB010000041.1:0-62370 GCA_050011975.1 Terriglobales bacterium | reverse complement strand
AGTCCGAGGAAGTTGAGCTCGTCGGCGTTCTTGAGAACAGGGACGATGAGTCCCCAATCGAGCGCGACGGCGATGCCAGCATTAACGTGCTTGTGATAGCGAACGCTGTCGCCTTCGAGTGAGCTGTTAACGATCGGATATTGCTGCAGGGCGATGATGGCGGCGCGCACGAAGAATGGCATGAAGGTGAGCCGCGCGCCGTAGCGCTGTTCGAAGGCGTTCTTGAGCTTGTTTCGCAAATTGACGATGCGAGTCATGTCCACCTCGAACATGCAGTGGACGTGAGCGCTGGTGCGGCGCGATTCAATCATGCGCTGCGCGATGATCTTGCGCATTTGGGACATGGGCACAAGGTCGCCCGGAATCACAGCTGGCGTTGGTGCCGAGGCTGGGTGGGGTGCGGAAGCCGCAACTGAAGCAGCCGTGCGGTGCTCTACGAAGTCGAGAATATCCTGCTTGGTGACGCGGCCGCCGGTGCCGGTGCCGCTCACTTTTGCAAGGTCCACATTGTGCTCGCGGGCGAGCTTGCGGACAAGCGGGGAAGAACGAACGTCAGAATCTTCTTCGCCCGCAAGAGCGCTGGCAGCGGGCGTGGGCGACGGAGCCGGTACCGGTGCTTCTTTCTTTGCCGACGCCGGAACGGCCGGAGCCGTGGCCTTGTCGGGCGCGGATGCGGAAGCGCCACTGCCGTCGCCGATCACGCCGACTACGGTGTTGACTTGAACGGTGTTGCCTTCGGAAACCTTGATCTCCTGAAGAATTCCGCTAGCGGGCGCGGGAATTTCGGCGTCGACCTTGTCGGTGGAAATCTCGAACAAAGGCTCGTCGCGCTGGACCTTTTCACCGGGCTTTTTCAGCCACTTGGTGATGGTGCCTTCGAAAATTGATTCGCCCATCTGGGGCATGACCACATCAGTCGGCATATTTCCCTTTCCCTGATGCCCGCCACAAATGGCGGGGTTAGAGCAGACAAACATTATAGCGAAGCTGGGAGTGACTTCGCGCGCAGAGCAATGGTCGACGCGGACCGGTGCGTTGTGTAAAGACCTCGCACCGGTTTAACGAGGACGCGATTTCTTGTGGAGCAAACAGAGATGAAGAAGTTCTTAGCGGTTATAGTCTTTTGCCTGCCAGCCTTCGGGCAAGCGGCGTATTCGGGTCTCGGGTTGTACTCGGGATCAGGGGTGTATGGCGCGTTGGCTGGAGCGCCTACGTTCTATGCCGCGCTGCCGCAACTATGGGTGGACAACAACGAACTTACCTGTGTGATCACCGCATCATGTTATTCGGGATCTCCGGGACTATCTCTGGCTGCGCCCGCTTACGAACTGGCGCTCGGATCGAGTAGTTGGACCAGTAGCCCTCCGCCCAGTTACTGCACTTTCAGCCTTCCCTACACAGCTACGTCCACTGGACTTCAAGAAGCAATTACTGCCATCGAAGCCTGTCGCACAGCGGGGATATCTCATAGCGCGGCAATTGGGATCATCCTTGACGTCCCGCCAGGCACTTACGTTTACACTAGCGGCCTCACTATACCCCAAACCAGCACAGTCACGGCCAGCGCTCCGCTGATAGTCCGTTCAACTTACGATGCTACGCTTGCGGCACTTCCAGAGCCAATCTGCGCGGGCGGCACGCAGGACAACATCTCAGAGGCTATCAATCCCGGCTTGAATAATCCCGACTGTACTGGCACCAATATGTACTTTCAAGCAGGACCGTCGAATCCGTGTGCTGGGAGTTGTCCTGGTGGGAGCGTGAGCGGATCTCTGCAAAACGTTGTCATCTCGGGTACCACAACCGTCAGTGTGAGCACGACAACCTTGCAACCGATCACTCCGGGCACGCAGTTGGTTGACTTGGCGAATGGCTATATATCGCCTACTTTGGTCAACGGTGGAGTCACGACGACGGGTTCTAACAACGGCTGTTCTACCGGACAATTGGCAATAGACGTGGGCAGCGTTCACGGGACATTCGAGTGCGTTACCCCAACCAGTGGTGTAAACATGACCGGGCTTTACGCTACATTCGCTTATGCTCACACGACTGGGGCGATGGTCACTTTCACTCCTAACGTCAACGGTACGACAGGCAGCTTCAACTTAGCGAACGGCACAGCAACCAATATCTCGATCTATAACTATCTTCAGTACATGCCGCAGATAGAAATGAGCGGGCCGAATTCCGCCCTCATATTTTGCAGCGGCTTGTACATCGACAGCAATTTTTGCAGCACAACCGTAATCGGCAGCGGAACGCCCACCAACATCGGGCCGGACCATTGGGAGTTTGAGGACTTGGCCTTCAGTCTCACGCCAACGAACGCCAACGCTGAGGACTTGATACACACTGGGGATAACGCGGGCCAAACCGCGTTGACTCAGCTCGCCACCCACATCCATTTTCACCGGGATTGGGCGAATGGTGGCTGGACAAGCCTGGCCGCAGGCTACAACCCTGTTTCTAACGGATTCTCAGTAAGCGGTTGTGTGTACTGCTCTATTGTCGGCTCGCAAGGCAGCCAGATCATGCGCCCATTGGCGGAAGACCATGTTGTTAGTGCCAATGGGATACAACTCAAACTCGACAACAATTGGTTTGAAGGGGCATCGAGTTGCATCTTTCCTGGCGGGGTCGTAACCCCGATTTCCATTCTGGGATGGATTTCCTTTACCGACGTGGAAATGCGCCGGAACCGATGCACCTACCCTTTCACGTGGCTCGGCGGCAATATGTCGGGCATCATCCTTGGGGTGTTCGGCGCTGGCGGCACCCAAACCTTCACTAAGAACACGACTATCACCCAAGCCACCACCGGAGCGACTGCCAACGTCGTAGCAAAGGCCGTCAATATAAACCAGGTGCCCGTGGATAACGTCACAGGCGCGCCGGACGCTATTCATAACTGGACCGATACTTCCGGGGACACCTTCACTCCAATCGCTATTCCTACGGTCCCGAACCCGCATTGGGCGACCTACGCGCCGTATCGCAAAAACTGCCTGGAATTCAAGAATGCTGTCCGCGTCGTGGCCGACGGCAATATCTTCGAAAATAACGACAACACCGGCGGCCAGAATGGAACTTGCTTCACAGGCGACACGTCCAACCCAGGAGAGAATTACTGGAACGTGCGCAGCGATGAAGTTTTCTCAAACGACATCTGGCGCAATAGTTGCGAAGTGGGGGACACGAGAGGAAGAGGCCCATCAGATTTCCTCGTGGTGATGGGGACGACTCGGGAGCAATGGCTCAATAATTTGTGGTACGGCATGAGCGGCACTGGTCCCGGATGTAACTCGGAGACATTCGGGTTGACGGTCGAAAACGGGGTTGGCTATCACTGGAACGCCAGCATGACGGAGGACGGAACCGGGCATTACGCAACTGCAACCGCCTTTGCCTCGATTGACTTCAATGCCAGCTTAGCCAGTGCGGCGACAGCGAGCGGAGGGAGTACCGTCTATACAACTACCGGATCGACCAGCGCCATCAATGCCACGCTTTGCGGTTCCCCTACAGGCGGGTATCTCTTTATCACCGGATTTACGAACGCCGGGAATAATTCTCCAACCACAGCAGGATTTCTTTGTACCGCGTCTACGTCCAGCACGCTGACACTCACCAACCCAAGTGGAGTGGCGGAAACCCCAGCGAACGCTTTCAATGCTGCTTGCCTGGCTACGGCCAGTATGTCCCCAGCGTGCGCGAACCCCGTGCTTTCCGGGACTTCAGGCGCCAACGGTAACGGCTCCTCTACCTACGGCTACAAATCCATCGCGCTTCGCACTGGCGAACCTGTCCAGATTCTGGCTGGGCAATATTCCGGCAGCACGACAATGCCGGTAAATTGCACTTCAGTCGGCGCAGGCGCCACATTCACGAGCGGCACCGGCACATTCCAGATGGCAGGGTACTATTTTGCTGGTGCTGGTTTTCCTGACACAATTGGCCCGCTCGCATCCTCCGGCTCGACACCCTTATATTCGGTCTACAACGCTGGAGCCTCGACATACACTTACTACGGAAATGGCCTAAGCTCTCCGTCGCCGTGGACCTCGGCGAATGCATCTGTGACCTTTCCTTGGACGGGAGCCTCAGCCGGAGCCACAGACACATCGGGGACTTGCGTCCTCGGTACGCAGCAAGGATCGCCGTCTTCGACGACGCTCAATCACATCACCCTAATTACGGATGCAGTTGAGACACTTGGGATTGGCCCAGGCTCGCCATCCTTCATTCAGAATTTCGCATTCGCGAACAGCATTATGCTCAGCCTCTACCCTAACGCTGGAAAAGGCGGTATCTGGAATTCAGAAGTGCCGGCCGGATCGCCTCTTTGTACAGGCTTCTCATCGCAAGAGGGAACCTGCACCGAGAACTACGACTTTGATTTGACCTCGACAACCTTCGACTACATGGTATGGCCGGGACGCACAGCTTCGCTTTACACGGAGTACGGCAACAATCCAAGTTACCCGGACCCGGCCCTCGGGGCTTGCACACCTCCTGCTTGTATCGCCACGCCGCCGACAACATGGGCGTTTCCGTCTACTCCGTGCGCGGTTGGCTTTATTTATTCGTGCTCCGGGAATGTCCCGATGACGTTGCCGGACTACCATCAATTTGCTTTGAGTTCGGGGAGTTTGTATCACGGTGCAGCATCGGACACGCTTGACATGGGCGCGATCCTCACCGGCACAGCCGTGGGCGGTTCATCGGTCGACTATGCCCAGACCCTCAATCTTTACGTGTGCGGCACGACTTGCGGGAGTCCCGGGCCGTTCCCGGATTAGTGAGAGGCGTGCCATGACGTGGATGGAAAGCTCTCGCCTCACTGGTGCAGGTCGGGGAACGCATGAACTGGACCCCTATAACAAGCGGCAACCCGGTATGGAGTACACACAGTGAACCTTACCCCCCACTTTACTCTTGAAGAAATGACTTTTTCCGAGGTGGCCGCACGCCTTGGTCTCGACAACACGCCGGATCCGACCGTGACGGCTAACCTGAAACTTGTGGCGGCGTTCATGGAAAAGATCAGGAGGTTGCTCTGCGACAAGCCCATTGTCGTGCACAGCGGCTACCGTTCAGTAGAAGTAAACCAGGCAGTGGGCGGAGTGGCGACGAGCGCTCACTGTCAAGGTCTGGCGTGCGACTTCGTTTGTCCAGCGTTCGGTGCCCCAGCGGAAGTGGCGCTGGCTATCTTGAAGTCCAACATCGGATACGACCAACTTATCCTCGAGTACGGGTGGGTTCACTTTGGCCTGGCGCACGAGGGATTGTTATCCCGCCAGGAAGCTTTGACGAAGCGCTCGCCATCGGCGGCGTATGAGGCCGGCATCCGGGCTTGACCTATTTCCCGCATTACTCAATTACATAAGCTTCACGCTGTCATAAGGAGATACTGTCTTGAAAAAGTACGCAGCTTATCTACCTACTGTTGTGCTACTGCTTACTGCGATTGCGAACACCGCCACACCGGCGGTTGCAGCATTCTGGGCGAGCCATGCTAGCGTCGCGGCGATCGTTGCCCCGCTGGCCATCATTGTGGCGCATTGGCTGCCTTCGCCGTATGCCGGCGCCAACTCGAATGGAGCCGCGAAGTCATGATGATGCTAACGCAGATCTCGCCCAATCTCTGGAACAACTACGGCGCGGCTACGATTGCTTTTGTCGGCTTCCTGCTCAATGGCCTTTTGGCTTTTGGGGCAGCGCAGAAGCTAAACGGCCAGCGCGAGCAGGAGAGAGTGGAGGAGCATGAGTGGAGGAAGGAACACGCCGCGCAGGCCAACCTACGCGATGTGGCCATCGCGGCGCTTCAGGCCATGGGGAACAGCAATGAGGCCACGGTGAAAGGCATTCAAGGGCAACTGCTGCTCATCCAGTCGGAACTGCAGGAACTCCGCAACCGGGCCGCGTCGTTGCGCGGACATAAATAATTCAATTCCAAAAAATCAAAGGGAGAACCATTTATGAGGAAAGCTCTGTCTAGGAAGAAAGCTCTTGTCGTTACGCTGTGCTGTGTTGTGTTCTGCACCGCCTGTTCGACCGCCTGGGTATCGACGCTCGATTCCATCTTGGCCGCGGCAGCGCCGGCACTGATCAACATTTTGCAAATCGTCGCCGTGGCCAACGGCCAGCCTGTGAACAGCAACCTGGCAGCAAAGATCGCCGCTGACGCGACGGCCATCAAGACGCTCGCCGCTGACTACGCCGAGGTTTCGGCGGGATCCGCACCGGGTGTTTGCCAGCAGTTGCAAGCGGCTGTGAGTGCATACCAGGCCGATCAACAACTGGTGCTTCAGGTCGCACAGGTGAGCGATGCGAACACGCAGACGAAGATTACGCTGCTGGCCGACTTGGTGGCAGGCACGCTGAATGCAATCACGGCGGTGATTCCATCCTGTCAGAACGCGGCTTCGTCCCAAAGCATGCGGATCGCGCCGCCCTACAACGTGTCCACCTTTGCGACCCATTACAACAGCATTCTGGCGGCGAAGACTGGCAACGCGGCCGTGGATGCGTTGACCCCGAAACTGAAACTCCATCGGCACTCGAAGTTCGTGCGGTCGCTGACTTTCGGACGCCTTCAGTGACAACTCTAAACCGCAAATTTGGCGCGCTTCGCGACGTTCACGATGTGCGGGATCGGATTTACCGGGCTTCGCGGCCGGCGCAGCCTGTCCCGCAACATGTGGATCTACGGCAGTGGGGCGGACCGATCAAGGATCAGGGCGAGGAAGGCAGTTGCACCGGCCACGCCTTCTCGTCCGCACGCGAGTGGATCGCGCGGAAGTATGAGAAGACCTCGCCGATCCTGAGCCCGCAGTGCCTGTATGTCGAGGAACTGCTGGCCGACGGGTCATTCCCCAATGATGAAGGAGCGATGCCGCGCACGGGTTGCCAGGTCCTCACCGCGAAAGGTTGTTGCGAAGCGTCGCTCTATCCCTACGTGGCGGGCAAGTTCACCGCCCCGACGGCGGAGCAGGCGCAGAACGCTCTCAAGTACAAAACGGGCGCTTATCACCGCATCGAAAGTGTGCCTGACTCTCTCAGTTGCTTGTCTGACCCAACGCCGTGGCCGGTTGCGGTCGGGTTCACGGTTTACGAGTCGTTCATGTCGCAGCAGGTTGCGGACACCGGCATTATGCCGATTCCAAAACTGGGCGAACAGCAACAGGGCGGCCACGAAGTACTCTGCCTCGGCTACGACTTTCCGAAATGGTTGGCGCTTATCCAAAACAGTTGGGGTGACGGTTGGGGACTGCGGGGCTACTTCTGGATGCCATTTGAAGTGATCGCATCGCCGGACACCGATCTGTGGATGGTCCACACCGGCGCGCCCTGGAAGTAATTTTGCGACACCATCTTGCGGCACTATGCAGTGCGCGGCGATTCTGCATGATGTGCCTCCATGCCCTCCTAGAATCTCGTGATGATTTTAAGCATCGAAGAGAGTTAGACAAACCAACCAGGAGGCAGAAACCTTGGCAGAAACACAATATGCCGCGCACTCAACCAAAATCTCCAGCGATGCTCTCGACCAGCTATTCCAGGCACGCACGCATTCGGCCTGGCTCCCCAAGCGCGTACCCATAGAAAAGCTGCGCGAAGCCTATGAACTTGCGCGCATGGGTCCGACCAGTGCGAATTCTGCTCCCGCACGTTTTGTGTTTCTCGAAAGCGAGGCTGCGAAGGCGCGCCTGGTGCCCGCCCTCGCTCCACTCAATGTCGAAAAAACGAAAGCGGCGCCGGTCACCGTCATTGTCGCGTGGGACACCGAGTTCTACGAGAAGCTTCCCCAGCTATTTCCCCATGCTGACATGCGCTCCTATTTCGTGGGCAACCAGCCACTGATCGATGAAACAGCCTTCCGCAACAGTTCGCTGCAGGGAGCCTATTTCATACTCGCCGCTCGAGCTGTGGGACTTGATTGCGGGCCGATGTCCGGCTTCGATAAAGCGAAGGTGAACGCTGAATTTTTCCCCGACGGCAAATGGAAAGTCAACTTCCTCTGCAATCTCGGCTACGGCGATCGCAGCAAGCTCTATCCTCGCAACCCGCGTCTTGGATTTTACGAGGCGTGCCGGGTGCTGTGAAGGTTGCGCGGGAGACGCGGCAATCCGTGTCAGTACATTTATATCTACGCGCTCGATTTTTTCTCGATCCTGGCCCATGCATCTTTCAGCGCCACGGTGCGGTTAAACACAAGACGTCCGGGCCTGGAATCCGGGTCCACGCAAAAATACCCAAGCCGTTCGAACTGATAGCGGCCTTCGATCGGCGCGTTTGCCAGCGATGGCTCCAACTTGGCCTGCGCAATCACTTCCAGCGAGTTCGGATTCAAGTTCGCGGTAAACTCCTGGCCTCCCTCCACCTGATTGGGGTCTTCTTTGGCGAAGAGCTTGTCGTAGATACGCACTTCGGCGTCGATGGCATGCGCGGCTGAGACCCAGTGCATGGTCGACTTTACCTTGCGTCCATCCGGAGCATTGCCACCGCGCGTCGCCGGGTCGTACGTACAGTGCACCTCAACCACTTCTCCTCTGTCGTTTTTCACCACCGTTTTCGCCGTAATGAAGTAGCCGTAACGCAGCCGCACTTCGCGACCGGGCGACAGGCGGTAATACTGCTTGGGCGGGTCTTCGCGGAAATCGTCCTGTTCGATGTAGAGCACTTTGGAAAATGGCACTTTGCGCTTCCCGACGCTTTCGTCCTCAGGATTGTTTACCGCATCGACTTCGTCAACCTGACCTTCCGGGTAGTTATCGATCACGACCTTCAACGGCCGCAGCACGGCCATCACCCGTGGCGCGCTCTTATTCAGGTCCTCGCGGACGAAGTGTTCGAGCATCGCAAGTTCCAGCGTGCCATTGGTCTTCGAAACCCCGATGGCCGCACAGAAATTACGGATCGCCTCTGGCGTGTAGCCGCGCCGCCGGATGCCGGAGAGCGTGGGCATGCGCGGATCGTCCCAACCGTTGACCCGTTTTTCCTGCACCAGAGTAAGCAGCTTGCGCTTGCTGAGCAGCGTGTAGGTAAGGCTGAGGCGATCGAACTCCATCTGCTGCGACGGAAAAATTCCGAGCTGCTGAATGAACCAGTTATAAAGCGGGCGATGATCTTCAAATTCGAGCGTGCAAATCGAGTGGGTTACGTGCTCGATGGAATCGGACTGGCCGTGCGCGTAGTCGTACATGGGATAGATGCACCACTTGTCGCCGGTGCGGTTATGCTCGGCGTGCAGGATGCGGTACATGACCGGGTCGCGCATATTCAGGTTTGGCGACGCCATGTCGATCTTGGCGCGCAGCACGCGCGTTCCATCGGGAAACTCCCCTTTACGCATGCGCTCAAAAAGGTCAAGGTTCTGCTTCACGCTGCGGTTGCGATGCGGACTGTCTTTGCCGGGCTCGGTGAGCGTGCCGCGATGCTTGCGAATTTCTTCCGCGCTTAGATCGTCAACATACGCTTTGCCCTCGTTGATCAGCTTGATCGCCCACTCGTAGAGCTGATCGAAGTAATCGGAAGCGTAGTAAAGACCGTCCCATTCGAAGCCCAGCCAGCGGACGTCCTTCAAGATGGAGTCGACGTACTCCTGTTCTTCCTTCTCCGGGTTGGTATCGTCGAACCGCAGATTGGTCTTGCCGCCGAACTCGTCGGCTAATCCAAAGTTAAGGCAGATGGACTTGGCATGCCCGATGTGCAGGTAGCCGTTGGGCTCGGGAGGAAAGCGGGTCTGAATGACGGCATCGCCGTACTTCTTCGTTTTCAGATCTTCAATGACGATATCGCGGATGAAATTCGAGGCGCGAGACTCGGAAGGCGAAGCCGCGGCAGATTCGCTGGACTTAGATGAAGATGAATTGGTGGCGCTCATGATCTTAGTATTTTATATGGAAGAGTGGATTCGCCGCTGCTGGACGGGCGAGGCGCTCATCTCTCCACCGCCGGTGAAGGATTCCTCGTGATAATCTGCGTCCAGAGGAAACCGCGACCCTCCGCAGATCATGGTTGGCCGGCGGCGCGCTCCGATCATCCATGGCAAATTGCGTTCAATGCGGCCGTCAGCTTCCAGCCCTGACTTTTGGCAGGAAGATTTGCCAGTGGTGCGTGCAGCATGAAGCCGCGCAGCGCGGCGAGGATTCCCCCATCCAGCGAGTAGAGCCGGCGCCGTGGATGCGGTCGCAATCCAGTTCGATGGCGGTCACTCAGGCTATTTTCGGCATCAACGTTGCCGTGTTCGTCGCCATGACCTTGGCTGGCGTTTCGCTCACCGAGCCAACCCTCGGGCAGTTGTGGCATTGGGGAGCCAATTACGGCCCGCTCACCATTGGAGGCCAGTGGTGGCGTTTGTTGACCTGTGTCTTCGTGCACATCGGCATCATCCACATCGCGTTCAATATGTGGTGTCTCTGGAATCTTGGCAAGCTGGCCGAGTCGGTGTACGGCCATTGGACGTTCGGTGCGGTCTACCTGATCACCGGAATTGCGGCGAGCGTTACCAGCCTCGCTTGGAGACCGGGAGGCACGAGCGCGGGAGCGTCCGGAGCAATCTTTGGGATAGCGGGAGCGCTGGTAGCGTCGTTTTATTTGGGCGAATTCTCCATGCCCAGAGCGGCGGTGTCGGGCTTGCTCCGAAGCGTGCTGGTATTCGTCGGTTACAACCTGGTGTTTGGAGCTATTTCGGGTCGCACTGACAACGCCGCTCACGTTGGTGGTCTGGTATCGGGACTGATCCTGGGCGCTCTCATTGCCAAGGTCGCTCCGCAGCACGATGACGTGGGTCGGCGCCTGGGCGTGCTTCTCGCTGGGATCGTGCTGGTCTATGGCGGCGCAGCGTGGTTGCATCATTCGCATGCGTATGTGCTGCATGCAGCGAACGGGCAGAGACTGCTAACCGAAAACAATACCGACCAGGCCATTGCGGAGCTGCAGACTGCGGTCCGGCAACGACCAGGTTACGTCCCGGCGCACTACGAGCTCGCTCGCGCTTATTGGGTCAAAGGCGACTTCGCCAGCGCCGGAGGCGAATTCAAGCGTGTGATCGAGCTCAACCCGAAGGATGAACGCGCGTACTTCTACCTGGGCATGGCTTACTTGGAACAGAAGCGTCCTCAACCGGCGCGAGAGACTTTTTCGCAACTGCTGAGGATGAATCCAAGTAGCCCCGATGCCCATTTTGGGCTGGGAGAAGTTTCCTCGACCGAGCAGAAATATCCCGAGGCCATAGAGGAATTCAAGCTGACAGCCCAACTCGAACCGGACTACAACAGCGTTTATCAGGAGATGGGCCTGGCACAGGCCCAACTCAAGCTCTATGACGAAGCCATCGCATCCTTCCTGAAGCAGCAGAAAAGCGAGGACAATCCCGAAACCGAAAACGCCCTGGCCAGCGCCTACGAAGCGAAAGGAATGCACCGCGAAGCTGAGCAAGCCAGCCAGCAAGCGAAGCAGTTCCAGGGCCACTAATCAGTCTAAGTCCTTATTCCGGAATACTTTACCTATAAGTCCTGTAAACCCAAAGACCTGGCGGGATTTTCCGTCTAAATCTATGATTCCAATAGACCCGGGGGGGAGGGGGGTACCCCACTGTACCAAATGGTTATTGCCTTCGGGGTATATAGTAGGGATAGAAGAACTTTAGGGACTCCACCTGCCGGAGACTGACCTCGCTAGCGGATCGCGGTTTGTTGCAAGACCCAAGACCAAAGACCGCAGAGCAGAGACCCGCTCCCGGGCATTCTCCAGCGCGCGCTTGACGTGGCGAGGCGCGGTGCCTCCGGGAACGTCGTGCAGCGCCAGCACCTCAGTAAGTCCGAGGCAGGAGTGGAACGCGGCGTCAAAGCTCGGGTGGATCGCCTGCAGGTCGGCGAGCGGAAGCTTTTGCAGATCGCATCCGCGCTCCACGGCCAGTTGAACGGCTTTGCCGACCGCTTCGTGGGCGAGGCGCGAGGGAACTCCGCGTTCGACAAGATATGCTGCCGCGGCCCACGCGTTCATAAAACCCGAACTTGCCGCATGATTCATCTTCGTCTCGTTGAATTCGACCGTGTTCATAAATCCGGTCACGAGCGGCAACATGGCGATGACCGTGTCGGAGGCGTTGAACACCGGCTCCTGCGTTTCCTGCAAGTCTTTGTTGTAGGCGAGGGGCAAGCCCTTCACCAAAGTTTGCAGCGTGCTTGCGCAGCCCATGATTCGAGCCGCTTTGCCGCGCACCAGCTCCAGCAAGTCGGGATTTTTTTTCTGCGGCATGGCGCTGCTGCCGGTGGAGTAAGGCTCGGGTAACTCGACAAATCCGTACGCGGGCGTGGAGAACAGGATCATCTCTTCCGCCCAGCGGCTGAGGTGAAGCGCGAGCAACGAGAGCGCGTCCACGAATTCAATGGCGAAGTCGCGGTCGCTTGTAGCGTCGATACTGTTGGCCGTCGGGCCATCGAACCCCAGCTCCGCAGCCATGGTTTGACGGTTGATGGTGAGCGTGGCTCCGGCCACAGCTCCCGATCCCAGCGGACATAAGTTAGCGCGCTTGCGGCAGTCGGCGAGGCGACCGGCGTCCCGGAGAAACATTTCTACATAAGCCAGCAGCCAATGCGCGACTAAGACCGGTTCGGCGGGCTGCAGGTGTGTGTACGCGGGCATCGACGTAGCCGCACTGCCCGCGGCCTCGGCACGAGAAAGCACCGCCTCGATCCAATCGGCGATCAGGTTTTGCAGCGTGTCGATACTTTGGCGCACGAAGAGCCGGAGGTCGGTCGCGATCTGTTCGTTGCGGCTGCGTCCGGTGTGCAACTTGTACCCGGTCGCGCCGATCAGCGCCGCCAGTTGCTTCTCCACAAAGTGGTGAACGTCTTCGGCTTCAGGGTCGTTCAGAAATTCAAGCGAGGATTCGGCGCGGTGGGCGATTTCTCCCAGCGCTTTCACAATCACGGAAAGCTCTTCGGAGGACAGCACTCCAGCGTGTTCGAGTGCCTTCGCGTGGGCGCGACTGGCGGCCAATTCGAAGGGCAGCAGCCGTTGATCGTAGGGGAACGACCGCTGCCATTTTTCAAAATCGGGGTCAAGCGGCTGCCGGAAGCGGCCGGACCACATTTTCATTGTTCGACCTTCATTGGTTCGACCTCGACCTTCACTTTCGCCTGCGTCTGGGCTCGGCAACGTGAGGGCAACCCCAGGATGCGGATAAAGCCTTCCGCGTCTTTCTGATCATAACTCGCGCCCATGGTGAATGAGGAGAGGTCGGTGCGATAGAGCGAGTAATCCGATTTGCGGCTGACGATGATGACGTTGCCTTTGTACAGGGACAGCGTGACCACGCCGGTCACGTTCTGTTGCGTGGTTTCGACGAAAGCGTCAAGCGCTTCGCGCAGCGGCGTGAACCACATGCCGAAGTAAACCAGTTCGGCGTACTTGAGCGCGACGTGCTGCTTGAAGTGCAGCAGGTCGCGATCGAGGCACAGGGCTTCGAGTTCGCCGTGGGCGGCGACGAGCAGCGTGCCTGCGGGAGTTTCATAGCAGCCGCGCGACTTGATGCCGACGAAACGGTTCTCGACCAGGTCGATGCGTCCCACCGCGTTGCGCCCGCCGATTTCGTTGAGCAGCTCGACGAGCGATACGGGATCGAGATTCATGCCGTTCACGGAGACGGGCACGCCTTTTTCGAAGCCGATTTCGACTTGTTCTTCCTGCTCGGGAGCCTCTTGCGGCGACTTCGTCATTTGCCAGGTGCTGGCGAACGGCGCGTTGGCGGCGTCTTCGAGTTCTCCGCCCTCGTGGCTCACGTGCCAGAGATTGCGATCGCGGCTGTGAATCTTCTCGCGACTCGCGGCGACGGGAATGCCGCGCTTTTCGGCGTAGTCGAGACAATCTTCGCGCGACTTCAGATCCCACTCGCGCCACGGCGCCACCACATTCAGCTCGGGAGCGAGCGCCTGGTAGGCCATCTCGAAGCGGACTTGGTCGTTGCCCTTGCCGGTGCATCCGTGGCCGACGGCCGAGGCGCCTTCGCGCAGCGCGACTTCAACCTGATGTTTCGCGATCACGGGGCGGGCGAGCGAAGTGCCGAGCAGATACTTGTTCTCGTACACCGCGCCCGCTTTCAGCGCGGGCCAGACGTAGCCGGTAAGGAATTCTTCGCGCAGATCTTCGACCACCACCTTGCTGGCCCCGGTCTTGTAGGCCTTCTCCACCACGGCCTCGACGTCATCTCCCTGGCCTACGTCGGCGACCATGGCGATCACATCGTAGGCATAGTTTTCCTTGAGCCACGGAATAATGATGGAAGTATCGAGCCCACCGGAGTAGGCCAGAACAATTTTTTCTTTCTTATGCCCGTCTTGCTTATACATGTGCACTCCTCCCTTGGAAACCAGCCGGGAAGCGGCCCACGCCGCCGCCCAACAGCCATACGAGAATGGCTTTCTGAATGTGCAGACGATTTTCCGCCTGATCGAACACCACCGAGTTCACCGAGTCGATGACCTGATCCGTCACCTCGCAGCCGCGATGCGCGGGCAGACAGTGCATGAACAGCGCGTTGGGCTTGGCGAGCTGCATGAGCGCAGCATTCACTTGATAAGGGGCGAAGATGGCGGCGCGCTCTTCCGCTTCGTGTTCGTGTCCCATGCTGGCCCAGGCGTCGGTGTAGACGGCGTCGGCTCCGGCAACCGCTTTGCGCGGGTCGCTCAGGATGCGGAGCGAAGCCTTGGTCTCGTCCGCAATGGCCTTGGCCATGGTCACGATGACAGGATTGAGCCCGTAGCGCTCCGGAGTCGCAATTGAAACTTTCGCGCCGACGGAGGCGCCTGCCAGCAGCAGCGAGTGCGCCATGTTGTTGCCATCGCCAACGTAGGCGAAATGAAGTTTCTTGAGATCGCCGAAATGCTCCTGCAGGGTAAAGAAGTCGGCGAGCGCCTGGCAGGGATGTTCGAGTTCGCTGAGCGCGTTGATCACCGGAACGCCGGCGTAGGTGGCCATCTCCTCGACGACCGCATGGCTGAACGTGCGCAGCACGATGATGTCGATCCAGCGTTCGAGGTTGTGGGCGATGTCGTAGAGAGACTCGCGCGCGTTGAGGCGGCTGGCCGTCTGGTCGACGAAGAATGCGCTGCCGCCCAGGCTGTCCATGCCGGCTTCGAATGTGAGCCGCGTGCGCAGAGAGGGCTTCTCGAAGAACATCACCATCTGCTTGCCGGCGAGAACGCCGCGGTAGTCCGCGGGCCGCTGCTTGAGCACGGAGGTGAGGTTAAAGAGCGCGAGAATCTCGGCGGGGGCGAGGTCGTGGATAGAGATGAGATCGCGCGGCGCGGCGGGTTCCGGCAAGGGGTTCGTCGGGTTCGCTGCCGATAGGTTCATCTTCGATAGGTTCATAAGTGCCATAGGCTCGGTTCTCATTTTCGTTTCGTAACACTCCATATCCGGGAAATTCTGGCGCGGTTCGAAAACCGCTACGACAGCTCACGAATACGTCGGGCGAGCGCGTGCGCTTTCTTTCTGTCGGCAGCGATGACCAGCACGGTGTCGTCGCCGGCGAGCGTGCCGACGACCTCAGGCCAGTGCGAGGCGTCGAGTGCGGCGGCGACGGGCTGCGCGCTGCCGACCGTGGTCTTCACCACGAGCAGGTTCTGAGCCTGGCGGATTTCAACCACAAACTGGCGAGCGAGATGCATCACCGAGGGCAAAACGCCTTCCGCGCCCAGGCTCTCGCCAGCGCGCCGATAGCCCTCGGGGCCCTTGACGAGTTTCAGCTCGTGGATGTCGCGGGAGAGAGTAGCCTGGCCCACGTCGAAGCCTTTGCGTTCAAGCCGGTGCTGCAGGGAGTCCTGGCTTTCGACAGGACCGCCGTCGAGCAGGTCGAGGATCGCTTTGTGGCGCGCCGTTTTCGACATGAATAAAAATGCAACGTGATGCATAAGTATCCATGCATCGGGAGGGCCGTGTCAAGCGGGAAATGCCCACTGGAATATCCCGGGTTATATTTTGTGGTTTACCAGTCAGTTACTGCATCAGGTATTCCTCCGCCGTCTTTTAAAATCATTCACTTAGGAGTCGCTCTTTCCAGCCAGGCGCTCCCGCGGGCTGCTACCACTTCATGCTCATTGCCCCAGCCCAACGTTTGTGCTAATTTCGCCCCTCATGAAAGCGCTCCTTTCGAAGCTTGGATTCGGCGCGACGGCGGAGGAAGTTTGCGAGATCGTCCAGGGGGAAAGCCCTGCGCTCCAGGGCGCTGACCTGGCGGTCGCTTATTTTTCCTCGCGCGCCGGAGGCGACCTTCACGATTTCCTGCGGGTGAGCCCGAACCGTTTCCTTTTCGGATTGCTCGACGTGGCCGGCAAACGCGAAACCAGCGGCCCCGTGCTGAAAGCGGCGCAGGCTTGTTTCCGCTCGGCAGGCGAGCAACTCTTCGCCGCCGACGAACTGAACGAATCGGACGCTATGATCGAACTGTCGCGCCGCCTGAATCTCGAGATCATGCGCGCGGCCGGAGGCGTGCGCAGTTGCCCCGCTTTCGCCGGCTGCTACAACGAAGAACTGGGCACGGTTTGCTACGTGAATGCCGGCCACACCCCCGGCCTGCTGCGCGATGACACCAGCGTCGTCGAATTGCCCGCGACCGGCCTGCCGCTCGGGCTTTTCTCGCTGGCCCCGACCGACGCCCGCATCGTTGGCTTGGGACCGAAAGGCTCGTTGGCAGTGGTTTCACGCGGAGTGGTGGAGGCCGAGTCGAAGAACGCGGAATTTGGTCTGGATGGTGTCAAGAGCGTCATGCAGGCGGGACCTTCTTCCGCGAAAGATCTTTCCCAGACCATCCTGCAGCGAGTGCAGGACTTCATGCACATGGCTCCGAAGCACAACGACGTGACCGCGCTGACGCTCACACGCGGAAATTAGCCAGAATTTAGCCAGAGAACCCGCCCGCTCAAATTGGCCTGAGATGCCGCTTGCGGCGTAAAATAGAAGAACAATTTTCCCTCGGGTTTTGCCCAGGTATTCGAGAGGATGTTTCGAGAGAGCCTAAATGAAGAAAGCTAAACTCCCCCTGCTGTTGGCGGTTGGATATGCGCTGTTGCTCCCATGTCTTTCGCCGGCCGATACCGTGGTCGAAGAGATCATCGCCCGTGTAAACAATGAAATCATCACGCGTTCGGAGTACATCCGCAGCCGCGATCAGGTCAAGCAGGAGGTTCAGCAGCAGGACCCGGCCAACGCCGACCGCGCTTTTACCGAAAAGCAACGCGACGTTCTGCGCGATCTGATTGACCAGCAACTGCTGCTGCAAAAAGGCAAAGACCTTGGCATCACCGGCGACACCGAACTCGTCAAGCGTCTCGATGAAATGCGCAAGCAGATGAACCTCGAAACCATGGAGGATCTGGAAAAAGCGGCGGAGGCGCAGGGAGCTTCGTATGAAGATTTTAAGCAAAACCTGCGCAACCAGATCGTCACGCAGCGCGTGATCGGGCAGGAGGTGGGCTCGCACCTGGCCATGAACAAGGACGAGGAGAAGAAGTTCTATGACGAGCACCGCGCGGAGATGGAGCAGCCCGAGCAGGTTCGCCTGAGTGAAATTCTGATCGCGCCCAAAACGCCCGCGAAACCGGCCCCGAGCGCCGGCGCCAAGCCCGAGCCGCCATCGGATGCGGAGACCGAGGCAGCGCTGGCTGCCGCCCAGGCCAAAGCGCAGGATATTCTCGACCAGTTTCACAAGGGCGCGAAGTTTGCAGACTTGGCGAAAAAGTACTCCGATGGACCGTCGGCGAAAGACGGCGGCGATCTCAGTTATTTCAAGCGCGGCACGCTCTCGAAAGAACTGGAAGATAAGGTCTTTGCGCTGAAGGCCGGTGAAGTCACGGATGTGATTCGCACCAAGCAGGGGTACGTGATCCTGCAAGCGGTCGAGCATCAGATGGCGGGCATTCCCACGCTGAAAGAAGTTGAGCCGCGCATCCAGGATGCGTTGTATATGCAGAAACTGCAGCCCGCTCTGCGTGCTTATCTGACCACACTGCGCGAAGAGGCCTTCATCGACATCAAGACTGGTTACATCGACTCAGGCGCGAGCGCAAAGCAAACCAAGCCGGTCGAGACCACGGACAAGGAAGCCAACGCGAAGAAGCTGAAAAAGAAGAAGAAGCTCGGCGTGTTTTAGGCTAACCTTGGCTGTGCTTGCGGCAGGCGTTGGCGTCTGCATCCACGGGGCAAGCCGATTTTGCGGAGGCTCATGAAAGAGTTTTTTATCTCCGAATGTTCCCAGCAGGAAAACAAGATCGTCACCTCCAGCTTCGTGGTGGCGTCGAAGCAGGTGAAGGCCAAGAAAAATGGTGAGCCTTACCTGGCGTTGATCCTGGCCGATCGCACCGGCCAGATCGAAGCCAAGATGTGGGACAACGTCGATGACTTCATTCTCGCCTTCGAGCAGGACGACTTTCTCAAGATCAAGGGGCTCATCAACAAGTACAAGAACCGTTTTCAGCTGACCATTCACAAGCTGCGGCGCATGGAAGAAGGCGAGATCGACTTCGCCGACTACCTGCCCAAGACCACCAAGGACATCGGCGAACTCTGGCAAACGCTGGCAGAGTTTGTAGCCACATTCCAGAATCCGCACCTGAAAGCGCTGGTGGAATTGTTCATGGCGGACGCGGAGATTGCCGAGCGCTACCGCAATGCCCCCGCAGCCAAGACCCTTCATCATGCCTATATCGGCGGATTGCTCGATCATGTCGTGTCGCTCTTCCGCTCCTGCGATTTGCTCTGCCGGAACTATCCCCAGGTCAATCGCGACCTGCTGTTGACGGGAGCGTTTCTGCACGACATCGGCAAGCTTCAGGAACTGACTTACAACCGTGCGTTCTCCTACACCACGCGCGGCCAGCTGCTCGGGCACATGATTATCGAACTGGAAATGCTGCAGGCCAAGCTCACAAAGCTGCCTGACTTTCCCGCGGAACTGAAAACTTTGCTCGAACATATGATCATCAGCCATCACGGGCAGTACGAGTTCGGATCACCGAAGCTGCCGATGTTTCCCGAAGCGCTCATGCTGCATTATCTCGACGATCTGGATTCGAAGATGGAGGCGATGCGCGCCCACTTCGAGCGCGAGGCTGACCTCGAAGGACCGTGGACCAGCTATAACGCGTCGCTGGGGCGTCCGCTGCTCGATTCCAGGAAATTCATGCAAGGAGAGAAGTCCCCGGCTGCGAAAACCGGCGCGGAACAATCCAGCGCGCAGCCGGCCACGCCAGCAGCGCCAGCGCTTGACCTGTTCAGCGAACAGAAAGCATAGAGCAGAGAACCCGCCCCTGAGCGTCGAAGCCGACCTCAAGGAAATTACACTGTGTGCACTGCCTGCCGACCCGTGGCAATAATAACGATGACGCAGGTCTCGTCAGAGGAATCAGCGCGAATCTTCTGAATCGCGAGCCGCCTCCGAACCTTGCCGGACACCTGCTTGCCGATGGCGCAAAAAACGCCGCCCGGGGTCCTGGCTGTTTCAGCCTTTGGATTCCGGGCGGCCAGTGTTGCAGCGGTCCTCTTTCGACGAGCGGCGAGGTGGTTCGCCTCGCTACGCCATTACTTATGACAGGAAGAATTCTTTCGCCAGCGGCAGCCAGTCCTGGTCGGGGATCTGCGCGGAGAGATCGTTCATGGCCACTCCACCATCCTGGGCCAGCGCGCCCGCCATCGCCATCGGTATCCGGTGCTGCAGGCGGCTCGCCGACTCTTCTGTCCACCAGCGGGCAAGCGGACCACCGATTAAGTTGCGGAAGCTTGTCTTGGGGTCGGGCGCGTGCATCGTCACCAGCCAGCCTTCCCCGTAAGGATCACTTAGCGCCAGTTTAGGATCCTTCACGAGCGCCATATTGATGTCGGACACGCTGCCCTCGACGGGCGAAACCATGTCGACCGCGCAGCCGTCGCGATGAACCGTGCACACCTTCTGGCCCTGGCGAATCCACTGGCCGCGCTGCGGTAACGTGATGCTTTCCACTTTGCCAGTCAGCTTCGACGCAAAATCATCCATGCCGACCCGCACCAGGTTGGGGCTCTCACTCAGTGCCCAGGTGTGACCGGGGTGATAGCGCAGATGCTCCGGGACCGCGAAGCCGCCGACTAACGACGGCTGCAAGCGTGGCAGAGTGGCCTGCTTTGCCGGGGCGACCTGCAATGCTGGTTGCACAGCCGTGCGGCGGCTGCGGAAATGGTCAATGAGGAGGAAGCTTGCAAATGTGAAGAGAACCAGTAGGACTGTCATAAGTCACCTCGTCGGAGGGCCGTCGGTTGCGAGCCACTCAGCACTTTTCTAAAGGCAATCGCCATGCCAAAAGGCGGCGAAGTGGGAATATGCGCGTTGTGAGCGGTCATCTCCTGTGAAATGAGGCGGATAGACGAGAGCAAATTTCATAGGTCGGAATATTGTGATGAGATTGTCCGCAGCGCTTTGATAGAAATCGCAACAGGCCAAAGCTCCCTATTTGCAGTGTTTAGCGGTTGGCGATGAGAATGACAGCTTGGAATCAGTGACTTGCGAGCCGACAACACGCTGATGAATCCCACAACAGCAGAAGTTGAAGAATGCAACGGTGAAAGCCTACCCCGGTGTCGTTGGATCGCATAGAGACGCTGGCGAGACGCGCTACGACCCGCATCTCTACGCTAGACTGTTCTTGGGTCACGTCTTTCCAATCGACTTGCCTCTTTTCATGCCTATGGATTTCTCTCGTTTCACCACCATCAGTTTCGACTGCTATGGCACCCTGATTGACTGGGAGTCCGGGATTCTGCCTACTCTGCAGTCGGTGCTCGGCAGCCATGGTCTAAGTCTTCCCAGCGCTGCCATTCTTGAACTCTACGGAGAATTTGAGGCGAAGGCGGAAAGCGGCCCGTACCAACGCTACCGGGATGTGCTGCAGTCGGTGGTGCGGGCGTTTGCAGATCGCTTCCATTTCCAGGCCAGGTCCGCCGAAATCCGCTCGCTGCACGAATCCCTTCACGCGTGGCCGGTTTTTCCGGATACGGTGCCTGCGCTGCGCCAGCTTCAGAAGCGCTACAAACTCGTCGTAATTTCAAACATTGACGACGATCTATTTGCGGAGACGCGGAAGAACCTTGGCGTGGAATTCGATGGCGTGATCACAGCGGAGCAGGCAAGAAGCTACAAACCTTCCCTCAATAATTTTCAGATGGCTCTAGGCACGCTCGCTCTATCTCCGGACCGACTGCTCCACGTCGGGCAGAGCGTCTATCACGATGTGGTACCGGCGCGGGCGCTTGGGGTCTCGACGGTGTGGGTAAACCGGAAGTCGGCTCGTCCGGGGATTGGCGCGGTCAGAGCCTCCGCGGCACTCGCTGCAGAGAGGCGACCGGACCTGGAGGTTCCCGATCTTGCCAGTCTCGCCGCCGCAGTCATGGCCCGCGCGCAAGACTGACACTTTGGCAGGCAGTTCCGTCCCTACATCGGAACCGGAATTGGAAGAATTTTCTTTTGTATGGCGACCGTGACCAGTTGGGCCTTGTTGTGAATGTCGAGTTTGCGCATCAAGTTGAACTTGTGCGCTTCCACCGTCTTGACGCTGACTCCCAGAACCGCTGCCGCTTTCTTCACGGTATTGCCCTCGGCGAGCAACTTCATCACTTCGCGCTCGCGCACAGTCAGGGCACTTCTCCGCAGCGGTACCCGCGCCGACTGTTCCCGCTGGCTCGCGCCGTCTTTCAACTTGGTCTCGATCTGCGGACTCAATGACCGTTCGCCGCGATGCACTCCTCGCAGCGCGCGCAACAAAAGCGGCGCGGGAGTGTCTTTCAGCAGATACCCGCTGGCGCCCGAGCGCAGGGCTTGCTGCACATACTCCCGATCCTCATGCATGGTCAGATACACGATGCGCGTGCCGATGCAGTGCTCTTCGATGAGGCGTCCGGCTTCGAACGACGACATACCGGGCATGCTGATATCGAGCAGCACCAGGTCGGGGCGGTGCTCTAGGACCAACTTGAGCGCCTCGGCGGCATCGCCCGCTTCGCCAACCACGGCAAAGTCGGGGGCGTCTTCCAGAAGGCGGCGCACGCCATAGCGCAGCATTTCGTGATCGTCGGCGATCACGCAACGAATGGGCACAGCACCTTCTGGATCAAATCGTCCAGCCTTGCTGGTCAACATGAAGAAATCCTCGCGTACTCTGACGAAGCGGCGCGATGAGCCTGGAACCCGGGTCGTCCGGCGACTACCGGTACAAAGCAACCTTACATTGTACCTGCACGGGCCACGCCTTCGGCGCAAAAATCAAGCCGAGCTGGACTTTTCTTCATTTACAATGCCTCTTCCACATGCTGCGCTACTTCACTTCCGGAGAATCGCACGGCGAGGCCCTGGTTGCGTTTCTTTCCGGGCTGCCTGCCGGGCTGGCAGTGGATCAGGCATTCGTAGACCGCGAGCTCTGGCGGCGCCAGCAGGGCTTTGGACGCGGCGGACGCATGAAGATCGAAACCGACAGGGCGCACTTTCTCTCCGGCGTGCATCACGGCAAGACGATCGGCTCGCCGATCGCGGTGATGCTCGAGAATCGCGACTGGCAGAATTGGAAAGAGTCGCTGCCGGTGGAGACGGGTGATCCGGCGAAACACAAGCGCGTGGCGTCGCCGCGCCCGGGCCATGCCGATCTGGCGGGCGCTTTGAAGTACGATTTCACGGAAGGGCGCTATGTTCTGGAGCGCGCCTCGGCCCGGGAATCGGCGGCGCGGGTTGCGATTGGTGCGCTCGCCAAGCTGCTGCTGCGCGAGTTGGGCGTGGAAGTTCTGAGTCATGTGGTTGCGGTGGGCGCGGTTTCGATTGCGGATCGGGAAATCGCCTGGGAGCAGATCGAGCCACTGTCGCACAAGGACGAGGTGCTGCTGGCTTGCGCCGATGCCGATGCCGAGCAGCGCATGAAAGAAGAAGTCGATAAGGTTCTGCGCACCGGCGATTCGGTGGGTGGAGTTTTCGAGGTGGTGGCGCACAATGTTCCGCCCGGCCTCGGCAGTTACGTGCAATGGGACGAGCGGCTGGATGCGCTGTTAGCTGCGGCGGTCATGTCGTTGCAGGCGGTGAAAGCGGTAGAAATTGGAAGTGGAATTCAGGCGGCGCATTCGCCAGGGTCGGCAGTGCATGATGAAATTGGTTATCAGAGCGACTCGGGGTTTGCGGGCTTCACGCGCACGCGCAACAATGCCGGAGGTCTGGAGGGTGGCGTCTCCAACGGGCAGGAGATTCGTGTTCGCGGTTATCTGAAGCCGATCTCCACGCTGCGGCGTCCATTGCAGTCGGTGGATTTCGCGACGCGCGAGCCGGTGAAGGCGGCGTATGAGCGCTCGGATGTATGCGTAGTCCCCGCCGCCGGCGTTGCCGCCGAGGCCATGGTCGCGCTAACGCTGGCGCGCTGTACGCTCGAGAAATTCGGCGGCGACTCGATGAAGGAAATGAAACGAAATTTTCAAGGCTATCTGGAACAACTGAAGAATTACTGATCCGAAACTAGAATCCAAAAATGATTTATCCAATTGTGAAATTTGGCGATCCGGTCCTGGACACACCTGCAGCCGTGGTGACCAGCTTCGACGACGAACTCAAGAACCTCGTGGAAGACATGTTCGAGTCGATGTACGCGGCTCGCGGCGTCGGCCTGGCGGCTCCGCAAATCGGCATTTCGAAACGAATCGCCGTCGTGGACGTGACCTTCAAGGAAGACCCCGGCGCCAGGCTGGTCCTGATCAATCCGGTAATCGTCAACAAAGAAGGCCGCCAGCGCGGCAGTGAAGGGTGCTTGAGTATTCCCGAGTTTCGCGAGGACGTCACGCGCGCCAAGACCGTGACGGTGCGCGCGCAAGACCTAAGCGGCAAGTTTTTCGAGCACACCGGAGAGGAGTTGTTGGCGCGGGCCTTTCTGCATGAGACCGATCACTTGAACGGCAAGCTCTACATCTCGCACATCAGCGCGTTGAAGCGCGACCTCATCAAGCGCAAGATCAAAAAAATGGTGAAGGCGGGAGAGTGGTAGAGGATTGAGTAATTGTGCAATCTGGTAATTTGGTAATTTGAATTGCTTCCAGATGCCAACGTCTCTTAATCTCGTTTTTTGCGGCACGCCTCAATTCGCCGTTCCTACTTTGGAGAAGTTGGTCGCGGCCGGACATTCCGTGCCACTGGCGGTGACGCAACCCGATCGGCCCCGCGGGCGCGGGATGGAAGTGGCCGTTTCTCCCGTGAAAGATGCGGCCATCCGCTTGGGTATCGCCGTGGCGCAGCCCGCGACCATCAAGAAGAACGCCGAATTCCGCGACCAGCTTGCGGCGATCGCGCCGGACGCGGGCATTGACGCGATCATTGTCGTCGGCTATGGCCGCATCATTCCACAGTGGATGATTGATCTTCCCCGGCTTGGAAATTTAAACCTGCATGCATCTCTGCTGCCGAAGTACCGCGGCGCGGCGCCAATCCAGTGGGCGATCGCCAACGGTGAATCTGTTACCGGAGTTACAACCATGCGCATTGACGCGGGGCTCGATACCGGCGACATACTCATGCAGCGCGAAATCTCCATTGATCTGAAAGACACAGCCGAGACGCTGGGCCCGAAGCTGGCGTCCATCGGCGCGGATCTGATGGTCGAAACCCTGCGCGGACTCGAGAATGGGCAAGTTCACCCGACTCCCCAGGATCACTCGCAAGCGACGCTCGCGCCGATTCTGAAAAAAGAAGATGGCCGCATGGACTTCGTTCGCACAGCTAACGATCTGTTCAATCGCCTGCGCGGCTCTCAGCCGTGGCCGGGGGCTTTCACAATCTTCAACGGTAAAACACTGCAAGTTCGCCGCGCTCAACCCCTGCAACATGCGGTTAAGTTGGCGCCTGGAGAAATCGCGGTCGAGGGAATGCGCCTGTTCGTTGGCTGCGGCAAGAATGAAGACAAAGTTACTGACACGACGCTCGAGCTGATCGAAGTTCAACTCGAGGGCAAGCGCCGCATGAGCGCGGAAGAATTCATCAACGGCTACCGGCTCCAATCCGGCCAGCTCCTGGGGCAATAGTTGCGATGGCCGTATCTGCCGCTCGCGCCGTGGCTTTCGAAATTCTCCTCCGGGTCAAGCGCGAAGACTCCTACGCCGCTGAACTACTGCACTCCGCGGTGTTCGCAAAGCTTTCCCCCCGCGATCACGGGCTCGCCACCGAACTGGTGATGGGAGTGCTCCGCTGGCAGTCTTTGCTCGACCGGCGGCTGGCCGCCGCATCGTCGCAGAAAATCGAACGGCTGGATGGCGAGGTTCTGGCCGCATTGCGCCTCGGCGCGTATCAATTGCAGTTTCTCTCCCGGGTGCCAGCGCGCGCGGCGATCTTCGAAAGTGTGGAACTCGTCAAAGCGGCGCGAAAGCGCTCGGCGGCGTCGTTTGTGAACGCGGTCCTCCGGACAATTGCCGGGCGCAGCGGGGAAGACATCTTCGCGGAAATCGGCAAATCGCCCGACTCGATCACGCTCGCCCAGAACGCTGCTCATCCCCAGTGGCTGGTGGCTCGCTGGACTGAGCGCTATGGACTTGAGGCAACGCGGCAGATTTGCACCCATGATCAGACGGTGCCCGACACGGCCATTCATATTCACGATGGTCGATCCGATGGTCGATCTAATGACGATCAAATCGATGCCGCGCTTGCCGAGGCAGGCGTGCAGCTCGCGCCGGGTCGACTGCTCACGGCGGCGCGACGCATTCTTGCGGGGGACATAACCGGAACGCGCGCCTACCATTTAGGTCGCGTCTCCATTCAGGATGAAGCGTCACAACTGGTCGCGTTGCTCGTGGGCCGTGGAGAAAAGGGCCTTGATCGTTCGACCTTTGATTGCACGAACTTCGATTACAGGATACTGGATTGTTGTGCCGCCCCCGGCAGCAAGACCGCCTTGCTCGCCAGACGCAACCCGCGCGCCAACGTGTTCGCGACCGAGTTGCATCCTCACCGCGCGCGCTTGCTGCAGAACCTCGTTCGTTTGCCGAACGTCCACGTAGTCGCTGCCGACGCGCGTCGTTTGCCCTTCTCAGTCGCGTTTGACCGCATTCTCGCCGACGTTCCTTGCTCTGGCACTGGCACTCTTGCCCGCAACCCGGAGATCAAGTGGCGGCTCAAAGCCGAAGACCTGCGCGATCTTCAGTCGCGACAGGTGGCTATCCTGAAGTCCGCGCTTGCCCAGCTCGCGATTGGCGGGCGGCTCGTCTATGCCACGTGTTCGCTGGAGAGTGAGGAAAACGAAGCAGTGGTGGAAGCTGCGCTCGAGGGCAGGTCGGAATTCAAGGCCGCGGATTGTAAGGGAGTGTTGGAGCAACTGCGGCAGTCCGGCGATATGTGCTGGAAGGATACCGCGTCGCTTCTCGCGGGACCCTATCTGAGAACAATTCCCGGCGTGCATCCATGTGATGGTTTTTTCGCTGCGATGATTGAACGGAAATGATCGGTGGAGCGGCTCTCCACTAGCCATCAGGTCGTCGCGCCCCTAGCGGACTTCGAAATTTACCACGCTGCCCGCCACGATTTTCTGTCCTGGCGCGGGAGTCTGGGTCACGATCATGCTCGCCGCGCTGGGCTCCGAGAGAGGAGACGGCGTAACTGGCGCGGCTTGCAGCTCGCCGGGCGATGGCGGCGAAAGCACGCTGACTTTGCCGACCTTGATGCCGGCGTCCTGTAGCGCCAGCATTGCGCTGCCGAGCGGTTGTCCGGTGAGGTTCGGCATTACATAGATTGGCGGCTCGGGACCATCGCTGACCAGCAGATTGATCTTCGGCGCCGCCACGCCGCTGGCATTCGCCGGCGGGCTTTGCGATATCACCTGATCCAGCGGGGCGTCCGGCAAATTGGCGTGCGCGATCGAACCCAGACTGAGCCCGCGGCGCTGTATATTCAGCTCCGCAACCCGCTCGCTCCCTCCCGTCACGTCGGGAATCGCCACCCGCTGAGGCCCCAGACTCTGCGCCACGCGGATTGACCAGCCTCGTCGCACCTTGGTTCCCGGCGGGGGCATCTGGGTCATGATTCTTCCTTCGGGAATGTCAGCGCTGTAGAACTGCCGCTCGACCACCACCAGCAGACCCGAAGCCGCGCCCGCGCGCTCAGCTTCCAATGGGCTCATGCCCACCAGTTTCGGTATAGCCACCTCGCGCCCGTGGATAGCGAACCGCATGGCTGTGAGCGCCGAAACCAGCGCCACCGTCATCAAGACGAGAGCCAAAAGCAGCATGCGAAAAAATTGTCGCATTGCTGCCGATTATAACGCTCTCCCGCTGCCCCCAAAGCAGACGGCACAAGGCCGTCTGTACAAGGAAAGAGAAATCATGACAACGCGCCGTCCTGCTCCTCCCACTCGTTCCCGCACCCATGGCAGGTCCATCCTTTTTTGTATATCGGGAGGGGAACGCCGGCGTACGCCGTCAAGTACGAGAACTCTTTGTTCAGTTCCTCGTAAGTGATATCCAGCGACTGGCAACGGGGACACTTCGGCTGCTCGAAATTCCCGACGCCCTCAACATCCAGCATTTCGGGGATGGGTTGGTTCAGGATTTCGCTGGCTGCTTCCGCATCCTCGGCGCGAACCTTCAGCTTAATTCCGCCGAGGAGATTGGAGATAAACCAATCCATGCGAATCATGTTGTCGTCCACGAGGTAGGCCTGAATCCCCGCTGACTCCAGGCTACCCTTCGCCAGCAGCGCCTCAGGAAGATCGCGGAACTGGCGCAGCGTAACGGTTTCATTGAACTCGAAGACGTCTTCGCCGCGGGGCAGGGCAATCTCCATCTTGAGGCCACGCCTCGCCACCTCCCCCCGGAACGCTTCGTGGGCAGCCGCGCTCAGTTCATCGCCGCTTTCAGCGATCTGCCCAAGTTCTTCATCGCTCATCGCGGAGTACACGGTCGCTATGCGTAGACGTTCTTGTTCAGGCGTCGGCATCGTCATAGCCGGACATGATACTCCGCAAATGAACTTGCCATCAGTTTTGATTCAGGCTCGACTTCGGGCCCGGCAAGGATAGTGCTGCTTGCGCCTTCTGTTGTGCCGCCCACTCGTGAATGCGCGTGCTCAGCACGTCCATCGGAAGCGCGCCACCCGCAAGCACTTCATCGTGGAAAGCACGCAGATCAAACTTGTCGCCCAGTTGGTCTTTCGAGTACTGGCGGAGCTTCAGAATTTCGAGCTGCCCGATTTTGTAGCCGAGAGCCTGCGCCGGCCACGCCATGTAGCGATCTGTCTCGCTCTGGACCGTGATTTCGTCAATGGCGGAGTGCTCGTGGAAATAGTCGACTACCTGTTGCCGGGTCCAGCGCTTGGAGTGGAAGCCGGTGTCAACAACCAGGCGAATCGCCCGCAGCATGTCATCCTGCAGGTGGCCGTAATAGCTGTAGGGATCCTGATAGAACCCGACTTCCTTGCCCAGTCTCTCCGAGTAGAGTGCCCATCCTTCGGTATAGGCCGTATATTGTTCGTGCTGACGGAAAAGAGGTAGTTCGGGCAATTCTTGTGCAATAGAAATCTGCATGTGATGCCCGGGCACGCCTTCGTGATACGCGGTCGTCTCGATATCCAGCACCGTGCGCTTGGCGAAGTCGCCCGTATTCACCATGATGTGGCCGGGCCGCGAACCATCGGGAGTGCCGTCCATGTAAGCAGCATCGGGCGCCTCTTTCTCGCGGAATTCCTCGACCGGCATCACCTCGAGCTTGGCCTTGGGCAGCCGTCCAAACATTTGCGGCAGCCGCGCGTACATCTGATCTTCATACTTGCGGTACAAGTCGAGGATTTCCTCTCGCGAATGCGCGTGCAGCCTTGGATCTGCGTCGACGGCCGCCTTGAAGCTTTTCATGTCCTTGTATCCGAGCTGGTTCACCAGCGCGAGCATGCGACCTTCGATCTCTTTCACCTGCTCCAGCCCGAGCTGATGAATCTCTTCGGGTGGCAAATTCGTGGTCGTGCTTTCTTTTACGCGGAACGCATACCAGGCGGCGCCGTCCGGCAGAGCCCAGGCTCCGGGCTCCGCTCTTCCTTTCGGCGCGTACTCGTCCCGAACGAACGCCGTGAACTTGATGTAGGCCGGAGTCACGGAATCCCGGACGACAGCCAAAGCCGCCTCGCGCAGTCGCTTGCGATCCGCTTCGGAGACGGCATCGGGAAACTTATCGAAAGGATGGATGAACGGGTTTTGATCCGGAGCCGTCGTAGCGATTCCATTCGCTTGCGTCACCACCTTTTCCAGCAGAATCTTCGGCGGCATGCGTCCCTCGGCCAGGCCTTTGCGCATCTGCTCGATGGTCTGGTCAAACAACCGCGGAAGCAGCCTCAGCCGAGTAATGTAGTCTTCGTAGTCTTTCACATTCTCGAACGAAAGAATGCTGACCAGTTGCGGCGCGTCAATGTGAATTCCGCTGGACTGATTCACTGGCAT
The DNA here is from genome assembly GCA_050011975.1 of Terriglobales bacterium. Taxonomy (GTDB): domain Bacteria; phylum Acidobacteriota; class Terriglobia; order Terriglobales; family Acidobacteriaceae; genus Acidiflorens. The sequence continues at coordinate 32,905 of JBEKIB010000041.1, read as the reverse complement.
CTCCCACGGTTTGAAGCGCGCGCCTTCGAGACCCATTTTCAGGTCTCGAACCATGAGATCTTTGTTCAGCGCTTCCTGCTCGGGAAATCCAGTTGTGTCGATCGCCTCGAAGCGAATGAGGAAGAGACGAGTCTGTTCCAGATTGTCGTCAATGGCCTGCTGCGAGAAGTCGTCGATTTTGTCGTTGTAGCGCTTGTCGCCCAGGATTGAGGCGTAGATTGGGCTGGTGCGCATGGTGTATTCCCACTGTTCGTGCAGCAAGTCGTTCAGCGCTTTGCGCCGCGCTTCGAGGTCAGCGGGTGGATTAGCAGCGGCCACCGTGGCCGGAATCAGCAGGGCAACGGCGAGCAGGCAGATCAAGAATCGCATTGGAACTCCAGAAGATGATTTTGTTGGCCTCGAGGAAGCCTCCCCACATACAAGTCTGTTCTGTTGGACGAATACGAAAGCGGATGGTTATCAGTTCCCAGAAAATCACTTGGCCGCGTTCGCACGGGCACGTCGCAGTCCGGCAGCAACGCCTTGCCGTACGGCGCGCCCGTATCCGGCAGCGTCCATTGCGGTCGCCGTCGCCGCCGCAATGCCGCCAGGAGTGGTCGCCTCCTCCAGCAACGACTCCAGTGAATGCCTACCCTCGCGCCAGGCGATGATACCGTCCGCCAAGGCATGCGCGCTCGCCAGCAGCGCCGTTTTTCGATCAAGACCTCCCTTTTGCGCAGCTCGCGCCAGCGTCGCGAGCGCGTGATAGCCGTGGCTGCATGAGTAGGTTACGGTGAACGCATCGAACTTGCTTTCCGGGATTTCGACAACCTGGCCGAAACTGGCAAAAAGATCATGAACGCGTTTGCGATCCGCCCGCGGCAACATCCGCGGAAAGGTCAGCGCGGTCAAGCCGCGTCCGCTGCGGCAAACCGGACTCGGCATGGAACGGGCCCATTGCACGGGCGGCCCGATAGACTTGCTTAGAGCGTGCAGCGGCACACCTGCGGCCAGACTAACCATGAGCAATTTCCGGCTCATTTTCCCGGTCACTTTCCCGACCATCTGCAGGAGTTCGGGAACCGAACTCGGACGAACCGCGACGATCAACACGTCCGCCTGCTTGACGGCGCGGGTCAGGTCGGGCTCGACAACAACAGCGTAACGCTTTTTCAGAGCACTCAGCTTGCCCGAATCGCGATCATGCACGACCAGGCGGTGTCTCGTCTTGCCCAGGCGCAGACCCGCCAGCATGGCCGATGTGATCCGCCCTCCACCGAGGAAAACGACCGTGCTCATGCCATCTCCGCACAGACTTCGTCGGCAGCTAGCAAGAGCGTTTCGACGTCCTGTATGGTGTGCGCGGTCGAAATAATCCAATGCAATCCGTTCGAAGGCGTCATGTAGATGCCGTGATCGAGCAGCCCGTGGATGAAGCGGGAATACTTTGCCGTATCGGCGTACTGGCAATAGTCGCGATAATCGTGGATCGCGTCGCGGCCGGTAAAGTAAATCTGAAACATCGGGCCGAACCCTTGAACGACGGCGTCAATCTTTCTTCGACGAAAAACATCCCGCAGACCGGCGACCGCGGCATCTCCGACCTCATAGATCTGCTGGTAAACCGCGCCCTCATTCGCGGCGAGCAGATCCAGATTCACCGCAATCACACTCATGGTAAGCCGGTGGCCGTTGAAGGTACCGTAGTGCAGCACCATGCCGGGACCCCAGCGCATGCGGTCGAGGATCGCGCGCGGCCCCGCCACGGCGCCAATGGGGAACCCCGCTCCCAAGGCCTTGCCGAACGTGCTGAGGTCCGGCTTCAGGCCGTAGCGCTGCTGGAATCCGCCGGGTGCGTAGCGGAATCCAGTCACAACTTCATCCAGAATAAGCAGCGCGCCGAACTGATGCGCTAGATCGCAGACCTTCTGCAAATATCCATCGTGCGGCAGGATGCAACCCATGTTCGCCATGATTGGCTCGGTGATCACGGCGGCCAGCTCTGGCCCGTGTTGGCGCAGAATACTTCCAAGCGCTTCCAGATCGTTCCAAGGCGCGAGCACCACATCGTCGAACACCGACGCCGGAATGCCATCCGAATCGGGGAATCGAGTGGGATTTTCTCGCGGCCCAAGTTGCTGCGCCGGATGGCTATTTCCGTTCAAACAGTAAGCGTCGTACCATCCGTGATAGTGGCCTTCGAACTTGAGAAATTTTGTTCGTCCGGTGTGCGCGCGCGCCAGCCGCAAGGCGAGCATCGTGGCTTCACTGCCGCTGTTGGTGAAGCGCACCGCCTCCGCGGTCGGCACCATGCGCCGGAAGCGCTCGGCGGCTTCCGCCTCCGCCGGAGTGGCGGCTGCAAAATGCGAGCCGCCGGCCATCGTCTGCGAAACCACCTCAACAATTTTAGGATGCGCGTGCCCCTGGATCAGCGCGCCGAACGACATCATGAAATCGACGTACTCGTTCCCGTCGAGGTCCCAGACGTGCGATCCGCGGCCACGCTCCAGCACCACCGGCCCAGGTGAGTACACGGCCGCGCCGCGCGACGGCGAATTCACACCTTCGATTAGCGATTGCTGCGCGCGCTCGTACCACTCGCGCGACCGCTCGCGCTGGTTTGTCTTCGTCGTTATTTTCGTGGTCATAAATAGCCCATCAGTCAAACCGAACCCGCCAGCCCTCCACCATCGACAACCAGTGCAGTGCCGGTGACAAACGAAGATGCATCGTTGGCCAGATACAGCGCGGCCTGCGCAACTTCCTCTGGTGTTCCCACGCGGCCCAGCGGACGCTTTGCAGCTTCAGCAAGAAAACGGCTATTCTTTTCTCCGAGTTGCTGCGCTTCGTCGCGCAACATGCCAGTATCGGTATCGCCGGGGCAAATACAATTCACGCGAATCTTCTGCGGTCCGTGGTCAATGGCCATCGCCTTCGTCAGCAGCACGACGGCACCTTTCGAAGCACAGTAAACTGCCGCCTTCGCGCCGCCCGCCAGTCCCCATCCTGAAGCCGTGTTGATGATTGTTCCGCCGCCGGCTTTCTGCATATGCGGAATCACTTCGCGCGACAGCAGGTAGATCGACTTCACGTTCACAGCCATTACCCGGTCCCAGTCGTCTTCGCTGAGGTCAAGCACCGTCGCCCGTCGAATAATGCCGGCGTTGTTGAACAGAATGTCGATCCGTCCCAACTCGCAAATTGCACGATCGACCAGTCGTCGGCAATCCGCGGCTCGTGTCACGTCCATCGGCTCAAAGAAGGCGCGCCCACCAGATTCGGTAATCTCGTCAGCGACACGCTGGCCGGCGTCCGCATTGACATCCGCCAGGGCAATCGCTGCTCCTTCGCGCGCGAACAGCAGCGCCGTCGCGCGTCCTATGCCCGATGCCGCACCTGTAATCAGCGCACCTTTTCCCGTAACTCTTCCTGCAACCTGCATGGCTTAGCGGCTGGCCAGCCCTCCCGCAGTTTCTCCGCCGTCGCACGTGTACACGTGGCCGGTGATATATTGCGCATCGTCCGAGGCAAGGAATGCGAACAGCGCCGCAATCTCCTCCGGCTGGGCGTGACGGCGCAAAGGAATCTTCCGGTTGACCTCTGCCAGCATTTCATCCGTGTACTCGGCGCGCTGCATCGGCGTCAGCACGTATCCCGGAGCCACAGCGCACACCCTTACTTTCGGCGCAAGTTCAAGCGCCATCGACTTCGTCAGTTCGATCACGCCCGCCTTGGTGGCGTTGTAATCCGCATAAAACGGATATCCCATGACGCCGTTGGTCGACGCCGTTTGCAGAATCACGCCGCCGCCGTCCTCCATCATGTGTCGTGCCGCCGTCTGCGCGACGTAGAACACTCCGGTCAGATTCACTGCCATCACTTTGTCCCACTCTTCCGGAGTGATGTCGAGAAAGTTATGACGGATGCTGATGCCGGCGTTATTCACCAGGACATCCACGCGACCCATCAGACGAATCGCTTCGGCAAAAGCGCCCTGCACCTGTTTTAAATTCGAAACGTCGGCATCGAGCGCAGCGGCCAGATTCGGCAGTTCATGCAGGATCTTTTCCCGTAACTGCGCGTCGCGGTCGAGCACGCACACCACGGACCCTTCCTCAAGAAACCGCGCTGCCGTGGCCGCTCCTATGCCACTCGCGCCGCCGGTGATCAGGACTCGTTTCGCTTTCAGTCCGCGCACGCGCGCCTCCACAAAAAAATCACGCAAAAAAGAGCAGGGTTCGAACATTGGAGGATATTACAAGTTCGGGCTGAAGCTGCTTCTCAGCGTACTTTGCGATCTCTGCGGTTAGCCCGGTTGCCGCGCGCGGAAACTACGTCAGCCAACCTGCCACACCGTATCCAGCACCGTCCCATCCACCCACTTCACCACCGCGCACGGACGATCGCCCAGCTTCGGACGCGCCGGCTTGCCGCATATCTTCTCGACTTCCACTTTGATGTCCTGAATCGGGCGAACCTGCAGTTTCGATCCCTTCACCGCATCGAGCAGGTCCACGCGCCGCGGATTGATCGCAATTCCGCGCTCGGTCACGACTACGTCAATCATCTCGCCCGGGCCCGTCATCGTAGTAACCTCGTCCACGATCACAGGAATGCGGTCGCGAAATGAAGGGAGCGCGAGAATCGTGCAGCCTGCAAACAGGCAGTTCTGCCATCCCCCAATGCCGTGCAGCAACCGCCCATCGGAGTGTGTCACCACGTTGGCGTTGAAGTTCACGTCAACTTCGGTCGCGCCCAACACCACGGCATCGACCAGCGAAGCGAAGTTTCCCTTACCGTGGTAGTTGTATGATGTGAACGGCGAAGTGGCCACGTGCCGTGGATCATTCGCGATCGACTTCACGCCATCAAGGTCAAACGTCTGCCCATCCAGGATGTAATCCGTCAGCCCTTCTTGCAGCAACTCAACCAGGTATTTAGTTGACCCGCCCCGAACGAACCGCGCCCTGACGCCATCCTGTTTCATCATCTGTTTCAGATACTCGACGAATGCCAGCGCGATTCCGCCCGCTCCTGCCTGGAAGGAAAATCCGTTCTTCATGATTCCCGCTGCGCGCAGAAACTGCGCGACCATCTCCGCGATTCGCAGCCGGTCGGGCGAACGCGTAATCTGAGTCGTGCCGGAAACAATTTTCGCCGGATCGCCAATCGAGTCCACTTCCACCACGAAGTCCACGTTGTTGCCCTGAATCTGCCAGGGCACGCAAGGAAATGGCACCAGGTTATCGGTGACCACGATCACACGATCCGCGTACGTCGAATCCGCCAGCGCGAAACCGAGCGAGCCACAGGCGGACTTACCATGCGAGCCATCAGCATTGCCGAAAAAATCGGCGGTCGGCGCAGCAATCACCGCGATGTCAATGTGAACCTCTCCATCCTGGATCGCCTGGTAGCGGCCGCCATGCGAACGCAGCACACCCATGCCGCGCATCTTCCCTTGCGTGCAGTAGTCGCCCAGCGGCCCGTTCATCGAGCCTTCGATGTGATGAATCACGCCTTTCTCCATCAACTCGATTGCATTCTTCTGGGAAGGGAACGACGCGCTCGGAAACCACATCAGATCTTTGACGCCGATTTTGGCCGCCGCCTCCAGCGCCATCAGCGCCACTTTATCGCCGTCGCGCAGATGATGATGGTTCGAGATCACCATCCCGTCGCGCAATCCGCAATTGCGCAGCGCTGTCTCCAGATCGGCCACACGCTTATCACCACTATCCGGATAATCTTTATTCGAACAGATTGCCGGCGCCGCTTTCCGCCCGCGGGGCTGGTATTTCCCCGCACCCAGAAACGGAATCTGCGGTTTGCCATTCACCATCGTCGGCACCGCGCGCCCCGCCGCGTTATGCGCCAGTTCCACTCTTTCTTTTACACTCGCACTCACGAAATCGCCCCCATCGCCTTCGCCCGCTCCACCAGTTTCAGCGCCCGCTGCACTACCGGCGGATCGATCATTTTCGAACCGAGACTCACTACGGCCAATCCCTTGTTCTGCGCTTCCTCAAAAGCGGCAACCACTTTCCGCGCCTTTTCGATCTCGACTGCGGTCGGTTGAAACGCCTCGTGGATCACGCGAATCTGCCCGGGATGGATACATCCCATGCCTTCGAATCCCGCCGCCCGCGAGGCTTCTCCCCATCGTCGCAGGCCGTCCATGTCGGCGACATCGCTGAACACCGAGTCAATCGCCTGAATCCCAGCCGCGCGCGCCGCATTCACCACGCGTGACCGCGCATATTGCGACTCACGCCCTTCCGTGGTCTTCACCACTCCCAGATCGGCGGTATAGTCTTCAAGCCCAATCGTTAGTGCCGCCACATTTTCGCTCGCCGTCGCGACGGCAAATGCGTTCTCGATCCCCAGCGCTGATTCCATGATCGGCATGATCCAGATCGGGCGGATGATTTCACTGCGCGACTTGATCTCGGCGATCATGCGATCGACTTCCCGTACCTGTTCAGGCTGCTCGACCTTCGGAATCAGAATCAAATCCGGACTCTCGCCCACCACTTCCGCCAGATCTTCGAGTCCCAGCGGCAACTGGTTAATGCGCACCATGCGCTCACACGATCCGAAATCGACCGCACGCAAAGTGTTTCGCACCAGGATGCGAGCGGCATCTTTCTCTCCGCGATGCACCGAATCTTCCAAGTCGAGAATCACGGCATCCGGCGAATGCAATGAGGCGTTGATGTAGTACTTCGGTTCAGAACCCGGCAAATACAGACGCGATCGGCGCAGTCGATCCTTCTGCGACGGCGCCGGCAGCGGATGCTGCGCAGGCAACGAGCGCTTGCCGAGCGCGATTCCAGCGCGCCGTGCCGCGGCCTCGATGCGCGCCGCGATAATAAAAGGCAGCGCGCCTTCATCATGAATCGCAACCCGCGCGTGCTTCACCCCGAGTTCGCCGAGAACTTCCCGCGTCTGTTCCAGGATCGCACTGCCGTAATAGGGCGCAACCCTCGACTCCAGTGAAATCTCGACCCCGCCACCGTCACGCGCCTCGAAGGCGACGTGCGCGTCCGACCGAACCTCTTTGCCGCAATGGCCCGCCTCGGCAGAACGCGGGGATGTAGTCTCGACAGCGCTGCTCATAATTTCCTCAACTCGAGATCTTCAGCTCGCCAGTTACTTCAGTTTCTCCAAAACCGCGTTCGTCATCTGCACCGTCGACGCCGCACCCTGACTGATCGCTTTCGGACCACCCGTAAAGCGCATCATATCGTAAGTCCGGACCTTCCCTTCGAGCACCACGTCCGCAATCGCCTCGCGGATACGATTCGCCTTCTGGTCTTCGCCAACATGATCGAGCATCATCGCAGCCGAAAGAATCATCGCAATCGGATTCACAATGGGCGGATTCAGTTCGGCATACTTCGGCGCGGATCCGTGTGTCGGCTCGAATACCGCGACGTCATCGCCAATGTTGCCGGACGCCGCGAATCCCAGCCCACCCACCAGCCCCGCGAACGCGTCGGAAAGAATGTCGCCGAACAGATTCGAGGACACGATAACGTTGTATTCCTCCGGATTTTTGTTCAGCCACATCAGTTGCGCGTCAATGTTCGTCGACCAAAGCGCAATCCCCGGATAATTCCTCGCAACTTCCTTGGCCACTTCTTCCATCATGCCCGAAGTCTCGCGCACTACATTCGGCTTCTCACAAATCGTGACGCCCTTGAACCCGCGCCGTTTCGCATATTCGAACGCAGCCGTCACGATGCGCTGGGCCGCCTTGCGAGTGATGATGCGGCAACTCACCGCGATCTCCGGCCCGGGCACGTCGGCAAAAGCTTTGAACCGGGGATGGCTGTTCAACGCGGCACGCACGTTTTCTGGAGGGTTGGTCCACTCCACGCCGGCATACATGCCCTCTGTGCCCTGGCGGAACACGGTGGTATCGATCTTTGGTTCGTCAAAACCAGGCTCGCCGTCGCCGTCATCCGCTTTCTTCCGAATGTAATTTAAGGGATTGCCCGTGAACCCGATGCACGGCCTCATGCAGATATCGAGATTGAATCTCTGCCGCATGGTGACGATCGGCGAGTAATAAACGTAACCCTTTCCTTGCAACTCGGGCTTAAGCTCCGCCTGCGCCGCCTTGTTCGGCTTCGAAGTAATCGCGCCGAACAAACCCAGCTTATGCTTGGTTAGTAACTCGATCGTCCGGTCGGGCAACGCATTACCCTGCGTGCGCCAGCAGTCCCATCCGATATCGGCATGAATGTACTCCGCGTCAAAGCCGACCGCTTTCAAAACCCGCAAAGATTCCGGCAGAACCTGGTTCCCAATGCCGTCTCCCGGCATGGTAATAACTGTGTATTTCGCCATAATTGCTCCTTAAATGCCTATCGCCGAGATGCCGAGAGCGCCGAGAAAAACCAAACTAAACAAAATTGTCATCCTGAGCGAAGCGAAGGATCCGTGCATTTCTCGGCGCTTTCTGCGTCTCGGCGTTGAAAGAACTAACCCACGCCCAGCCGCTTCGCCACCAGATTCTCCACTCCGCCAGCAACAACCAGCGACTGCGGCACGCTGCCCAGCCCCGGGAAAGTAAATTTCTCTCCGCGCCAGGAGATCGTACTGGAAGTGAAATCAATATCAATCTCGCCCCCCGGGATGATGGTCTTCTGTTTCGACGCGATCTCTTGCGCAAATTGCACGCGCACCCGCGCCACGAATTCCGGCACTTCAATGCACAAAAAGCCGTTGTTAAACGCATTCCGCAGATAGGTCTGCGAGAAACTTGCCGCGATTACCAGCGGAATGCCTTTCGCCTTCAGGCACGTGACCGCCTGCTCGCGGCTCGACCCTGTGCCAAAATTGAACTGGCTGACAATCACGTCGCCCGCCTCCGTGCGCGCGGCAAACTGCGGATCGTAATTTTCCATCACCACCTTCGCCATCATTTCCGGAGTCATGTCGTCGCGATAGGTATAGTCTTTGCCGTAGATCGCATCGGTGTTGACGTTGTCCTGCGGCATAAACACAAGCCGCCCGTGTACGCGCCGTGGAAAGCCCGACAGGATGTCAACTTTCTCCGCTTCGCCGGACGCTGATGCGAACTCAGTGTAGGCACGCTGCGGCGCGCGATTCGCGAACTCATGCGGCCCACGAATATAACCGGCGACAGCCGACGCCGCTACCACTTCCGGACTCGCGAGGTAGCACTTCGCATCTCGAGATCCCATGCGGCCCTTGAAGTTTCGATTGGTCGCCGAAATCCCGATCTCGCCTGCCTCAAGCAATCCCACGCCCAGCCCAATGCACGGCCCACAACCGGACGGTAGCGGTTGCGCACCCGCATCTATCAGTGTCCGCCAGATGCCACGCTTCTCCGCTTCTTCCTGCACCCACTTACTGGCTGCGCTCAAATAGAACTTCACGCCCGAGGCAACTTTCTGGCCTTTGAGCACCTTCGCCGCGGCCGCCAGATCTTCCAGCCGCGAATTCACGCAAGAAATCAGATACGCCTTCTGGATCGTAACTTTGTTCTTCTCGATTTCAGCCAGCGACTGCATCGCCTGCACCGTATCGGGCCCCGATACGTGCGGCGTCACCTGCCCGAGATCGAGCGTGATCCGCGCCGCATAGACCGCATCCGCATCCGGGGCAGGAGGGCTCTTCTCCCAACTCTCAATGTCGTTTTCCGTGAACCGCTCCACTCCCAGCGCTTTGAGCCGCCGGTGAGCGCCGCGCAAATACTCGATCGTGACCTCGTCCACCGGAAACCAGCCCACCAGCGGACCCCATTCCGTTGTCATATTCGAAATCGAAAGCCGAGCATCCATCGAAAGCGACGCCACTCCGGGCCCCGTGAACTCGACCGCCGCATTCAGGCATTCGTCATGGTTATAGAGCCCGCACAAGGTGATAATGACGTCCTTGCCCGTGACGCCGTGGGCCAGCCGGCCTTCGAGCACAACCTGAATCGAGCGCGGAATCTGCCACCAGAATTCGCCCGTGGCCCACACCGCGGCCGCATCGGTGCGGACAATCGGCGTTCCGATCGCGCCCAGCGCGCCATACATATTGGAATGCGAATCCGATGCCACCACGAACGAACCGGGAACCACGTATCCGCGCTCCACCATGATCTGGTGCCCGATGCCCGATCCCGCAGGATAGAAGTCCACGCCCTGCTCTTTCGCGAACGCTTCAATCGCGCGGTATTTCTTCAGGTTCGCTTCATCTTGATTCTGGATGTCATGATCGAGCGCGAACATAAGCTGCTGCGAATCTTTCACCTTCTTAGCGCCGATGCCCTTGAACTTGCTCATCACGGCCGACGTATTGTCATGCGTCATGCAGCGATGCGGACGAATCGACAGGAAATCCCCCGTCCGCAGCGGCCGCGCCGGCCCTTCGGTCATGTGTTTCTGCGCGATTTTTTCGACGATGGTCTGACCCATAGTTCACCCACCCAAGAGCGGTGCTTATGAAACCCGTTGATTCCGTTCTTTAGCGCGGTCGTAACATGCACCGCAGAGCAGCTTGACTCCGAGCAGTTTCTCGGATTCTTCAGTCCAATCCCCATGCGCCTGCCGGATAAGTTCGCACCTGGAACACCACGCGTCTGGGCGAGGATTCTCTTGTTCATCGGCCTGAAAGAAACCCAGGCCTTCGCCGTGGACCAAGTGCTCACAGACGAAGGTCTGCTGTTGCTTTCCGTGCAGGTCGCAATCAACGATATTGACTGGTTGACTCATCTGTCAGCTCCGGACCAATTCAGCCTTTCCGCTTCAACTCAAATCCTAAATACATCATCTGCCCAACATGGTGATGAAGATGCGTCGCGCACTGGAGCACCATGTCGAAGCGGTCGCGGGCGTCCGCGCCCACTGCCGTGTATTCCTTTGACCAGTCTTCCGCCACCTGACTGCTGATCGCGCCGAGCACCATCTCAATCGCCTGATCGAATTTCTGCAACACTTCTGCCTTGGATGGCCGCGCCGCCTCCGAAAACTCCAGCGGGCGATCACGCACATAGCCCGTCCCCGCAATCTGCGCTCCGATGTAGTAATTCAAGTTACCCGTGAGATGTAACACGAGGTGGCCAAAACTGTTGCCGAAGGTGAAAGGCCTGGCCCAGAACTGCTCGTTGCTCAACGGCGCAGCCAGTTCGCGAACCACGCCGCCCAGTTTCTTGTACCTTGCCCGCAGGCCCGATGCAATCGTTTCGTTCAGGTCAGCCATACGTCATTCCTTTAGCGTCGCTTCTTGCTACTCGCTTTTGTCTTGGGCTTCGCAGCCTTGGCGTCGCCATGGGCGGTTTTCTTCTTCACATCCGCCTTCATCAGCGCCATCAGCTTCGAAACCGACGTGCATTTCTCCAGATTCCAAATCGCGTCAATCAGCTTGTCCTGCGCCTTCGTCGAAAGCACGCCCTCCGCTAGAGCCCGGAACTTCTCTTCGATCTCGGCATCGCTCAGTGGATTTCGCGGATCGCCCTTCGGATAGTCTAGTTGCTCTGAGAATTTCCGTCCGTCGGTGGTCGTAATGTTCACAATGACCCGCTGCAACGCCGGGAAAACCTTCTCGATCTTCCATGATCTTCTTCATCTCGAATTGCGTCGGCGTCACTTGCCGGTCCACCAGCGCCGCCGCAATCACGTAGGGCAGCGAATGGTCCGCCGTCTCCTTGGTATGGGGGTCGTACTTGCTCGGGTCCGAAAGAATGTCAGCCGCACGCGCCAGCGACCGGATCTGAATCTTCTCGACTTGCTCCGGATGCAGGTCCTTGCTCTTGACCAGGTCAAGCACCGCCGATATAGGAGCGTGCGTCAATGCCTCAGTCGGGAAAAATTTCATCCCGCATTGCGTGATGCGCCACGACTCGCCGAGTCCGTCGGTCAGCAAGTTCTGTTTCCACTCCGGACCGAAGCAGTGTACCAATCCCTCCTTGCCGTCGATCACGTGCTCGGGGCCGCTGTAGCCCCTTTCGGCCAGCAGCGCGGCCAGCACGCCGCTCTGCGTGGCCAGCGGATCGACGGTGTTCTTCATCATCGTCAGCTTGCCCGCAGTTACCGCGCCCATCGTGCAATGCCGCGAAGCAGAAATCCCGATCGCATGCTGAATCTGTTCCCAGCTCAAATGCAGCGCGCGTCCTGCCACGATCGGCGAAACAAACGCCGTCAACGTCGCGTGATGCCAGCCGCGCTCGCGGATGCCAGGAAACGCCGCCTCGCACAAGCGCATCTCGAACTCGTGGCCAAGCACAAATCCAACGATCAATTCCTTGCCATCGCTTTTGGCGCGCTCACAACACGCCATCGCGGCGGGAAAAATGTCGGAAGGATGCGACGGATCCTGCTTCCAGTAAATGTCGTTGTAATCCATGCAGCGGATCATCAGGGCATTCGCCAGCGACGCCGAAACCGCGTCCATCCTCTGACCCGTGCCGATCACGGTCGCCGGCCCGCGCCCGGCAATCTCCCTCAGTACTTCGAGCGCAATGATCACGTCGTGCTGCTGATATCCGCCGAGCGCGCATCCGACCGAATCGAGCAGAAAGCGCTTGGCCTGGTACACCGCTTCCTGCGAGAGCTGCGCGTATTGAAGCCCCGCCGTCCAGCGGGACATGGTCGCCGTGATGGTTTCCTTACTGGTAGTTTGTGGTGTCGACAAGGGCATCTCCTCTGTGAAAACGGCTATCAGTCGTCAGTTTTCAGTCGTTAGTAAAATTCTGAGACCTGACACCTAAGACCTGAGACCTTGCTTCACGTTCTTCGGATTCTTGAACGGTAGAAACGCCATGAAATCGGCGTGATGCACAATGAACGCTTCGGTCGTGCGCTTCACCAGATCGCCTTCGGCCGCGTGCGCGGCGATGATGTGGCACACCGCGTCGGGTACGCCACACTCCATCGCCAGCGCGACGCCAGTGAACGGATGCCGCAACGCTTCTCCGCGCTCGCTTTGCCGGCTCTTCCCATCCGGACCGATCTCATACTCCAGCAACTTGCCGACGTCCGCCAGGATCGCGCCGGCAATCACCACGTCCACGTCGATCGGTAACGCTCGACCCATGAAGCCCGTCATCGCCTTCGCACTGTCTCGCGCGATATGCACTACGCAGCGTTTGTGTTCCATGAAGGTGATCGGACAGTTCGGAACCAGCAGAGTAAAAGGAATCTGATTTAGATCATCCGGCTTCAGCGGACTACGCTCGAGCGCCTTGATCCAGGCTTGCGTCACCTGCTCCCGAAGCTTGGTATCGCTGATCCACTGAATCTCCGGCCACAGTCGTTCGACGGCCTCCCGCATGGGCATGACCTCCCGTACAAGACTCACTAGATTATCGGAGTCCATGCGGATGCGTCGAGGGGATGGCGCACCCGATCGTGTGACTTGAAATCAAGGGATGATGACGGAGACGCGGCAAGCCGCGTCTCTACGAAGGGATTACTTTTTCGAACTCGCCGCGCTTCCCGAAAAAGATTCCTTCTCGATAGGCAGTAGCTCAATGCTGCATCCCGAACCACCGCAGCTCAACAACCCCCGGCAGACGATTTTCACCGACGACACATCCGGAAATCTAACCGGGAAGTCCTTCTCCCGGAGTTGCCCGGCCGCCGAACGAAGGCTTTCGTCGCCGTCCACAAACTCGGCGCGCTCGGGACGCGGCGAGCTGTCGAACACAAGGTTGAACCGCGCCGAAACCAACTTGCTTGTGATCGACCCGAGCTTTACCGTGCGTGCCTGCACTAACTCTACCGGTGCCTGCGCGAGGTCTTTCTCCACAACACTGTTCTCCGCGACACCGGGATCGCCAGCCAGTTTCGCCAAACGCGCCCGCGAATCAACCACGTCGCTTCCGCCCGCGGCCACGGCCAGCGCATACATATGACGCGCCTTCTCAGGCTGCCCTTGCTTCTCGAGCACCTGGCCCAGTCGGTTAGCGACCGTCCCCGACTGGCTCAAAAGCCACGCCGACGTGAGAAACTGCATAGCTGCTAGGTTTTCCCCGCGCTGAAATTTTGCCCATCCCGTTCGTGCCCACGCCAGAGCCACGAGTTGCATCGATGAAAACGCCGACGGCCCCAGCCGGTCTAACTCGCCCGAGTCGAACTGTCCGCCAATGTCGTAGAGAACCTGCTGCGCATCATTCTCGGTCTGCGTTGGATCAATGTCGTTTCTCAATGCCGACGCGAAAATGTCCTGACCCGAATCCGCGCCCGCACTGCCCGTCAGTCCCTTCATCAGCTCTTGCGCTTGCGCGTTCTCCCCCAATCGACCGTACACCTGCGCCAGCGCCATCTTCGTTTCCGGATCATCCGGAGGAATCGCCGCGGCCGCTTCTAACTCCGTGCGCGCGTCGGCATCCCGCCCCATCTGCGCCAGCAACAAGCCGAGATTCTTAAGCGTCGTTTTTTCGTAAGGACTGATCGCCAATTGCTTGCGATACGCCGCGATTGCCTCGTCGGTCTTCCCCGTTTGCTGCAGCTCCATCGCGAGGTCGCCATTCGCGTGCTTGTGATTCGGATCCAGCTCGATCTGCTTGCGGAACGCGGCAATCGCTTCCGCATGATGGTTAGCGCCGGCGTACGCCAGCCCCAGGTCGTACCAGCCGTCTTTCAGGCTGGAGTCGGCGTCCACGGCGTGTTTCAGCAGGTCGATCGCCGTGCCGTAATCCTTGCTCTGCAGCGCTTTCACTCCCGCTTTGTGCAGCTCCGCCGGAGCTCCTTCCATCTTCGAAGCCGCCGTCTGCGTCCCCTGCGCTGACGGCGTCAGAATGGTGCACGACAGCAGCTGATCTTGATCGCTTTGCGTTGCATTGCGAAACGATTCGTAGTCCGCGCGCCGTGCCGCCGTCAACTCATTCGTCTTCACGTTCAACTTGCGCTCGCCTTCCAGAATTCCTTGGCTCAGCGAATAGGTAGATGAATAGTCGCCATAATCTCGCGTCATTTTAACCGCGGTCGGCGTGCGCACCGTGTAGTTGGAGGGAAACCGCAGACGGACCCGGTAGTCCATTTCACCCGCGGGACCGATGTTCAACGGCTCAGTGCTCTTTTCCGACGCTCGAAGCGCAGGCATGCCCAGCGGCGGGATCGGGCGGAAATTCACGCTCGCCGAGGGCACTACAAAATACTGGTCCTGGTGCAGGTGATACTTCAGATGAAAAGGCTTGCTCGTGTCCTCGATAGAATCGAGCTGAACATCATCGACGTCACCCGGCAAGCCCCAAGTCGCAGAGAGGGCTTTCACAAAGTCCTTCCAGTGCGCCTGCGGGACTCGTCGAAAGCCTGCTCGCATCGGCCAATCGCGGTCCCCCTGGGCCGTGACCTCAAGCGTTGCATCGAGCGCGCCGAACTCGCTGAACTTGCCGTCGAGCGTGAAGTGCATGAAGGTCTTGATTGGCGAATCCGCCGGCGTCCGCTGCAAGCCTCCCTCGCTGTCCTCCGACGCCACCACCGCTTCTTTGTTTCGCAGTTGGTACAGAATCAACCCGAAGGGCGTCACTTCCGGAGTCGTATCCAGCCAGGTCAGCCCCGTCCCCAGCCGCGCCGCCGTGATCACGTGATCGAACTGCGCCGGCGAGGGAACGTCCACATCCAGGTTGCGAGCGCTATCGATCAGTACCGGGTAACTTTGAATTCCCACAGCCCGCAGCAGCGCGGAAAACAACGTGTGCTTGTCCTTGCAGTCGCCGTAACCATTCTGCAGAACGTCCGAGGCTGAGTGCGGCTGATACCGCCCGATCCCGAGCGAGATGCTCACGTAACGTACATTCCGCGCCACGAAATCGTAGATCCGTTGTGCCTTCTCCGTGGGCGTGTCCGCGCCTTTAGCGAGCTCCTCGGCTTTCTTGCGCACGCTGTCGTCCACCGTCATGCGCTCGCCCTGCAGCTTTGCATACCATTGCGCCACCTCCTTCCAGTCGGTGAAAGTCGTCAGTTGCACATCCGGACTGGTGTCCTCGTCCGCCTCATCTTTGTCTTTGTCGCGTGCCGGCTGGATGTCCTTCACCACCCAGGTGTAAACGCGCCGGTCTCTGGTCTCCTGAATTTCCGGCTTTCGCGTCGGCGTCTTCAGCTTCACTTGGCGCGCCTTCGGGATGTCGATCTCCAACCGGTCTTCAACCACCGCCACGTCTTTCGGAAATGTGTATTCGTACCAGAAGTTTCCACCGGCCAGCGGCGTGAGAACCCGCGTCACTGTGCGGTATTCCAGCGTGTCCCCGGGCTGCAGCGCCGCCACGGAAATATGCCGCTGCCGGTAGTCGCTGTACATCGGAGCTTCTTTCAGCACATCGGGAGCAAAATCCTGCGCCGTCGATTCCGGCGTCACCACCACCTGTCCATCCGGCTTGCGCACGCGAACATACTCGACCTCCAACTTTTCCGTCGCCGATGAATATCCGAAAACCAGTTGGCCGAATTCTTCCACACCCGCCTGGCTCTGAATCCGAACCACGGCCTCGGTCTCGCTCACTTCGGTTCCGTCGTTTTCAAAGTGGACTCGATTTAGGATTCGTTCGAAGACCGCGGCCTCGTCAGCGTTATTCGTTTTCTGCGTGGATGAAGCTGCGGCCTGCGCCAGAGCATCCGCAGTCAGTGAGCAGACAAGCGAGCAGACGAGTAAGAAGCCAACCACGACGTGCGACCCACGATAGGACATATTGCAGTTCTTTTACGCTGTGCCCGGCGTAAAATCAAACGAACCCGCGATGAATTTCATCAAGATCATTCGGCTCACCGCCATCCTGACTTGTTTCAGCAGTCTGCTGGCCGCGCAGGCTCCCCCACTCGCCGTTGTGGACGAAGCTCTGCCTCCGCTCGACGCAGGCGTGGAATTCCACATTCTTCTGCACGCCAGCGGCGGCGCTCCGCCCTACGTCTGGAGCGTAGCCATTGGCGATCTTCCGGAAGGGGTCACGCTTACCCCGGAAGGCCTCCTGGCCGGACGCCCCACCAAGCCCGGCGCTTTCGCGTTCACCTTAAAAGTCGAAGACTCCGGCCGTCCCGCGCACAGCATCAACAAAGAATTCAAAGCTGTGGTCAGCCCTTCTCTGCTGATCGAATGGCTTCAACCTCCAAAAGTCCGCGACAACCGGATTGACGGCGTCGTCCAGCTCTCCAACGGTTCCAAGGACGACTTCGATCTGACCGTCATTATCGTGGCCGTTGCCGACAACGGGCGAGCGACGGCCATCGGCTACGAGCATTTCCCGCTGAAAACCGGCGCTGCCAGCGTTCAAATTCCCTTTGGCAACACGCTGCCTCACGGCGCCTACGTGATCCATGCCGATGCCATTGCTGAAATTCCCACCCGGAAAGCCATCCTTCGCCAGCGACTCCAAACACCTCAAGCTTTGCAGGTCGTGCAGGGTCCGTAGCGGCTTTGTCCGCCCCGCTAGGTACGCAAGTCACTTGCCGGGTTTGTGCTATCCTGATAATTCTGATTATCTTGAGATGGTCCTGCCGGGTCGTGATCTTTCCTTCAAAGGACCTGGGCATTTCGTATGGAGCTTTTTCTTAATCTCTGCTGGCTTTCTCTGCTGTTGCCCGCGTGGCTGCTGTGGCGGCAACGCACTCTTTCGGCCAGTTTGGGTAATCCGGCGGGAGGTCCGTCGGCGCAACCGCTCGTCTTCGTTTGCGCTCTCGGTTGCGTTCTTGTACTGCTGTTTCCCGTAATCTCGGCCACCGACGACTTGCACCCCATGCGGTCCGAGATGGAGGAGTCGAAACGCGCCTTCTGCCATCCCGGCCATTGCGCTTGCACGGTTCATGCGCTGACTTATTCTTCGCACCCCGTTCTGCCCAGTTTAGCTTCTCTGACACCCGCGTTCGAGCATATCGGCGCGGTTCTCCCGTTCATGCCGCAAACGCTCAGAACTTTCTCTGCCCCCGCGCCCACAGGCCGCGCTCCTCCTTTCGCGCATCCAACTTGGCTGTAAATCCCAAGTCAGTCTTACGTTTTATTAGTCCGGAAAATCCTAAGGATTTTTGCAGTCACGCGCATTGGGCAAGCCGTCTTTCCCGAGGCGCACGGAGTGCATGATGTTCAAGTTTCACAATTTCAGTCTGGTCGCATGGCTATGGCTATTGGTCGCAGCCGTCGTCAGCGCCTCGGCGCAGCAGACCTTTACGTGGCAGCAGATTCGAGACAAGTTCGAAGCCGTGAACCCGACGCTGCTGGCGGACAAGCTGAGCATTGACGAATCAAGAGCACAGGAGATCACTGCTTTCCTGCGCCCGAATCCGACGTTCGGTTTGTTGGCTGACGGGACCCAAATCGCTCCTAATAAAGGCGAATGGAAACCGTTCGCTGGGACTTTTGAGTCGCCCAGCCTGAGCTATCTGCAGGAACGGCAGCACAAGCGGCAGTTGCGCCTGGAGAGTGCGAAGAAGGGGACCCTCATTGCAGAGTCGAGTCATGCCGACCTTGAGAGAACTCTGCTCTTCAACTTGCGCGGTGCATTTGTGTCAACGTTGCAGGCAAAAGCGGTGCTACAGTTGGCAAAAGATAACCTTGCCTACTACGACCACGTGCTCCAGATCAGCAGAGATCGCTTCAATGCTGGCGACATCGCGCAAATCGATCTCGACCGATTGGAACTGCAGCGCGTGCAGTATGAATCCGACCTGCAAACCGCCGAAGTCAATCTGCGCACGGCAAAAATTCAGTTGCTAACGCTGCTCAACGATCGGACCCCGATTGAACAATTCGATGTAGACGGTCCGTTCGATTTCAACGACCAACTCATGACCCGCGACGAGTTCCGGAAGATCGCGATGGACACGCGGCCGGACTTGAAGGCCGCCGTCGAAGCCGTGGACAAAGCCCAGACCGAGCACAAACTCGCGGTTGCCAACGGCTCAACCGACCCGACCTGGAGCGCATGGTATACGCACAACTCATCCAACAATAATCCGTTTGCCGTAAATACGCTCGGCGTCAGTGTCAGCATCCCATTGCGAATTTTCGACCGCAACCAGGGAGAAAAGCTGCGCACTCAGCTCGATATCACGCGCAATGAAAGACTGCGCGATGCCGCCGAAGCAGCGGTGCTCAGCGACGTCGACTCCGGCTACGCCGTACTCCAGAGCAATGTGATTCTGCTGCAGCCGTACAAAGCGAAATATCTGCAACAGGCAACCCGGGTGCGGGACACGATTTTCTTTTCCTATCAGCACGGCGCTGCGTCGCTGCTCGATTTCTTAAATGCCCAAAGTGATTACCGCACGGTGCAACTCAGCTACGTGAACTTGCTTGGTTCTTACTTGACGGCTGCCGCCCAGCTGAATATGGCGGTTGGCCGGGAGGTTATCCAATGAAAACCAGATTCGCTGGCCTGATGCTCGCGACAATTCTGTGCTTCCCGTTGTGCTTGCTCCTCCTTGGTTGCAATGAAAGCAAAGCTGACCCGAAGGCCGAGGCGCCGCCTCCGGCCACCGTCGAGCCGGACCTCGATGCCAATAATTTCAAAGTGGATCACCCGGAGCAGTTTCCATTGGTGACTGCGATTGAGCATAAGGCAGCCCCGGCGCTGAATGTCACTGGTGTGGTGCAGCCCGATATCTCCCGCGCCGTACCCGTGATCTCGTTAGCCGCAGGGCGAGTTGTAGAAATTAAAGCCCGGCTGGGCGACACCGTGAAAAAGGGCCAGTTGTTATTGAGAGTTCAGAGCAACGATGTTTCCGGAGCTTACCAGACGTATCGCAAGGCCGAGAACGATGAGCGCTTGGCGCGCATACAGCTCGAACGGGCGCAGATTCTTTATGACAAGGGAGCCATCTCCAAGAGCGCGCTGGAACAAGCCGAGGACACGGCACAGGACGCAAAAGCCGATCTGGATGCCGCAACCGAGCAGTTGCGCCTTCTCGGCATCGACAAGGATCATCCCTCGGGCATCGTCGACATCACCGCTCCAATCTCGGGCGTGATCTCCGACCAACAAGTTACCACCGCGTCGGGCGTCCAAGGATTGGGCTCCCCGAATCCATTTACTATCTCTGATCTCTCTTATGTCTGGATCATCTGCGACGTTTACGAAAATGATCTCGACGCGGTGCACCCCGGAGAGTACGCGGATATTCACCTGACCGCCTATCCCAACCAGGTCTTGAAAGGCCGGATCGACAACATCCTGCCGGTTCTCGATCCTAATCTCCGCACTGCAAAAGTTCGGCTCGAAGTTGCCAATCCCGGAATGATGCGGATTGGCATGTTCGTCAATGCCACCTTCTACGGTAAGCAGGCGGAAACCCGCGCCGCAGTTCCCCCAGCCGCCATTTTGCACTTGCATGATCGTGAGTGGGTTTACACCCCAGTGCGCGTAGGGCATTTCAAACGTCTGGAAGTGGTCACAGGGAAAATGCTGCCCGGCAACCTGCAGGAAGTTGTTTCCGGGATCAAACCCGGAGATCAGGTGGTTTCCAATGCCCTGGTGCTGCAAAACACGTTGGAGCAATAGATGCGAGCAATAAATGGGAGCAATAAATGATTCGTCGAGTCGTTGATTTTGCTCTTGACAACCGCCTGCTGGTGCTGGGTTTCGCCCTGTTGCTTTTCGCGAGTGGAATCGTCGCTTTCCACGACCTTCCCATTGAGGCGTATCCCGACGTCGCCGACAACTACGTTGAGATCATTACGCAGTGGCCGGGAATTTCGGCCGAACAAATCGAACAGCAGGTCACGATTCCACTCGAAATCGTGATGAACGGCATCCCGCATGTCGTCCATCTGCGTTCGTTCTCGCTCTTCGGACTCTCCGACATAAAACTGATCTTCGACGACGGATCGGATAACGACTGGAACCGCGAGCGGGTTCTGGAGCGGCTGAGCCAAGTCACCCTGCCGCCGAACGTAGTGCCACAAATGGGCACAGACTGGAGCCCAGTCGGCCAGATTTATTTCTTCACTCTGCACAGCACCAATCCGGCCTATGACCCGATGGAGCTGAAGTCGATTGAGGACTGGGTCGTCGAAAAGAGCTTCAAGGCTGTGCCCAACATAGTCGACGTTTCCAGCTTCGGTGGCCCCACCCGCGAATACCAGGTTCGCGTTGACCCAAACAAGCTGGTCGCCTACGGCCTGAGTCTGGCCCAGGTCGAGCAGCAACTCACCAATAACAACGTCAACGCCGGCGGAAGCTTCATACAAGAAGGCCTGCAGCAGATCAACGTGCGCTCCGTCGGATTGGTCGACCGCGCCCAGGACATCGAACGCACGGTCATCATGACCAAAAATGGCACGCCGATCCGTGTGAAAGATATTGCCGCCGTTTCGCAAGGTCCAAAGATTCGCCTCGGCCAGTTTGCCAGAGCGATTCACCGCGAGGACGGCAAGATCATCGATAACGACGATGTAGTGTCGGGCATCGTGCTATTGCGCAAAGGGGCAACGGGCGAGACCGCGCTCGAGGGTGTCCATAAAGAAGTAGAAGAACTTAACAATCACATCTTGCCTCCGGGAGTTAAGGTCGTCCCTTTCCTCGATCGCAGTGATCTGGTCCACTACACGTCCCACACGGTGCTTCACAACCTCACCGAAGGAATGATCCTGGTATCGGTCGTTCTGCTTCTATTTCTGGGGAATGTCCGAGGCGCCCTCATAGTTGCAGCAACGATACCGTTTTCGCTGTTGTTTGCCTCCATTTGCCTGGACTTGAGCCACATCCCCGCCAACCTCCTGTCCCTTGGCGCATTGGACTTCGGTGTAATCGTGGAAGGCGCCATCGTGTTGGTCGAAAACATTGTGCGCCAGTTAAGCCATGGGGACGGGATCAAGACCTCTACCGAACGAATCGGTTTTGCCTCGCATGAAGTACAGCGCCCGGTGTTCTATGCCATCATCATCACCATCACGGCCTTCTTGCCGATCTTTACGCTGCAACGTGTCGAAGGCAGGCTCTTCCACCCCATGGCTTGGACCGTAGCCTTCGCGCTGCTAGGGGCCTTGCTCTTCTCGATCCTTGTCGCGCCCGTGTTGGCAAGTTTCGCGTTCGCCAAGGGGGCACACGAATGGCGTAACCCCGTCATGACCTTCGTGACAGAACGATATCGCGATGCCCTCCGCTGGGCGATTCGCCGGCGTGCGATCACGGTCGGTGTGTGCCTGCTTCTGGTGGCCTTTGGGAATTATCTTGCTTTCAGCGGCACTATCGGTTCCGAATTTCTGCCCCACCTGGATGAAGGAGCGCTCTGGGTGCGTGGCACGCTTGCGCCCAGCACCGGCCCGGACGAGGGTACCCGGGTCGCAGACCAGGCCCGAATCGTGCTTTGCTCCTTCCCCGAGGTTCCGCAATGCACCAGCCAAGTTGGGCGTCCAGATGACGGAACGGATAACACCGGCTTCTTTAACACCGAGTATTTCGTGGACCTGAAACCGAAAGAAAAGTGGCGGCCTGTCTTTCACCAAAACAAAGACGAGCTGATCGCGGCCATGCAGCGTGAACTCGACAAAATCCCCGGTGTCGTCTGGGGCTTTTCTCAGCCCATTGAAGACAATATGGAAGAGGCCGTGAGTGGCGTGAAAGGCGCGCTGGCCACGAAGATCTATGGCGACGATTTGAAAGTTCTCGAAGAAAAGAGCGACGAAATTGTCGGCATTATGCGAAAAATCAATGGCATTGAAGATCTCGGAGTTTTCCGTGTCCTCGGCCAGCCCAACCTGAACGTGACGGTGGACCGCGAGGCGGCGGCGCGTTACCAGATCAACGTCGCGGACGTTCAGGATGCGATTCAGACCGCGGTTGGCGGCAACGCACTCACCCAGGTTCTCAAGGGCGAAGCGCGATACGACCTTACGTTGCGCTACCTGCCAAAATATCGCGATACGCAGGAAGCGATCGCAAGCATTCGCCTGCTCTCGCCTTCCGGGGAACGGGTATCGCTCGCACAGCTCTGCAAAATACGCGAGACCGATGGTGCTTCAGAAATTTATCGCGAGGGCAATCGGCGTTATGTTGCCATCAAGTACAGCGTCCGCGGCCGTGACCTCGGCAGCACGGTGGAAGAGGCGATCAAGAAGGTGAACGAACAGGTCAAATTGCCCACCGGATACAGCATCGATTGGGAAGGCGAATACGAGAGCCAGAAGCGAGCCAACGACCGGCTGCTGATCGTGCTTCCCATCACCATCCTCCTCATCTTCATCATCCTCTACACCATGTTCAAATCTTTCAAATGGGCGCTGTTGATTATGGCGACTGTTGCGATCGCACCCATTGGCGGTTTGCTTGCTCTGTGGTTCACCGGCACCAATTTCAGTGTTTCCTCCGGCGTAGGTTTCCTGGCCCTGTTCGGAGTGTCCGTGCAAACCGGCGTCATCATGCTCGAATACATCAACCAGCTTCGAGCTCGGCGCTATTCCATCGAGGACGCCGCCGTTGAGGGGGCTGTGTTGAGACTGCGGCCCATCATGATGACCATGCTGGTCGCAACTTTAGGACTGCTGCCGGCTGCTCTTTCGCACGCCATCGGTTCGGATTCGCAGCGCCCGTTCGCGATCGTTATCGTTGGAGGTCTCATTGCCGCCCTCATCATGAGCGTCTTCCTCCTGCCCACGCTTTATGTGTGGGTGGCGGGCGAAACTGACGTGCTGCCTGCGGCCGAAGAAGGGTTCGAGGTGGGCGAGCACGTGGATTAGTGGAGGCAGCGGGCGCTAGAAGACTGAGAGCTGAAATCTGAGAGCAAACGCCAAGTACCGTTTCTTGCTTTTTGGACGTGCTTCCGCTAGATTTCATCTTTCCCTGATTCGACGAGCATGATGTGACGATCGGGCAGGCCGAAACTTGCCTCCAGGAGTGGTGGTTATGAAGCGGAGCTATATCGGGCTCGCCTTAGGCGCGCTGGTGGCAGTGGGAGCAACGTTGAGCCTGCCGAGTTGCGGGCACGACCAGAAGCTGGTGAGCATTGCCGTTCAGCCGCTGAACTATACTTTTCTAACACCCGACACGTCGGCGCAGGAGCAGTTCACAGCGGTCGCCACGTATATCCATCCTCCCTCTACGCAGGACATTACGAGCAAGGCGACGTGGGCGGTGGATTTTGCAGATGTGGTCACCATGAATGCTGGCTTGGTGTCTCCTTATGGGCATGGGGGTTGCGGGGGTGTCGATATTACGGCCAGTTACCCCGAGGGCACAGGCGGAGCGGGAAACATTGTCATTGGCTACGGGACGGCTACGGTGGACGATCCTAGCAACCCGATCTGTCCGGGTGGCGGCAAGCTTGCAACCTTGGCCGTCGGCGTGGTCGGGGCCGGGACAGTGACGAGTCTCCCAGCCGCGATCAGTTGCCCTGGGACGTGCGTTTCGACGTACGACGTAGGGGCGTCGGTCTTGCTTACGGCGAACGGGCCCACTGTGACCTGGGGAAATTGCCCCGGTTCATCAGGCAACACTTGCGTGGTTACCATAACCGCTGGTGGTACTGCGGTGAGCGCAACCTTCAATTGACCGCGCGAAGAAGCTCTGCCGCTACTCATCTGTTAGCAGCTTACCCAGGGTTGGTTTATGTCTCTCCGGCTTGGTCTTCTTAGCCGGGACAAGGCCTGAGGGTTTGGGACTGCCGACGCGTTCGCGGGCCATTTCGCGGACGACTTTGGCGGCGGAGAAGATTTTTTTCTTACGCTTGCGCGGCATCGTCGTAATCCTCGCATCTTCGCACATTCAATGCGCAAAAGTGCAATAATCTGAGGTTGGCGTGGAGTTTCAGCCTTTCGCAAAGCGCGAAGGGCAGTGATCCGCCGCGTTGGCCGAGGCCTAATTTATGGATGAGCGCGAATTTTTTGACGAACGGTCCGATAAAAAGCTGGCGAATTTAAATTGTCCGCATTGTCATCAATCGGCGGAGTATGAGATCCAGTGGGTCGTACGCATGAAGAAGAAGAGTCTGCCGCCGCGGGCAGATGATCGCGACCGGGCGAAGTTCGCCAAGGCTCGGTCTTACATGCTGCGGCGAGACGACGTAATGATGTGCAAGAACATCCGCTGCCGTAAGCGATTTGAGATTACGAGCGTGCAGAGCGTCGCGTTTCTGGAGTAGGGCGGCGTCGGTCGTCTCGGCTGGCCGCTATGCCGAACGTCCATCCGGTGTTGAAAAAGTGGCCCGGTAGCTCCGCGACTCGCTCTTCACAATTTCTTCGCCCCACTTTGCTTTCATCGCGGCCTCTCACGGCCCCACCGTCGATGGTCCATTGCTTGGGGATTTCCGGGAAATCGATCGAACCACACGACTGCTAGCTGTTGGCTGAGGAGCGGTTGGCGACGAGGGTGGCAGCGAGTCGGCGGACACTCTGGAGGAGTTGGCCTAACGCTTCGGAGGCCGGCGCCGAAAGAGGGGATGGTTTTGTTGACGGAGCGTCGCTGTAGCCCTCCTTTTCCATTTGTGCTGCTGCGGCGGCAAAGCGTTTGGAGCTTCTGTCGTCCATAGCGACGAAGCGGAAGGCCTGGGCGAGCGGGATACCATCGGCGCCCGTCTGAAGGAATTCGATGTGAGCGCTGACCTTGCCGAAGACGGTATTCATCGCGATCTCACCCATGGTTCCGTGTGGAATCGGGCCTTTGGAGAGGACGGCGGAACCTCCGGTAAGAGAGAGGCGCTGAAGGACGCCCACGAAGCGAGTCTCGTCGATAGTGAATAGCGCTCGCTCGCTATTAGGGACGCGAATGCGAGGGGCGCGCTGAGTCTTCTTCGACTTCTGAGGCTTTTTCACTATAGTCAGCATGGCAAGTGGGAAGCGTGCGGTCAAGATTACGGCGGTGCGTGGTCAGGTGCGGCGCAGGTAGCAATGTCCTCGCTCCACCCATTCGTTTATACTAGTTAGTTTCGTCTGAGCCATTTGACGCTGCTAGGGATGGGAGTCGATCCGTGAAGATTCTGGTTTGTATGAAGCAGGTGCCGCAGAAAGACGCTCCGCTGAAGCTGAATGAGGCGGGAACGTGGATCCGCGAGGATGTTTCCTACGAAGTGAATGAACCCGATGCATTCGCGCTCGAAGAGGCGTTGCGGCAGAAGGAAAACCACACCGGCGAGGTGGTGGTCGTCACCGCGGGCCCGGCGCGGGCGCTGCAGGTGCTGCGCGAGGCGCTGGCGAAAGGCGCGGACCGGGCCATCCACCTCGAGGACGATGCCTTTGTCGGGCTCGATGCCTACAACACGGCGCGGGCCATCGCGGCGGCCATCAAGGATGAGAAGTTTGACCTGATCTTTACCGGCTTGCAATCGGACGATTACGGATATGCGCAGACGGGCGTGATTCTCGCCGAGATTCTGGGATTGCCACATGCGACCATCATCATGCAGATTGAAACAAAAGACGGCGGCATCCGAGTGAAGCGGGAGCTGGAAGCGGGATTCTTTCAGTTTGTCGACATGCCTTTGCCGGCGGTACTGACGATCCAGTCGGGGATTAATAAGCTGCGCTATGCGACGCTGATCGGCATCAAGCAGGCAAAGATGAAACCACTGCGCAAGGTAACGATGGCTGAGGTGCAGTCGGCGATGGGCGGGAATCTGCAGAAGATCGAGAAGCTGTACGTCCCGCAGAAATCGAAGAATACAGAGTTTCTGGAAGGTCCTCCGGCGGAAGTGGCGAAGAAGCTGGTGGAAAAGCTGAAGAATGAAATGCGTGTGATTTGAGCTGTCAGCCGTCAGCTCTCAGCTGTCAGCTATCAGTGAAAGATGAAGGCTGTTACTGATAGCTGACAGCTGATAGCTGAAAGCTAAGGCCGGAGACCTGACTCCTATGTCCACCATTCTTGTAGTCGTTGAACAGCGCGAAGGAAAACTGAACCGCGTCTCTTGGGAGACAGTTACGGCTGGGCAGGCGATTGCCGCTCAGACTGGATGGACGCTGGAGGCTGCGGTCGTCGGCTCGGGCGTGGCTGCGATCGCGGGCGAAGTGGCGGCGAAGAAGCTGGCCAAAGTCTATGACGTCGAGTCGGCCAGGCTCGAACCCTACACTCCAGACGCGTTTGCGTATGTGTTGAAAGAGTTCTTGCAAAAGCATCCGGCGAAGCTGGTGCTGATGCCGCATACCTACCAGGTGCGCGATTTTGTGCCGAAGCTGGCGACGGCCTTGCAAACCACGGCCATCAGCGACGTGATCGGGGCCAGGTATGAAGGCGGGAAGCTGCTGTTCACGCGGCAGATGTTCCAGGGAAAGTTTGTGGCTGACGTGAGTTTTGCGGGCTCGGGGCCTTGCTTCGTGACCTTTCAGAATGGCTCGTTCCGCGCCGATAAAGTCGAAGCGGGCACGGCTGCGGCGCCGGTTGAGACAGTGAATGTCGCGGTTCCGGATGGCGTGGTGCGGAACAAGCCGGAGGAAGTCTTCAAAGAAGCCAAGCAGGCGGTGGATCTGACGCAGGCTGAAATTATTGTGTCGGTGGGGCGCGGCATCAAGGAGCAGAAAAATATCGAGCTGGCAAAGCAGTTGGCGGATGCGCTGGGTGGTGAACTCGCCGCTTCTCGTCCGATCTGTGACAACGGATGGCTGCCCATGGACCGGCAGATCGGATCGTCGGGACAGACGGTCGCTCCAAAGCTGTATCTGGCGCTCGGAATCTCGGGGGCGATTCAGCATATCGTCGGCATGAAGGGTTCGCGCAGCATCGTGGCCATTAACAAAGATTCCGAGGCTCCGATTTTTGAGATTGCCGATTATGCCGTGGTCGGAAACTTGTTCGACATCGTGCCGCCGCTGATCGAGGAAGTTAAGAAGGCAAAGGGGTAGAGCAGGTTTCAAGGTTTCAGAGTTTCAAGGTTTCAATGAGGCAGTTCTTCGTCATACTCTGCTACTAGCTTGTGGGCGACAGTCCCTTTCGGCAGTTACAGCGAGTACCTTTCCGTCACTGGCCGCGATGCAATGGGTAGGTTCGAAGTCGGGTCCAACGAAATCACGCTCCAAGTATCTCCGTAATTGCGCGAAGTCCCGGGGGCTCGGGTTTCCAGACTCCTCCGAGATCAATCCCACCGACTGAAAAGATGTTCAAGCCTCGTTCTCATTGACTTGCGGACGCTCTCGCGGCATAGTGCTGCGAACGAGTCGTCATCATGACGTCCCATGACAGAAGATCGCCATCGCTCCTCATGGCAGCACTAGTCCTTTTGGCTTTGGCCGGCTGCGGCGGCAGTAGCCCGGCTCCCCCTGCAGTCAGCGTTGCCATCAGTCCGGCGACTGCCTCCCTGAACGGCGGCGGATCACAGGCTTTCACGGTGACCGTTGCGAATGACTCTTCCAACTCGGGTGTGAACTGGAGTATCGGTGCCGGTGTGGGCACGCTCACGAGTGTGACCACGACTGGCGTGACTTATCTCGCACCTGCGGGGATCGGCGGGACCTCGCCTGTCACCATCACGCTGACGGCCACCAGCATTAAGGATCCCAGCGCGTCGGGCTCGGCGACCATTACGCTGACACCTTCGACCGCTCCGGCAAGCCAATGGGTCTACTACAACTCCAGCGGCAACCTGACGTATAAAACCCTCGACGCACAGGGCGACAAGATCATGGACTTCTCCACCGCCGGCTACGAGCAGGATGCGGTGGCAATCCCGACAGCACCGGTCGAGGCCACCGTCTCCCCATCTGGCGGAGACGACACCGCCAACATTCAGGCCGCAATCGCCACCGTCTCCGCAATGGCCTTGAATGCCACGACCGGCCTGCGCGGCGCTGTCCTGCTGGAGCCCGGCAGCTACACAGTGAGCAGTTCGCTGACCGTCACCGCTAGCGGCGTGGTGCTCCGAGGCAGTGGAAGCGGCACTTCGCCCGGAAGCAACACTGTAATTACCATGACCGGCGCGGCCACACCTTATCCACTGATCGTCCTGGGAACGAGCGGCAACGATCCCTCTTACGTTGGCTCGCCCACGGTCATCACAGATACCTATGTGCCCGCAGGCACGCTCACCGTCGACGTCGCCAGCACCGCCGGGCTATCGGTGGGAACGAACGTCATCATCACGAGGCCGGTGACCGCCGCGTGGGTGAACTTCATGGCGATGACCGCGGCGGATTTAGGCACCACTTGCGGCGGTTCCCCTTGCAACTGGATCGACGTTGGCAGCGACGAGCTGAGGACGGATCGCACTATCACGGCGATCGACGGGAACCAGATCACGCTCGATGCACCCATGTCCGACTCTATCGACAGTACCTACTGCGGCGTCGACGGCGCCACGTTGCAGGCGTACACCTTCAGCGGACGCATCTCACAGGTCGGCGTCGAGGATCTGCGCGCCATTGCGCCTGTACCTCCGAATAACCTCGTGCCGCCGACGCCGACGTATCAACTGGTCGTCACCTATTCCGTGCTCAACGCGTGGGCCCGCAACCTCACCGCGCAGGATACGCTGCAGAGCGTCGATATTGAGGACTACAGCAAACAGGTGACGGTGAGCAACGTCGCCATCACGCATACCGTCACCCAGACCGACGATGCAAAGTTTGAAGAGTTTTACATCATGCGCGCAACCCAGGTGCTGATGGATACGGTGAGCGATGTTGCCGACAACATGTTCTTCTTCTCCACCAGCAGCGCGACGCAAGGGCCGAATGTCCTGCGCAACGGCACCTTCGAGGGCGACACCAGCATCGAACCCCACCAGCGCTGGGCAACCGGGTTACTGGTGGAGAACACCACGGTTACAGCGATACCTGGCTCCACGCAGGGAAACATCAACCTCCTGGACCGCGGCAACGACGGCACCGGACAGGGCTGGGCCATCGGTTGGGGCGTGGTGTGGAACTCGAGTGCGAATGAATTCACTATTCAGCAGCCACCGGGTTCGGAGAACTGGTGCATAGGCTGCATGGGCACGCAGGAGACAACCGCAGCGCCCGGCGGTTCCACCGTGCTGCCCCAAGGCGCGATCGACTCGCCGGGAACTTACGTTTTCCCATCAAGCCTCTATCAGGCGCAACTGACAGAGCGGCTCGGTGCCGGAGCGGTGGCCCAGTAGAAAGCCAACGGCAGTAAATTCGCCTTGAGGTGGAATCAAACTGCATTGCTCTGCGGGAAGCCCGTCGCGGACAAGAGTGTCCGCGCCACATTTTCCCTGAAGCCGGGTGCCCCAGGTCTCGCGCTTTTCGAGACCTAGGATTTCACTGCCACATCGAGCTTGGATTTTCCTCGAAGTCGAGCGAGCGTCCGATTCGCTTGAGGGCGAGTCTCACGAAGGGCGTCCGTCCGTTGGTGGTTCCGGTAGATATTTTTGCAGCGATTGCTGGGCATTATCATTGCCGTTGTCGTTATCATGATCATTATCATTGCTCTTGCCGTCGTTTTCCGCAGTGAGATCGTCGTATTCGCGTCCCTGGACTCGGGACCAGGCCGAGGCTCCGATGGGGCGCTGGGCCACCGATTCGCGATCGATGATTACCTGGGTGGGGAGTGCGGGTTCGAGCGAGGTGCGTTTCAGGTTCATCGAAGCTATCTGCAACGCATACAGCCACAGGGCAGCGGTCTTGTGGTCTATTTCCTCTGTCACCAACTGCTCCATCACCTTGGCCAGCGAGACCTGAATGGAATTTGCATCTTCGAGCGTTGGCAGTGGTTTGAACCACTCGACTTTGTCTTCCAGGGCATCCAGTTCCGGCCAGTGGTAGCGGATGTGGTAATAACAATACTTAGTTTCGCGAAGCGACGGCGATCCGCATTGGGTTCCGTTCACTTTAATGTGCTGACACCGCGCAATATGACTGGGATATAAGGACATTTTTTGCTCCGTGTATGAAATATGAAGGAAGTGGTGAGTGCGGGGATGGATGTTTACTACCTGGTACCCCCACCCCCCTCCCCCCTCGCCTAATGAAATCATTGATTTAGCGGGGATTTTCTGCTTTGGTCTTTGAATCCAAAGGACTTATATCAAAGTATTCCGAAATAAGAACTTAGAGAGGCCAGGTTTCAAAGTTTCAGGGTTTCAAGGTTTCAAAAGCGTAAATCTTGTCGAATGAAAAAAGGGTGCGGGAAGAACTCCGCACCCTTTTCTTATCTACCTGTATCTATTATATCAATTCCGACCGCCTACATGGACAAGTTTTGCGATTTTATTTTCCCCGCCAATTCATGGCTTTAGAGGGAAAATCGGCAAAGCGGGGGCTTGACAAGATTTCGAGGCTAGAGCGAATCCAAGATTACTATAACCACGATTACTGTAACCACGGAATTCGTCCGGCGGAGACGGGGCAAGCCCCGTCTCTACGAAGGCAGGGTACAGCAACGCTGAAACCGGTCTAGGAGCCGGCGGCAAATCCGCCGATACGTGCCACGGTCAGCCGCAGGTATTTGTAGGGATTGACCGGGACGTCGTTGATGCGGACTTCATAGTGGAGATGAGGACCGGTGGAGCGTCCGCTTAAGCCGACGTAACCGATGGTGTCGCCGCGGTGGATGTATTGTCCGGCGGCAACGGCGAAGCTGGAAAGGTGGCCGTAGCGGGTGGAGATGCCGTGTCCGTGGTCGACCATGATGGCGCGTCCGTAGCCGCCCTGAAAGTCGGCAAAAGTAACGAGGCCGTCGGCAGGAGCGATGACAGGCGAGCCCACATTGGCGGAAATATCGACACCGGAATGAAAGGCGCCTTCCCCGTTAAACGGATCGATGCGCTCGCCGAAGGAGCCGGTGATCTGGCCTTCGACTGGCCAGAGGTTCGGAGCCGAGTTGGCGCGGACCCAGTCTGCCGTGGTGGAGTTCCTGGTGAGGCCAAGTGAAATGCCGACGCTGGCCGCACCGCTCAGCGCGGTGTGCTTCAACGCGTAAAGCTGGTCGAGCGAAGAGTGGACCTGCGCTTCTTGAATCTGCTCGGTCGAGGCGGCCGCCATCGCCGGATCGGACTTGAGGCCGTATAGTGCGGAAACTTCGCTGGCCAGTGAGCCGAGAGAAGCGACCTGAATGTCACGTTCTTTGGCGACCTGTTCCAGACGCGAATAGCGGTCCTTGAGCTGGGCTTGCTCGGTGCGCAACTGGTTGTAGTGGGCGACTTTTAGCAGCATCCGGGAATAAGAACTGGCGATTCCCGTGAGGCAGAGGGCGCCGATCACCAGCCCGGCCACAAGAACGTACAAATATTGAACGGGAATGGAAATCTTGCGAAGCTGCCCAGCTTCGTCGCGAGCTACGAAAAAGATGTAGAAGCGTTTACGCAATATGTTACTTCCGGGGAACAGATTTTGCTTCGGAGACCTGCCGGAGCGGAACTGTCATGCTCGGGCTCGGAATCCTGATTCCACCAGCTGCATTTAGGAGCAGGCTGGCTCTTGCCAAAACCACGGAACCAGGCAAGCCGAAATCCAACTTCGCTGCAACTGATTCACGTTGCAGTAGTTGGTCCGGCAAAATACTGTGAACGGCAAGTAAACGTTAGCAAACCTGATTCCCCCTGTCAACCTCACTACGACCCTTTGAGCGGTTACCAAGGCAGGGTAATTGGCGTGCCCATCCGGACAGATTACCGCCGTAAGGAGGCATGCGCCCGCGATCGAGGCGCCAGTGGGCCGCTCTGGAGGATGGGAAGCCGCGGTATAGTGATCGTCATGCCACTTGGCGAAAAGAAACTGATTCAGCAGATTCGCCGCTCTGCCCGCGGAGGCGAGTCGGTGGTGACGGGCATCGGCGATGACTGCGCGGTGCTGAGCGTTCCTCCAGGACACGAGTTGCTGGTGACCACCGACTTCACCATCGAGAAGGTGCATTTCCGGCGCGATTGGCACCGTCCGGAACTGGTGGGGCGGCGCTGCCTGACGCGCGGGCTGAGCGACATCGCGGCGATGGGTGGCGAGCCGCGAGCGGCATTCTTATCGCTGGCCGTTCCGAGCGACGTTCCGCAGAAGTGGGTGGACCGCTTTTTGAAGGGACTGCTGGATCTGGCGGAGGAATTCAAGGTTCCCCTGGCGGGCGGAGACACGGCGCAGTCGGCAGGCGGCATTCTAGCGGATATCGTGG
>JBEKIB010000040.1:0-50595 GCA_050011975.1 Terriglobales bacterium | reverse complement strand
TTCACGGCGCGGAGTCTCTCCACCAATTGGCGCTGCACTTCCAGTTTGGCGCGTTGGTCGGCAACTTCCTCAGGATTGACTCCGGCGGGCGCCAGCGCATTGCGGGTTATGTCTTCCTCGAGTTTCTCGATCAATTGATCCAATCCCTTCTGCTGGTTGACGCGCACCGATTCGCGCGTAAATTCTGCCCCATAAAGGTAGGCGTCCGGGGTAAATCCGCCGACGCGTTCTACCAGATGGCGGACGGTTTCGCCCGCTTCGGCCTGGTAGACGCCGGCGGTTCGAAACTCTCCTTCCAGGCGTACGAACTTGCTCTGTTTTTCGAGTGGAACCGCGAGATCGTTCTGCGAGAAGATGGTGATGACGTCGCCCGCTTCGAGCGCCAGGTTGTTTTGCTCATCTCCCTCGAGCACCAGTTTCCCCAGATTGAAAGGGACCAGCCGGGTCGTCAAGTCCTCAGGGTTCAGCCGCTGAATGACCGCGTAATCCCAGTTGATCTCCGGAGCATTGCGCGCGATCTGGTTCCGCAGTTTCGCGGTCGTGGCCTCGGTCGCCGCTTTGGCCGAGGCGGGTTGCCGGTCAGACTGGGGGTCGCCGCGGTCGACATCTTTTTCGTCCGGGTTCGCCACCGGGCCAGGTGCGCGCCCGTAGTTGCGGGTGAACTGGGGGTCATCGCTTTCTTCCGCGTTTGCCCCCAAGGTGGTGGCGCGCCAGTAAGCGCGGCTGGTCTGCTGCTCATTTCTTTCGCCGGCATTCGCAGCCCAGTTGGTGGCGCGCCAGTAGTCGCGGGTGACCAGCGCGTCCTGGTTCGGGATCACGTCCTTCAGTCGCATGCCGCTATGCCATTCCGTGCGTCCGGGATGAGCGACGTTTCCCCGCAGGGTCACGGCGTTTTGAAAACGGGGAGAAAGCGAGAGAATGCGGACCAGGTCCCCATCTTGCAATGGCCGCTCCAGACCTTTTCCATCCAGAGGGAATTCCTCGACCCGTCGGGTGTTGCGGTTTTCGATGCGTTCGACCACCGCTTTTTGTCCATCCGCGGTGGTCGCGAGGCCTCCCGCCATCTCAATCGCGCTGCCGAGAGCGATCCCTTCCCGCAGTTCGTAAATCGCGGGTCCATTCACGCTGCCCGCGATGGCAATCGACGGCCCGGCGGGCGGAATATAGATAACATCTCCGGGCAACAACCGCGCGTCCTTCGACTTGTCCCCTTTTAGAAGCAGGTCATAGAAATCGAAGTCCGTAATCAGACGGTTGTCCCGCTTCAATTGGATGTGCCGCATGGAGCCGCTCGTTGACGGCCCGCCCGAGGCGAACAGCGCGTTGACCAGGGTGCACAGTGAACTGACGGTGTAACTTCCGGGCCGCCGCGCCTGTCCGACGACAAACACTTGAATCGATCGCAGCTGTCCCAGGCTGACCGTCAAATCGAAGTTACGGAACACCCTCCCAATCGCGGTCCGGAAATATTCCGGCAGTTGCTGATATTTAAGTCCAGCCACGGAAAGCGCACCTACTTTGGGCAGGAAGACCTCACCTCCCCGATCGACCACCAGTTTGCCGTTCAGATCAATCTGTCCCCAGGCCCGGATCAGGATCTCGTCCCCCGGTCCAATCTGGTAATCGTCGGTAACCGGAATCCGGTCGACGGGCGCGAAAGTTGTGGGGACGCGATCGAACAAGCTGTATCCATAAATGGGCAGCCTGCGGCCGACGGAACTGGCGACAAATTCCTGAAATTCGCTGGGTGGCGGTTCTGGAATCGTATCCGTCTTCCCCGGGAAACCCGGCTTCCGATGGCGGTCCGGTTCTGCATTCTGGTCCTCATCCGCGCGGCTGTTATTGTTATTGCCCGGCATGGTCTCACCCGGACGCGGTGCCGATCCCGCTTGATTTCCCACTCTGCCGGGCGCCGGATTGGGGTTGCTCTCGGGGTTCATGGGCGCGTTCGGGCAATCGTTCTCCACACATTGCGGATCGTCAGCGGGCGGCGTACTCAGCGTAGTTTGAGCTGATCCGAAACCGGACAACACGAAGAGGCCCATGAGCGAGACGATCGTCCAGCGCAGCCTCCGGCTGGCCGGAATAACATCGCGGCCGCACCTGGCCGGCGGGGACACTTCGGCTCGTGGCTTACAAGGTTCGGAGATCGGTTTTTCGGAGGTCATGATGGTTGCTTCTGACGCCGCTATTTCTGAGGTGGTTACTTCGAAGAGCATTCTTCCGGAGGTCATCAGTTTCTAAGCTCATCGGAATTTCAGCGCCTTGCTCCACTTCGGATGGTAGGTGAACTGCACCGAGGACACCGTGTTCGGCCCCGCCAGCGGCGCCAGAACAGGGAAGTTCCAGCGTTCGTACTGGAGAAATGTCGTAATCTCCATTTCCGGGCGCAGTTGAAAAGTTGCCCGGACAAGGAAATCCTGAATGTTGCCGCCCTCCGGAATGAAATTGCTGTCGACATGGGCCTTCCGGTATCCCACTTCGACCGAGTTGCGGGGCGAAAGCCAATAAGTGCTCCAGAGTTGAACGCCGTGCCCCTCCCGGCCCACCCAGGAACCGACGAGGTGCCCGTCGTTGGTGTAGGAGTCGTGATAGGCGCCGTTGTAGTAGAAGTATTTGCCGCCCCGGTTGGACTCGTCCGGAGGGTCCGACCATGCCGCCTCGGCGCGGAAATCAAGCTTCGGTCGTCGGTCATGCCATCGTTGTACAGAACCAGCCATTTCCGCAGGCCGGGAATGCGATAGCTGAAATCAAAACCACTGCGCCGGTCGCCCACATCGGCCGTGCTGCCGGGGATCGTAGTTTTGTTGTCCCCGAAACTGAAGAAACCTCTCAAGAACATGCGGGTTGTAACCGGCCGGAATACAATGGTGCGCGAGAACCCGAATTCCAGGTTGGGCGTCGGCTTGAAACTGATCTTCTGGCCATCAATGGCCGGCAGGGGCGGATAGTGGTGTCCGGCCATTAATCCGACGAAGGAGTCCCAGCGCAGGGGCCCCAGCCAATGGAGGAAACTCGGCAGTCTCCAGGGAGATGGAATGGTCAGACGCAACATGTCGAGGGGTTGGGCGTTGTCGCTCAAGTTCGGCGGGCCGCCCTGGCCCGGTCCCCACCACAGACTTTGCCGGCCGGCCGATATCTGGATGGTCTTGAAGTTCCATGCGATGTAAGCGTCCAGGAGATGAACCTGATCGATGACGGTCGTGTGAATCGGATCCTGAGGCGGGGTCACGTCGATCGCGCCAATCATCTGCTCGACTGCCTGACTGTAGGCGGGAAGCGGCGCTGCGTGCTGATACTCTCCGCGTATATAGAACGAAACCGGTCCGGCCGCTCCCGATGCCGAAGCCCCGCTTAACAGGTTCGACCCCGGGCCGTAGAGACGGCCGTAGTCATTGATGAGGGTCTGGCCAAAGTGATAACCGTCGTCGAGCGGTGTGCCGGCGATCGCGAGGTAACGCGTGTAAACGTTTTCTACCCGGATCTCGGAAGTGCCGGAGCCGTCGAAGCGCCCGAGTTCGGTCGTGAACTCAGCGGCGAGAGCCGCGTGCAGCCGGTACGCCTCCGAACTCCGGTTGTCGTCAACCCCCAGGTCTTCGATGTGAAGATCGTCGCTGGCGGCGGCGATGATGCGGGCACACTCCATGCGCGTCCATGGCCGCAGATTGGCGTAGGCGCTGGGCGCATACCCCAGCGCGGCCAGGCGGTCGAACGCGGCATAAACCCACGAGTCCAGGGGAACGGATGGCGATCCAAGCTCAGCCGGGGTACGCGCGCGGGGTGGCGTCTTTTCCTGGAAGTCTTTTGCGAAATCGTTCGCGCTCGCACCCGGCAACTCCGGGTCGTGGTGCGCCCGGTACACATACCTTCCGATCAGATAGCCGAGCGCGCCGCCGACGACCACGTCGGAAGGAAAGTGATCGCGAGCCGCCACCCGCGCCAGGCTGATTCCCGAGGCCGCGCCGTAGGCCAGCAGTCGGGTCAGCGGTCCGGGGTATTCGTGGGCGACGACGCTCGCAATCGACCATGCGGCCAGGGCATGTTCCGAGGGAAACGACGCGCCTCCCGCTCCGAAGCTGCCGGCGTTCGGGGCGTTCGGACGAGGTCTCTGGAAAACCAGTTTCATGGTCTCGGCCACGATCAAACTGTTCACCGCCGCTTCACCGGCCAGAAAGCCGGTTTCGCGGCTGTGATCGTCGTTGCGGGTTGCCCCGCGCAGGTACAAGCTCGCGGCGCCGCCGACCATGGCCGCGAGTCCGTAGTTACTGAAGCTGTTGCTGTGGGCCATTGGGGTCGGTCCGAAATGCCGCATGATGTCGTTGTCAGCCGCGATCAGGCCCAGGGTGCCCACTCCCAGAGGCAGGAGCCAGTTTTTATCTGCGGCATCGAGTGCCTGCAGATGCAACGGGCTGGTCCAGATGGTTTTCTGGTCCGATACAAGATTGTGCGCGAAGTACTCCAGGCAGAAACCGGACACCACGCTTCTCTTTTCCGTCGGATTGGTTACAAGCGTATCCGGTCGGAGCGCCTCCGCTGAACGCCGATCTTCTCTTTCCTGGCTATTCTCGCTGCTACTACTGCCGCTACTTTCGCTGATACTTTGACTGATCGTGGGGCTGGCACTCTCGCTTTTGTTCTGGCTGGTACAGGGTTTCAGAGTTTCGAGATTGGACGCCCAGCCGGGGTTTCCCACAGCACTGACAAGCAGGGCCACGGCCACGGCCTGGCAAGAATGCCAGCGGAATTTGTCGAGGGAAAACACGCTCTAGAGTGGCCGGCCCGGCTGTAGTTGCTGGTTGGGTTGGCCGGCGCAGTCGGGCGGCAGGAACACGCGCCCGGCGTACTTCGCCGCTGGCTCCAAATCGTCCGCATCGACTTCGACCGCCACGCAGCGCATGATCACTTCCAGCGCGAGTACAACTCGGAAGTTGTTTTTTTTGCGGACCAGCACGCCTTCCATCGCGGCCATGGGTCCGCACTTGATGCGCACCCGTTCACCGATGACGAGGTAAGGGTGGGGCTCAATTTTCCGCTGCCCGAGACCAGAGCGGAGTGCCTCGATTTCAAAGTCGGGGAGCGGCGCCAGGACTCGTCCAAAACCAACCAGGGACACGACGCCCGGCACTTCGAGTACGCGCACGCGCTCCCGGGGATCGATGCGTACAAACACGTAATTGGGAAAAAGTGGCAGCTCGAGGTTCATCTCGCAACGGTTCTTCCAACGGTGACGGGTGGCATAAAGCGGTAAGAAGGATTCGACCTGGCGCGCGGCAAAGTGCGAGGCCACACGTTTTTCGTGATGCGAATTGGTGTAGGCCGCAAACCAGTTCGAGGAAAAGGCCGGAGCCGCCGCTGGCCCATCGATCTGCTGTTCACTTGCTATCGGTCTTGCTCCGAGACCCGTTTGCATGATTTGCGTTTCCATTCGAGTGCAGCTTCGCTGGCCCCGCTTAGCGAGGTTCGGTTAGATCATTCACATCTGTCGAGTGACCGTCCCACGTCCTCTCTTGCAGTTACCCTGCCACCGCGGCTGTGCTTTCTGGATTTACGCTTGTCTTTCTCCTGGTTGGGGTTACGAGTTTGTTGGGAGACCTCTCTCGTGGAATTCCCGGTGCGGGAAATCTGAATCGGACTTTCCGTTCTAAATCAGCACTCACCACCAGAAGTCGACACCTGGAGCGAAGCTACATCGGATCGCCGAACGGACTATCCGATGACTCGCATTCATCTCTGATAAGATTCACCTTCTTCATCACTATTGCGAGCGCTGGTCATTCGGCTGCCTATGTATCTCCGGCGGTCCGGTGACTGGTGTGGGAAATTGATCGGTCTCGATGAGAATGACTTTCTGGCCTCTGCTGCTAAAGGCGAAAGGGCTGCCACTGTGGTGAGCAACGAAAAAGCTGGCTACAACCGCTTCCTGCTGCTGGTAGCAGGACTTGGCGGATTGCTCTACGGCGTGGATGTGGGCATCATTGCCGGGGCTTTGCCTTACCTGGAAGCCACCTCCGGGTTGAATGCGGGCCAGCTTTCGATCGTGGTTGCTGCCGTGCTCCTCGGCAGCGTATCTCAACCTTGTTTGCCGGCGCACTGGCCGACTGGATGGGGCGCAAGCCTCTGATGGTGCTCAGCGGATTGCTGTTTGTCTCGAGCATTCCCATGATTGCGCTCTCGCACGGCTATGAGTCGTTGGTGTTTGGCCGCCTCTTGCAGGGCATCAGCGCTGGGCTGATCGGTGTCGTTGTCCCGCTGTATCTGGCCGAGTGTCTGGCGGCATCGAACCGCGGCAAAGGGACGGGCATCTTCCAATGGCTGCTGACACTCGGTATCGTGACCGCGGCCGTTGTGGGCATGTTCTTCAGTGTTCGCGTCGAAGAAGTGGCCAGGCTCGGCGATCCCGCGAGACTCTACGCCTTCAAAGACACGGCCTGGCGCAGCATTTTCTGGGTGTCGCTTCCACCCGGCATCTTGTTTGTGATCGGCAGCCCCATGGTGTCGGAATCGCCGCGTTGGCTGTTTCGCCGCGGGAAAAGGGATGCGGCCTACGGTGCGCTTCTCCGCTCTCGCACCACCGAGCAAGCGGACGTCGAGCTGGCGGAAATGGAACAAGCTGCGGCCGCTGAAGAAGCGAAGACCTCGACCGGAGCCAGGGTTAAGGAATCACTCTTACACCGCAAATACGTGATCCCGTTTGTCCTGGCCTGCGTGATTCTTGCCTGCAACCAGGCTACCGGCGTCAATTCCATCATTGGCTACAACACCAACATTCTTTTGCAAGGTGGTCTTTCCGATGTCCAGGCGCATTGGGGCTACGTTCTTTTCACCATCGTGAATTTTCTGATGACCATTGGCGGCGTGCTGCTGGTGGACCGCAAGGGACGGAAGTTTCTGCTGTCGTTGGGCAGCGCCGGCATCATTGTGTCGCTCCTCTGCACCGGCTTGCTATTCCGCCGGACGGAAAAGCTGCGCGTCGATTCTCGGGACGCGGTTCAGTCCATAATTGATGCCGAGGTTGACGCCGGCCAGAAGGTCACGTTGCTCTACGACGAGAAGACTGCGGATGCGGTTCTCGCGGCTAGCGGAGACGCTGGCAAAGCGATCGGCAACCGTGCCACATCTCTGGTCGTCATCTATTCGTACGGAGATTTCCGCGCTGCAACCAAGGTTGCGCGTTCCGACGACAATGCCGCTAAGCCCATTGAGATCACTCGCGAAAGCTGCGTGCCTGCCAATAAAGTAGTCGCGTTTTTCTCGAATCCGTTCAGCAATCTCGATGCGGCGCGCAAGGCGTCGCTGAAAATTGATAATGCGCTGATTACTCCCGTGCCGACTACTCACAATGGCTGGCTGGTGGCGATCAGCCCTTTCGTTTTCATGGCGTTTTTCGCGATCGGGCCCGGAGTATGCGTGTGGCTGGCGCTTTCGGAGCTGATGCCGACCCGCATTCGCTCCAATGGCATGAGCATTGCGCTGTTGATCAACCAGGCAGTTTCGACGACCATTGCCGCCGTGTTCCTGCCGACCGTCGGCAAGCATGGTTACTCGACCATGTTTTTTGGCTTTGCCGGTTGCACCGTAATCTACTTCATCACGGCCGCGGTGTTCCTGCCGGAAACGAAAGGGAAGACTCTGGAGGAGATTGAAGCGCATTTTGAGGGAGTAGCGGAAAGTAAAAAATAATTCTTGTGTTGATTTTTTTTGTTGTCTTTTCGTTTTCCTGATCGTGGCTTGACCTTGATTTCGACTATAGTTACTAGTCGGTACTGGGGGGTACCCCCCCTCCCCCCCTATTTATTAGAATCATGGGCTTACGGGGAAATTTTCGCCAGGTCTTTGGGTCTAAAGGAGTTAACTTACAAAGTATTCATAACAATGAAGTTACTGGCTACTTTGTCTAACCTTAGCCTTTAGAATCAAGGATTTGGACTTACTAAGTCGCGCAAAATCCAGATTTCAAAGAACTTATTGTCGATTACGGTGCGGGCCGCGCTGGGCTTTGGTCTAACTTTTAGTATAGCTCTTTTGTCAAGTATGCCGAGTCCAGGGTAGTGGGTCAACCTCGGGTTTGCCACGTCGAGAGCGCAATTGCCTGTTTACATTAGTCATCTTGCCATTTCCTCATATCCGCCTAGACTCTCATCAGCGAAAGGCAACCGGAGATCATGCAAAAAAGCATCAAAGTGGCTCTCACTGTAATCTTTGGACTCTTTGCTCTTCCTGCGTTGACATTCGGGCTGTACCTCGTCACGTGTTCGATTCGCATCCACACGACAAATGTTTACTACGTCGAATACCCGTACCTCGCGGCGGCTTCTGTCTTCGTCGTGCTCGGCGCTGCTATTTTCCGTTGTGTTCTTTATGCCGCATGGCGCAGGAGTTTCTATGGATCACTTTTTGGAGTTGGTGTGATCTTTGGTTTGGCCACGATGGCGTACATCCCTGACGGAATACCACACGTGGATCGGAGCATGATCGGGGACTCCAATTATATGTCGAGCGTTAAGTCATTCCTCGGAGTGTGGCGCGATGTGAATCGGAGGTTCCCCAAGAACGAAGCAGAGTTTTCAGAGGCTATGAAGAGCGGCCCAGCAGCCTGGCAGAATCGTGTGGAATCGCCACCTACCCTGAGCTTCTACTCACAAGGGGGGCATAGGCTCCCTTACGAGATTGTCGTTGTGAACGACGCATCAGGGCCGCAGCTAGACAATGTGTCAAACCGTCCCGGTGTCATCTACTATGCCGTTTCGAGCGATCAGCAACAATATTGGGTCACGATGACGGGCCTGCACAATGATGCGTCTCGGACCGCAACTCTAAAGAGATGGGTAGATCGACCGGACGAGAAGCCCGTAGTATTGTCGTCGTCGGGTTGGAACCTCCCATTTCCAGTTCACTGATTTTGATGACGCGGACGCCCGCCTACCCGATTTAGCATCACAACTGTTGTTAGATCCCGACAGCACTCACGAGCCAGGAATTATGCGGAAACCGGCGAGTCGGCTACTAGAAAACTGCCCTGTAGCCAAATCCAGGATTGCTGTTGCTGCGGGCGACTGGCGACGTCAAGCCACTACCAGCCCTGGCGGAGGGCCGCATTGCACTTAGGGAAAACTCTGATTAAGTCCTAGGTGGCGAGACGGGCTACGCAAAAGTGCGACCCTCAGCGGCTAAAGCCGCTTGTATAGCGGGTTCTGACGGCATGGCTGAAGCCATGCCCTTTCAAAGCTCTCGCAACCGACTTAATCAGAGTTGCTGTGACAACGGGCAGATGCCGAGATGCTCTCGGCTTGGACGGCCGAGGGCGGCCGTCCCTACACGAGCGGAAATCTCTTAGCTGGTTGTGAGCACGTGCTCCAGGCCCTTAACGGCTCGCATGTACTGGGCGCGCTCGAAGGCTCCGGGATCGGGGCAGCGGAGCTGGCTCATGCTGCCTTGCATTTGTTGCACGGACTCGTATTCGTGTTCTTCCATCCACTCTTGAACGCCTTGTTCTACATGACGAAGATGCCCGATGCCATGGCGCAACAGAGCAGAGCAAAGCATGGTTACATCCGCGCCGACCATGAGCAGCTTGAGTACATCTTGGGACCGATACACACCACTGGTCGCTGCCAGGCTGGCCCGGACCCGTCCATAAAGAATGCCGATCCAAGTTAGAGGCAGGCGTAACTCCTGCGGGCTGCTGAGAAGAACGTTGGGTTTAATTTCTAATTCTTCCAGATCGATGTCGGGCTGGTAGAAGCGGTTGAAGAGCACCAAGCCGTCGGTGCCCATCTGGTCGAGCCGCTTTGCCATGTTCGCAAAATTACTGAAAAACGGACTGAGCTTGGCCGCCACCGGAATGTGAACCGAAAGTTTTACTTCGCGGAGAATGTCAGCATAGATCGTCTCTACCTCGGAACCAAGGATTTCTAAATTCGTCGGAATGAAGTAGATATTGCACTCGATGGCGTCGGCTCCGGCTTGCTCGACCTGCCTGGCGAACTTGGTCCAACCGCCGAGGGTCGAACTGTTAAGGCTGGCGATAATCGGAATATTCACTGCGTCTTTGGCTTTGCGAATGTGATTCAGATAGCCCTCGGGGCCGGTGTGGAATTCGCTGGGGCGGGGAAAATAA
Organism: Terriglobales bacterium; assembly: GCA_050011975.1. Classification (GTDB taxonomy): domain Bacteria; phylum Acidobacteriota; class Terriglobia; order Terriglobales; family Acidobacteriaceae; genus Acidiflorens. The sequence continues at coordinate 40,478 of JBEKIB010000040.1, read as the reverse complement.
GTTATGGACTCGGCAAAACTCTCGGTGCCGGCGTTGAGATCGCGTTCCAGCTCGAGGGCCTCCTGACGCAGTTGCTCTTCGAACAGGGAGTAGAGCACGACGGCCGAGGCGCCGGCATCTTCGAGGCTGCGGATGCCGCTGATTTCCTGCGAGAGCGGAGAGGCGGAGGCGACCAGCGGCGTGCGCAACTGCAGGCCAAGATATTTCGTGCTTAGGTCCATGAATGGTTCCTCTTTGTTTGGTATGTCGCAATATAGTTTGTCGCTATTTAGTGCGACCCGCTATTTTTCAGTTTCCACTGGCACGGGCGGATTGGGAGGCTTTCCCGCCGCGGCCACGGCCGGTTCTGGTTTGCGCTGCGCCAGGTAGTCATACAGATGGAAGCGAGTCTCCGCATCCTGCTGCGCCTCCTGCCACAGAATTTTGGCGTGTTCAGGGTTGCTCTTGACCAGCATTTTGAAGCGCGTCTGCTGTTGCAGATAGTCTTTAACTTTGCGCGTGGGGGTGCGGGAATCAAGTATTAACGGATTCTCGCCGGCGAGGGTACGCTCGGGATTGTAGCGATAGAGTAGCCATTGACCCGAGTCAACCGCGACTTTCTGGTCGGACATGGCCGTTGTCATGTTGATGCCGTGCGCGATGCAGTGGGAGTAGGCAATGATGAGGCTGGGGCCGTCATAGGCTTCCGCTTCGAGGAACGCCTTGAGCGTGTGTTCATCCTTTGCGCCCATGGCGACGCTGGCCACATAGACAGTGCCGTAGCTCATGGCGATCAGTCCGAGGTCTTTCTTTAGGCCCGGCTTGCCTCCTGCTGCAAATTTCGCGACCGCTCCGCGCGGAGTGGATTTCGAGGCTTGGCCGCCGGTGTTGGAATAGACCTCGGTGTCGAGCACCAGCACGTTCACGTTGCGACCGCTGGCCAGGACGTGGTCTAGACCTCCGTAACCGATGTCGTAAGCCCAACCGTCGCCGCCTACGATCCAAACGCTCTTCTTTACCAGCATGTCGGCGACGGATTGCAGTTGCCTGGCTTCTGGGGAGTTCAGACTCTTCAGCCTTTCTTTCAGCAGTTCGACGCGCTGGCGCTGCTCGAAAATATCCGCCTCGTCTTTCTGCGGAGCTGCCAGCAAGGCGGTGACTAGCTCTTCGCCTATCGCGCCTGACAGGCGGCGCGCCAGCTCTCGGGCGAATTCGGTCTGCTTGTCGATGGATAGCCTGAATCCCAGGCCGAACTCGGCGTTGTCTTCGAACAGCGAGTTCGACCAGGCTGGACCGCGGCCTTCGAGATTCTTGGACCACGGCGTGGTCGGGAGGTTGCCGCCGTAGATCGAAGAGCAACCGGTGGCATTTCCGATCACGGAACGATCCCCAAAGAGCTGCGAAACCAGCTTGAGATATGGCGTCTCGCCGCAGCCGGAGCAGGCTCCCGAAAATTCAAACAACGGCTCCTGCACCTGTTGCTGGCGAATGGTTGTGACTTTGATCTTGCGGCGATCGAGCTCTGGAATCTTGAGGAAGAAATCCCAGTTCTCGCGCTCGGGCTCGCGGAGCGGGGGCTGCGCCACCATGTTGATGGCTTTCAGGCGAGTCTCGCTCTTGTTCTTTACGGGACAGATGTCGACGCAGATGCCGCATCCGGTGCAGTCTTCGGGCGCAACCTGGATGGTGTACTTCTGGCCCAGCCAGTCTTTATCTTTGTCGCGCACTTCGGTTGACTTAAAGGTCGCGGGCGCGCCCTCCAGTTTCTTGGAGTCGTAGACCTTGATGCGAAGCACGGCGTGGGGGCAGACCATGGCGCACTTGCCGCACTGAATACAGATCTTCGTATCCCAGGCAGGAATTTCGAGCGCGATGTTGCGCTTCTCCCATTTGGCGGTGCCGGTGGGAAAGGTGCCGTCGACGGGGAAAGCGCTCACGGGGATCTCGTCGCCGTGGCCAGCGTAGATTACGCCGAGCACATCGCGCTCAAACTGGGGCGCCTGCGGAGAGAACGCGGGCGGCATTTCGGTTTGGCTCGTTACTTTCTCGGGCAGGGGGACTTCGAAGAGATGGGCTAGAGTTTCATCCACGGCGCGCAGGTTTTGTTGCACGACCTCGTCACCTTTTTTGCCGTAGGTGTCGCGGATGGACTGGCGAATGGCTTCAATGGCCTCATCGCGAGGAAGAACCTTGGAGATGGCGAAGAAGCACGTTTGCAGAATGGTGTTCATGCGCGAGCCCATGCCGGTGTCGCGCGCCACCTGATAGGCGTCGATGATGAAGAAGCGGACTTTTTTGGCGATCAATTGTTTCTGGACTTCGCGCGGCAGGTGGTCCCAAACTTCATCCTTATTAAAAGGACTGTTGAGCAGGAAAACGCCGCCTGGGACCAGGGCGCTGAGCATGTCATAGCGCTCGAGGAAAATCCATTGATGGCAGGCCACGAAGTTGGCCTTGGAAATCAGGTAGCTGGAACGGATCGGCTGCGGCCCGAAACGCAGGTGGGAAACGGTCATCGCGCCCGATTTCTTGGAGTCGTAGACGAAGTAGCCCTGCGCGTAGTTGTCAGTGTTTTCGCCGATGATCTTGATCGAGTTCTTGTTCGCTCCGACTGTGCCATCGGCGCCCAGGCCGTAGAACATGGCTCGCACCATGTTCTCGGGCTCAATGGAAAAATCGACATCATAATCGAGACTGGTATGGCTCACGTCGTCTTGAATGCCTACGGTGAAGTGGTCTTTGGGTTTTGCCGAGGCCAGGTTGTCATAAACGGCTTTGACCATCGCGGGCGTGAATTCTTTGGAGGAGAGACCGTAGCGTCCGCCGATGGTTTCCGGCGCGACCTTTAGCGTTCCATAGCCCAGCTTGATGCCTTCTTGAATACCGTTGACGACGTCGAGATAGAGCGGCTCTCGGCCAGCGCCAGCTTCCTTGGTGCGATCGAGAACGGCAATCTTGCGCACGGTTGAGGGAAGCGACTCGAGGAAGCGCTGGACGGAGAACGGGCGATAGAGCCTGACTTTCAGCAAGCCGACTTTTTCGCCGTTTCGGTTCAGGTGCTCCACCGTTTCGTGGGCGGTCTCTGCGCCGGAACCCATCATGACGATCACGCGCTCGGCGTCGGGCGCGCCGACGTAGTCGAACAGGTGATATGAGCGGCCGACGACCTGGGAAAACTTGTCCATGACCGCCTGGACTTTATCTGGGCAGGCGTCATAGTAAGGATTGCCGGCTTCCCGCGCCTGGAAGAAAACGTCGGGATTTTGTGCCGTGCCGCGCAACACGGGATGGTCGGGAGAAAGCGCGCGTTGCCGATGCTCGAAGACGCGATCCATGTTGATGAGGGCGCGCATGTCGTCTTCGGTGAGGACTTCGATTTTGTTTTCTTCATGCGAAGTGCGGAAGCCGTCGAAGAAATGCAGGAAAGGGATGCGGGTTTCGAGAGTGGCCGCATGCGCGATGAGCGCCAAGTCCATGGCTTCCTGGACAGAGTTCGAGGAGAGCATCGCGTATCCCGTAGTTCGGCAGAACATCACGTCGGAGTGGTCGCCGAAAATCGAGAGGGCGTGGGTTGCCACGGTCCGCGCGCTGACGTGGAAGGCTGTAGCCGTAAGTTCGCCTGCGATCTTGTTCATGTTGGGGATCATCAGCAGGAGGCCTTGCGACGCCGTGAAGGTGGTGGCCAGGGCTCCGGTCTGGAGCGCGCCATGAATGGCGCCGGCAGCGCCGCCTTCGCTTTGCATTTCGATCACGTGAGGCACGGTACCCCAGATGTTGGGTATAGCTTCCGACGACCATTGGTCCGCCCATTCGCCCATGTTGGACGACGGCGTGATGGGATAAATGGCGATGACTTCATTAAGGCGGTAGGCGACGTAGGCGACGGCCTCGTTGCCGTCCATGGTCTTGAACTTACGCTTCATGAACTCCCCTTCTGGACTTTCTCGGTGACTCTGACCGCTCTGAGGGAACGGTCATGTCTAAGAATGACGGACCGAGGGTGATATTGTCGCGAACAGGGCTCACAGGCAAGTGTGATCCAGATCACAACGGGAAAAAATGAAGAGCAGGAACGGTGGGAGCTTGCAGTGGTCCTGATTGCGGTTTTGGTCATTCTGGTCACAACTTGTAAATCGCTCAGAGGTCCAAATAAGCCTGTAGCGAACTGGGGTCTTCACCCGTACGGATACGAAAGCCAAAGCGCTTCATGATGATTTGCATCCCGATGTTGTCAGGTAACATTTCCGCGGACACCTGGCTGAGCCTTTCATCCCGGGCAATCTGGAGAACACGGCGGAGTAATTCATTACCCAGGCCCAGCTTTTGATACTGATCGGAAACCAGCACCGCGACTTCCGCTTCATTCCTGCCGTGAAGCTTGCTCAGACGGCCAACGGCCATGATCCGGCGTTCTCCGCTGCCGGGATCGGTGCGCTCGGCGACCAGCGCCATTTCGCGGTCATAGTCCCCGAAACAGATGCGCAACAATCGCTCATGCGCCACCCGCCGGCTCAGGCTGAGTGTGCAGAAGTAGCGCAAATAGACGCTGTGATCGGAGAGCGTTTCGTGAAACTTGACCATCAGCGGTTCGTCTTCGGGGCGGATCGGGCGGATGGTAACCGAGTTTCCATCCTTCATGGTCCAGGACGAGACATACTGTAAGGGATAGGGACGGATGGCGGGCTTGGGCAACTGGTCGAGGGTTACAGCGGGTCCGTGCAATACGATTCTGGCGTCGAGGGCGAGTATGCGTTCCGGTGAAGCGAGCAGGGGATTGATGTCAATTTCCGAAATCCACCGCTGATCGAGCACGAGCTGACTGAAGCGGACCAGCACGTTCTCGAGCGCTGCCATGTTGACCGGCTTGCGTCCGCGGACGCCCTTCAGCGCGGTGAAGATTCGGGTTTGTTCCATCATTCTTTGTGCCAGCGTAGTGTTCAGTGGTGGAAGCGCCAGGGCACGGTCGCGATACACTTCGACCAGCTGGCCACCAGAACCGAACAGGACGACGGGCCCAAACTGCGCGTCCACGCTGCTCCCGAGGATCAATTCGTAGCCCTCGCGCTTCACCATCGGCTCCACGGTGACGCCGGAGAATTGATCGGGACCAGCTTTCTCGGCAACCGAAGACTGGATGGCGCGATAGGCAGAACGGACCGCCGCTTCGTCTGGCAAATTCAGTTTGACTCCGCCAACCTCCGTCTTGTGGGTGATGGTCTCGGAAAAGACTTTCAGCACAACCGGAAAGCCAATTTGCGCAGCCAGCGTGGCGGCCTCGTCCTCGCTGGCGGCGACGCGTGTCTCTACCGTGGGAATGCCGTACAGCGACAATAACTGCTTCGATTCCATCTCGGTGAGCAAAGTGCGGCTGCGGCTTCGCGCATTCTGAATGATCTGCTCGACCTGATTGCGGGCTGCGTTCTCGATCTCAGATTGGCCAGACAGGGTGGGAGTCTCGTAGAGTCCGCGGAGATTGTACGAGTATCGCCACATGTAGGTGAAAGCCCGGGCCGCGGTGTCGGGATAAGGAAAAGTTGGAATGCCCGCCGAATTCAGGGCAGCTTCACCGGCTGCGACGCTGCTCCCTCCCATCCAGCTGGCGAGCACGGGCTTACCGGTTTGTTTGGCGTAAGGCTTCAAGCGTTGTGCAATCTGCGTCGGTTCCGTCATTCCTTGCGGGGAAAGGATGACCAGGAGCCCATCACTGTTCGGGTCTTGCGAAGCAATTTCGAGGGCGCGAGCATAGCGCTCAGGATCAGCATCGCCGAGAACATCGATGGGATTGTTATGACTCCAGTGGGCAGGAAGGAATTCATCCAGGCGCCGCAGACTCTCCGGAGAAAGCTCGGCCAGTTCTCCACCACTGGCCACGAGCGAGTCGGTGGCCAAGACCCCTGGTCCGCCTGCATTGGTGAGAATGGTGAGCCGCGGACCCTTGGGGCGGGGTTGCCGGCCGAGCACTTCCGCCATATAGAAAAGGTCGGCGATGTTGTGTACGCGCAAGACTCCCGACCGGCGGAAGGCTGCCTCCAGCACTTCGTCGCTGCCCGTGAGCGCCCCGGTATGTGAGGCGGCAGCCCGCGAAGCCGCTTGCGATCGACCGGCCTTGATCACGATGATCGGCTTGGTGAGCGCAACTTCACGAGCTGCGGACAAGAACGACCGCGCATCGCCCACGGATTCCATGTAGAGCAGGATGCTCTTGGTGCGCGGGTCGTCGCCAAAGTGGTAGATTAAGTCTCCCCAACCAACATCCAGCATGGAGCCGGTCGAAACAATGGCGCTGAAGCCTACTTCTTCACGGCGACTCCAATCGAGGACGGCGGCCAAAAGCGCTCCACTCTGACTGAGGAACGCGACGTTGCCCGCCTTGGGCGCTTCCTTGGCGAAGGTGGCATTCAGCCCGATCGCCGGAAACATAACGCCCAGGCAGTTGGGGCCAATCAGGCGCAGGGAACCACGCCGCAACTGCTCTTGAATCTGATGTTCGAGCGCCGCGCCTTCCGCACCACATTCCCTGAATCCAGCAGAAATCACAACCACAGACCTGCTGCCGGCATCCACGCACTCTCCAATGAGCTGCGGGACGGTTGCAGCCGGGGTGGCGACTACGACCAAGTCGACGGGATGGGGGATGTCACGAATGCTGGCGTAGGCTTTGAGCCCCAGCACTTCCGGATGGGTCGCGTTGACGGCATACACTTCCCCGTGAAAGCCGCCCTGCATAAGGTTCTCGAGAACGGCTCGGCCTACGCTGCCGGGACGACTGCTCGCGCCGATGACGGCCACCGAGCCTGGAGCGAACATTGCGTCCAGTCCGTATCTCTGTGGCGTTGTCTGGTTCTCTTCATTCGACGGTCGTCCCACGACACCAGCCTGAGTCGAACTCATAAAAACTCCTCGTCTATCAATCTTACTGCGGCGGAAGCTGCCTTGAGGATAGACTATCGGCGAATGTTTAGCAGTCCGCGGCGCGAGTGGGATTTCGGATATCGGGACACGCCTCTACGATGCCGGAAATTCTTGCGCCTGTAGAGACGGGGCTTGCCCTGTCTCCGGAGACACGACTAGCCGCGTCTCTACGGGAAATAAGAGTTTTCTTCCAGGGGAAACTCTGATTGAGTCCTAACTAGCGGGACGTGCTGCGCTAAGAGAGCAACCCTCAGCGGATAAAGCCGCTTGTGTGGCGGGTTCTGAAGTGATGGCTGAAGCCATGCCCTTTCAAAGCTCTCCATGAGAGGATTTAATCAGAGGTCTCTTTGTGGGGGCTGGGCATCAAGGCATGTCGTGGGGACTGCCTGGGACTGCTTCTCAAGCTGCCCGATATACGCTTGTATCCTCTATTCTTCCCCTTTGTCAGAAACCAAACCTTGGCCGACTTCCACTCGGGGTTCACCGACGTGTATACGGGGTTCAAAGCGCTGTTCGAGCGAGAGCGCGCGAGACACCAGGCATAGCCCCTTGGCCTTGTGTAAGAGCTTGAGGGCCTTTGCCCGTTCCTCTTCTTGAAGAATCTCCAGATTCGCGCGAATGACCACTTCGCCAAAGCTGTAGCCCGTGTCAGCCTTGCTAATCCCGCCGTCCACTTCCACCTGCAGGTCGGTGTACACGAACTTGGAGTATTCTGCGAGCGTCCGAAAGGTAGTCGTAAAGCAACTGGCGATCGCGCAGAGGAGCAAATCCTCCGGTGTCCACCTGCCCTCCAGGCCGCCAAAAGCAGGCGGCGAGGTGAAATGGAGCGCGTTGGGAGCGGAACTGGACTTCGCAAGACCAGTCCGTCCAGAGGCCCACCATGCAACTACTCGAAATCGATGTACTTCTTCCATGGTGTTTTCACCCTCCTCCGTTCCGCATTTCAAAGTCACAGGGGGCATCCAGACCTCAGTGAAAAGTTCAACCCCATCTGCGCCGCTGCCATTGGTCCCCCCGGTAGATCGATTCTGGGCGCAGAAGGCCTCGCGAAACCATGTTCGAAGTCACGGCCTATCGTGATCATGATCACAGAGCCATCGGTGATACAATTTGCACGGATAAGTGTGCCGAATGCGTGCTCCCTACGGGCTGAACATCCTCGATAACTGCCTCACCTGCCCGATGCGGGAGGAACACTTGTTCTGCAATCTGCCGGCGTCGGCGGTGCAGAGGTTGAATGAGATCAAATCCACCGCGGTCTACCCAAAATCCGCGATGCTGTTCATCGAGGGACAACAGCCGCGTGGGATATTTGTGCTGTGTGCGGGGAAAGCGAAACTCTCGACGTCATCTGCCGAGGGCAGAACCGTCATCACCAAGATCTCGGAGGCGGGAGATGTGCTTGGGCTAAGCGCCACGATTTCCAATCGGCCTTATGAAGTGACCGCCGAGATGATCGAGCCGGGCCAGGCAAATTTCATTACCCGGGACGCCTTGCTGCACTTCATGCGTGAATATGGAGAAGTGGCGCTGCGAGTGGCGGAGCAGCTCAGCCGCAATTACTACGCGGCGTATGAAGGGATCCGCACCCTGGGACTCACCAACTCGCCTTCCCAGAGATTCGCAAAATTGCTGCTGGGATGGTCCAATACGACGGTCAATGGCGATCCTCTGCAGGTGAAGGTGACGCTTACGCACGAGGAAATCGCCGAGATCATCGGCACGACGCGGGAAACCGTCAGCCGCCTGTTCTCGCAGTTTAAGAAGAAGCAACTCGTGCAACTAAAGGGCGCAACCCTGATCATCCGCAACAAAGCCGCGCTGGAACAAATGGTCAACTCTTGACGAGCGCGACTTTCCGGTCCGCTATTCCAAACGCAAACTAGCCGCCAGCCGCTTGTCTTTGTTCGCCTTCGATGCGACGGATCTCGCGGCGTAGCCAGTCGCGAAGAGCCTCTGCCATTTCTAATTGCGTGCCCGTGCGGTAGAGGCAATCGACCGTCTGACCTTTGTCGTTCAGCGGAATGAACCGGCACGGCACTTCTTGCTCGCGGAAGTCTGGGGGAACAAGCTGCATCAGCCGGCATTCAACGCAGGCCTGCGAGCGGGCCGGATCCTTGAAGTGCAGGCAGGTCGGAGAATCTTCGAAAATATACGGGGCGCGCCAGGGCGCATATGACGAGCGAGCATACCCGCCGTCTTCCAGAAATTTCAACTCGAACCGCAGAGTTTCAAGAATGTTGCGATTTTTATGTGCCATGGCCTGACCTCATCAAGGCCACTCCCCAATTAGTAACCGTAGTTATTAACCGTCGAACTTAGCCAAGTGCCCGTTGGGAGAACCTACCATTCGATTCGGGGAGATGAAGTGATCTACCGCACGGTTGACGGTGATTCCGGGCACAGGATCGCGCCAGGGAAAGAGCCGGAAGAGCGAGTCAATCGTCTCTTAATCCAACAGATGACCTAAACCGATGGTTTTACCGGTGCTACCTGCGGGCGGTGCAGCCATTTCGTCTTTTCGCAATATTCGTAGAGTTCTTCGCGGAACTTGGGATGCGCGATCTCGATCAGTGCTTGCGCCCGCTCCCGGATGCATTTTCCATGCAGGTAAGCCACGCCATACTCCGTCACCACGTAGCGGACCAGACCACGCGAGGTGACCACTCCCGCGCCCGGGCTCAACATCGGGGAAATCCGTGAAATCGTGTCGTTCTTGGCGGTCGAGGGTAACGCAATGATCGGTTTGCCACCCTTCGAGCGTGACGCTCCGCGAATGAAGTCCACCTGCCCGCCAATCCCGCTGTAGAAGCGGGTTCCGACAGAGTCCGAGCAAACCTGGCCGGTCAAGTCGACCTGCAGGGCCGAGTTAATGGCCACCATGTTGTCGTTACGGGCAATGAATAAGGGATCGTTGGTATAGGACGTGGGATGGAACTCGAAGATCGGATTGTTGTCGACGAAGTCGAACAGCTTTTTCGTTCCCAGGGCGAAACCGAGAATGATCTTGCGCGGTTTGAAGTTCTTGCGTGCGCCCGTGATCACGCCCGCCTCAATCAGCGGCATCACACCATCCGACACCAGTTCGCTATGCACCGCGAGATCCTTGCGATCACCGAGGAAGGGAAGCACGGCATCGGGAATTCCGCCGATGCCGGTTTGCAACACGGACCCATCCTCGATCAGGCCGGCTACGTTGCGCGCGATGGCCTTATGCAGGTCGCTGGGTTGCGATGCCTTCGTGGCGCATAGCGGCCGGGTCGATTCCACTACCGCATCGATGTCACTTACATGGATGAAGCTGTCGCCATAGGTCCGCGGCATGTGGCCGTTGACCTGCGCCACGACATATTGAGCACACTTGGCGGCCGTGAGGGTGGTATCCACGCCCACGCCAAAGCTGCAAAAACCGTGCGAATCCGGCGGAGATACCTCGATGAGGGCGACATCAATCGGCATCGCGCCGCTTTCGAACAGCGCTTCGATCTCGCTGAGGTAGATGGGAGTGTAATCGGCGCGCCCGTCATTGACGGCCTCGCGCACATTGCCGCCGATAAACATGGCGTTATGCCGGAAGTGCGCTTCCATGTCGGGAGCCACATAGGGAGCGCATCCCATGGTCATCATGTGGACAATTTCCACGTCGTGAACACAAGGGGCGCGCCGAAGCAGGGCTTCGACGAGAGTCTCCGGCTCCGCGCATCCCGGGTGGATATACACGCGCATTCCCGACTCGACGCAGCGCACGGCTTCGTCGGCTGTTTGCACCTTTTTTGCGTAGTCAATTTCCCATGACATTTCGTGCGGTCTCCCTATATTTCCTTGGATGGTGCGCTGGCTTCGCTGTGAGCTGGGTCCGCGACTGCCAGTTCGTAACCGACCGAGGCATAGTAGATTGCTCGATCAAAGAACTGCTCCAGCAACTGCAACATTTCCAGTTCGCCGAACACTTCCACCGGGCGTTCCAAAACTGCTTCCTTCTGGATGAACTCCCACAGATTCTCTTTGGTCAAAACGATCACCCAGATTACCTCGCTCAGAGGAACCCGCTGGATGGCGCGCCGCGCCCCAATCTGCAAATAGCGCTGCTCCAGGAAAGATTCATCCTTGCCGATGAGCCACTCGCCCAGATGACGGTAGATCTCATACACCCGTTCCTGCAGTTCGGCACCAGGGACGTTTTGATAGGTTTGGGTCAACTCGGAATTCTGGACTCGATTGAGAAGGCATTCTGCCAGCGATTGGGAGTGGGTCTCGATCAGCCGAACGAGACGATATAACATCATCATGACATACCCCCATCCTCAACTTAACACTCAGTTTCAATGCCCGCAACAGCTGCAACCATGACGACGGTACGATCGTGTGTGATAAAGATCACAGCTCGAGGATTCTGGCCGTGAGCTGTTCCGGGGCGTCGTTATTGGATAGAGATTTCCCGGAAGGAGAGGCCCATCCTTTCAGAACGGCCGGGCCCAAAAAAACCGCGGGTTCTGGAATCTTTCGATTCCGGAACCCGCTCCAGCTTGCAGGTTGGTTAGACCTCGCGTACGTCCCCTGTGCCGTCTCAGTGGGTGGTGAAGGTTACGTACGTCCCCGACAGCCGATTCCCGCCCAAGTCATACAAGTAGGCTTGGTAGCCGACCTCGCAATAGTATTCTGTGGCGGCGGAGAGGTCCGACGTGGGCTGCAGCGTTGCTGTCGTGTAGCCTGGCGAGAACGTGATGCTCCCAGGGACCGGGACGCTGGGGGTAGCAACGGCACGCAGCGTGAAGCTGTTGTTCGGGTCGAACGACGCCGGATCCATAGGCTCACTGAAGACGGCCTGGCACGTGGTGTTGTCGGGAACGTTCGTCGCCCCGTTGGCTGGGGTGATCGACACGATCGTAGGCACGACCAGATCGGTTCCCGTGCCCGTGGTGAACGACACGGCCGAGAAGGTGGACTGAGCGTTGCCGGTAATGTCCAGGACTCCGGTTACGTTGATTGTGTACGTCGTGTTCGGGGCCAGAGGCACCGAGGGTAGCAGTTGGATGCCCTGGTCGCCGTCGTACAGCGAGGCGGTGGTGGGGACGACCGTGCCGCCCTGCTTCAAGGTCACGCCTCCGAGAGACGCGGCGTCGATGGGTTCGTTGAACAGGATCTGCACCGGCGCATTGATGGGCACGCTCGTGGCGCCGCTTGGCGGACTAACCTGCTGCACTACCGGGCCGGTGGTCTCGGTTCCGGTTCCGGTGTAGAAGTTCACGCAGTAATCATTCTGCGCGTTCCCCGAGAGGTCGGTCATGTAGTAGCTGCACATTTCAAACTCATGGCTCGCGGTGAGGTTGGCCGCTGGCTTCAGGAAGACCGTGGTCAGGTCCGCACTGAAGCTGATGGTGATGTTCACGTCGATGCCCAGGCTGTAGTCGTAGACGAAGACATCGCCCGTTACGCCCCCTGGATTAACCGAGCCCGGGTCCATGGGCGTGTTGAACTGCATGGCGAAGACAGCGTTGGTGCCGACCGTTTGGCCGCTCTGCACGCTGGCGTTGATCACGGAAGGCGCGACGAAATTGGCGCCCGCCATGGTGGTGAAGTGAGTAGTCTGGCTGGCGACGGACACTCCGGCCTGACTGGTGACGCCGCTGATCGCGATCGCCATCGACGTACTCGACGGCAGCGGAGCCTGCGGAATGATGATGGTGCGGGCGTAGTTGGTCGAGAAGCTGATGCTCGACGGCACCTCGGTGACCGAGCCTCCGCTCACCTGGATCGAGCTGCCGGTGACCGACACCGGGTTGATGGGCTTGTTGAAGTCCACCGCAACGAATGCGTTCGTCCCGATGTTGCCAGCCGAGTTGGGAGGAGCGACCGTCGAGACTGTCGGCGCGACGGTATCCGTGGCCGTGCCCGCGGTGAAGTTATAGGCGTAGGCCTCCACCGCCACGCCGTCGATATTGGTTACGTTGGAGGCATAGTCGACATACACCTGATACTGCGATCCCGCGACGAGATTGCTGGTCGGGGTAATGGTGATCACACCGCCGCTCACCGAGCAATTCGGGGTAAGGGCTGTGTTCGAACTATACTGGTACAGCCTCACGGAGCCCGAGCTCCCGTTGCAAGTGACGCTGCTCGATTGCAGTGCCTGGTCGTATTCCACCTGGATGACCGTGTTTAGCGGCACATTGGTGGCGCTGGGGAACGGGTTGACTAGCAACGGCACGGCCGTGGTGTTGGTGGGAGATCCGGCGGTGGTGAACTGCCCGGAGAAGTACGTCAGGTAGTTGCCGTAAATATCCTGCGCCGTCGAGTTGAGGAAGACCTGGACGGGCGTGCCGGCAATAAAGGCTGAGCTGGGGGTGAACTCGATGCTCTGCCCGTTGCTGCCGACGTTGGTGGTGCCTGTGACCAACACTCCGTTTTGTGAAACGTACAGAGCGCCGGTGAGCGTACCGGCATTCATGGGAGCGCTGGTGAACAGGGTGATCACCGAGTTGGTGGGCACCAACGTCGCGCCGTTGCCCGGACGCATGCTGACTACAGTCGGCGCCGTGTTCAGAACCGCTGCCGTGGTGGTGAACTGGCTGGTCGTGTTGGCCAGCGCGTTGCCGGAAAGGTCCGTAATCTGGCTGGTGGCGGTGACGGTGAGGGTGGCCCCCGCCGGCAGCGTCGAGCTGGTGTAGTTCAGCACAACGGTGCGGCTGTCGCGCGAGATGGAGGTGGACGGATTGAGCGGCACGTCTCCATTGAGCAGGTTGACGCTGCTCGCTGTGATGGTCGCCGGGTTAATGGACTCCGAGAACGTCAGCACGACTTGCGTATTCAGACCGGCGTTAGTGGTGCCGTTTGTCGGTGTGATGGTCACTGTCGGGCCGGTGTGGTTTACGGTGTTGGTGGTAGTGAAGCTGTAGCACTGATAAACGGTATTGCCCGCTTCGTCCGTCAGTCCATACACACACATGTCCATCAGCGTGCTGGCCGGGTATGCCGTCAGCGGCGTGAACGTCACCGATGCGCCACTTACGCTGTAGCTCCCCGCCACAACGTAACTGCCGCCGCTGACGTAGGCAAAGACGGTGTTGTCGTTCACCGACGCCGCATTGATGTTGTTGGTCATGTTGAACGTTACCGGGCTGGTCACCGATACTCCGGTGGCGCCGTTCGCCGGACTGGTCGAAACCGTGCTGAACGAGCCGCTGCCGTAGGTAGTCGTTCCCGTCGTGAACGAACTGGTAAAGGTGGTGACCGAGTTGCCCTGCACGTCGGTGAAGCCGCCCACCGACACGTTGTAGACCGTGGACGCGGTTAGCGCCGCACTGGGCACAAAGGTGAGGGTGACGCCGTTGCTGGCCAGAGTGACCGTTCCAGCAATGGCGCTGCCGCCCGAAGGCGTAACCGTAATCGAGCTGTTGGTAACCGTCGCGGGATCGATCTGGTCACTCACCAGGGCGTTGATCTGCGCGTTCAGGGGAACGCCCGTCTGCGCGTTGGCTGGATTGATGGTAGTGATCGTGGGATGGGAGGTATCCGTGCCACTGCCTGTGGTGAAGTAAGAGCCGTAGCAGTTGCCGTAGTTTCCGGCAACGTCGTAGTAGCTCTTGCTGCATCCCACATAAATTTCATACTGGGTATACGTATTTAGCGCCGAGTTGGGCGTGATGATCGCAATCGTCCGGGTTGGATCCATACTGACGGTGACCGGGACGTACTGGCCGGTGGTGTTGTTGTACAACTCGACCGACCCGTTGTTGTACAACTCGTTCGAGCTGGTGACCACACTGAGCGGGTTGAGCCGCTCGCTGAAGACAACCTGCGGGGCCACGTTGGTGCCGACGCCGATCGAATTGGCGGGCGGATCCGCAACGGTCACGGAGGGATGGATCAGGTTGAAAGTTGGCCCGGTCGTGAAGGTATTCGTAACCGTGCCCGACATCACATTGCCGGCCGTGTCTTCGACTCCGGTAATGGTGATCGTGTAGCTGGCGTCGGCGGCCAGTAACGGCAAAGTCGGCGTCAGCGTGAGCAATTGGTTGCCATCGCTGAACGTGGGCGTGACCGCAATCGTGTTGCCGCCCGTCTTCACCGTGATCGAGCCAATGCTGGTCGGCTGAATCGGCTCGCTGAACAGAATCTGCACTGGAGCATTCACCGGGACCGCGGTCTCGGCGTTCTCCGGACTGGTGTTGATGACCGTCGGCGGGGTGGTATTGGCGGTGAACGCCGCCGTGAAGTTGATGGCGAAGTTTTGCTGCGGATTCCCGGAGAGATCCGTCATGTAATAGCTTCCCAGTTGGTAGCTGTCGCCAACCAGCAGCGGACTGCTCGGCACCAGGGTGATGGTCGTCAGGTTCGCACTCCAGGACACGGTTGTGGTCGCGTACTGCCCGGTGTTGTTGTTATAGACATAGACGTCCGTAGGACCTTGGTTGCTGCCAATGTCCATCGGCTTGCTGAACGTCATGCTGAACGCGGAGTTCACCGGAACATTCGTCTGCCCGCTGATCACGCTGCTGCTGACCACATAGGGCGCGGTGAAGTCGGGCTGCGCCTCGGTGTTGAAAGTCGTCGTCGTTTTGGCGACCGCGATTCCCGCTTGGCTGGTCACGCCGTTGATCACGAGCGTCATCGCTGTACTGGGTGGCAGCGGAGCCTGCGGGACGATCGAAACGCGGGTGTACGCGGAATTGAAGCTGATGCTCTCCGGTACTTCCGTGGTCGAGCCCGCGCTCAGATCGATGGTGGTGCCGGTCACTGAGATGGGATTGATGGCCTTGTTGAAGTTCACCGAAACCGCGCTGTTGGTGCCGACGGTCGAGCCGTTGGTCGGCGCCTCCGATGTGATTGTGGGCTTTGCCGTATCCGTGGCTGTGCCCGCGGTGAAGTTGTAGGCATAGGCCTGCACCGCCAAGCCGTCGGTATTGGTGACGTTGGAGGCGTAGTCGACATATACCTGATACTCCGATCCCGCGACGAGATTGCTGGTCGGGGTAATGGTGATCACACCGCCGCTCACCGAGCAATTCGGGGTAAGGGCTGAGCTCGTACTGTACTGGTAGAGCCTCACAGAGCCCGAGCTCCCGTTGCAAGTGACACTGCTCGCTTGCAACGCCTGGTCGTACTCCACCTGGATGACTGTGTTGAGCGGCACATTGGTCGCGCTCACGAACGGGTTGACTGCCTGAACTGTGGCCGTCGTGTTCGCCGGCGACCCCGCCACGGTGAACTGTCCGGAGAAATTCGTAAGCGCCACATTGTCGGCACTGAGCGCGCTGGAATTCAGGGTGACCTGAATGATGTCCCCAGCGCCGAACGAAGCGTTCGGCGTGAACTGAATCGCCTGCCCGCTGCTGAACAGTTGCGTGGTACCCGAAACCACCACTCCGTTATCGGTGACGTTCAGAGCTCCGGCGACGGTGGCAGAATTCATGGCGGCGCTGGTAAAGAGCGTCACCACCGTGCTGGCAGGGACATTGGTCGCGCCGTTGCCGGGACGCATCGCGACCACGGAGGGCGCGGTGTTCGAGAGCTCCGTGGTCAAGGTAAACTGACTGCTTGTGTTGGCCAGGGCGTTGCCCGATAGATCCAGAATTCCGCTGGTGAGTTCGATGGTGAGGGTGGCGCCCGGCGGCAGCGTCGCACCGTTGTAGTTGACGACAATCGTGCGGCTATCGCGAGACACGGTGTAGTTGTAGCCGAGCGCAGTGTCGCCATTGAACAGCGCCAGCGTATTCGCCGTAATGGTGTTGACATTGATCGACTTCGAGAACGACAGCACGATCTGGGTGTTAATTCCGACATTCGTAGCGCCGTTGGCCGGCGAGATGGTCACCGTCGGCGGCGTCGTGTCCACGGTGTTCGCGGTCGTGAAGCTGTAGCATTGGTAATCGGCATTGCCCGCCTCATCCGTCGCTCCATACACACACTCCTCCATCCCCGTGTTGGCCGGGTATTGCGTCTCCGGCGTGAATGTCACCGTCGCGCCACTTACACTGTAGCTCCCGGCTATCACATAGCTGGTGCTGGCGACGTAGACGTACACGGTATTGCCGTTCACCGACGCCGCATTGATGTTGTTGGTCATGGTGAACGTAATCGGGCTGGTCACCGATACACCGGTGGCGCCACTTGCTGGGCTGACGGTGACCACGCTGAACGAGCCGCTGGCGTATGTGGTCGCGCCCGTTGTAAACGAACTCGTAAATGTGGTGACGGCATTGCCGTCGATGTCCTTGAAGCCGCCGACCGATACGTTGTAGACCTTGGAAGCAGTGAGCGCCGCACTGGGCACAAAGGTGAGGTTGACGCCGTTCGCGGCCAGCGTGACCGTTCCAGCGATGGCGCTGCCGCCTGACGGCGTGACCGTGATCGAGCTGTTGCTGATCGACGTGGGATCGATCGTGTTACTCAGCACCGCCGTGATCTGGGCGTTGAGCGGAACTCCGGTCTGCGAGTTGGCGGGATTGATCGTGGTGACCGTAACCGGAGCGGTGACGGCGCCGGTTCCCGTCCAGAAGTTCGATGCAAAGCAGCTGCCATTGTTGCCGGCAATGTCGGTGTAACCGCATAAGTAGAGTTGGTAGTAGGTACTCGGAAGAAGCGGCGAACTGGGAGTGATGGTCGCAGTTAAACGGTTTGCCGAAACCGTCACCGTCGCGGGAATGATGAGATTGTCTTCGTAATATAGGTTCAACGCACCGGGAATGGTTAACTCGTTGACCGGCTCGTTGAACGTTATGTGCGGCGTTGCGTTCAAGCCAACCCCATACGTATTGGCCGGCGGATCGACCAACGTCACGGACGGAGTAGTTGTGTCGGCAGCGGTCCCGGTCGTGAAGCTGAAGCTGCCAGGGTTGGTCAGCGGATTGCCTGTATCATCGGTGATCTGCGCGGTGTAACTGACGGTGTAGGTGGTGCTCGCCGTCAGCGGACTGACGGGAGTGAAGGTGACGGTCTCATCGTTGGTGGAGTAAGTGAAGTTGCCCGAAACCGCGTTGCCTCCGGTCGTCATCGAGAAGCCGAGCTGCGCCGTGATCGGATCAATCGGCGTACTGAACTGCAACACCACGGGTGTTCCACCACTCGCGTTCCCATTGAGCGGAATATTCGTGTCGCTATTGACGGGGCTGGTGCCCGTAAGGGCCGGGCCCGTCGAATCGGGGCTGAAGGCTGTGTAGAAGTAGTACTCATGGCCGGGCAGATCATTCCCGCAGGCATCTTGGGCGTAGTCTGCGTAGCTCAAGTACGTGTATAGCGTCCGGCCGGCCGGCAGCACTTCGCTGGGCGTGATCGTCGCAATCGTGCCCGAGGCATCCAGACCGATCGTGCCCGGTATTTCTTTGCCGGTTGTGCTGTCGTAGAAGAAGACCGTCTCCGGACTCGTGTTGCCAAGCGAGAACGTGCTGCGGTTCATGGGCACGCTGAACTGCACCTGGACCTGCGAATTCAACGGCACATTGGTGGCAGCGTTGGCCGGGCTGACGTTCAGCACGGTCGGTGCGGTCGTAGTGCAGGTCAAGACATCCATTCCGTTAGTCACGGTCAGAGTTTGCGAGCCGGTTTGAATCTGCACCGTGCGGAAACCAGTTGTGGCGCTGGAAGTGACCAGACTCGCCGTCAGAGTGGTGGGGCTGTTTACGGTCACGGGACCGAACGTGCCTGCCGCTGCGCCTCCCACTGCGATGCCCGGCCCGAAATTGGCCTTCGTCGTTCCGCTGACCCAGTTGGTGAAGACTCCAGTCACGCTCACGCTTTCGGTTTGCGTCGGCTGAATCGTATTCGGATTGATCACAGTCACCGCCGGCACTCCGGCGATCACGGTGAAGGTTGTGGTCACTACTTGCGCGCCCGTGGTAATCGTTACGTTGCGCGATCCGGTGACCGCCACGTCGTCAATCGTGATTGGAACCGACGCGCTCGTCGGACCATTCACGGTCAGCGTGCCCAGGGTGATGTCGGATCCAAAATTAACCGTCGTGGTCGGTCCGAAACTGGTGCCGGTTCCCGTGATCACGATGGTCTCGCTTGAGCCCTGGTGCGCCGAAGCCGGATTGAGCACTGCCGTCGCCGTGTTGGTGCCAGTGCCGGCGAGTCCGATGATCAGCGGATCGGGGCTGGAGGTGTTGGTCACCGTGAGCGAGCCCAGGATGGATCCGGCGACGGTCGGCGAAAACTGGATCTCAATCGTGCAGGTCTTAGCCGCCCCCAGCGTGCCGCCCGTAAGCGAGCAGGTGGTGCCAGTGAGCTGGATTTGGAAATCGCCGGAGGGCACAACGCTGCTCAGGGTGACCGCGCTCGCGCTGTTGTTGGTGATCTTCACCGGTTTCGCCGTGCTGGTCGAACCTATCCCCTGCGACGTGAAAGTCAGGCTGCCGGGGGACACCGTCAGGTTGTTCTCGGAAGTGCCGGTCAGATTGACGAGTTGCGGGCTGTTGCTGCTGCTGGTCGTAAAGGCGATGGCCGCCGATCCTTCGATGCTGCCGACAAACGTGGGGCTAAATGTGATCTGAAAGGTGCACTTGGCGGCGGCGGCCAGCGAGGACGGACAGGTATTGTTAAGAATTGCGTAATCAGTGCTGGCGGTAATCGTGCCCATGGTGACCGCACTGGCACTGCTGTTGGTCACCGTAATGGTCTGGGCGGCGCTGGTTGTGCCGCTTAAGGTTTTGAAGGTGAGACTGGTCTTGCTCAGGGAGAGCGGGGAGGTCCCGGCGGTCGCGGCCGAAGTCAGTTTCACGACCACGGGCAGGGCGTTGGTCGCATTGTCGGTAATGATGATGGCGCCGTCGTCGGCAGCCGAGGTGGGAGTTACCGTTACACTCACCGTGCAATTGCCGGTTCGAGCCGCCAGAGCTGTGGTCAAACAGGTTCCGGTAGTGATCGCGTAGTCGCTAACATTGGTCGTGATGGAGTTGATGGTGACGGTGCTCGCCGAGTTATTGGTGATCTTGAAGGTCTTGGCCGCGCTCGTCGTCCCGATCGTCCCGCCGGTAAAACTGAGGCTCGCCGGCGACGTGGTTACCGGCGCCTCGCCGGTTCCCTTGATGCCCACCAGGGCCAGGATATTGTTGTCGTTGTCGTAGATGCTGGCGGCGCCGTCAATCGATCCAACCTGGCTTGGCGTAAAAGTAATTTTCGCCGTGCAGGAACCGCCGCTGCCGGCGATACTGCCGCTGCAGTTGTCGGTCTCCGTGTAGTCGCCGCTCATCGTAATCACGATGGGCTGCGCCGACGCGCCGTTGTTCGTGAGCGTCACGGATTTCGTGCTGCTCGCCGTATCGATCAGCTGTTTCGCGAACGTCAGGCTGGTTGGCGAAACCGTGATCTGCGCCCAGGAGCTCACGCTGGCGGTCACGAACAGAGCCGCAAGCAACAGGACTCGGGAAAACTTTTTGGCGACGGAAGGCGCAATAATGCTGGCGGCGGAAGCAGAGGCGGAGGCGCGCATAGGGTCTCTCCTGGAGACAAGCAACAGTTTTTCTTGCGATCTTTCGCGGAATTCGAGGGGGAAGTCCGTCCGCGAACCTTTCACAGGTTCTGCGGAGTTTACAAAGCCACGCGTAAGAATGCAAGCCCCGCACGCACTTTTTTTGTGGAAAATACGGGAAGTTGCAACATTTTGCAACTTATCTAGCGGAGACTCGAAACTTGTTCGTGATCGCGAGCGCCGCTTCTTCTTACGATCTACTTACGATCTACGACCGGCGCAAGGCCGTCGATGTCTCGAGCGCGAACCACCCAGCCCTAGCATCTCGTGGCCGATCTCGATCCAGAAATCCAGCGCCGGAAGGCGCTCGCAGCAAGCCCTTATACGACATTCCTGAAGGCATGCCCTGATACGAACTGCACGTGCACCACGCACTGCTAGACAAACCAGCGGCTGATGAGCACGAAAATCGCGAGCAACACGACTCCGGTGCTGAACGTGTACCAGATCAACTTGCGCTCGACCGGGAGCAAGGGCTCGTACTCGCTTCCCATCTTTTCCAGTTCTTCTGCTATACGCGGTTCTGTCATAGTCATCCTTTCGCGTCGTTCTTCTAACTTCAATCCTTATCCTTTTAATGCCGGCGGCAACACTCCGTGGAAGAACAGCCACGAGATCAAGAGGCCGACCCAAATGATGTATCCGAACAGGCAGAGCACATAGACCGCGGCTAACTTGGCGATGCCCTCCTGCCACAATTTGCGGAAATTGGAGAGCACTCCGATGGCGAAGAAGGTCATCAGGAAAAAGATGGAGCGAAACAGATTGGCTTGTGCCATCGAGGCTTTTACTTTGGGGATCAGGCTCGGAACGGCGATCCCGATGGCGAGCACAATCAGGAAAGTGGCCACGTAACCCAGAATGAACTTCGGAAAGCGCTGCCAGATCTCGACGACTCTTACTTTCTCTCCCGGACGGCGTTCAATTTTGGCCGACCAAATCCAGGCGAGAATGAACGCCCATACGCCGATGAAGACGTCGATGAAAACCTTCACCGTCGCGCTGACGCCCATGATCCAACCGGCCTGGTACACCACTCCGGTAGCCGCCAGGGCTTTCGCTCGAATAAGCGCGTCCGTGATGGCGCCGCTGGCGACCGCCGCGCCGTCGGTTTTCACGGCAAGTCCCATCCAGGCGCCGGCGACCATGGGTTGCCCGTATAGGAAGTGCTGGGCGGCGAAGGGAAGCACCATCAGCTCGATGACAGAAAAGATCACGACCAGCGACGAGACCATGATGGGCACAATCGGCCGTGCCCGAATTGCGCTGCCGGTTGCGATGGCCGCGGATACGCCGCAAATGGAAATACCGGAAGCCAAGGGAGCGGCCCATTCCCGGCTGAAGCCGAAATAGCGGCGCGAGATGAAGTACACGATCGGCCAGTAAATCAAGTAGGCCTCGATAATTGCGCAGACGCCGCGGAAGATGACCGACGTTGCCAATTGCCGCTGCTCCAGCGCCGCAATCCCCAGAAATCCGCCAAGGATCACGACAGCGGTCTTGATGTACAGCTCAGGGCGCACGGCCTCTTTGAGCGCCCTGGCGACGCCCGGAAGGAAATTGCCGACAACCAGGCCCGCCAGCAAAGCGATGATGAATCCCGACTCGTTGGTGAGGTTGAGCGACCACGCGATCTTCAACGCGGGACGCTTATCTGGCGTCGCGGCAATGTAGGCCCAGCTTCCCAGAAACCAGCAGGCATAACTGACAATGAATATCGCCGTGAAGGCCACCGCGAAGCGCTTGAGATCGGCTCGCAAAGCTTTGGCGCCCGCCAGCAATACGGCCAGCAGAAAGAAATAGGTTGCCACGAGCGAGAGCGGAGCGGGCAGATTGGCAAAGTGCCTGGAAGCGGGAGCCAGAGCCTTCGATGGCATGGTCCAAATCGAGGTTGTGATCGCCCATCCCAGCAGATCGATTCCGAACAGCAACGCCAGCGACAGCGCGAATACGAACAGGCCGACCCACACTGCCAGCCAATCTTCGGTTACACGGGTTTGCGCAATCGCCAGTGCCTCGCCCTGCGAAGGGGCAGTAGCTTGATCCAACGTTGTTGTTAGGTTTGCCATTGTTTATCTCCGCAGAACGAATCGTTGTTATTCGTTCTGTTCTTAGTTCTATTGTTAGTTCTTTCCGGTGGCGGTGAGTCGAGGTTTCGGTTGTGATCCCCATTTCTCGCTGCCATTACCAATCTGATAGACAATATATGGATTGTCGCAGAGCGCAGAAATCGGTCTCGACCCAATGCCGGAAACACCGCAGGTACGAAGGGAACAAGGACGCAGGAAAGGCCGCCTCCCAGGCTTCGCCGCGATGCTTCTGCAGGGGCTGGGGCTGCCGCCGACTGGATACCATACATACACGATTATAGTACTAGAGAATAGGATCGTACGATATGACAAATATCACCACGCGGTGTGAAGCCGTGGGTGGAGGTTGTAAGTCAATCCCCAAGGCGGACTTAGCTCCTCTTTGCATTCCCCCGATACGAGGGCTCGGAAGAACCGGACGGAGGTTACATGACTTCCTCCCCCATTCTGCTCAGACCCGAGGGACGCACCTGCGCAGCCGTCGGCAAGCGACGCCGACGTCCAGCGTGCAATTGTCCGCGAGTCCGGCCACGCTACCGGGCTTCTGCCCAGTCAGGGAAAGTGCGTCGCCGGCTCAAGTGGCAAACACTCGACGTCCGCTCCGATGAGATTTCTCTCTCGAGCGTCCGGGTGCATCAGGCGAGGACTTGGGTCGCGCCAGAGCTAGTGCGTCGAATCCCCATACTTAACCGAACAGCCGTAGGGGCGCGTCGCCGGCGTTTCGACCTGCTTACCGGCCATGGCCTGCTCCAGCGCGCGACTGACGTAGTTGGTCGCGCCGGGAACATCGTTCAGGTCGGTGGTCGCTTTATCGTCAATGGCTCCATCGTAGATGACGACGCCGTTGGGGTTGATGACTACCATCTGCGGAGATGTCTTCGCGTCGTAAAGATGGCCGATCTCGCCGGTCGGATCGAGCAGTGCGGCAGTCGGCGCAGCCTGCATCTTTGCCAGGTAGTCGTTTTCTTCGCTCGCGGTCACGTATCCCTGCTTGCCCGGCGCAGAGGACAGAATCGTGAACCAAACTACGCCCCGGTCCGTCCACTGCTTTTGCAGCCGCTGCATGTTGCCGCTGTTGTAGTGCTTGCCCACGAAGGGGCAACCGTTGTTGTGCCACTCGAGGACCACATACTTTCCGCGATAGTCCGAAAGGTGCAAGGTCTTGCCGTTGCTCGCCGCACCGGTGAACTCCGGCGCCGCGTCGCCGACTTTCGCAGCCGACATTAGTGGCGGAGCTGTGCAAAGCAGCAGAGCAACGAGCATGGGGTACAGAAGAATCGAGTAGAGAGTTGAGCGCTTCATTGTTGTGATCCCTCCTTTAAGGATTGTGCTGGGTGGATTCCAATACTGTAGCTGCTTCTCACCGCGCCAGACTTGCTGAGAGGTGCATCAATCAAGTAGGCCTGATCGGCAGAGAGCACGAGCACGCCCTGCAGCCGCTGAATCGGTTTGAGAAGCCGATCAGACTTCCGCAGCGTCAGCCGGAAGCCAGTGGCCAGAGGTTGCGGGTTTTGCGGTGCCGCGTTTTCAATCTGCGACTCGGCCAGTGGGAAGAAAATCGCCTGCGTGATTTGGCGGCCCAGATTCGCGGTGAGCACGAAAGAATCGTTGACATCGGCCACGCTGAATCTCCAGTTGGTTGGCGCTGGGCGCGGGAAAGACCGGCGCGTGGCGGCAAACAGATCGGCGTATCGAGAGTACTGAGCAGAAACGTGAGACGCGATTGGGAGAGTAAGCGAAAGTTGCGCCTTACCTGGAATGCACATGTCATGGCTGCACACGAGGAGCTTCACGTCGGCTCCGATATGAGCCGACTGCTCAGCCGCCACAATGGGGTCCGCATGCATCGGCACAATCAGTAATATGACATCTTCGTAGCCATAATCCACAATGCTAGAAGAGTTCTCCAGACGGCGCGGAGTTGGCCACTCGATCGCTCCAGCTGAAAGGCCCGAAGGCAATCGCCACTCGACACGGGGCGGCTCGCCCGAGTCGCCCGGATTGATCCAGTAGATATGCCAGCCCTTCTCCAGTTGGAAACGCAGTCCTACATCGAATTTCTGTCCTGCCGCGAGCTCCCGTTTCTCAATCCATGGATTCTCTGCGATAAGTTCCAGCGTGCCGTGCGGGATAGGCGTGCCTTCGGCATGCGCACTGGCCGCGCACAGCAGCAGCGCAACTCCAAATGTGAGAGCCCGAGAAAACCTGGAACTTGGACTGCGCCCTTGCATTTTTAATTTGATGCACAAACCATCCAGCATGTTCTTTCCTATCGGACAGCGCGCGAGGCATTTGTTCGGTGAGTCAGCTACTGAAACAAACTACTCCATCTCAAACGCCAGCCACTGTAATCCCCCTCCGCGCTCCACCTGCAGGACGACCGGATCGTGCGGCTTGATCTGCCTTAGAGTCGCACGGAGAGAAGTCAAAGAGTCGATCGATATCCGGTTCACGCTATGGATAACATCTCCAGTCTGCAGACCACTTGCAGAACTCAGGAAATCCGCTACTCGTGCCACCACGACAACACCGGAGGGATTGCGCAGCGTGCCCAACATCGACCGCAACTCATCGTTCAAGTCGAGCCCGAGTATTCCCAAACGAGAAACCAAATTGTCGCGCGGATTGGCTAGATCAGGGAGAGCATCCATTGCGTCTTTCATTTCGAGCGCGACGATGTATAGTGTCTTTCGTTCGGTCCCACGGAGAATTTCCAGCTTGAGCGGCTCATCAAGAGGATGCAGGTAGAGAGCGGCGGTGAAGGCGGGCAGCGTGCCGATGCGGCGGCCATCGGCGCTGACTACAATATCGCCGATCTTCAGGCCAGCTGCCTCCGCAGGACCTCCCGGCGCGACGTCATCGATTATGACGCCCCAATTCTGCGTGAGCCCCAATCCTTTGGCCAGGTTCTCAGTGATGGTTTGCGCGCCCGCCTTGACCTCGATGCGATGCACGTGCCCATACTTACGCAGGCTCTCGTACACGAAACGGACGATTCGTGCCGGGATGGCAAACCCCAGCCCCTCGCTCCCACCCGCTGAGGAGAGAATGAAAGTGTTAATCCCTACTACGTAGCCTTCGGAGTCAACCAACGGGCCGCCGCTATTCCCCGGATTGATGGGAGCATCAGTTTGAATGTAAACCATGGGACGGTTCGGATCTGCCTGTCTCGCAACGGAACTCACTATGCCCATGGTCACCGAGTTCTCCAGTCCTTCAGGACTGCCCAGGGCAAACACTAACTGTCCCTGATGCACCGGCCGGCGGCTGCCCAGCGAAAGTGTGGGCAAGCCAGTCTGATCTATCTTGAGCAGGGCAAGGTCAGTCTCCTTGTGCATGCCGATGAGTCGCGCCTCAACGATGCGCTGCTTACCGACGGGCAGAATCTGGTCGGGAAAATCTACCGAAGGCATGGGGAGAGCCACGTGGATGCGCTGCGCCCCCTCGACCACGTGGGCATTGGTCATGATGTAGCCGTCCGGGTCCACGATCACTCCTGAACCGATCACATTCTCGCGGGTTATGAGCGCCGTTTGACCGTGATTGCTTTCTTCGAGAGCCCCATAGCTGGTGACCAGAATTTGAACCACCGCGGGGGAAATCCGGGCGGTAAGCTGCTCGATCGCGGAATTAAGTTGCTGCAGCACCACGGGCGATTCTTCCGGCCGGGTTCCCATCAGCTTGGCTTTGTCTTTATCTTTATCTTTATCTTTATCTTTATCTTTATCTTTATTGATGTCAGGCTTCGCCGTTTCACTACCGGAGACGGCCGGGGTTTGCGGCGCCAGTTGTTGGCCAAAGCTCGGCGCTGCAAACCACAGGGAGCAAAAGCAGACAGCAAGACTAAGAAGCGAGATGCGGAATCGACCTTTCGAAACGCAAGCTCGGAAGAGCATAGCGACACACTCCTTGGACACACTTCTATTACGTCACGACCCAGATCATGATTATGCCGGAATGGCGGGGCTACACCAACGATTGCCGACGTTCGCTTTGCCGCCCACGATTACGAATCGTCTGACCGTATTGGTATGATGGCATACGGACCGCTCGGAATATCTCCGAACTCGGCGCGCGCAAGTGTTGGATTTCCAATTATCGGAGTGTCTATGAACGGATTCTGGGAACGAGTAGTGCCTGCGTTTCGGTGTTTCCTTTCCATCCTGTTCCACGCTGACATTCCCAACGACATCGTACAGAAACTGATCAAACCCGCCGGTCCGGTTCCGCAGGCGCCAGTTGCTGCCGCGCCTCCCGTCTCTCGTCTCAAGGAAGTTGAACGGCCAGCCGCGGAAACGTTTGATCGCGCCGTGCAGATGCTGGCGCTGCTGCAACGCGATGGGCGGCTCATCGATTTCCTGGCGGAGAACATCTCTGCCTATCCCGATGCGCAGCTTGGAGCCGCCGTCCGCACCATCCACGACACTTGCCAGCAGGTGCTCGACCATTATGTAAAGCTGGAGCCGATTCTAAGCTCCGAAGAGGATCAACCGGTGACGGTGCCAGCGGGTTTTGACCCAGCCGCAGTCAAATTGATCGGCAACGTGGCGGGAGAGCCGCCCGTTCGCGGTGTGTTACGGCACAAAGGCTGGCGCGTGAAAGAAGTGAATCTGCCCCCGTTGCCGCAAGCCGCCGGACGGATGGTGGTTGCGCCGGCTGAGGTCGAACTTTCATAACGGCTGATCCCACATCTGCGCAACCGATGCTGGGCTTGAAAAGGAGATGTTCGTTGGCGGCCAAATACATTGTTGGCATCGACCTGGGGACCACAAATTCGGCGCTGGCGCGCTGCGACGCCACTGCTTCCGGAAGTGCTGCAGAAGAGGAAAGCCGCATCGAGATCCGCGGCATTCCGCAGCTGGTGAATCCGAACGAAGTGGCGGAACGCACGTTGCTGCCGTCGTTTCTCTACATCCCGGGCGAATTCGATTTTCCCAAGGGCAGCCTCGCCTTGCCATGGGAGCCCGAGCCGAAGCTCGTGATCGGCGAGCTGGCGCGCAAACGCGGCGCGGAGAGCCCAAACCGGCTGGTCGCCTCCGCCAAGTCCTGGCTCTCATACGCTGGGGTGGACCGCACTGCGCCGATCTTGCCGTGGCAAGCGCCCGCGGAGGTGCCCAAGCTATCGCCGGTCGAAGCGTCATCGCAGTTCTTGCGGTACTTGCGCACGGTGTGGGACAGCAGCGAGGCCGGGGAGGACAGCGCTCTTGCGGAGCAGGATGTGCTGCTCACTGTGCCCGCATCGTTCGACGAAGAAGCGCGCGAATTGACCAGGCGCGCCGCCGAACAGGCCGGCTATCCGCACGTCACGTTGCTGGAAGAGCCGCTGGCGGCCTTTTACGCGTGGCTTGAAAGCCAGGGTGATGACTGGCGCCGCCGCATCAAGGTCGGCGACCTGGTTCTCGTATGCGACGTCGGCGGCGGCACCACGGATCTCAGCCTCATCGTGGTTTCCGAAGAGGGCGGCGAACTGACACTGAAGCGCGTCGCCGTTGGCGACCACATCCTGCTGGGCGGCGACAACATGGACTTGGCGCTGGCGCGCGTTCTGCAGCAGCGCCTTGAAGCCTCGGGCAACCGCATCGACACCTGGCAGTTGCACGGCCTGTGGCATCAGAGCCGCATCGCGAAGGAAAAACTGTTTCAATCGCCCAAGACGCAGAAGCAGCCCATCACGTTGCTGGGCAAGGGAACGAAGCTCATCGGCGGCACCATCAAGACGGAACTGGCGCGCGAAGACCTCGACCAGATCCTGGTCGAAGGATTTTTTCCCAAGGTCGCGAGCGGGGAATTACCTGCCCGGCAACGCCGTGTTGGTTTTCAGGAGTTGGGCCTGCCGTACGCGGCCGATCCAGCCATCACCAAGCACCTGGCGCGGTTTCTGTCGGAGCAGGTTCGCAACAGTCCTGAGGCGGCGGGCATCCGGCGCGGCCCGAGTGGACTGGCATGTCCAACGCACGTCCTGTTCAACGGCGGAGTGATGAAAGCGGCGGTGCTGCGCGACCGTCTGGTCGAGGTGCTGAACAGCTGGTTAAGACAAGAAGGATTCGACGCGCTCGGGGCAGAGCAAATACTGGAAGCTCGCGACCTGGAGCACGCGGTTGCGCTCGGCGCGGCTTATTACGGGAAGGCACGTCGCGGGCGCGGCGTGCGTATCCGCAGTGGCGCCTCGCGCACGTACTACATTGGAATTGAAAGCGCAATGCCCGCCGTGCCCGGCATGGAAGCTCCAATCAAGGCGCTCTGTGTCGTTCCCTTTGGCATGGAGGAGGGCAGCGAGGCCACGATTCCCGGCCGGGAGTTTGGCCTCGTCGTCGGCGAACCAGCCGAGTTTCGTTTCCTGAGTTCCAGCGTCCGCAAACAGGACCGGGTCGGCAGCCTGCTGGAAGATTGGGGCGCCGATATCGAGGAACTCGGCCCGCTCGAGGTCACACTCAAACTGGATGGCCGGCAGGGAACAGTTGTACCGGTGCGGATCGAGACTCGCATCACCGAACTTGGCACCCTCGAGGTCTGGTGCGTATCGCGCGACGGCGCGGAGCGCTGGAAGCTGGAGCTGAACATTCGCGAAAAAGCTCGCGAAAAGGCTCGCGAAAAGCACGGGAGATGAGGTCGTCGGTGCCTTCTCGTTATCTGATCGGCATCGATCTGGGCACGACAAACTCTGTCGTCGCGTACATCGATACTCGCATCGATGCGCACATCGATACGCACATCGATACTCGGGAAGTCGCCGATGCGGGCCCCCCGATTCATGTGTTCCCCGTACCGCAGTTGGTGGGACATGGGGAAGTTCGCACGCTTCCCGCACTTCCTTCTTTTCTTTACTTCCCGACCGCGGATGAGTTGTCTGCCGGAGCCGTGAGCGCCACGTGGGATGAGGATCCGCCCATGGTCACAGGTGTGCTCGCGCGCGAACAAGGCGCGCTGGTACCGAGCCGCCAAGTGTCATCGGCCAAGTCGTGGCTTTCTTATTCCGGGGTGGATCGCCGCGCCAAGATTCTGCCGGCGCAAGCGGACCCTCCGCAGGCTCTCATTTCTCAACCCATGATTTCCCCGGTCGAAGCGTCCGCGCGCTACCTCATGCATCTGCGCGACGCCTGGAACGGTGCGATTGGGACCGATGCAGAGACGCGTTTTGAGCATCAGGAAATCGTCCTCACCGTGCCCGCTTCGTTCGACGAGGAAGCGCGTGAGTTGACGGTCGAAGCCGCCTGCCGCGCCGGACTCGACAAACTCACTCTGCTCGAAGAACCGCTGGCCGCGTTTTATGCATGGGTAGGGACGAAGATCGCAGCGAATCGGATCGAGCCGAATCGAGACGTACTTGGCGGTGGGAACGGCGAGGATCTCCGCGACGGCGAACTGATTCTCATCTGCGACGTCGGTGGCGGCACGACCGACTTCAGCCTGGTGCGCACTCGCTTGGTCAACGGCGAGTTGCAGTTTGAGCGAAGCGCCATCGGCGAACACCTTTTGCTCGGCGGCGACAATCTTGATTTCGCCTTGGCCCGCCGCGTGGAAGACAAACTCGTTAGAGACAAGCTCAAGGATATTCCGCTCACTCTGCGACAGCGTTATGCGTTGCGTCGAGCCTGTTGTGCCGCGAAAGAGCGGCTGCTCAGCGATTCGGAATTGTCGCACGTGCCGGTCACGATCTTGGGCAGCGGGCAGGCCGTCGTGGGACAGGCGCTCAGCGTTGACCTGACGCGCGAGGAAGTCCTGCAGATTCTGACAGAGGGGTTCCTGCCAATCACGGCGCCGAATGAGATGCCGGCGTATGGCCGGCCAACCGGGTTGCGCGAACTCGGCCTGCCCTACGCCAGCGATCCCGCCATCACCAGGCACCTGGCCGCATTTCTGAGGCAAGCGGCGGTCGCCATGAACGGTTCGTCGGCAAACTCGGCTGCTGCAAATCAGAGCTCTGCAAATCAGAGCTCTGCAGATCACCGCATGGCTCGACCCGATGCGGTGCTCTTCAATGGCGGCTTCTGTGCGCCAGCGGTGACTCGCGAGAGGATTGTCGAGGCAATTTCCTCCTGGTTCGATGGAGCCCAAAGCGGCTGGCGGCCCAAGCTCCTCAACCACGAAGCGGCAGGTAGTGCGGTAGATCCTGCGATAGAAAGTTCGGTAGTGAGTTCGATGGAAAGTGCGGTAGCTCGCGGTGCTGCTTACTACGGCCGCGTACGGCATGGCGCCGGTTTGCGCGTCAGGGCCGGCAGCGCGCGCACCTACTACATCGGGTTGCGCTCGGACGATCGTCTGCAGGACCAGGGTCTGCAAGGCATCTGTATTTTGCCTGCCGGGGTCGAAGAGGGCACCACACTTCCGCTACTCAACCGCGAATTCTTGGTGCTGGCGAACCGCCCGGTGTCGTTCTCGCTGTACAGTTCGCGCACACGGCACGATGCGCACGGCGAAGTCGCTTGCTTGGACGACGACGAAGACGAAGCGGACCAAGCGAATGTGCATCGTCATGCACCGCTCGTGACCTTGTTGCGCTACGGCAAGAAAATGCGTGACGTCTACCTGACTGTAGGTCTCAGGGCCAGTTTCACGGAGGTTGGCACGCTCGAACTCTGGTGTGAATCGCGGGACACACCGCATCGCTGGCGGCTGCAATTCGAACTGCGCGGCGAAGAGGCGCAAGCGCAGCAACTCGGCACGGCAGAACCACAACCTGTGGCGACACGTTCATCGGCCGTTTCCACTTCCGATGCCACGGTCGAATCGGCAGCGCGACTGATCCGCAGTGTTTTTGGCGGCTCCGCTGATGGCGACACGCTGGCGCCCGAGACTTTGGTCAGCCAAATGGAAGCGGTGCTTAGCGCGAAGAGGGACTCGTGGCCAGTCTCGGCAATTCGCCGGTTCGGCGATGTGCTTATCGAAGTTGCCGCCGGACGCAAAAAATCTCCGCGCCATGAGGTGCGGTGGCTCAATCTATCCGGTTTCTGTTTGCGGCCGGGATTCGGTGCACCGGGCGATGCTAGGCGCGTGAACGACCTGCGAACCATCGCGTCGAACGAACTCGTCTTTGCGGACGATCTGCGATGCCAAGTCGAAATGCTGGTGCTGTTGCGCCGGATTGCCGGGGGCATCAATGCCAGCGAGCAGCAGGCGCTCTATCGCAAGCGTACTCGTCGTGCCGGCCGCAATAAGAAAGGCCGCGTGAACCGGCAACTCGAATACGAGGAGTGGCGCCTGTTTTCGAGCCTTGAGCACCTGCTCGCCAGCACCCGTGCGGCGCTTGGCCATGAACTGCTGGCGAAGATCAGAGAAGAACCTGGAGAGGCGATTTGGCTGTGGTCGCTCGGCCGGCTGGGCGCCCGCATTCCGCTGTACGGGCCGCGGCACTCTGTAGTGGCGGCTGAAATTGCCGGCGAGTGGGTGAAAGCCCTGCTGGACTTATCCCCGTTTACGGCGGCAACGGGTTCTGCCATCGTACAGATCTCGCGGCGCACCGACGATCGTTCGCATGACGATCGCGTACGTGACATCGCTGATGCCATTCGCGAGCTGGCAATCTCCCGTTTGATCGCGGTTGGGATCGCCGAAGATTCGATCCAGCTTCTGTCCAAATCCGTCCCGCCGGAACGGGCGGACGCGGTCCGCAGCTTCGGAGAATCGCTGCCGCCCGGGCTGCAGGTTGTCAGCTCTTCGAACTGCCTGCTGTCGGTGCCGGCGTTGCATAACTCGGGTCCGACTCTTTCGAAACCGGAGTGAGTCGCAGCTGGCAAGAGCAGCTGCAATCGGCATTGGAGCTAGTCTGTAGTAACAGGTTCCAAACCAGGTTCGGGCACAGCATCTTTTGAATTTTCTATCGCACGGTCAAGGCAGCTGCGCAAGAGTGCGGCAAGTTGCCCAACATAGGGCTCTACGAGGCTGCCGCGGGGACTGATGGGAAGAGAGAAGAGCCGAACGCCACCTTGCGCCACCTCTCCCCAGCCACCCAAATGAGCGTGATAACCCGACAGATGACGCTCCGCCAGGAAAAGTGTCAATTCCCCGGGATAGGGCTTGACGTCATATTGAGTAAGGGCTTCTTCGTAGATATCCGCAATTCTGGCGTGAGGCGTGGTGGCAGCGGCATTCGGCAAAAGGCGATGCCGGAGATGGGCCCAACCAAAACGAGCGGATGCCTTGATTCGGGTAATCTCGACGCGCAGTTTTTCCATGAAAAAGGCGGTTTTGCCTGCGCCCTCCGCTGCGAAGAGATTCTGGAGGTGAAAATAGGGGTTGAGGATGAAACGATTGGTAAACCTCTGGTGCAGTGGGAGCGGCCAGCGTATGGCGCGCAGATTGTAAATCTCAATGAGGGCAACGAGCCCCACGGTCTCGCCCAATGCGATGAGCTGCCGTGCCATTTCCAGGGCCAGAGTGCCACCCAGGCAGTACCCGCCAAGCATGTAGGGACCATGCGGTTGTACCTGGCGGATCTCGTCGACATAGCGGCGGGCCACATGTTCGAAACGGCCATCGACTGGAGAACGCCCATCGAGACCGGCGGATTGCAAACCGAAGACGGGCTGATCGGCGCCGATATGGGCAGCCAGGGAACGATAGAGCAAGATGTTGCCTTCGGCGGCGTGCACGAGAAAAAGTGGCGGCCGATCTTCGGATCGCGGATCGCCGGATCGCCGATCTCTGGATCGCAGATCTCTGGATCGCAGATCTCCGGGACGATTGATGGCCACCAGGGATTTCCAATCTTCTTCTTTGCTGCCCCGGCTCAAAACCCTGGCTAGCGTTCGCGGGGTAGAGGCGTCGTAGAGGATCGCGAGCGGCGCGGTGCAGCCCAACTCGCGCTGAATCAAGGCAAACAACTGCGCTGCAGCGATCGAGTGTCCACCCAAGGCAAAGAAGTCATCGTCCGGCCCAATCTCTCGGATATCCAAGACGCGCTGCCAAAGCGGGAGCAGCGCTTGGAGCAATGCGGGCTCCCCCGTTGTTGCAAGTCTGGTGGAGCTTGGCGGCTCTGAGAGTTGCCGTGACAGCTCTGGCGCCGAATTCGAAACGACCGAAGGAAATTCGTGAGCACCTTCCCGGTTTGGGGTCTGCGTGTAAACAATCTCGGTCGCAGGAAAAGCATCGGCACGATTGAGCCCGGCAAGATCCAGAACTTCCCGCGAGGGATCGGCCGCAAGGTCCTGAAAGATGGAAGCAAGCGCCCGGAGCCATGCCCGTATGGTGAGATCCTCAAAAAGCTTGATGTCGAAGTGACAGTGGAGCTCGAGGTTCTCTTCCATCTCGACCGCATTCAAATAAATCCGGATTGCGGCAATTCGTTGGGCTTGAACTTCTTGATGTTGGTGAGGCCGGTCGAGATCGGGGAAATGCCGAGCGCAGGCGCGACGGGACGCAGATCTTCCAGCAGACTGACCATGGTGAAGATGGCGTGGTCCTGGGCAGCAAGCAGCTCGCCCTGCACTCTCTGGAGAAAAGCGCCGACTGCTTCGCCTTCGCGTAACTCCACCGCGAAGGGGAGAATGTTTACACAATGCCCGACGAGACCGGGCTGGCCGATGACGGGTTGCTCAGCAGTTGGCAGAGCGATCACAAAGCGACGCTGCTTTGAAACGCGGGCGAGAAGGACGGCCAAGGAGCTGAGCAGGACAGCGAAAAAGCTGCAGCCCTGTTTTGCTCCGAGCGCTCTGAGGTTTGCGACCACCGCGGCCGGAATGGGGTGATCGAGACGGCGCGCGCTGAATTCACGGCGCGCGCTGCGGGGGCGATCGGTCGGCAGCACGAGCACGGGAAAACCATCTTTGAATTTCGCATGCCAATAGCTGCCCGCTTCCTTGAATTCGTCGGAGCGTTGGCGCTCGGTTACGCTCTGCACGTAATCGGTGTAACTCTTCGCGGGCTCCAGAGCTGCGGGTACGCCCGAAATTTCTTCGGAATAGAAAGCGCAAAGATCGTGGATCAGGACATCCAACGCCCAACCATCGCAGATGATGTGGTGCGCCGTAAAGATAACCGCCGCGCGCTCGGGGCCGAGCATAACCATTTGGCAGCGGAACAACGGACCCGCGGGCAGGGGGAACGGTAAGGCGGTCTCATCGGCAATCAGCTTATGGAGACGCACCTCTTGGAGCGACGGGCCTCCTCGCCCGTCCAGCGGAATCTCATCCGCAATCGTCGGAGAGAGATTGAGTGAAGAAAGATCCGTCACCGGCATCGCGATTTTCTGCGCCGGGGCGATCTTCATCACCAGACCGGTTTCATCGAAGCGGGCGCGAAGAGCATCATGCCGCTCCACCAGGCGTTCCATGGCGCGCGACATTTTCGCGATCGAGATGCTGCCGGTAAAACGCACCGTCATGGATTCGTTGTAAGAGGCCGACAATCGTTCGGAAAGACGCGAGGAAGCATAAATGCCACGCTGCGGAACCGTAGCTTCAACTTCACGAGGGCTGGAAGCCGGGACGGTTTTTCGCCCTGTAGAGACGGGGCTTGCCCCGTCTCCGTCCGCGGCATCGGCCGGAGCGGCCACGCTTGGATGATTCGCGGCTGGACCGTTCATTCCGGCCTTTTCGAGCAGGGTAACCAGGCGGGCGATGGTGCGCGCTTGATCAGCAACAACTTCCTCGAGCACGCTGTTCGTTGTTCCTACACCCGGCGTTCGTACATCCGGCCTTACATACACAGCAGAAGGCGGAGCGGGTAGTGGAGAAACTGGCAGAGGGGCTGGGATGACCGGAGTCTCCGCAAGAATGTCTGCAGGCAGGGTGTCGTCAAGATGCGCCGCAAGCAGGTCGACGTTGGGCCACTGATTCATGAGCTGACTGAAGCTGACCTTGGCGGAAAATTCCTTGCGGATGGCAAACGCGACCTGCGTCAATGATAACGAGTCGAATCCCTGCTCCATGAACGTGGCGGAGGCGCTGATTTCGGAGCGTTCGCGTCCGGAGACCGGCACGAGCAGGTCAAGCACGCGCGCAGCGATGCGGTCTTTGCGAGATGCTAACGAACGTCCTGATGCAACGCTCTCTCGCGGCGCGGAGGAAACCAATGTCTCAACGGATGGTTCAACTCGGGGACGAGTGGCGGAAGCGGAACTCGCGGCCTGGAGGCTTTGCGCAGCGGGCGCCACTGCCGCAGGGTCGACCCAGAACCGCTGCCGCTCAAAAGGATAGGTTGGCAAAGGTATGCGCCGGCGGTATTCATGGGCGTAGAAGGCATCCCAATCAATGGACACGCCGTTCTGCCAGAGAGACCCGAGAGCGAAAAGCAGGGTCGCCCACTCGGCGTTGTTCTCATGGCTATCGGCAAACGTAGGGATGGCGGTGCAGGGATGGCCGGGCGTGAACTGCTGGCGAGCCAACGAACACAGGGTGGAACGCGGTCCACACTCCAGGAAGAAGTCGTATCCCTGGTCTTTAAGATACTGAATTGCTTTCGCAAACTCCACGGTTGCCCGGGCGTGATTGGCCCAATAAGCGGGATCGGTGGCTTCCGCAGCGGTGATGGGGCGTCCCGTGACCGTCGAAACAAAAGGCATTACCGGAGCGCGCAACTGGATTTTGGCGACGGCCTCGCGCAACGGCTCAACCATGGGATCCATCATGGCGGAGTGGAAGGCATGCGAGGTGTGCAAATGGCGGCAGACGACGTTTTCCGCTTCGAGTTGCTTCTGGAATTGGACGACATCGGCTTCCGGCCCCGACACAACACATAAAGCCGGAGCATTATTGGAAGCGATCTGAAGCGTAGCGGGAAGAATTTTCGCGATCGACTCCGCGCTGCCGCTCACCGCCATCATCGAACCCCGCGGGAGGTTCTGCATCAAGCGGCCGCGCAGAGCGATGATGCCAAGAGCGTCCTCAAGTTGCCACACGCCAGCGAGCGTGGCCGCAACAAATTCTCCGATGCTGTGTCCTGCCATCATGGCAGGCTCGATGCCCAGACTCTGCCAGAAACGCGCCAGCGCGTATTCGATTACGAAAATCGATGGCTGGGTGAAAAACGTGTCCTGCAGGGAAATCTGGGCCGTCTTTTCATCTCCACTTTGGGGATAAAGAAGTTCACGCAAATCCCGGCCGAGATGAGGCTTGAGGTGGTCGCAGCAATCGTCCACGACCGCGCGGAAAAGAGGCTCGTCCTGATAAAGGTTCAGGCCCATGTTGACGTACTGCGTGCCCGCAGCGCAAAGGATTCGGTTGCAGAAGAAGTCGGGCGGCTTCACTGGAATCGGCGGCGACCACGAAACGCCGGTAAGCCATCTGCTTGCGCCCGGTTTGAAACGTGTAGGCCGCATCCGCAAGAGCTTCCGGCGCGGCGCTCGCGAGATGGTCCGCCAGATGCTCTGCCAATGCCCGGCTGTAGGCATCGAGAGCCGCCGGACTCTTGGCGGATAAAGGTAAGAGCTGCAGCGGACGCGAAGCGCTTATGCGCTTTGGATCGGGCGCGGGCGCCTCTTCCAGGATGACGTGGACGTTGGTCCCGCCAAAGCCAAAAGAGCTGACGGCGGTGCGGCGTACTTCCTCTCCCCGAGGGAAGGGGATGAGCTTGTCGGCCATCAGGAACGGGCTGCCGGCAAACTCGATTTTGGGATTGGCCTTTTTGAAATGGAGGGTCGGAGGAATTTGTTCGTGATGGAGAACGAGAGCCGCTTTGATCAGGCCCGCAACTCCGGCGGCATTAGTCGGATGCCCAATGTTTCCCTTGATGGAGCCGATATAGCAGAATTGCTTCTTGCCGGTCTTGCTCTCAAAAACTTTCCGCAGCGCTTCGAATTCGATGGGGTCGCCGACCGGAGTGCCCGTGCCGTGCGCCTCGATATAGCGAATGGTTTCGACCGGAACATTGGCATTCGACTGCGCCAGGGCAATGGCCTCGGCCTGGCCGTCCACGCTCGGGGCCAGGAAAGAAGCGGGGCGCGCGCCGTTGTTGTTCTTGCCAGTCCCGCGAATGAGGGCATAAATGGTATCGCCATCGGCGAGAGCATCGGCCAACCGCTTGAGGATGACCACGCCAGCGCCGTCACAAAACATGGTTCCGGTAGCGTCCGCATCAAAAGGACGGCAGTGGCCATCCTTGGCAAACGTGCCTCCCTCTTGATAGAGGAAACCGCTCTTTTGCGGGACCGTGATGTCGATGCCGCCGGAGAGCGCGATGTCACACTCATAGTCGAGAAGCGAGCGGTAGGCCTGGTCCACCGCCAGGAGAGTGGTGGAACAGGCGGTATTGAGGCTGATGGCGGGCCCGCGGAGATCGAGAAGATAGGCGGTGCGCAGAGCGATGTAGTCCTTCTGGTTACCGTACTCAACGGCGAGCTTGCCCGCCATAGCCAGCAGATCGGGTTGGGTCAAGAGGTTAGTGGTGTAGTAGTGGTTGTCGCCGATGCCCGCAAACACGCCGATGCGCCCCTCGTAGCGCTCGGGGTCGTAGCCTGCGTTCTCGAGCGCCTGCTGCGCGAGTTCGAGAAAGACGCGCTGCTGCGGATCCATGACCCGGGCTTCGAGCGGATTGATGCCAAAGAAGGCGGCATCGAAAAGATCCGCGCCCTCGATCAGACCGCGAGCGCGGATGTAGTCCGGATCGTGGCGAAGATTTTCGTCAATGCCGGGGCCCAGTTCCTCGGGCGTAAAAAAGGAAATCGATTCGACGGAATTGCAAAGGTTGCGCCAGAGTTGGTCGAGATTGGCCGCGCCCGGAAAGCGGCCGGTCATGCCGACGACCGCGACGGCATCGCCTGCAATGTCGTTCCCGGCATCCGGCTTAAGCGGCGACTTGCGCTGCGAATTGCGGTGATGACGCGCCCGGTTGTCGGCTTCGGCAAGAAAATCGGACTGGGTCTCGCTCGCTTCTTGCAGGAATTCCGCGAGTTTCGCGATCGTGGGGTATTGAAAAACTTTGACTGGCGGAATCTCACGCCCGAAACGCGTGTGGTATTGACTCACCATGCGAACCGCTGCCAGCGAATTGCCGCCCAGATCAAAAAAGCTGTCGTCGATGCCGACTTCTTCCAGTTGCAGCAAGTCGCACCAGAGATTCGCCAACTGCTTTTCGGTCGCAGTCCGCGGGGCGATAAAATCCTGGGCAAGAAGTGGCCGTTTGCCTTCGGGCCGGGGCAGAGCCTTGCGATCGAGTTTGGCGTTCGGGGTGAGGGGAAATTTCTCCAAACGCAGGAACACTGATGGGATCATGTAGTCCGGCAGCGTGGTTTTGAGGGCCTGATGTAAAGAGGTAGAGCTCAAGCCGGTACGGCCCGTGTAGTACGCGACCAGACGTTTATCGCCGGGACGATCTTCGCGAAGGACGACGACAGCCTGTCCGATTCCCTCGATTTTCGAAAGCACGCTCTCAATCTCGCCCAACTCGATGCGAAAACCGTGGAGCTTTACCTGCTGGTCGAGACGCCCCAGAAATTCAAGCGTGCCATCGGGACGGTTGCGAACCTCGTCTCCCGTGCGGTAAAGACGCACGGCGGGTCCCTCACCGGTAGCGACGCTCAGGAACCGCTCGGCCGTCAACTCAGGACGCTTGAGATACCCGCGAGCCAAGCCCGTGCCGCCGATCCAGAGTTCGCCCGGCATGCCCTGAGAAACCGGTTTGTGGTTCTCATCGAGAACATGGAATTGCGTATTGGCAATGGGCGGACCGAGGGAGATGTGGTCGGCGGAAGTGAGGCGTTCGGTGGAGGACCAGATCGTGGTTTCGGTCGGCCCATACATGTTCCAAAGTTCGCGGCAACGAGGGAGCAATTGACGAGCGAGGTCTGCGGTCAAGGCCTCGCCTCCGCAAAAGATTCGCAGGTCGCTCTTGCCTTCCCAGCCGCTTTCGAGCAGCATGCGCCAGGTGGTTGGCGTGGCCTGCATCACGGTGACTGGGTGTTGCTGAAGCAGAAGTAATTTTTGCAGCTCGCGGGCGTCCGCAGCTTGTTCCGCAGTCGCCATGACGATCTGGGCGCCGCACACCAGGGGAAGAAGAAATTCCAGGATCGAGATGTCAAAAGAAGCGGTAGTGACTGCCAAGTGTGTATCGGACGCAGCCATCCCCGGCGTTTCCGCCATGGACAACAGGAAATTGACCAGCGCCCGCCGCGGGATCATGACTCCCTTGGGCTTTCCCGTCGAGCCCGAAGTGTATATGAGGTAGGCGAGATGTTCAGGATCGCCGCTTAAGGCGAGGTTGCTTGCTGGTCCCTTGGAAAGTGACTCGTTTTCTCGATCGAGCAGAACAACGCGGGCGCTTGTTTCCCCGAGACTTTCCCGCAGGGAAGAATGTGTCAGCAGGAGTGAGACTTCGGAGTCCGCCAACATGAACGCCAGACGGTCTTTGGGAAAGTTCGGATCCAGTGGCAGGTAGGTCCCACCGGATTTGAGGATGGCAAGGAAACTCACAACCGAATCCAGCGAACGATCGAGACACACACCAACCAGACTCTCGGGACCGACTCCTTGCTCACGAAGGAAATGCGCCATGCGGTTTGAGCGCGAGTTCAGTTCCCGATATGAAATCTGCTCCGGGCCCAGGGTCAGGGCGGGAGCATCAGGCGTGCGCTCGACTTGGTCCTCAATAAGCTCGTGCGGGCCTCGGCTGAGCGGGTAGTCCCGCCGGCCATCGTTGTGAGGGCTGTTCGCTCCTGTTTTCATCTTGAGACCCATTTCACGTGCAATTCACACGCCAACTGCAGGCATCATTCTAGGGGTTAGTTGCAGTGTAACTCTTTTGTTCCTAACAGGCTATGAGAGAAGCCAGTACGCCTGTAACTTCGGTTACCGTTCCGATTGGCGCTATTATGACGTCCTTTACACTAGAAAACTACCTTGTAGTGGCAAAAGATTTCCTCCTGGGCAGTCGCAAGGCTTGGTTGATCAGTGGACTCAATCGAGAGATCCCTTATGAGCCCACTGGACGGAGACCGTCTATTTCCCGCCTCGGCTAGCCATGACCCTGGCGAGCTTTCCAAGTTGGCTCTCCATGCCCATCACTGCCCGCTGCGTCCACTCATCGCTATGCATCCGGTCAAGCGTCAGGACCATGCGCACGTTGCCTCCTACCGCAAAGAAGTCCACCTTGTTGCCTAC
>JBEKIB010000039.1:0-63421 GCA_050011975.1 Terriglobales bacterium | reverse complement strand
GTCTTGCCATACAGAGGAGTCAGGTTTTGGCCCCAAAGAGCCGTTGAGCCGTCCGAGGTGGCGACGCCGGCCGCGTTGTTTCCAGCCGGGCCGCTATGCGGAGCATGGCACATGACGCAGCCGCGGCCGTAGCCGAGGTGTGCGCCCAAAACATCAGCCGTTGATTGTGGGTCGATTGGAATTCCATGGCCACCAAGTGTGGAGCATAGGCCTGCCAATGCCAAGCCTACCGTCATCACAACGAACAGAACGAGAAGCATTGCTTTCTTCATAACGTTGAAGCCTCTGCTTTTTCTCTTTCCCAGCCTTTTCAAATTCCGTGTCCGTCACATGTTTCAGCAAGGTTCCACTCGGAAGGCCCCAATTGCAATGACACACATCACAATAGCCTGTGCGGTGTCTTTACACCCGAGGCGGCCGGAATCCTGGCACGACTAAGCCCAGAGATTCTTGAGGCGACATCATGAATCAGGAATCGTTTTCGCAATAACAATGACAGCCGCCCGGCTGAGCCAGGACGAATGGGTTGCGATGCGAAATTAGAGGCGGAAGTTGATGATAAAATGTCTCTTACGAGCCTTCAGGACAGTGATAGGACACCCTATAGGACACCAGCCGTCCCGTCTGAAACCGTAAACTGACAACAACCAGTGAGGTTACGTTGCACCGCAATCATAGTCAGTCGGAGAAAAAGTGACCTTTCGAAAATACCTCGTTCTGGCGGGAATCACCGTATTCAGCACGGCGGGCGATTCCCTGCTGGCTCGCGGCATGAAAGAACTCGGCAACGTTTCCCTGCACAATCTTTCCGGCCTGCTGCTGGCCGTCGCCCATCCCTGGGTAACTGCGGGAATCCTGTTACTGCTGGCGTTTTTCGCATGTTACATGTCCGCGCTTTCGTGGGCTGACCTCACCTATGTTCTGCCTGCCACATCGCTCGCCTATGTGCTCGTCGCTTTGGTTGGTCACTTCCGTCTTCATGAGGTAATCTCGCCGACGCGCTGGCTTGGCATCGCGCTGATCGCGGCCGGCGTAGGCTTCGTGGCCGCCGGACCCTCGCTTACGCCCAGTCAACAACCCCGGGACGCCGACCGCAACCCCGTTTCCCAGGAGGTGGAGTCATGAGTGAACTCTACGCCTGGGCCGCGATTGCGCTCATCATTCTGGCCTCGACCACCGGGGACGTGCTGCTCTCCTACTCCATGAAACGAGTGGGTGACGTCGGTGAACTCTGGAAGCGGCGCGGAATACTGGCGGTGGTTGGGCGCGTGCTCCGAACCCCCACGTTTGCTCTCGGCTTGATGGCAATGGGGGTCGCGTTCTACAGCCTGCTCTTTGGCCTTTCGTGGGGCAATCTCAGTCTGGTCGTGCCTGCTTCCGCCTCGCTCACCTTTGCGGCCAACGCAGTCGCCGCGCGCATTTTCCTGCATGAGCGCGTGGGCCGCCGGCGCTGGATTGCGGCATTGCTGGTAGCGGGTGGCGTAGTGCTGATGGCGATCTGAATTACTCCAACCGCCCGTGATACAAGCAGGATTTGTATCAGGGTATGCCTTTAGGTATACCGCAAGTGCCGTGTTATGAATGCGCCTTTAGGCGCTGCTTTTGGGCGCTGGAGTTTCACCACAGGCTGCTAGCCGAATAAATCGACGGGAATCACAAGCGGCCGCGGCTTCACTAGCACACTCTTGTCGGTGGATGCAGCTCGGGCCCGCTCTGAACTCTCTTCCAGCGCAAGTGTCTCCAGGTACGGAAAGCGCGTGCTCAGCATCTCCGCCTGTAGTCTTCGATAGTTCATTTCGCTGCGGAATGACTCCTCATCCTGTTCCTCGCCGGCGGCTTTGAGTTTGTCTATGGCGGCCTGTAACCTCGCTAATTCTCCGACCACGTCATCGAGCAAGCCTTTTCCGCCAGCACTCAAGCGAACGAACTCTATGCCCACTCCGGAACCGCTGCGAATCCCCCTTACCTCACTCACCGCGCGGAACGAATTGGTCTTGACGCGCACCACGATTTCAGCCCGATTGCCGCACTCGATGAGTGCCTTCGTATCAATGCAGCAACCCTGAAGGCTCAGGTCGCGGACCTTACCCAGAACATAAATTCCGTTCGACGGGAGCCAATTGAGCTCCACGTAACCACCGCAGTTGAATCGAGGCGCCCGGCGGCGTTCTTTGTCTCCGCGATCTTGCTCTTCGGTGGTGAGCGTAGGGTTGGCAGGCTCAGGCATATCTATAAGATCGTATGTCGGGCGAGAATTCTTGAGAATGGTATCAAGGTAATGCAGGATTGGAACCGAAGTAATTGAAGTCGTCGACTTGAGTCTTATCCAAAGAGCCTCATCAACCCACAGGGCGCCAGGTCGGGGACGAGAAAGCTTGCGCGTCTGCCGCTGGCGAACCGCGCCACAGCTTCCGCCGCAAGATAGCCGCTGCGCACCGCGCCCTCCATGGTGGCGGGCCAACCGGTCGCGGTCCAATCACCGGCCAGAAAGACGCGCGGCCACACCGTCTCAGGCTGCGGCCGGAACTGGTCGATTCCCGGTCGCGGCGAATACGTCGCGTTCACTTCCTTGATCACCGTCGATTTCACGAGTCTCGCGTCGGGCGCGCCGGGGAAAAACTCTTGTGCTTCTCTCATCGCCAGCTCAACGATCTCTGCCTTCGACTTTTCCACCAGGCTACGGGAGCAGCTTACAACCAGCTCAATGTAGCTGCCGTTGCCGGTGGCGCGAGCTTCTATGATCCGCGATTTGTGAAACATCCACTGGATCGTCCGATCAAGCAGGACGGCATGATCGAGGTCGCTGATCTGACGATCGAACCAGAGATGGATGCCGGTGATCGGCGACGTAGAAAACTGGCCGAGCGCAGCAACCAAAGGTGCGGCCGACGCAGTGTCCGGCAACATGCGCCCCAGCACATCGAACGGCACAGCCAGAACCAGATAGTCGAACTTCTGCTCCTGCCCGTTCGTCGTCACGTTCACAGCAAACGGCACTGTCCGAAACGACTCCACGCCCGCGCGAAACTGGATCTCTCCACCACGAGCACGGATGTAGTCTCCGGCGGTGCCGTACAGGTCGGTTAGCGGCACGGTTGGAATTCCCATGCGCCCGGCAGCAGCCGATTTAAGAAACGACTCGCGCACCACCTGCGCCGCATAGGGAACGGAAATCTGATCAAGATCTTCGTTCAAGGCGGAGACCAGAATTGTCTTCCAGAAACGCTCGATGGCTTGTGCGGTTTGTCCGTGGCGTTTGAGCCAGTCGAGAAAGGACTCACCGCGATCCGGCGGAATGGAAGGAGCAAGCGCCGCCATGGCGCGGCTGATGGACATCTTGTCGCGAAAATTTAAGCAGTCCGCCCGCAGAAATGACGGAGCAGTATGCAGCGGAGCGGGCAGCGCTGACGGGCCTATCACGGACGCCCGTCCTCCAGGCTCGAGGAACGTCAGCTTCTCATACCAGCGAATCTTGTCCTGAACTCCCGCGCGTCGATAAAAATCGAGCAGGTTGGTGCAGCAGCCAAGTAACACATGCTGGCAATTGTCGACAATTTCTCCGGTGCCGGGGTGCTGATAAGAAGAGGCGCGCCCGCCGAGATAAGAACGTCGCTCAAACAGCGTAACGCGAAACCCGGCTTCCGCCAGTGCGCATCCAGCGGCGAGACCGGCCAGCCCGCCTCCGGCAACAGCGACTGTGGGAGGATGGGTC
The DNA here is from genome assembly GCA_050011975.1 of Terriglobales bacterium. Classification (GTDB taxonomy): domain Bacteria; phylum Acidobacteriota; class Terriglobia; order Terriglobales; family Acidobacteriaceae; genus Acidiflorens. Next base: position 59,709 of record JBEKIB010000039.1, on the reverse strand, counting down.
GAATCAGGATGGGTCGCACTAGGATGGGTGGAACTAGGATCGGTCGCACTAGGATCGGTCGGCTTAGGATAGATCGAGGGCGGCATCACAGCAGACGCTTCAGGATTCCCTTTCCCATGACCGTGAACTTTTCGGGAACCGATAAGCGGACGCGCTCCTGGAATACGTCGTACTGGTTCGCAGCAATCTTTTCCAGCAGGCGGCGATAGATGGTAATCAGAACCCACAGCGCGGGCTGACTGTCTTCATTCACCAGCGGAATCAGTTCTTCTCCGTCGCGGTAGCATTCGCGAGCGCGGTCGGCTTCCATCGCCAGTAGTGGACGAATGCGCGCAACATCGACCTGCGGCGCGGCCAGATCGGCGGCAGAGAGTCCGCACTGCGTCAGATCTTCTTGCGGGAAATAAAAGCGGCCCATGGCAACGTCTTCTTTGACGTCGCGAATAATGTTCGTCAGCTGAAAGGCTAGACCGCAGCGTTCGGCAAGCGACTCAGCGGCGGGATCGCGATATCCGAAAATTTTGATACACACTAATCCAACCACCGATGCCACTCCGTAGCAATACTGGCGCAGCTCTTCAAAAGTCTGGTAACGCGCGACCGGCGCCGCACCGGGGGAAGCCGCTGCTTGTCCGTAATCGAGATCCGCAGCCGTGCCGAAAGCGAGCTGGTCGAGAAGCCCAATCGGAATCTGGTAAGTGCGTTGCGCGTCGGTCAGCGCCAGCAGCACCGGATCATCCGTTGGCTGTGCCGCCAAGGCGCGGTGGACTTTATCCAGCCAGTCCAGCAACTGGTTGTGACGATCTTCGGCGCTCAAGGTGATGTCGTCGGCGATGTCGTCGCACCGCCGCATGAAGGCATACACGGCGCTCAAGGCATTGCGCTTCCGATGTGGAAGCACCGCGAACCCGTAGTAGAAATTCTTGGCGGCGGAGCGCGCGATGCTCCGGCAAACGGAGTACGCCATATCGAGCTGCGAAGCGGTAGGCGCGAACTGCACCGGCGCATTTCCCACGGCGGAGCTCATATTCGCTTCCCCACCAGCTTCCCCAGCGCGGCGCGAGCGACCAGGGCCAGTTTCCGGTTCTTGGAAATTGCGGGACGCCTGCCCAGCACCGCGTAATGTTGGCGCTCGATTGCCTTCAGAATCTCCAGCCCGCCGCGGCTGAAGAGTTCAATGTCAAGTGCCAGTGCGCGCTCGACGCTCGCGATCAGGGGCAAGCCTTGCGCGAACCATTCCCGCGCGCGCTCCACTTCAAACTTCATCATCTCGCGGAACGCGGAAGTGTTCTCGCGGTCACGTATCACCGCTTCGCTCACGCCGAAGCGGCGCAGGTCTTCGAGTGGAAGATAAATTCTTCCTTTGGCAAAGTCCGCGCTCACGTCTTGCCAGAAGTTCGCCAGTTGCAGCGCGGTGCAGGTGTAATCCGAAAGCTGTTGGCGAGCCGAATCGCGGTATCCGCAAAGATAGAGCACCAGGTGGCCGACCGGGTTCGCCGAATACCGGCAATAGCCGAGCAGATCGTTGAACGTTTCGTACCGGCTGACGCTTTGGTCCTGCCGGAAAGCGCTCAGCAAATCCGCAAACTCATGTTTCGGAATCTCAAACTTGCGCACCGTCTCGGCGAGCGCGACAAATACGGGATGCCGCGGGCCTCGAGTATGATCGCCGTCGTAGCACGCGTTTAACTCGCTCTCCCACTGATCGAGTAACTCTAAAGAAGCAGCGCGGTCGCCCACCTCATCGCCCAGATCGTCGGAGATGCGGCAATACGCATAAACGTTGAAGAAGTGCTGGCGCTGTTGCTCCGGAAGAAACCAGGAAGCGACCGAAAAATTTTCGTAATGCGAGCGCGCCAGGCGCCGGCAATACTCGCGCGCTTCGGCTTCCGAAGGCGCATGGTCGGGGATGGCGTACTCCGGCGGAAGCGCACTCCAAACCGAGGAGAGCGGCGCAGTCGGGGGATGGCTGGCAGCACTTATCATCAAAAATTCTTCGCCACGGAGAACGTAGTGCTTATGGAGAGCCGGGCGTCCTCGCCCGGCCGGGACCTTTCGGCTTCGCTCGGGGCTTCGGCAAAACAGGACAGGCTCGCGAGACGCCCGTCGTTCCACCGTACGACTCACCACACGGACAACGCGCTAGTGACCCGGGATAATCGCAGTCTTGATATCCCCGTTGCGGTTCAGCATGTGGCGCAGCACATCCTGCAAACGCGAAAGCGGCGCTTCGCCGGTAATGTAGTCGTTGCCGCAAACCTTCTTCTCGGCAATCAAACGGAAGGCCCGGCGCACCGTCTCCGGAGTGTGATGGAAAGTCGCCTTCAAAGTGATCTCCGAATAGTGCAAGCGATTGGTGTCTAACTGCACCTTGGTTCCCGCGGCGCATCCGCCGAAGAAATTCACCGTGCCGCCCTTGCGCACCATCTGCACCGCCCACTCCCAGGCTTCCGGGCGGCCGACGGCTTCGATGGCCACATCGGCGCCGCGCCTCTCCGGAGTTAACTCGCGCACCGCCTCTACCGCATCTTTCACCTTCGTAATCTGCACCACCTCGTGCGCACCCTTTTTGCGCGCCAAGGCAACCTGCGAATCGCGCTTGACCACCGCGATCACATTGCAGCCGATAGCTTTGGCCACCTGCACAAACATCAGACCGATCGGTCCGCCGCCAATCACCGCTACGGTTTCGCCGATCTCCACTCCGGTTTCATGCAGGCCGCGGAGAACGCAGGCCAGCGGCTCGGTCATCGCGGCATCCTCGAAGCTCACATTCGAGGGCACGACCAGCATATTCGCTTCCACAATGCGCTTCGGAATCCGGATGTACTCGGCGTAGGCGCCGTTGTTAAACAGCAGATCTTCGCAAAGGTTCAACTGGTGCTTGGAGCAATAGAAGCACATGCCGCAGGGAGCCGAGTTCAGCGCCACCACGCGCATGCCCTTCTTGAAGCCGCGCACCCCCTCGCCCACTTCCTCGACCGTGCCCGCCAGTTCATGCCCGAACAACGCCGGCGGCACAATCATCCGGGCGTGATAACCCCGCTGATACACCTTCAAATCGGTGCCGCAGGTGAGCGCCACGTGGACTTTTACCAGAACTTCGCCGTCGCCCACACGCGGGATCGGCACTCTCTCAATCTTGATGTCTTCTTTGCCGTAGAGGACGGCAGCCGTCATCTTGCCATTCACAATTGATGTCCTTCCCACGCACTCCACCCCATCACGCCAGAACCCGGCGTCCTGGGGGCCCCGGCGCTGCCCGGCTGGATGACGATCTTCATCGAGTCTGGTTGAGGATGGGCAGCCAGGTTCAGCGCTTCCACACCGCTTTGCAGCGGGAAACGGTGGCTGATAAGCCGTTCCAGATCCATTTCACGGTTCATGACGAAGCGTACTGACTCCTCCTGCAATTCAACCGACGCACTGTAAGAACCGAGCAAAGCCTTTTCGTCCACGCACACTGCGGCCGGGTCAATCGTAACCTCGCCCCGCACCGTTTGCGCAAAGAGCAATACCCGGCCTCCCGGGCGCGTCGCATCCATGGCCGGCCGGATCAGACCGCTCCCTCCGACTGCCAAAATCACGGCGTCAGCTCCGCGGCCTTCCGTCATGCCGCGCACCGCTTGCCCGGCGTCAGCCTTGGACGCATCAATTGTCAGTTTCAGGTCAAAGCTATTTGCTATTGTAAGCCTCTCCGGATACAAATCGGAAGTAATCACCCGAGTCCCCGCCCGCTTCGCCAGTGTCGCCAGGATTAGACCAATTGGACCCTGCCCAATCACCAGCACGGTCTCGCCCGCTTGCAGACGAAGGGTCTCAATACCTTTGATGCAAGTATTCACCGGCTCGACAAAACACGCCTGTTCGAAACTGATGCCGTCCGGGATGCGCACCGTTCCCTTCTCGACAATCCAGTCCATCACCCGCACGTATTCCGCGAACCCCCCACCCGACGGTTCGAACCCAGCCGTGCATCCCACTTTCTTGTAAGTAGCGCACTGCGCAAAGGTCTTGTGGCGGCAATAAAAACATTCCCCACACGGGATATGGTGCAACACCACCACGCGTTCGCCCACGCTGAACTTTTGAACGCCGTCGCCGACTTTCGCGACGACGCCCGAAGTTTCGTGTCCAAAAATACGCGGCGCGGAGTGCGAGCCGCTAGCGATCTTCTTGAGATCGGTGCCGCAGATCCCGCAGGTGTGGACGCGAACCAGAATCTCTCCGGTCCCGATTTCAGGCACCGGCACTTCTTCCAGCCGCACATCGTTCACGCCGCGATACACCGCGGCCCTCATCGTGGAAGGAATCTCTCGCCCCGCGCTTTCAACGGCCAACATCGATGTCCGAGCAATTGCCATAGCAGACTCTATTGTTTCCCTAATCCTTTTCTATTGCCGCTTCTATTGCCGCGACCGCATAACGGTTACAGCCGTGGATCCAACCTCCGCTGGTGGAGAGCCGGGCGTCCCCGCGCGGCCATCATACTGCTGGACAGGCGAGACGCCCTTCGCTCCACTAAGTTTCTCGCGCCCAAGGTAACTGACGAGCGCTGCACAAAGAGCCTGGCTAGCCTCGGAACTGTTCCGCGCCAGAGCAATGGTAGTCCTCCACAGCCACGGACGCAGCGCAATATGACACGCAAACCGGAAGGAGTGAAAGCTCCCGTCGCTGGCCACAAAGCGATCCATCGCCGGCAGGTTGAAATCGGCGCTGTCGGAAATGGCTTTCAAAGCTGCGAACTCCACTCCCCGCGCCTGCGCTCCCTGGGCCACCGCCGCGGCTTCCATGTCCACCGCGCTCGCACCATAAGCTTTGCCCAATCGAATTTTCTGCTCCTTGCCTGCCACAGTCGCGGAACTCACCAGTATTCCCTCACCCGAGCCAATTTCCGTCCGCACGCCGTCGGCAGTATTGATCACCGTGCGCGGCTCAAGAATATGTCCGACCAACAACGAAACGTCGAGCCCTCCCGCAAAACCTACGGACATCACCCGCATCGGCTTAACTTCCTGAATCACCGCCTCGGTAGCACGGCGCGCAGCTTCCGCCCCAATTCCGCCGCATACCAGCGCTGCTTCTCCATTTTCAAAAAGACGATATCGCCGCCCGCCGTGTTCCATCATCCGGACCTTCCAGCCGCGGATCAGCGGACGTACCTCCCGCTCCATGGCGGCGATGATGGCAGTTTTAGTCATCTGCAGCCACTCCAGCCTCTAAAGGCTGTCTGTGGAGCGACGGGCGTCCTCGCCCGTCCACAGTGCGCAGCGGGACGGGCGAGGACGCCCGTCGCTCCACCAGAGTATTTCGAAGCATCGCTAAAGTAATGCCCTGAGACGAAGCCCGAACCTCCACCCGAATCTTCCCGCAGCCTGCTAGGCATAGCCATTCGCGCGGAACCACTCCACCGACCGCCGCAGCGCTCCATCCACCGGAACCGTGCGCCAGCCCAGTTCCCGTTCCGCTTTCGCCGAACTCACAAACATCATCTTGCGTCCCATGCGCACCGCGTCAATGGTCGCGCGCGGCTCGCGGCCCAGAAGCCGCCCGGTCACCATCTCGTCCACAACTCCAGCCGCTAGCGCAAAAACGTAAGGCAGCTTCACCGTCGGCGAAGGCAAGCCCGTAATCGCAGCCAGCCGATCCAGAATCTGCTTCAGCGTGAGATTCTCTCCGCCGAGGATGTAGCGCTCGCCCGATCTTCCCTTCTCCAGCGCTTGCACATGACCGCGAGCGCACTGGGTAGCATCCACCAGGTTCAATCCCGTTTGCACGTACGCCGGAAATTTTCGCTTCAGAAAATCCACGACGATGCGCCCGGTAGGAGTCGGTTTAATATCGCGCTCGCCAATCGGAGTCGTGGGATTCACGATTACCACATCGACTCCCGATCTCGCCGCATCGAATGCCACTTGCTCCGCCATGAACTTCGAACGCTTATAGTGCCCGATCATGTCGCCCAGCGACACCGGACTCTCTTCGTCCGCCACCGTGTTCGCGTGCTTCGAAGTGAATCCCATGGTCGCGACACTAGACGTGTAAACAATACGCCGTACGCCTCGCTTCCGCGCCGCTTCAAGCAAAGAACGCGTGCCCTCGACATTCGAGCGATACATCTCGTTGGAATCTCGCCCGCGCACCCAAAGCCGATAGTCCGCCGCCACATGAAATACAACATCGCAACCGGCGAGCGCTTTCCCAATCGAAGCCGCGTCGCGCAGGTCGCCCACAACTCGATCGGCGTTCAGATCCTCAACGTTGCGCAGATCGCTCGTGGGCCGCACCAGCAGCCGCAACTCAGCACCCTGTTCCGCCAGAACGCGCGCAACATGACTGCCCAGAAATCCCGTGGCGCCGGTGACAAAAGCAAGCACTCAGCTCTCAGCTTTCAGTTATCAGCTCTCAGTTCCTAACTTCAGCTCTTAGTCTCAGCTTTTCGGTACGAGCCGCCAATGACTGAAAGCTGACGGCTGATGGCTGATAGCTAGCTTCGGTCCTTCTCCGCCATCACCTTGGAATAGGTCGTGAGCGCGAGCAGCGGGAAATACTCGCGATACAGGTGGTACATCAGGTAGAACACGCGCGGGAAGCCGGTTCCCGTGTAGAAACGCTCGTCCCAGGAGCCGTCCTTGTTTTGCGTGCGCAGAAGATACACCATGCCGCGAGCCACGCATTCGCTGCGCGTGTCGCCGACGGCGAGCAGTCCCATAATCGCCCACGCGGTCTGCGAAGCCGTGCTGTCGCCTTGCCCGCGAAGGTTCGGATCGTCATAGGATCCCACCGTCTCGCCCCAGCCGCCGTCGGCATTCTGCACCGACCGCATCCACTCCGCCGCCTGCTGGATCATGGGGTCGTTACGATCCACGGCCATCGCCTCCAGGCCGCGCAACACCTGCATCGTGCCGTAGATATAGTTCACGCCCCAGCGTCCGAACCAGCTTCCATCCGGCTCCTGCTGTTTGCGAATAAACTTGATCGCCCGCTTCACCGCCGGATGGTTCTGATCGTAGCCATAAGTCGCAAGACATTCCAGAATGCGTCCTGTGATGTCGACGGTCGCGGGATCAAGCATGGCGTTGTGATCGGCAAAAGGCACGTACTGGAACACCATGCGGTCGTTATCTTTGTCGAACGAAGCCCAGCCTCCGTCCTTGCACTGCATCGACAAGATCCAATCGATCGCCCGCTGCACCGACTCGCTCTGATAGCGCCCGTTCGGATGCTCGACCCGGCTCAGTGCCAGGCAGACCATGGCGCTGTCGTCCACGTCGGGATAAAACTCATTGTTGAACTCGAAATACCATCCGCCCGGCTCGCCTTTCGGATTCTTGATCTTCCAGTCTCCGGGCTTGCGCACCTGCTTCTGCAGGATCCAGTCGGCGCACTTCACCAGGCGCGGATCGGCCGCGGGCACGCCCGCCTCGCCCAACGCAAACAGCGCGTACGCTGTGTCCCACACCGGAGACATGCAGGGCTGCATGCGGAAAGTGTCGTCCTCCTCGATCCCCAGCTTTTCGAACTCGTCGAGCGCGCGGATAAACTGCGGATCGTCCACCGAATAGCCCAGGCAGCGCAGCGCAATGATGGCGTTCATCATCGAAGGATAGATCGCTCCCAGGCCGTCGCTCATTTCGAAGCGCTCCAGCATCCACTTCTCCGCCCGCCTCAGAGCAAGCGACCGCAGCGGACGGATGTGCACTCGCTCGGCCCAGTGGGTAAGCCGGTCCAGAACCAAAAAGAAATTGCGCCACGAAATCCGCTTCTTGGCCCAGTGCAGGTGCATGCGCGATTTCTCGCGCCCACCGACAAAAAGTTCCTCGACTCCCATTTCGTCGGAAATTTTCTTGAACGGCTTTTTGGCGTAGCAGATCGAAAGCGGCACCAGGATGGCGCGCGACCACGAAGAAATCTCGTAGATATTGAACCAGAACCAGTTGGGAAACAGCACGATCTCCGGCGGGACCGCGGGCACCGCGTCGTAATCGTATTGCCCGAAGAAACAGAGATAGATCTTGGTAAATGTATTAACTTCGGTCACGCCGCCCATTTCGAGAATCTTCTTGCGGGCGCGCGCCAGCGCGGGATGATCCGCCGTGAATCCAGCCAGCTTCAGCCCGAAGTAGGCTTTCACCGAAGCGCTGACGTTCGAAGGACCGCCGGCGTAGTTGTTCCAGCCTCCGTCTTCATTCTGGTGGTTCAGTATGTAGCGAGCGGCCTTCTCAAAGCGCCCCTGGTTGCCCGTGCCGAGCAGAGTATGCAGCAGGATGTAATCGGATTCGAGGGTGGTATCGGCTTCCAGTTCCCCGCACCAGTAACCCTCTTCGTGCTGTTGTGAAAAAAGATAATTGCGCGCCGCGTCAACCGCGACCGCAACCCGGCTTCCCAGGTCATCAATCTTTCCAAATCGCATCTGCGGCACAGAGGCCGGGCTATAAGGGGAGGATTCTTCCATCTATAACTCCAAGGCAGCGCCAGCCGGCGCCGCGGCAATCGTTTCCACGATCTCCGGCGGCAATCCAAAGCGAACATTTTCCGGCATGATCTCCAATTCCTGCACGTCGCCAAAGCCCTGTCCCGCCAGGTATTCCACCACTTCCTGCACCAGATGTTCGGGAGCGGAAGCTCCCGCGGTCAAGGCCACCGTCTTCACGTCATTCAACCATTGCGGCTGAATATTGCGACAGTCATCAATTAGATGCGCCGGGGTGCCCAAACTGCGCGCAACTTCCACCAACCGCTTGGAGTTCGAACTATTATCGGAGCCAACCACCAGCAGCAAGTCGGCGTCAGAAGCCACGTGCTTCACCGCAACCTGCCTGTTTTCGGTGGCATAACAGATATCCTGCGCCGCCGGACCCTTAATGTTCGGGAACCGCTTGCGCAGCGCGCCGATAATGTCTCGCGTCTCATCCAGGCTAAGCGTCGTCTGCGTCAAGTACGCCACGCGGCTGGGGTCGGGCAACGTCACCGACGCCACTTCCGCAGGCGACCCCACCACCTGAGTCACAGTAGGCGCCTCGCCCAGCGTGCCAATCACTTCATCATGATCGCGATGCCCGATCAGAATCAGCGAATAGCCTTCCTTGGCGAACTTCACCGCCTCCACGTGCACCTTGGTGACCAGCGGACACGTCGCATCGATGACGCGCAGTTTCCGCACCTTGCTCGCCGCGCGCACCTCCGGCGAAACCCCGTGGGCGCTGTAGATAACGCGTTCGCCCTCGGGCACTTCGTCCACGCTGTCGACAAAAATCGCGCCCTTCTGTTGCAGTTCCTCCACCACCGAACGGTTGTGGACGATTTCCTTGCGCACGTAAATCGGCGGCCCAAACGCCTCCAGCGCAATCCGCACTATGTCAATTGCGCGCACCACTCCAGCGCAGAATCCCCGCGGCTTCAATAGCAGCAGCGTCTTCGTGTGTAAATTCCCAGTCTCAGACAAGTAGTAGCCCCCACCCGCTAGGGTACACGTGCTCTTAGGAAAAGATGCTGTAAGGGTACCGAAAGATGCACCCTAAGGTCAATGTAAGCCTTTGAGGCAGTGAGGATTAGCACCGGGCGGGGAAAACGGGCGGGTGAACGGGAGGGTCGCCCGCAGGCCGCGCTTCACCAGACCCGGCGTGCCCCGTAGCCGCGTCACCCATTAGCTCGAATCATCTGCTCCGCATGCTTCCGCGAAGTCTCAGTCAGCTTAGCCCCCGACAACATGCGCGCCACTTCCTCAGTCCGTTCGTCGCCAGTAATCTGCCGGACGGTAGTCTTGGCGCGTCCAGCAACTTCGCGCTTCTCGATCACGTAGTGATGATCGGCAAAGGTTGCGATCTGCGGCAGGTGCGTGACGCACAGCACCTGATTGCCCTTGGAGAGCGCCTTCAACTTCTTCCCCACGGCTTCGGCGGCGCGCCCTCCGATGCCGGTATCGATCTCGTCGAATACTAATGTGCGCTGTGCCGCCGCCGACTTCCTTTTCCCCGCCGGATTCGTCCCCGTTTCGACGCTCGCCTTCAAAGCCAGCATGACGCGCGAAAGTTCGCCGCCCGAGGCAATCTGCTCCAGCGGGCGCATGGTCTCGCCCACATTGGTCGTAATAAGATAGACGACCTCATTGATGCCCGAAGAACCCCAATGCGCTTCGTCTTCGTTTTCTTCCACCGTGATGCGAAAACTGGCGCGCATGGCAAGATCGTTGATCTCCGCCTCGACCAACTTCTCCAGTTTCCGTCCCGCCTCCACCCGCTTGCGCGAGACGGCGCGGGCAGCTTTGCGATACTCTTCGGCGGCCAGAGCCAGCATCTCCCGCAGTTCAAGCAATACTTGATCTTTATTCTCCATTTCCAAGATTTTGCGCCGAATATCATCGCCGAAGACGATGACCTGCCCGAGCGTTGGCCCGTACTTCCGCTTCAGGCGATCCAGCAGCGCCAGCCGCTCTTCGATCTCCGCCAGGCGCTCCGGCGAAGCCTGAATTCCTCCCGCATAATCGCGCAGCGTCGCGCCCACATCTTCGACGCTGATGCGCGCCGACTCCAACGCCGCCAGCGCTTCCTGAAACTTCGGCTCATAACGCGCCAGTTCTTCCAGGTGCTTCTGCGCGGCGCTCAGGCTCGACGAGGTGGAAGCGTTGCCCTCATACAGCAGATCGAACGCGCTGATGGCCGCGCCATAAATCCTCTCGGCATTAGCTAAAACGCGCTTCTCGGCTTCCAGTTGCTCGTCTTCTTGCGCACCTTCTCGCGAACTATCGCCCGCCCGCAGCCGCGCCTCTTCGATCTCGCGCGATTGGAAGTTCCACAGGTCGAGCAGCCGCATGCGATCCTGCTCGTCCTGTTCGAGGTCGGCAATGCGCCCGCGAATCTGCTTCCAGTGCGCAAATGCGCTGGATACGTCCTTCAACTCGACTCCGGCGTAAGCATCGAGCAGGTCCTGCCGCGCCGCGGCATCGAAATTCACAATGGATTCATTCTGCGCGTGGATCACCGCCAGGTGCGGTGCAATCTGTTTCAGCACCGCCACGGTCGCTGGCTGATTGTTGATGAAGACCCGTCCCTTGCCGCCGGGAGCAATCTCGCGCCGCAGAATCAGCGAGCCATTCTCCGCGTCCAGTCCGTTCGTCTCGAGAATCCGCTCGATCGACCGCGCCGCCGCTCCGTCACTCTCAAACACGGCCGCGACCACCGCCCGCTCCGCACCCGTGCGGATCACGTCCGCGGACGCTTTTTCCCCTAGCAACAATCCCAGCGCGTCAATCAGAATGGACTTCCCCGCCCCGGTCTCGCCGGTCAGAAGATTCAGACCAGACGCGAATTCGATCACCACATTGTCGATGACCGCGTAATTTTCCAGTCGAAGTTCGGCCAGCACAAGGGTCCTGCGATCTTTCCTGTGGCGCGGACACTCCCTTCGACTTCGCTCAGGGCAGGCTCTGTCCGCGGCCTTTGAACTTTATACAACCATCTGTAATTTACGCGCAGCATAGCACAGATCCCCAGCGGGCTGCGCGGAACCGGCTGCCCCGTTCCCAAAGTGGTACCAACGATTGCGAAAAATGCACTTACGATTTTGCCTCGAACCCGAGCGCTTCACGAAGATAGATCCATGCGATCCTTCCCCTTAATAATAGTAGTAGCAGGGCTGCTCTTTTGGCTGGCGCCTGCGTCCGCCTGGGCGCAGAGACTTCAATGTCACCCTTGCGCCTATGATTTCGGCAAGGTACAGGTCGACCATTCCAAGTCCTATTCCATCGAACTCACCAACACTGGCGACAGAATGCTGCGTATCACTTCCGAATCGGAAAAGGGGAGCGGTTTCTCATTCGGCGCTTTCCCTGTGCCAGCGTGGATCAAGCCCGGGGAAAGCCTCAAGTTGCCCGTCATTTTCACGCCGACTGCCGACCGCGATGCCCGCGGCACCCTCACCCTCGCAAGCAACGACCCGAGGTCCCCTCTTGAAATATTGGTCTCGGGGATCGGCGTCGCCGACTCGAACCCGCAACTGGGAGTCTCTCCTGCAACCCTCAGTTTCGGCAACGTCACGGTGGGATCGAGTGCCAGCCTGCAGGCTACGCTCACTGCCTCGAACGCCGCTGTCACCATTACGTCGGATGGGTCTTCCAGTTCGGAGTTTGCCATCCTCGACCTGAAACTGCCGGCAACGCTGCCGGCTGGGAAAAGCGTCGTCGTCACCATTCAATTCACACCGAACGCTTCCGGAACGGCCGACGGCAAAGCGGGATTCATCAGCAATGCGGAGGGTTCCCCAACCGTGGAACAGTTGACCGGTGTGGGTGTGGCTAAGACTTCTCATAACGTCTCCCTTACCTGGGAACCGGGAGACGACGACGCAGTCGGATACAACGTGTTCCGGGGCACCGCCAAAACAGGCCCGTTCGAGCAGATCAATACCGCCCTGGATTCTTCCACCAATTACACAGACTATACGGTTGTTGCCGGAGACACTTACTACTACGTCGCAACTGAGGTCGATGCCAAAGGTGACGAAAGCGCGTATTCCAATGTAGCGCAGGCCGTGATTCCTTAACCCATGGTCTGAGGTCAATCGTTGTTCGTCGGTCGTTAGCTGCTTGGCAGACCATCAGAAGGACGCGCGACTAGCGCCTGGCGACTATCCACCAACAACCGAAACACACATTGACCGATGCGGTACCCTGCCCGAGCACGCCGCCACCCTGGTCTATAATCTTAAACAGGGGTTGTCCCTAAACCGATGCATTTTTCTTCCGTCCTCCTGTTGTTTGTCGGCGGCGAAATCGTTGATCTCGTCCTTCAGACCGGTCCGGTCGCGAAGACCGTGCTTCTCCTGCTGATCGCATTCAGCGTGCTCTCCTGGGCCGTGATTATTGCCAAGTGGCGGCTCATCCGCCGTGCCCGCTCCCAGAGCGGCCGCTTTGTCCGCGCCTTCCGCAAAGCGCAGCGCATGCAAGACATTGCCTCCGTTGCCGATCAGTTTCGTCCCAGCCCGCTCGTAGGAGTATTTGAAGGCGCGGTCCAGGAGTTCAAACGCCAGATGGGAATGACCGGCGGCATCCACAACCTGCCGGCCATTCAGCGCGCCATGCAGGTCGCGTCTTCCGAAGAGATCACCCGCCTCGAACGCAATGTCCCGTGGCTCGCGATTACCGGCGCGGTTACGCCGTTTATCGGACTGTTCGGCACCGTCTGGGGAATCATCGACGCCTTCCACGGACTCGGCACGGCTGGCGCGGCAACTCTGCGCGCGGTCGCTCCTGGAATTTCCGAAGCTCTGGTGACCACCGCCGCCGGCCTGGCTGCAGCCATCCCGGCCGTGATCGCCTACAACCTCATCATTGGCTCCATTCGCGAAATGGCCTCGCGCAACGACGACTTCACCCTGGAGATGCTCAATCTGGTCGAGCGTCAGCATGAGTTACCGGTAACCGAGGCGCGGCGCTGATGGCCTTCACTTCCGCCAACGGACGCACCCAGACCGCCCTCGCCGATATCAACATCACGCCCCTGGTGGATGTCGTTCTCGTGCTGCTCATCATTTTCATGGTGACCGCGCCCATACTGCAGTCCGGCATCGAAGTCAACGTGCCCCACACCCGCACCGTCAAAGAGATCACCGAAGAGCGCCTCGTCATCAGCATCGACAAATCGCAAAAAGTTTTTCTCGGCAACGATCCCATCAACATCAACCAGATCGGAGCGCGCCTGAAGCAGAAAATTCGCGATCCGCAACACCAGTCGATCTACTTGCGCTCCGACGAAGATGTCCCCTTTGGCGCCTTTGCCACCGTCATGGACGCCATCAAGCAGGCGGGCATCAGCAACGTGAGCATCGTTACGCAGCCGATGGATACTCATGGCGGCCATCGCTGATACTGACACTGATACTGACAGCGACATGCATTACGACGACATCGACATTTATTCCGAGCACACTGGGTTGCGCCGGCCTCTGGCCTGGTCGCTCGGACTGCATCTCGGATTCGCCGCGTTCGTCGTACTCTACGCCATGTTCATTCACGGCGTCCGTGGTGAAGGCTGGGGAAGCGGCGGCGGCGGAGATGCCATGGGAGCGACCCTCGTGAACTCGGTTCCCTTGCCCGCCAATCCCGCCGAGACACAGAACGTGCTGGCCACCGAATCCAAGGGACTCTCGAAGTCGCAGCCCACAGTTCAGGAAAAAGAGCTGGAAGCGATTCCGATTCCCGACAAGAACACGAAGACAAAAATAAAGCCCGCACCGGTAAAGAGCGCGACCCAACGCAAGGCGCAACCAGAGCCGCCCGAGTCGAATCAGATTCCATATGGCGAAGGTGGTCCGGTCAGCGGTCCCTACACCATGAGCGCGGGCGGCGCCAAGGGCGGCTTTGGATTTACCGGAAGCGGTGGCGATTTCGGTAGCCGCTTCTCGTGGTACGTACAAGCGGTGCAGCGGAAAGTCACCGAAAACTGGTTAAAGTATGAAGTGGACCCAAGGATCACGGAAGGGAAACGCGTTTATCTTACATTTGATATCGCCCGCGACGGGCATCCGGCGAATGTCGAGATCGAGCAATCGAGCGGCGTGCCGTCGCTCGACCTCTCGGCCATGCGTGCCATCCAGCGTATTGATACCTTCGGCGCGCTGCCCCCGGATTATTCGGGAAGCAAAGTGTCGGTAGAGTTTTGGTTCGATTACAAGCGGTAGAAAGCCAGTCGTTGGTCGTTGGTCGCTAGTCGTTGGTCGCTAGTCGTTGGTCGTTCGCGGGGTTTTGCTGACCGCCGATGGCGCAATTTCGGTTCGTATCAGGGCACGCCTTCAGGCGTGCCGCAAGGTTTGTGTTGTGAAAGCGCCTTTAGGCGCTGAGGTTATGGGACTGGAGTTTCACCGCGGGCTGACAACGACTAGCGACGAACGACCAACGACCAACGACTGACCACACAGGGAGCACAAATTGAGTAACCCGGCTCGCCCCATCCGTCATCATGCTTTGATCGCCGTTGCCCTGCTGTTAATGGCAGCCGCCAGTTCCGCGCAGGACTGGATTCGCACCGGCACCGGCCTCGGCGTCGAGCGCGTGCGCCTGGCCGCATCCGATTTCAAGTCATCGACCAACGACGCCGGCAACGCCGACCTGTTGAAGACCTTCAACGACACGCTCTGGAACGACCTCGACAACGCCGGAATCTTCGATCTGGTCTCCAAGAGTTTTTATCCGCTGCAAGAGCCCGGGCAACCTTCCGAGGTCAACTTCGCGGCATGGAATTCCCCGCCGCCCAACACCTCCATGCTCGCATTCGGCAACCTGGGCGTGGCCGCCGGTAAAGTCACGGTGCAGGGCTGGCTCTACGACGTCAAGAATGAGAAGTCGCCGCAAGTGCTCGGCAAGCAGTACGTCGACAATCCAACCACCGACGCGGTGCGCGTCATCGCGCACAAATTTGCCGATGAAATCATCTTCCGCCTCGGCGGAGGCGTAGCCGGCATCGCCGAAACCAAGATCTACTTCGTCAGCGAGCGCACCGGCCACAAAGAAATCTGGATGATGGACTACGATGGGGCCAACCAGCAGCCCATCACCCACCTGGGCAGCATTTCCCTGTCGCCGCGCATCTCGCCCGATGGTTCGCGGCTGGCGTTCAGCTCGATTAACAAGGGCGGTTGGGAAATCATGATGTATTCATTCGATCTCAATCGCATGGTCAGCTTCCCGCGTTTTGGTGGTATGAATCTTTCGCCTTCATGGTCGCCCGAGGGCAAGATCGCGTTTTCGTCCTCGCGCAACGGCTACCCCAACATTTTCGTCGTCGACGCATCCGGAGGAAACTCGCGCCGCTTGACCAATGATCAGGGGCCCGACGTTTCGCCCACCTGGAATCGCAAGACCGGCTCGCAGATCGCCTTCGTCAGCGGACGCACCGGCCTGCCGCAGATCTATACCATGGAAGCGGACGGCACCAACCTGCAGCGTGTTACCGATCAGGGCTACGCCGTTTCTCCCAACTGGTCGCCGAACGGGCAGTTTCTGACTTTTTCCTGGATGCGCAAGTACGGGCCCGGCGAGCCGGGTTCCAACGATTTATATTTGATGGATGTCGCCAGCAAGCAGTGGGTGCAACTCACGCACGACGCGGGGCGCAACGATTTTCCCTGCTGGTCGCCCGATGGCCGCCACATTGTGTTCCAGTCCCACCGCTCCGGCAGCGACCAGATATGGACCATGCTGGCCGACGGCACCAACGTGAAGCAGTTGACCTTCAAGGGCGCCAACACGCAGCCCAACTGGAGTTGGAAGTAGATGCGTTGACCGCCGGTGGCGGCAGCTGGTTCGTACAGGCAGGTTCGTATCAGAACATGAGGTTCGTATCGCAATGAGGTTCGTATCAGCGAATGAGTTTTGTATCAGGGCACGCCTTCAGGCGTGCCGCAGGAGCGACGTCATGAAAGCGCCTTCAGGCGCTGCGGTCGGAGATTGGAGTTTCACCATAAGTGTTTAAGAAAAGCACGGTTTTGCGGCTGGCCCAGAGTGCGCCCTGCCGTGGATCTGCAAATTGCACGCCACAACGCGGGCGCACAGAAAAGAGGAATCAGTGAAGCACGCAACAAGAATGACAATTACGATGACAAGATGGACGACCCTGCTATTCACACTCGCCACCATCATGTTCCTGGCCGCATGCGCGAAGAAGGTCGCTCCGCCGCCGCCCCCGCCGCCACCCTCACCCACGGCTCCCACGGCGTCGCTCTCGGCGAACCCGAATACGATCAACCAGGGCCAATCGACAACGCTAACCTGGCAGACCACGAACGCAACCGACGTCAGCATCGACGGAATTGGCACGGTGGAAACGAGCGGCTCGCGTCAGGTTACTCCGAGCGACTCAACCACCTACCATCTCGTCGCCAAGGGCACCGGCGGAACCCAGGATGCCACCGCTCGCGTGACCGTCAATGCTGCGCCAGCGCCCCCGCCATCAGCCGCCTATAACGCTACGGAAGAAGAGCTCTTCGCGCAAAACGTGAAAGACATTTACTTCGATTACGATAAGGACGATGTGCGCGCCAGCGAGCAAGGCTCGTTGCAGGGCGATGCGCAGTTCCTGCAACAGCATCCCAACATCCGCATCACCGTCGAGGGACACTGCGACGAACGCGGCTCGACCGAATATAACCTCGCCCTCGGCACCAGCCGTGCCGATGCGGTGAAGAACGCGCTCATCCAGGCTGGAGTGAGCGGCAGCCGTATAAAGACCATTACCATGGGCAAGGAAAAACCGTTCTGCACCGAGTCCAACGAAAGTTGCTGGCAGCAAAACCGCCGCGGCCACTTCGTGTACGAAAAGTAAGCGCAGCCAGTGGAGGGACGGGCGTCTCGCGAGCCTGCCCTGAGCCCAGTCGAAGGGTCCAGCCGGGCGGGGACGCCCGGCTCTCCACCGGCAAAGTTCAGGCTCGATCGGCTGGATGCTCAGGAGATTTTTGACATCCAACTTAGGATAACTATGAAATCGAATCGCATTCTGCTAACTCTCGCGCTCTTCTTCACCATCTGGATCGCTCCCGCCCACGGCGCCAGCAAGGAAATCATCGAACTGCAAACCCAGGTCAGTCAACTGGCGCAGCAGATGACGCAGATGAAGCAATCCTTCGACGAGCGCATGGGCGTCATGAAGAATCTGCTCGAGCAGAACACCGACGCCGCCAACAAAGTAACCGCCGCGATCAACGACCTGCAAGCTTCCCTCAACAAACAGCAGCAGGATCGCGCCGGCGTCGTCGACCAGATCTCCGGCCAGATTCAGGCGATGAACGACACCATGGACGAGCTTAAGGTCCGCCTCGCCAAGCTGAGCAAACAATTAGAGGACATGCAGGCCGCGCAGCAGTCATTGGCCGCGCAGCAGTCACAAGCGCAGCAACAGGCCCAGGCGATGGCGCAGGCGCCTCCGCCCGACGTGCTCTACAACAACGCCTTGCGCGACTACAACGGCGGGAAAAACGACCTGGCAACCCAGGAATTCAGCGACTACATCAAGTTCTATCCCAACACCGACCTGGCCGGAAACGCATATTTCTATCTGGCCGAAATTCAGTTCAAGGCCGCCGATTACCCGAAAGCAGTTGCGAACTATGATCTGGTCCTGCAGAATTTTCCCAGCGGAAACAAAGCCGCCGCCGCGCAACTCAAGAAGGGATTCGCGCTCCTCGAACTCGGAAAAGAGGACGAGGGCACACAAGAACTGAAGCACGTCATCCAGCGCTACCCCCGCACCACCGAAGCCGCGCAAGCTCGGGAGAGGCTCCGCAAACTAAGCCCAGCCGCTCCCAAAGCCCGCCAATAGAAGAAACCGGGTATACGAAGACTGGGTGTACGAAAACCGGGTGTACGAAAACTGGGTGCCCCACTCATCGCGTTTTTTGCGATGAGTGGGATCGAGCCGCCAGCAAAACATTCAACCGCAGACCGCGCCGCCACCACAAAAACAAATGACCCAGAATTTCCCCGCGCTCTCGGCGTCTCGGCGGTGAATTAGCTTGAGGTTAGATCACGTCCGCCGCCGTCATCTTCGCTGCCGCCACGCCGCTCGGCCGCAGCGTGACCCAATCGGTCTGCACGTGATCCCATCCCTGAATCAGGAAGCCGTACGATTCGAACAGCGCACGGATCTGCGGCCGCTGCCAACCCGCAATCTCCTCCAGAATCGGCACCAGCGTGGCCAGGGCGTTGTCGCCCAGCACCGTCCGCTTTGCGATCTGCGCCACCAGCTTCGATTCCGAGACCGCAACCGTGAACCCATCCCGCCGGTTCACGTGCAGCATGACGTGAATGTCGGAACTGCCGTCGCCCACGTAGACGATATGATCCGCCGGAATGCCGAGGTCTTCTTCGAGCTGATCCAGGCGCGTCACTTTTCCATAGCCGGCCGTGGCCCGCACCAGGCTTTCGATCTCACCCGACGCCTTGTACTTGAACTCAGTGCCAAAAATGTGATCCTGCGGCACGATCCCCTCCAGGGCCGATTGGATCACCTCGACCGGCGCCGCCGAGAGCACGTAAAAATCAAAGTGGAATCCGTCGATCCGCCGGTCGAGTATCTCGTAAACCTGCTTGATGTTCTCCTTGAGGCGAATGCTCTTCCCCACCTCGAACAGGTGGTCGCGCCGAACGCGTGAATGGAACTCGGGATCATGCAAGAGTAAGTAAGAAAGTTCGGCGCCTTGCTGAACCAGGTTCAGCTTCGCCATGCCCTTCGCCTTGCGCTCGAATTCCTTAACCGGGATACCGAGCAACTCGCTAAGTACGTAACCCGTATCGTTGAAGGTCAACGTCTGATCGAAGTCGCTGGCAAACAGATAATGTTTCCGATAATTGCTAGCCATATCCTATTTTAGATTCAAGATCGGGTTAATCGACTATTAAATTTACCCATCGTAACTATTACAACAACTTGTACGTTCAAACGGACATGTCCATACGACCGGGCAGATTCACAAGCAAAGCACGAACATTGCCCGCCGCGAGCATTCAGCGTAACCTAACCTTGTAATCATTCTTATTAACGCACGCATCTCGAAAGGCCCGCCATGCCAAAAAGTGTTAGCGACCATCTTCATAATGACGCCGACCGTGGGAAGGGTTCCCAAGAGCCCGACGACCGCACCCAACCCGGGAACAACTCCATGAGAGACCAGCTTGGGCACCGTAACCCCGATCCGCTAGTGGACGGCGCCGATAGCGATTTTCCCGAACCGGGCCACAGCCCCGAGCACTCGTTCGAGGGAGAGTTCAAGAAAAGTGGCTAGCATCAGCAAAACCAAACAGCGCAGTGACGGGCGTCCTCGCCCGTCCAGCCCGGCGGGACGTAGGCGCTCCACGAGCGAGTGCGGTTGAAGCCTGAGTCTTTAGCAGGTCCCAGCAACTCCGGATTCGCCATAAACAACTAGAGCCGGTCCCGAGCGGGGCCGGCTCAATTCTCGCCACCTGTCGCCAAAGTCTACTGCAGCTCTTCCATGCACTTCGCCAGCGCTTCCCGGCTCGGCCGTGTCACTGATTCCGGCAAAGTTGCCAGCGGCTCATCCGTAACGTTAAGCATGTCGATAAAGCTAGGTGCCTTGGCGTTGATGTAGAACACGCCCGTCAGCACTTCGCCTTTCGCATGTGATTCCATCAACCGCCTCACCGCCTGAATCTTATCCGTGGGATCGTATTCCTGCTCCAGTTTCCGCAACCGCAAACTTGACCCGTCATGCATCGTGACTTCAATCGTAGTCCCATGATCATACTCGACATTGATTTCCTCAAACGACGGTATAAAGCTGACTTCCTGCAGCGGCTCTTCATGCGCCTGCATATATTTGTAAGACTTGGTCGAGCCCTCGTGGTCGTTGAAGGTCACGCACGGCGAAACTACGTCCAGCATCACCGTGCCATTATGAGCAATGGCGGCCTTCAGCATGGTGTGCAGCTGCCGCTTGTCGCCAGAGAACGACCGCCCCACGAACGTGGCTCCCAGTTGAATAGCCATGGCGCAGGTATCGATCGGAGGCAGGTCGTTCACCACGCCATTCTTCAGCGTTGACCCCAAATCGGCGGTCGCCGAGAACTGCCCTTTCGTCAGCCCGTAACAACCGTTGTCCTCGATGACGTAGATGATCGGCAGGTTGCGCCGCATCAGGTGAACAAATTGCCCAGCGCCGATCGAAACCGTGTCGCCGTCGCCCGTCACGCCCAGCGCAATCAGGTTCTTGTTCGCCAGCATCGCCCCAGTCGCAATCGAAGGCATGCGTCCGTGCACGGAATTAAAGCTGTGCGACCGGTTCATGAAGTAAGCCGGGCTCTTCGATGAGCATCCAATGCCGCTGAACTTCGCGACCCGCTCGGGCTGCACTCCCATTTCATACATCGCGTCGATGATGCGTTCGGAAATCGCGTTATGCCCGCAACCCGCGCAGAGCGTAGTCTTCCCGCCCCGATAGTCGATAACCTGCAGGCCAATGCGGTTGATCTTCGGAGCTGGAGCGGGTGCAGGCGTCGGCGTGTTGGTGGTAGTCCCCATGTTACTTTCCCTCCATCATCATAAGTTCATCGGTCACGGACCGCGCGTCGATTGGCAATCCGTGGATATGGCAGATCGACCGCAAACGCGGCGTCAATTCTGGCTTGATATCGAGCTTGAGCAGGCTGGCCATCTGCCCGTCGCGATTTTGCTCCACGACATACACGCGCTCGTGCCGCTCCATGAACTCGTGAACCTCGCGCGTAAACGGATACGACAGCACCCGAAGATAATCCGTTTCCAGTTTGTGGTCTTTAGACAATTGATCGCGCGACTCGATGATCGCCCAGTGCGACGTGCCATAAGCAATGATGCCGATCTTAGCCTTCCCGCCGCCCATCAATTCCGGTCGCGGCACAAACGACCGAGCCGTTTCGAACTTCTTATTGATCCGTTCCATGTTGCGTTCGAAATCGTCAGGACGCTCGCTGTACTGTCCCTTTTCATTGTGCCCGCTGCCGCGCGCAAAATATGCCGCCGCTGGATGATCCGTCCCCGGCAGCGTGCGATAGCCAACGCCATCGCCGTCCACATCCTTGTAGCGCGAAAAACCACCTAACTTCTCCAGATCCGCCTTGCTCAGCACTTTCCCGCGATCAATCGGCTTGTCTGGATAAGGAAACGGATCCGACATCCAGTTATTCATCCCCAGGTCCAGGTCCGACATAACGAATACAGGAGTCTGAAATCGCTCCGCCAAATCAAAAGCATCCTGCGCCATGGTGAAGCACTCGCTCACCGAATTCGGAAACAGCATGATGTGCCTGGTATCGCCGTGGCTGAGAAACGCCGTCGAGAGCACGTCGCCTTGCGCCGTACGTGTTGGCAAGCCAGTCGATGGCCCCACTCGCTGAATGTCCCAGATCACGGCTGGAACCTCAACATAGTATGCGAGCCCGGTAAACTCCGCCATCAGCGAGATGCCTGGGCCGGCGGTAGCCGTCATCGAGCGCGCTCCAGCCCAAGCCGCCCCAATCACCATGCCCACCGCCGCCAGTTCGTCTTCGGCTTGCACGATGGCAAACGTCGCCTTGCCATCCGGCCCCACGCGGTATTCCTTCATGTAATCGATCATCGTTTCGACCAGCGACGACGACGGCGTGATCGGGTACCAGGTGACCACGGTACAACCGGCAAACATGCATCCCATGGCCGCGGCGGAATTGCCGTCGACAATGATCTTGCCCTTCGTCTTGTCCATGCGCTGGATGTAGAACGGGTCGCGCTTCTTCAAATTCGCCGCGGCATAATCGTGGCCTGCCTTGGCAGCCGCCAGATTCAAGGTTGCCGCCTTCACTTTTTTCGCAAACTGCTTGCGGATCGCTTTCTCGACCTCTGCAAAATCGATTTCGAGCAAATGGGCCGCCGCCCCCACGTAGATCATGTTCTTGATCAGCTTGCGCAGCTTCGCTTCCGCACCCACCGACGCCGCCAGCTTGTCGTAAGGCACCGCGTAATAAATCAAATCGTCGCGCACCTTATCCAGCGCCAGCGGTTCGTCGTAGAGCACAGCCGAACCCGCCGACAGCGTCTTCACATCGTCCTGCGCCGTCTCCGCATTCATCGCGATCAGCAGGTCGATCTCCTTCTTGCGCGCGATGTAGCCATCCTTATTGGCGCGGATCGTGTACCAGGTCGGCAACCCCGCGATGTTCGAAGGAAACAGGTTCTTCCCCGAAATCGGCACCCCCATCTGGAAAATGCTGCGCAACAAAACCGTGTTGGAACTCTGCGACCCCGAGCCATTCACCGTGGCAACCTGAATGCTCATGTCATTAACGACACGCCTTTGCCCCCGTTGCCCGGATAATTCCTGGGGCACGATATCAGTAGTGGCCATCCCTGTACCTTTCTTGTCTTAATCGCACAAATTGTTGACCGGGCAAACCCCATCGCCCGGAAGTCTAGCGGAGTGGAGAGAGAAAACTCTCTATTATAATACGCGTCCGAGAGGGTTGGGGGTAATCAGAACAATAACAGGCGGGCAGCCGTGGCCCGCAACCGTCACAGCATCGAAGTGGTTTGAATCTGGATCTGGCGACACGCCGCCGTAGCCGCCGCGCTGCTTTTGCCGGAGTCCCCATGCCGCTTCGGCGATAATAGAATAAGACGTCGAAAAGCGGTTCCGCATACGCGGGAGATGGAATGACAGGTCCCTCTAAACTCGATTCAATTGTCGTTGACCCGAAAGCTGCCGCGCAAAACGACAACGCGCAAAACTGCAATGTGGCTCTGCTCGGCTTCGGTACGGTAGGAAGTTCCGTGGCGAAAATTCTTTGCGAGCGCTCCAACACCCACCTGCGCCTGACCCACGTCCTCAACCGCAACGTGGCGCGAAAAAAAGTGGATTGGCTTCCTCCCTCGGTGCGGTGGACGGAGAATATCGACGACGTTCTATCCTCCGACGCCGCTATCGTGGTCGAGGTAATGGGCGGCCTTCAACCCACTGAAGAATGGATCCGTCGCGCCCTCCAGTCGGGCAAATCCGTGGTCACCGCCAACAAGCAGTTGATTGCGCATTGCGGCCCCGAACTGATCAGCCTGGCCCGCCGCATGAAACAGCAGATCGAGTTTGGCGCGTCGGTCGCGGGCGGCGTGCCGGTGATTTCCGGATTGCATGAGGGATTGGCCGGCGATGAGCTCTTCAAGATTCGCGGCATCCTCAACGGCACCTGCAATTACATTCTTACCCAGATCGAGACCAACGGCATTCCCTTCGCCACCGCTCTGCGCGAGGCGCAGAAGCTCGGCTTCGCCGAGGCCGATCCGACCGAAGACATTGACGGCTTGGACGCGCGGGCCAAGCTCACCATCCTCGCGCGCGTCGCACTGCACTGCAACGTCAAGGCAACGAGCATCGTGGCGCGCTCGATTGCAGCCATCGACTCGGTTGATTTCGAATACGCGAACCAGCTTGGTTGCACCATTCGCCAGATTTCCTGGGCCGAGTTGCGAAGTGACGAATTGTTTGCCGCCGTCCAGCCGGCGCTCGTCGAACTCGCATCGCCCTTGGCGCGCGTCGCAGGCAGTCAAAACCTGGTGATGGCCACTGGAACCTATGGCGGCGAGACCGTCTTCGGCGGCCACGGCGCTGGCGGACATCCAACCGCCGTCGCGGTCGTCTCCGACATTCTGGCTATCGCTCGCTCCAGGCAGGGCGGAATGAGCTACGCCGGACAGCCGGTCGAGAAAACGCCCACCGTCACCGCCGATTTCACCACCAAGCACTATCTGCGCTTTCTCGTAAAAGACCGGCCCGGCATCATCGCGAATCTCGCCACAATTCTCTCAGGGTGCGGCATCAACATCGATTCCGTGCTGCAGAAACCCGCCTGCCCGAAATCGCACCTCCCCTTTCTGATTACGCTCGAGGAATGCAAGGCGTCGCTGGTGGAGGAGGCATTAAAGCAGATCAACTCGCTGGATTTCCTGGTGCAGCCCTGTCTGCATTTGCCGATACTGTAGAGGGCATCGTTTCCGGGAAGAAGTTTGCCGATGGAGCGACGGGCGTCCTCGCCCGTCCTGCGATCGCAGTTTCTGGTTCCGTTTCGAGCAACCGTTCCTATGCTTCCACCTGAAAAAACTGCGCCATGTTGCGGAATTTCTTATACCGGGATTCGAGCAAATCGCCGACGGGCAGTTGCTTTATCGCGGCCAAGTGCTGCTGCAGCGCCGCGTCCAAAAACGCCGCTGCCTGCGCATGGTCGGTATGCGCGCCTCCGGCCGGTTCTGGGATGATGCCATCAATGCAGCCCAGTTCGTTCAGATCTTTCGCGGTGATCTTCATGGCCTCCGCCGCCAGACCTTTCTTGCTGGCATCGCGCCACATGATCGACGCACAGCCCTCCGGCGAAATCACCGAGTAAATCGAGTTCTCCATCATCAGCACACGATCGGCCACGGCAATCGCCAGCGCGCCGCCGCTGCCGCCCACGCCAATCACGGTCGCAATGATCGGCACCTCCAGCCGCGCCATCTCCAGCAGGTTGCGGGCAATGGCTTCTCCCTGGCCGCGCTCTTCGGCGTGCAGTCCGGGATAGGCGCCGTCGGTGTCCACGAAGGTAAGAATCGGCCGCTTGAATTTCTCCGCAATCTTCATCACCCGCAGCGCTTTTCGGTACCCTTCCGGGTGCGGCATGCCAAAGTTTCGATACACCCGCTGCTTCGCGTCGCGCGCTTTCTGCTGACCTACAATGACAACCTCCTGGCCGTGAAAGCGCGCCATCCCGCAAACAATCGCCGGATCGTCGCGAAAACCGCGGTCCCCGTGAATCTCGCTCCAGTCGGTGAAGATGCGCTCGACATAATCCAGCGTGTAGGGACGCTGCGGATGCCGCGCCAGTTCCGTGCGCTCCCATGCGTTCAGGTGCGAAGAAATCTCGCGTCGCAGATCGTTCACGCGCTCATGCAATTGCTGGATCTGGCGCAGCGTTTCCGTGTTCTGCCCCTCCAGCCCCCGCAGCCGCGTGATCTGCTCTTCGATTGTTTCCAGTTCCTGCTGCGCTTTCAGTCCAGAATCCATTTTGATAACGTTCCCATTCTTTCGCGCATGATGCGCTTCCACAATCGACAGCATAAAGTCGGCCCCGGCGATGGCGGCATTCTCCGCGCCGCTGTTCGCGCTGGGACCTGACTTTTCTGCCCGTTTTGTTTTCGCTCGTCTCATCGGCCACATTTATGAAAGCTTTACTAGTGGAGAGCCGGGCGTCCCCGCCGGCCGCCATACTGCAGGACGGGCGAGACGCCCGTCGCTCCACCATATTACGGATCAGCTGATGACGCGCACACTGCCGCGCCCGCACAACTCTTCCACCCGGCCCAAAAAATTGCGGTCCGGCATCACATTATAGCCTTCGGCTTCCATCACCACCATGAAATCGCCCTCCCGCTCCACGTCGAAGAGCACTTTCGCCTCGCCCCTGCGCTCGCTGCAGAGCGCGTGCAGCGCGTCGACTGTGCTGCCGGTCGCGCTCCCGAGCGGAATCCGTATACGCAGCGCCTTCGGCAACGGCACGCGCGCCTCGTCGAGCGGAATAATCTCGTTCGCCGTAACTTTCGGATTCGCGCCTTCTTCAATGCGCACCCCGCCGCGAATCAGCACTGGAACCTCAAGCTTCACTTTCTCCGCCAGTTTCTTGTAGGCCTCGGGAAAAACCAGCAGTTCCACCTTCCCCAACATATCTTCAAGCGAGGCTTGCGCCCACAGATCGCCTCGTCTCGACTTTGCCACCCGCAGACCCGAAATCAACCCGGCAGTCGTAATGTTCTCATCCTTGGCAGTGGATTTCTTCAAGGCGGCAATATCTTCGGTCGAGAGCGCATTCAAATCGGCAAGCTTCTCTTTGTACTTCTCCATCGGATGCCCGGTAATAAAAAATCCCAGGATTTCCTTCTCCGCCGACAGCCGCGTATGTTCATCCCAATCCGGCACGTTGGGGAGCGCGTCGCTCGCCGCCTGCGCGGTTTCATCCTCAAACACGCCGAAGAGGCCATGCTGTCCCGACTCCGCGTCCCGTTGCGTCTTCTGCGCCTGCTCGATCGCCGTGTCCAGCGCCTGCATAAGCTGCGCCCGGCGCCCGAAACCATCCATCGCCCCGCTCTTGATCAGCGACTCCAGTACGCGCTTGTTCAACAGCCGCAGGTCCACTTCTTCGCAGAATTCGTAAAACGACCTAAAATTCCGAGCCAGCTTTTTCCGTCCCTTGACAATCGACTCGATCGCATTTCCGCCAACGTTCTTCACCGCCGCCAGCCCGAAGCGAATCGCCTGCCCGTGCGGCGTAAAGTTCGCATCGCTGACGTTGATATCCGGAGGCTCGACCGCAATCCCCATCTCGCGGCATTCGTTGATGTACTTCACCACGCTGTCCGTGTCGCCCGTGATCGAGGTCAGCAACGCCGCCATAAAGTCGACGGGGTGGTGGGTCTTGAGGTAAGCGGTGTGATACGCCAGCAGCGCGTACGCCGCCGAGTGCGACTTATTGAACCCGTATCCCGCAAATTGCGCCATCAAATCGAAAATCTTTTCGATCTTCCTCGGCGGATAACCGCGCTGCGTCGCTCCCTGCACAAAGCGCTCGCGCTGCTTCGCCATCTCCTCGGCATTTTTCTTGCCCATCGCCCGCCGCAGCAGGTCCGCTTCTCCCAGCGAGTAGCCCGCCAGTTTGTTCGCCGCCTGCATCACCTGTTCCTGATAAACGATGACGCCCAGCGTCTCCTGCAATATCTCTTTCAGCTCCGGCAATTCGTATTCAATCTTGCGGCGCCCATGCTTGCGCTCGATGAAGTCGTCAATCATTCCGCCCTGGATCGGCCCGGGCCGGTACAGCGCATTCAACGCGGTGAGATCTTCGATCGAGTTCGGCTGATAACGCCGCAGTACATCTCTCATTCCGTGCGATTCAAACTGAAACACGCCCGAGGTCAATCCCCGATGGAAAACTTTCTCGTACGTCTCCTGATCTTCGAGCGGGATGTCGTCCAGCTTAAGATTCGTCCCCTTCTGCGCGATCAGTTTCAACGCGTCGTCGAGAATGGTCAGCGTCGTCAGCCCGAGAAAATCCATTTTCAGCAGGCCCATCTTTTCGATAGCCACCATATCGAAGGCGGTGACGATTTCATCGTTCTTGGTCTTATGCAGCGGCACCAGTTCAATCAACGGACGCGGCGAAATCACCACGCCCGCGGCGTGTACTCCGGAATTCCGCACCAGGCCTTCAAGCTTCCGCGCCGTATCGAGCAACTGCCGCACCTGCGGATCCTTCTGGTACGCCTCCTGCAGCGCCACCGACTCCTTAAGCGCGTCGTCCAGCTTGATGTTCAGCGTGGTCGGCACCATCTTCGCGATGCGGTCCACATCGCTGTAGGGCATGTCCATGGCGCGCCCCACATCCTTGATCGCCGCTTTGGCCGCCATCGTGCCGAACGTGATGATCTGCGCCACGTTCTCCCGCCCATATTTATGGGTGACGTATTCAATCACTTCGCCGCGCCGGTTCATGCAGAAATCGATATCGATATCCGGCATGGAAATGCGTTCCGGATTGAGGAAGCGCTCAAAAAGAAGTTCATGCTGCAGCGGATCGATGTTCGTAATCCCCAGCGAATACGCAACCACCGCGCCCGCCGCCGATCCGCGCCCCGGGCCCACGGGAATGCCGCGCTCCCGCGCGTAGCGGATGAAATCCCAAACGATCAGGAAATAACCCGAGAACTTCATCTGCTGGATGATGCCGATCTCGCGCGCCAATCTCTGTTCGTAGTCCGCCAGCGAATGCTTGAGCCGTCCGCTCGCTGCCGAGTTCCGCAGGTTCTCCATCCGCCGCGCGAATCCTTGCCGCGTGATGTGTTCGAAATAACTGTCGAGCGTAAATCCATCGGGAACATCAAAGTGCGGAAATGGGCTGGGGACTTTTTCCAGTCGAAGGTTACAACGCTCGGCAATATCGAGCGTGCGCAAGAGCACCTGCGGCGCGTCCTTGAACACGCGCAACATCTCGTCGCCGTTCTTGACATAGAACTGCGTGCCCTCGAACTTCATCCGGTTCGTTTCCTGAATGGACTTCCCGGTTTGAATGCACAGCATCACATCCTGCGCGTGTGCGTCGTCTTCGCAAAGGTAGTGACTGTCGTTGGTCGCAACCAGCGGCAGCCCGAGATCCTTCTCCAACTGGAACAACCCAGAATGGATACGGTGCTCCATCTCCAGGCCCTGGTCCTGAATCTCAAGGAAGAAATTCTCTTTGCCAAAGAGGTCGCGATAGAATCCCGCGGCCGCCCGCGCCGCGTCGTAGTTCCCTTCCGTCAGCCGCTCGGCCACTTCGCCCTTCAGGCATCCGGAAAGCCCGATCAGCCCCTTCGAATGCTCCGCCAGAAATTTCTTGCTCACGCGAGGCTTGTAGTAGAAGCCATGCAGCGAGGCTTCCGACGTAATTTTCACCAGGTTGCGGTAGCCCTCTTCGTTTTCGGCGAGCACCAGCAGATGGTTATAAGTGTCGCCGTCGGGAGGAGTGCGCGCGATGTCGTGGTCGTCTTTCTTGCAGATGTAGAGTTCGCAGCCCACGATCGGTTTGACCCCGGCCTTGTGCGCGGCATTCACAAAATGCACTGCGCCAAAAATATTGCCGTGGTCGGTCATAGCCACCGCCGGCATGCCGAGTTCGCTGACGCGATCGACGAGTTTCTCAACGTCGCAAGCGCCGTCAAGCAGGGAGTAATCGCTATGCAGATGCAGGTGGACGAATTGGTTTTGGCTCATGAATCTCTCAGCTGTTGGCCCTTCTCAGCCCGTGGTTCAAGTACGATTCGTATCAGACGATCTGTATCAGGGTATGCCTTCAGGCATACCGCAAGTTCAGTGGTTACAAGAGCGCCTTCAGGCGCTGGCCTTGGCGACTGGAAGTTTAGCCATGGGCTTTTAGCGGATCGACTTCATTCTAATGGCTGGAGAAAATCGTGCAACGCCTGAAAGTGGTGCAATTCCTGGTCGTCAGTCGATGGTCGTTAGTCGTGGGCAAATTGCAGTCGTGGGCAAATTGCAGTCGTTGGCAAATTGCGCGAAGAGTTTAACGACTAACGACCGACGACGAACGACGGCCTTATCTCGGCACCTGAAAATCCACCCCGCGCTCGTCATTCATCTTGACCGTGGCCGGAAGATCAAGCTGGGCCAGAGGGATTTTCTTCGCGGCTGTGTCGTTGAGCACCCAGAGCGTTCCACCGGCGATCGCGTAGTTCCGCACTTCTTCAACATGCTGGTCGCGGAAAACCAGCGCCGTCGCGGGTTCCTGCTCTGTCTTCGGACGATTGCGCGCTTCCACATCGGCCTGCAGCCGGTCGATTTTTCCGTTCAGCGATTGCACGTCGCGCTGCAATCCGTCGTCGCGATATGGGCCCTGGTAATCCGTGCCGGCGTACGCATCCGCCGTCTGATCGTCATTCTGATAATAGAGTGGATCGGTATACCAGCCGTAGTAAGGGTAATAGGCCCCGTAAGGATAATAGAACCGCGCACCATAGCGCGAACCATAGACGGTCCGGTGCCGGTAATAAGGGTTCCCGATCTGCAGGCGAATCCCGGAGCTGCGGCCAACATTTCCGCTGTGGAACGAGCCGGAGGAAGGTCCGGCAAAAGACTGCCTGGTAGAGGAAGGTCTGGCGGAGGAAGCTCCGGCAAACGAGTGTCCGCCAAAACTGCCGCCTGAAGCGCCGTGCGCTCCGCCACCACCGCCACGCCGTTGTGCCCACATCGGCAGCGCGAGCAAGATCAGGCTGAACGTCGCTATGGACAACCAGCGCCGCATGCCCACATTATAGCGCAGTTTGACCTGCCTTCTCGCGAAGAAAAATGCGCTCAGCCGCCGCGGAATAAAGCCGAACCGCACCCGAACCCGCCTTATTTTTTGCCCTTTTTCCTGGGCTTGGTCTTAGGTTTGGTGCCGGCTTTTGTCTTCTTTTTAGCCGCTGGCTTCGAGGGTTTGGCAGGTTTTCCCGGCTTTTTGCCGGCTGGAGCCTTGGCTGGCTTGCTCGCCTTGGCAGCAACGGCAAGTTTTGCGGGAGCCACTGGTTTTTCAACGGCCGCAGCTTTCGCCGGCAATGCGGGTTTCGCCGGGGCGACGGACTTGTCCTTATTCATTTGCACCGGGACGACCGGAGCTGCCGAGACTGCGGCAGCTTTTCCCTTCCCCTTGGCGCCAGGCTTGCCGGCCACCGCTGCGGGAGTGGCAGCAGCGCCCGCAGCAGCCTTGGCGCCTCTGCCCCGCTTAGTCGGCGGAGGCGGTGGTGGCGGCGGAGGTGGCGGCGCCAGCGGCTTCAGAAACTTCAGCGTCTCCGTCCGCGAACGCAGCTTGCCATCCAACAACATTAGGAACACATCGTGGGCAATCTTCGGATACGCCGGCATCTGCGGCGTGATGTGGAGTTCCGTCATCTCTGGCAGTGGAATCTTCTGCTGCACCTGCCGCCACTTCGTAAAGAAATTCTTGATCTTCTGCGCCACCGTCTGCTGCCGCGCCGTAATCGCCAGAAACAGAATCATCTCCGGACGCGCCGACGACAGCAATTGCCACGTCCGCGATGGTGTGGCCGCTTCCTTACCGGTCAACCTCTTTGCCAGGCTGTGCGCGTTCGCATCCAGATCCTTCCAGGCCTCGACCAGATCCTTGCGCGGAATCGCCCGGCGCAAATCCGCAATATCTTTTTCGCCCAGCCGTTCGGTGAGGAAATGCAACACCGCCGGCGCGACCTCCGGCGCATAGCCGAGCTCGTTCATCTGCTGCCGCGTCTTCATCAGCGCGCCCAACCCCGCCGTGTCCGCTTTGGCCGTGCTCCAGCGCGGATTCAGCACCTTCAGCCATCCCTCTTTTTCGTACGCCTTCAGGACGCCAAGCGCATCTTCCTCGTAAGCCAGTTGCTCGATCTCATATCCGATGCTCGAGCTCCGGATGTACTCGATGTACCCGTTCTCTTTCCCCGATTCATAACGCGCCTGCGTCCGCTCCTCGAGCGGCCAGTGGAAGCGCGTGGTAAAGCGCGTAGCCCGGATCATCCGCGACGGATCCTCGAGAAACGCGTAGTTATGCAGCACGCGAATCACTTTGGCCTCGATGTCGGCCACACCATTGAACGGATCCATCAACAGCCCGCGCGATCCTTCGTTCAGCGACAGCGCCATCGCGTTCACCGTGAAATCGCGCCGCCGCAGATCTTCAATGATTGTCGCCGGAGCCATCTGCGGAGCCTTGCCGGGCTTGTCATAGCGCTCCGAGCGCGCCATTGCAATCTCTGCGCGCACCCCACCCGGCAGGGTCAGCAGCAAGCTCCGCGTCTCGTTGTCCGCATCGCCCACCACCGCTCCCGCGCGCTCCAGATCTTTCTGCAGCTTGAGCGCGTTGCCCTGCACGGCAAAATCCAGGTCGCGGATGGGAAAGCCGGTAATGATGTCGCGGATGGCGCCGCCGGTGAGATATAGGTTCATCCCCGCCGCCTTGGCGGCGTTTAGGACGAGTGTGACTGCCTTCTGTTGACCCGGCGAGAGCCGGGTTTCCAGCGTATATATGTAATCGGCCATGCCTTCCTAGTCGCCGTGCGGTGGCCCTTCTGTGGCTCGACCGGGGCGTTATTCACAGCTTTTCCACAGGGAAACCGCTCGCCACTCGGCAAGCTCCCCGCCAATGGAATCTAACTTGCTCTATACATTAGACTTATACAGCAGATTTGCATTTCAGTAAACTACAGAAAATAACACAAGGTTTACCGTTTGGCTACTGTGAAGCCACAAACTGCGCGAATTCCTCGGGAAAGTGCGAGAATCCAATCTGAAGCTTCAATCGCCGCCGCCGACTGCCCTGTCAGCTGCGGCCTTTGAAGCGGCTCTGGCGCCATGCCCTCGACCCACAAAAAAGTGATCGTGCGCAAGCACGACCGCGACTCCATCAGCGGCTACGTCGCTCCCGCCAACTTTGTCGTCGATGGCAAGCTCGAACTGCTCAACACCTCCGGCAACGTTGTCGCCATCGACCTCAAAGAAATCAAGGCCGTTTATTTTGTCCGTGAGTTTTCTGACACCGACTTGATGCTCCGCAAGACCTTCACCACCCGTCCCCGCACCGAAGGCCTGTGGGTGCGCCTGAAGTTCAAAGACAGCGAAGTGATTGAAGGCATCCTGCCCAACGACCTGACGCAAAATCCCGCCGAAGGCTTCCTGATGAACCCTCCCGACCTGCGCTCGAACACGCAGCGAGTATTCGTGCCCAGAGAAGCGCTGACGTCAGTAACCGTCCTCGCGGTAATAGGTTCAGCCAACCGCCGCCGCCGAGGCGGCCAGCCCGATACCAGGCAGGTAACGCTGTTCGAACAGTAAACAAGTTAGTGGAGCGACGGGCGTCCTCGCCCGTCTC
This sequence comes from Terriglobales bacterium, assembly GCA_050011975.1. Classification (GTDB taxonomy): domain Bacteria; phylum Acidobacteriota; class Terriglobia; order Terriglobales; family Acidobacteriaceae; genus Acidiflorens. The sequence continues at coordinate 26,789 of JBEKIB010000039.1, read as the reverse complement.
CGGGCGCAGCTTGGCCCCAGCCGCAAAACAAGACCCCGCCACATCCCCGCGCCAGCATTCCGCTACAATTCTCCGAGACGCCGCTTATGAAACTATCCGACATAGCCAAAGCCCTGAACGCCCGCCTGGAAAACGCCGATCCCGAAACCCAAATCACCGGAGTAGCCGGCATAGAACAAGCCGCCCCAGGCCAGCTAACCTTCGTCTCCAACCCCAAGTACAACAACGCCGCGAAGACCACCAAAGCCTCGGCTGTAATCGTAGCCGAAAATTTTCCCGCCATATCCACCGGCATGCTGCGCGCCCAGAACCCATATCTAGCCTGGGCGAAAGCCATAGAACTTTTCCACCACCCGCCAACCTACGCCCCCGGAATCCATCCCACCGCCGTAGTTCATCCAAAGGCCAAGCTGGGCAAGAACCCGCACCTCGGCCCCTACGTAGTCATCGACGAAAACGCCGTTATCGGAGACAACGCCGTCCTCCTGGCCCACGTAGTCATCTATCGCGGAGTAACCATAGGCCACAATTTCTTCGCTCACGCCCACGCCGTAGTCCGGGAATTCTGCCGTCTGGGCGACAACGTCCTGCTCCAGAACGGAGCAGTAATAGGCTGCGACGGTTTCGGCTTCGCCAAGCACAACGAAAACGATGACGATAAAGAAAATGCCGGCCGCTGGCACAAGATCGTCCAGTCCGGCAACGTAGTAGTCGAGAGCGACGCCGAACTCCAGGCCAACACCTGCATCGACCGCGCCAGCATAGGCGAGACCCGCATAGGACGAGGCACGAAAATCGACAACCTGGTTCACGTAGGCCACAGTTGCACCATAGGCCACGACACCCTGCTCTGCGCCCAGGTAGGCCTGGCTGGCACCACCGAAGTAGGCAACAACGTAATCCTGGCCGGACAAGTAGGCGTCAGCGGCCACGTCAAGATCGGAGACGGCGCCATAGCCATAGCGCAAAGCGGCATCCCGCACGACGTTGCCCCAGGAGCCATGGTAAGCGGCGCTCCCGCCATCGATCACAAATTGTGGCTAAAGTGCTGCGCCGCCTACGCCCGGCTGCCCGAGATTGCCAAAGCAGTAAGAAAGTTGTCCGAGCGTGAGTAAGTCGCCTCTCCATTTTGTGAAAAGTGTTTCACGTGAAACATTTTGTACTGGCGATTATGTACGTATGGTGATATACATACGTTAATTGCATATGAAACCAAGAAAACGAGTAACACCGCGCCGACTGCAAAAGCAAAAGTCGAAGCCAAAGAAGGTCTCCCGCCTGCGGGCTTCGGCCAGCGCGAGCAAGGGTCCGCTAGAGCCGCTGCCGGAGTCGCCCGGACTCTACCGCCCGATCAAAAAGCCAGTCACCCTGCGTCTGGACGCCGACGTTCTAGCCTGGTTCAAAAGACAGGGCCCGGGCTACCAGACGAGGATCAATCGCGCCCTGCGGAAGTTGATGGTGGACGAGAGAAAGCCCGACGAGAGAAAGAAATCGGGGGCATGAGCTGAGGCCGCCGCGCCAGCCGTCGTCCCGGGCGGCTGTTACGAAATCCGAACAGAACCGGCGAACGTTCTCCACAGGGAAAGGATTGTTGTATCGTCTCCCGCATCTCTCGCGGCTCTCCGGTCTCGCCAGGCCTGCCTTCCCCCTCGAGGGCCCTAGCTGGTCGGTTGAGTCGGTTCCAAGGGAGTAAGGGCTGGGCGCGTTTTGGCTCCGCGCAAGAGCCGCGTGCCCGCCCTTCGTCCTTTGAAGCGTAGGATTCCAGTCCGTCCGCCCACCCATAAATTGTCATCCCGCAGTCGTTTGTCATCCCGAACGAAGTGAGGGATCTGCTTCTTTGCCCCCAACAAATTTGTCATCCTGAGCGAAACTTTCAGTCACGCGAACGCGGAAACTCCGCGCTGCTGGCCCGCCCGTCACATCGAGGCGTGAACTTCGTCACCTATCTTTTCATAGATTTCCGTTTAAGCTAGCGCCCAGCCAGCTTGTTCCCCCCCAGGCTGCCGGACTCCCGGCTCGCAAGCTCAAGGCCATCATCCGGCGATTGGCTTCCCCCGATTCGCATGTAACAAGGAGATATTTATGCGCGCTTCTATTTCTTTTGTCCATCTGTCCCGCCCAGCAGTAGTGCCGATGCTCCTGCTGTTCATGGCAGCACTTGCTTATGCCCAGATCACACCTAGCGACGATTCCTACGTCAACTCGGCGGCTACCACCACGAACTATGGCACCGCGACCACGCTGGACTTGAGCAGCGCCGACACCAGCTTCATTCGCTTTGACCTGACCGCGGTACCCTCTACCTATACCGGCTCTCAGGTCGCCAAGGCGACTCTGAAACTTTATGTGAACTCCGTTACCACGGCCGGCAGCTTCAACGTCGATCTGGTCAACGGCACATGGACCGAAAAGACGGTCAAGTACAGTACCGTGCCGGCGCTCGGATCGACGATTGCCGCCAGCGTTCCGCTCGCAACCACCAGCAAGGGAACATACGTGGAAATCGACATCACATCTGCCGTTGCCGGGTGGCTGAACGAGGAACCGAATGACGGCATCGCGCTCGTAGCAAACAGTCCGCTTGTCGCAACCTTTGACAGCAAGGAGAACACCGCCACCAGCCATCCCCCCGAGTTGGACATTGTGTACGTTAATAGCGGCGCGCAGGGACCGCAGGGACCTCAAGGCCCTCAGGGTCCACAAGGTCCGGAGGGTCCCATTGGACTGACCGGCCCTGCGGGTCCGACTGGGCCCGCCGGAATCAACAATCGCGGAGCCTGGGTCTCGACCACGGCTTATAACATCAACGATTCCGTCAGTTATGCGGGCTCATCGTGGATCGCCTTGGCTGCAAATACAAATTCAACTCCAAACGCGACCAACGCTAATTGGCAATTGCTGGCAGCTCCGGGGATCAACAACCAGGGAAGCTGGGTTTCCACGCTCAACTATCAGATAGGCGATGCCGTGACCGACGGCGGGCAATTCTGGCTGGCGGTCGCTCCGAATCTGGGCAACGAGCCGTCGACCCTCAATCCCAACTGGCAACTCATTGCCGCCAGCGGCGCCACGGGACCAACAGGCCCGCAAGGCGCGGCGGGCGCAACTGGCCCACAGGGTCCAATCGGTTTGACGGGTGCTACTGGAGCGACCGGCGCGACTGGCCCGCAAGGGCTTATCGGAGCGACCGGACCACAGGGCCCACAAGGCCCCGTTGGGCCTGCGGGGGTGACTCTCGGGGCAATGAATGCGGCGCTTTTGCGGTGGTACTCCCAGACCTACTCCGTTGGGACTATTCCGTACGGGGTGGCCTTCGATGGGAGCAACATTTGGGTGGCGAACGCTGGCAGCAACAACTTGACCGAGCTATCGGCCAGCACCGGCGCGGTGGTGGGCACCTATGCCGCCGGGAGCGACCCGGACGGTGTAGCCTTTGACGGGACCAACGTTTGGGTGACGAACGACAACAACCCCGGCACCGTGACCGAGCTATTGGCCAGCACCGGCGCGGTGGTGGGCACTTACACCGTTGGGAACCTTCCGACAGGGGTGGCCTTCGATGGAACCAACATCTGGGTGACGAACGATGGCAGTAACACCGTGACTAAGCTACTGGCCAGCACCGGGGCGCTAGTGGGCACCTACGCCGTTGGGACGGGTCCATCCGGGGTGGCCTTCGATGGGACTAACATCTGGGTGGCAAACTTTGGAGGCGGCAGCGGCAGCACCGTGACCGAACTGTTGGCCAGCAGCGGTGGGGTAGTGGGTACGTACACCGTCGGTACAGGTCCGTACGGATTGACGTTCGATGGGGCCAACATTTGGGTGGCGAACCATGGGAGCAGCAACGTGACCAAGCTGCTGGCCAGCAGCGGCGCGGTGGTGGGCACCTACTCAGTTGGGGCCAATCCGTTAGGGATAGCGTTCGATGGAACCAACATCTGGGTGACGAACGGGGGCAGCAACAACGTGACCAAGCTGTTGGCCAGCAGCGGCGCGCTGGTGAGCACCTACTCCGTTGGGTCCGAACCGGGGGGGATCGCTTTCGATGGGAGCAACATTTGGGTCGCGAATGGACACAACAACACCGTGACCAAAATTCCCGTCAATTGATGTTTGTTGGCTGAGCCTATTGCGGTACCCACTCGTCGCGCACTTAGCGATGAGTGGGCTTCTCAGCGGCTCGTGACGAGCGAGGGCCGGACGGCCCGTCCTATCGCGAAGCGAAGGGCGGGGCCTTTGACTTTTTTTTCATCACAAACGCGCAGTGAGCGCCATCACAGACATCGAACCGGACGTTGGCGAGAATAGAGGTCGACCTGTAGCACGCCCGAGGTGTGCCCGTCCACCAGGACGGCCCTCGAAGCTGCCGCAGCCCCACTTGTCGCGCTCTTTGAAAACACCAATTTGGAGCGACAAGCGGGCGTCAGCCCGCTGCCGAAGCCGAGCGCCAAGCGAAAAAGCCATCTAAGCCACTGAGGAATAAAGACCTTACCTCTAAGTCATTTAAATTCAGATATTTAGCGTGAATTTCCTCCTAACCCAATGATTCCAAACGGCAGGGGGGAGGGGGGGTACCCCCATACGTTGGCAATCCTTGCCAACCGTATTAATTGTGATATCGAGTCGACGAACTTTGGCCATCAGGCAATCGCGTTCTCCGAAATCGGCGGGCTCGATGGGATCGTGAAACTCGACCGTGACCGTTCCCGGACGAATCGCAAACCGCGCTTTCGGCATAACTGCTTCGGTGCCAGAAATCGTGATGGGCACGACCGGCACGTTGCACTCTTCGGCGAGATAGAACGGTCCTTTTTTGAAGGGCAGCAGCTTGCCATCGAACGAGCGGTGCCCTTCCACGTAGATGGTCATGTTGAGTCCCTGCGTAATCGCCCTGACCGCGTCGCGCACCGCCGAAATGCCCGCATCGCGATTTCCGCGGTCGACCGGCACAAGCGATCCGATCCGCATGATCTGGCCGAGAATCGGGACCTTGAACAAGCCCTTCTTCACCATCACCGAAGTCCGGCGCGGAATCAGCGGCAGCGTGACCGGCGGATCGAGATTGGAGATGTGATTCGACATGAAGATATACGTTCGCGCCGGATCGATTTTTTCGAGGCCGAGCGTTCGCACCTTCACGCCCGCAATGCGCACGCCGGCGAACGCTGCCCCCATCGAGATACGGTACAAAAAGTTGATGTCTTTGGTCAGATAGGTCCAGGGAAACCCCACGAGCGCCGCGACCGGCAGCGCAGCGGCCCAGAACAACAGCATGAGAATGGTGCGAAACACTACTTGTTCACTCCGAATTGTTTCACTCCAGACTTTTTCACTTCGAGCTCGCGCAATCGTTGTGGAAGCTTTTCATAGATGCCGCCGAATCCGCCATTGGAGAGAATGGCAACCACGTCGCGTTCGCGCAGTTCCGGCGTGATTGCGTTCACGATGGCATCGGCGTCGGCGAAGATGCGCGCTGGCTTTCCCCGCTTTTGAATCTCGCCGACCACGCGATTCAGGTCCAGCCGTTCCGCCTCAGGAATCGCCTCCGACTTGAAGATGGCCGCGATCACTATTTGGTCAGCGAGCGCCAGACTGCGACCGAGCGCGTCCTGCAGCACGTTGCGGCGCATCGTGTTCGAGCGCGGCTCCAGCACGACCCACAAGCGCGATTGCGGATACCGCGCCCGCAACGCCCGAATCGTCTGCTCGATAGCCGTTGGATGATGCGCAAAGTCGTCGATGATAGTAATTCCGTTGACCTCCGCCTTTACTTCGAGCCGCCGCTTCACGCTGCGAAACGATGCGAGAGCCTGCGCAATCACATCTTTCGAAATTCCATAGTTCGCCGCCAGCGCCGCCGCGGCCGTCGCATTCCAGACGTTGTATTCTCCGCCGAGCGGGAATTCGAAATCCGCCCAAGCTTTGCCATCGCGCACCACCGACCATTTCGTCCGGTCTTCGTCCAACTTCAGATTGGCGATTCTCCAGCCTGCGCGATCCGAAGCCCCGTAACGTTCGACCGGGCAAAACGCCTTCTGCAGGCAGCGGTCGATGCTCGCTCCCGAATCGAACGCAACAATCCGCCCGCGTCGCGGAACCAGGTTCACCAGCCGCTTGAAAGCGGTCTCGACCGCGTCCAGATCTTTGTAGATATCGGCGTGGTCGAATTCAACCGAGGTGAGAATCACGGAGTCCGGAAAGTAGTGCATAAACTTCGGACCCTTGTCGAAGAACGCCGTGTCGTACTCGTCGCCTTCGAGGATGAAGTGCTTGCCTTCGCCCAGCCCGAAACTGCGCCCGAAATTCTCCGCAATACCGCCGATAAGGAACGAAGGCTGAAGGCCAGCGGTCTCGAAGATCCACGCCAGCATCGAGGTTGTGGTCGTTTTGCCGTGCGTTCCAGCAACCACCAGAACGTCTTTTCCCACCAGGAATTCATCATGCAGAATCTGCGGCAATGAGCAGAACGGAATGCGCTCGTCGAGTAAGCGCTCCAGTTCCACGTTTCCGCGCGAAAGTGCGTTGCCCACAACCACCAGATCGGGCCGAGGATAGGAGTGCGAACCAAGGTTCGCCTCCGCAAACGGCTGCGCTACGGGAATGCCCAACGATTCGAGAAACGTCGACATCGGCGGATATGACGCCGCATCGGAGCCCGTGACGCGGAAGCCGCGCTCCTGCAGCATTCCGGCGAGCGAAGCCATCGCCGTCCCGCAAATGCCGATTAGATGAATGTGCCTGGTTTTGGTCATGAAGACTTACTCGTTTGACTTACTCATTTGCTCGTCGCACTTTCCAGAATCCGCAGTTCCACCGAGTCGTCGACGGTCAGTCTAGCCCGCACTCCGATCGGTAGAGTGATGTTCGCGCGCGAGACATGGCCCGACCGCAGTCCGAACGCCACCGGGATCCGCAAGCCTTCTACAATCCGCAGAATTACCTCCTCAAGCGTGTAGTCCTGATCCGGACTCTGCCGGCAATCCAGCATTTCGCCGAAGACCATGCCGCGCACGTCTTTCAGCTTGCCGGCCAGTTTCAGTTGCATCAACATACGGTCGATCTGGTAAGGCTTGGCCGCAACGTCTTCGACGAAGAGAATCGTGCCCGCGGTGCGAATCTCGTGCTCAGTGCCGAGCGACGCCACCAGCATCGAGAGGCACCCGCCATAGAGGATTCCCTCCGCTTCTCCCGCCACCAGCGGCTTCGCGCCTGAGCCCTCGCCAATCGCCCACTCTTCTGCTCCGCCCAACGCGTTCTGCCACGACTCCAGATCCACACCGTCGGCAATGGCGAAATCCTTAGTCACCATCGGGCCATGGAAGGTCACGAAATTCGCCGAGTCCGAGATGCAGCACACCAACGACGTAATATCGCTGTAGCCCAGCAGAATCTTGGGATGCGAAATGATCTTCGTCGGATCAAGCGCCAGCGGCAGGTAGTTCGATCCATATCCTCCGCGGGCACAAACAATTGCGCGGATACCGTCGCGCAGGAACATGTCTTCCAGTTCGCGCGCCCGGCGCTCTGCCGACCCGGCAAAGTAAAGATCGCGTTCCAGAATCGACTCGAAATAAAACGGCTCATAGCCGGCGCGTCGCAGCCCGTCGCAGCCCGCCTCCAGCAGTTCGCGCTTGATGTTCGACGCGGGCGCAACAATTCCCACCTTGTCGCCCCGACGGAGCGCGCGCGGCTTGAGTCGCGAATTCTGGGAAGCGGGAATCATCTGGACTCGATCTTAACTGGACCCGACCTTAAACGTAGAATTCTCCGCGGCAGATGAGAGTCGCCGGACCTCGCAGATAAACTTGATTCTCCCAGCGCACCGTCTGCGAACCTCCGGGCGCAATCACCGTCACCGGCGAAGCAACCCGCCCGCTCGCAATCGCAGCCACCGCCGACGCGCATGATCCCGTGCCCGAAGACTCGGTCTCTCCCACGCCCCGTTCAAACAGCCGGATTTCAATTTCACTCTCGCCCCGCACCACCACGTACTCAACATTCGTGCCTTGCGAAAACTGCGGCTGCGTGCCGATCAGCGCCGCCTGCCGCTGCCATCCGTCCTGAAAGTTCTCCACGAAAATTACGAAGTGCGGATTGCCCACCGAAACTTTCGTCCCCACCGCCCGCACCCACATCGTCTCAATCGACAATTGGCCGCCGACCTCGGGCCGGCCCATATCCGCTTCGAACTCAAACGTGGAGCCTTGCCGGCCAGCCAGCCGACAGGTTTTCAGCCCGGCGCCGGTGCGGACCACAACCTTCGTTTTGTGCTCGCGCGAACAAATCTCCGCCGCCACGCAGCGCGTGCCGTTGCCGGAAACTTCCGCCTCCGACCCATCCGCGTTGATCAGGCGCGCCTTCACGTCCGCTTCCGCATCCGGAAACAGCCATTCCACGCCGTCGGCGCCCACTCCGCGATGGCGGTCGCACAACCGGCGGCTAAGCACACCGAGATCGCCGGAAGCGTGCGCGCCTTCCACCATCAGAAAATCGTTGCCGCACGCCGACGCCTTCGTAAAGGGCAGTTCGATGGTTGGACGAACGACGATTTGATGGGTTGGGTTCATAGCAACGCGACGGGGCTTCGACCACCCCAGCCCGCGAAAAGCGCGCGGTCTAGGGACCCCGGCTTCGAGCGGATTCTATCACTCCCGTCCCGCGCTTTCTGTGCGCTTGGCGGGAAGGGTTAACGCGATTGATTCGGGACGCTCCTCGCCGCATAGATGCGCGCATGCGGCTGTCCGGTCGCGTGAATTTCCGCCAGCACCGTGAGATTGGTCCGATTCACGCCCAGGTCCACCGCATCGCCATCGAAGGCAATCACAAAGTCCACGTAGCGCGACGGATCGGCCAGCGCACGCTCCCACAGGCCTTCGGGATCCGTTGGCCGTTTCCACGGACGGTGATTTTCGTTATTCACCACCTGACGCAGCGGAATGCCCGCCTGCTCCATCACGCCCACATGTTCTCCGAGGTCCATCAGGAACCGCGAATTCCGCGGCAATTGAGTAACGAAGCGCTCGACCGCGGAATTCAAAGTGTTGCGGATTTCCCAGTTCCTCCGCGCCTCCTTCAAGCATTGAGGTTCCGCCTTCCACACCGATGCATAACTGGCCACAACCAGCGCCAACATCACCGCGACCAGTTTCCAGACATGCCGCCCACCCGCGACCACGAGGAATATCGACGCAGTCAGCAATCCGGTCGACACTGCGAACATCGGCAGCAACTGGAGTCCGTAACGCTGGTTGAAGGTAGCAAACGGCCACCAGGTGTAAACATGAAGCGGCACCGAGCCGTACGCAATCGAAAGCGCGTAGAACACGAGCGGAACCCACAACAACAGCAGCAGCAATTCAGCCGACTGCGCCCGCAGTTTCCATGCTGCAATCGCGAGCGCCAAGAGTGCCGCCGCCAGCCAGAGTCGGCCCCAGTTTCCAACCGCCATATTCAACTGCGCCGATTTCAAAAAATAGATGGCCGCAACGGCGACATTGTGGAACGCTGGATTCGGCGCGCCCACGCGATGCTCAATCGCCTTCGCTGAGTACGGACCGTTGGCAAACTCCAGCGCGTTCCCGTATATCGCCCCGTTGTATGCCAGCCACAGGACCGGGACCGCCGCAATGCCCAACACGAACTTCACTATGGTTCGCCGCAATTCCCGATTCTGCCATCGCCGCAGCGCGATGACGACGACCACAGCCCCCATCACACCCGCTAGAAACCATCCGTCGTAACGCGTAAGTTCCGCGCCCGCCAGACACCAGGCGCAGCGCATCAGGGGAGTGCGCGCCGACTGCGTTGGCCGTCCATCGGCGTCGTCAATTTCTTGCAGCGCATTCTTTTTCAGATCATTCTTCTGCAGACCATTCTTTTGCAGATCATTCTTTTGCAGAGTCTGAATAAATTCCGCAAAGTACACGACGGCCCAGACAAATAGCGCCAGGTAGACGGACTCCGTCATGGCCGTGGCCTGCATGTAGATCAGGTTCGGATTGGCTGCATACGCTAACGCGGCGACCCATGCGCCCACGCCAGCCGCCGCTTTCGTGCCCGCCTTCGTGTCCGGCTTCGTATAAAGACTGGCTTCCACCATGCCGCCCACGAGGCGAAATATTCCCACCACCCCAAGCACGTAGGCAATCATCGAAGGAATCGAACCACCCGCCCCGTTCCGCCACATGGTGTCCGAGAAAATGAACGGGATCATCAGCAGATGAGGCAGGGGCAACCAGACCGTCCCCAATTGCAGCAAACCGGGAGTCTGCGAATCGAACACGCGCCGTGCAATGTTGATGTGCGCGACCGCATCGCCATAAAGCAGAAGGTCGCTACGTTGAAAGTAATAAAGAAAAGAAGATAGAGACACAAGGACAGCTACGAGGGCCACGCGGGTCGCGCTACGCTCGGGAACGGCGGCTGTCTTCACGCTGTCTTTCTACTCACTCTGCGCTCTGTCATGGCTTATTCCAGGTGCGTCAGTTCGCGGAACACCTGAAAGCGTGCGTCAATTTCCCCGCGCGTTAGATTCTGCAGCCGCTGTGTACCGAAACGTTCCACGGCAAACGATCCCATCACTCCGCCGTAGAATAAGGCGCGCTTCAGCACCTCGCGATTGATCTCATCCTGCGACGCGATGTATCCCATGAATCCGCCGGCAAACGAATCGCCGGCTCCGGTCGGGTCCTTGACCTCTTCAATTGGCAACGCTGGCGCGCGGAAAGGATGCGATCCAATGCCGAAGGCGCCCTCACGAAAAAAGATGGTCGCTCCGTACTCGCCGTGCTTCACCACCAGCGCGCTCGGCCCCATGGCAAGAACTTTTCTCGCCGCGCGCGGGAGATTCTTGTCGCCGGCCAGCATCTTGGTCTCGGTGTCGTTGATCAGGAGAACGTTCACCAGCTTCAACGTTTCCGTCAATTCCCTGGGCGTACCCTTAATCCAAAAATTCATGGTGTCGCCGCCGGTCAGGCGCACGCCATCCATTTCCAAGCGCACCGCCGCTTGCAGCGAGGGGTGGATGTTCGCAAGAAACAGAATCGGCGTATCCAAATACTCCTTTGGAATGCGCGGCTGAAATTTCTCGAATACATTCAGTTCCGTGAAGTCGGTCTTGGCCTCATTGAGGTTGTCGAGATACTGCCCGCCCCAGCGAAAGGTTTTCCCCTGGGCCCGCTCGATGCCGCGCGTGTCCACGCCGCGATTTTTCAACACGGCTTCGTGTTCGGGTGTAAAGTCTTCGCCCACCACCGCGACCATTCGCACTTCAGTAAAGTAACTCGCGGCCAGCGCGAAGTAAGTCGCAGCCCCGCCGAGAATATCTTTCACTTGGCCGGAAGGCGTGGCGATCGTGTCAAAGGCAACCGAACCTACTACCAGAATCCTCATGAGTCTCCATAAGTCAGTCGTTCGTCGATGGTCATTGGTCGTTGGCGAATTTGCGCAGATCGATGCTAGCGACTAACGACCGACGACCAACGACTTATTTCAGATACTTTCCCAATATCAACTGGAGCTTCTCTTTCGTCGCTGTCGGAATTTTGGCCGGGTCGGTCAGAATCGCGTTCGCCAGCGCCCGCCCGCACTTGCAGGAGCGCTCCTTCGGCATCGCTGACACCGTGGCCGTCACGACTTTCGTGGCGTTCTCGGCATTTTTCACCAGCACGGAAACAATCTGCTCCACCGTTACGGAATCGTGATGCGGATGCCAACAGTCATAGTCTGTCACCATGGCGATGGTGACGTAGCAAATCTCCGCTTCCCGCGCCAGCTTTGCTTCCTGCAAGTTAGTCATGCCGATCACATCCGCTCCCCAACTGCGGTATACGTTTGACTCGGCCTTGGTGGAAAACTGCGGACCCTCCATGCAAACGTAAGTGCCTCCCAGCTTCGCGGATACACCCGCAGCCTTGCATGCGCCTCGAACCACCTTCATCATTTCATCGCATACCGGATCGCCAAATCCGATGTGCGCCACAATTCCGTCGCCGAAGAAAGTGTCCACGCGGTGCCGGGTGCGGTCGAAAAACTGGTTCGGGATCACGAAATCGAGCGGCTTGTGCTCTTCCTTCAGCGACCCCACAGCCGAAACCGAAACGATGCGCTCCACTCCCAGTTGCTTGAAACCGTAAATATTGGCCCGGAAATTCAGTTCGCTCGGTAAAAGTTTGTGCCCGCGAGCATGGCGCGCGAGAAACGCCACCTTGCGCCCTTCAAGCGTCCCCAGAATGTACGCATCCGAAGGATCTCCAAATGGAGTCTGCTGCTCGACCTCGTGCGCGTCGCTGAAGCCCGGCATGTGGTACAGACCGCTGCCGCCGATAATGCCAATCTCTGCCTGTTGCAAATGCGCTCCTGATTGGGTTGGAAATGAATGATGACTGCGGAACTCGTGATTATACAAGACGGACACTCATGGCTTGACGGGCTTGGCTTTTTCCTCCGGCCAGAAATCCTCTTCAACTTTTTTCGTCGTCGCGTCATCCAGACTTTCGCTGATCAGCACCGTATCGCCGCGGACTTCAATCATCACAACTCCCTCTTCTGTCATCCAGGCATGTCGTCCGCGCAAGGTTCGCCAGGATTCCACCGGCGGGGCGTCTTCCGCAACCTTGCCATCCCCTCCCAGCCCTTGCCGCTTCTCGTATCGCTTGGCCAGCGATTTCGCGTACACCGCCGCAAACTCCGCTGCCTTCGCCGCGCTCGACCAGCGGGAAACGTACAGCACTCCGATCGGGGCTGATTTATCCCCCTTCTGCTTGCCGGCAAAATAATAGCCGCCGCGCCACTCCGGATACATCGCTGTAGCCTCATCCCGGCCCGCATACTGCTCGACCAAAACATCAACGTCGAACTCGCCCATCGCGCCGATATCGAAAGCGTTGTAGCCCTTAAAGTCTTTCTCCATGTCGATCAACTTCAGCGGCTCCAGCTTCTCGTGCGCAAGATAAGTTTCGGGCTCCATGATCTCGCGCGTCGTCTTTGGCGGATCTTTGAACGCGCCCGCATAGGCCAGTTCCTTCCCGCCCGCCTGCAGGAGCGCAGCGGTAAAGTCGAGTCCGAAGCGATACGGGAAGGTCAGCTCCTCCTTCAAAAAGATCGGCGCATCGCGAAACGCTGGAGAATCCGCCGTCCCCACCAGCATGCCCTGCTTTAGCGCTTCGACAATTTGCGGCGATTCCTGCAGCGTCTTTCCGGTTGGCGCCAGCGAATAGTCGAGCAGCACCACCATCGCCTGCCCCTCAACCACCGCTTGCCGCGCCGCTGATTCTTCGTCGCCCTCAATGTCGTCCGGACTTGGATCGTCCTTCTTATCAATATCTTCCTTTGATCCCTTAACCCATTTCTCGAGGCCGAACGACTGATCCTGGAGCGCGTGCGTCAGTTCGTGCGCCAGCACCGGCTTCTGCTGTTCGACGTCCACCCAGTTCAGCAAATTCACAGTTTTTGTTTTGACGTCGTAGTATCCCGCCACCTGCTCCCGCAGCATCGCCACCAGAAAGTTGGGCAGATCGAAGTTCCGCGGCAGCAACCCGAACTTCTTCAGCACCGCCGACGACCGCTCCAATCGCTTCGCGTCCTTGTCGTCCTTCATGCTCTTCTCGATATAGGACTGCACCTCATCGCGCTTGGTCAATCTGCGCTTCACCTTGTGCTTGATCGGGAGGCCCGTGTCCTGGCTGGCAAACTGCAAGATCTCATCCACCGAGCGGAAAAGTTCCTTCGCTTCTTTGGACGAGACGGTGGTTTCCCGTGTGGCGCGAGTGTCCTCGCCCGCGGGCGTCTGACTTTGCGCTGCCTGGTCCTGCGACGCTCCAACCGCCCCACCCGCTGCCTGACCCCAGAGCGTGCCCAGCAACAGAACAAGCAGAGCAAGTTCGCAAAACCATCTTCGAAACTTTTTAGCAACCATCCTGGCATTATCCATTGGAATCGAGTTTATACTTTTTCATGCCCACCAATCTCTGGACCACAACCGAACACGCCCTCGACTACCTCGAACGAGCCGACTCGATTCCGCATCGCAAAGAAGGCGAATCGTCGTTGCTCGAGTTCATTCCCCAAACCACACGCCGTATTCTCGATCTGGGCACGGGAGATGGACGGCTGCTGGCGCTGGTGAAACGCGAGCATCCGAACACGGAAGCCGTCGCCATTGACTTCTCCGCTGCCATGCTCGAGGCCGCCAAGAAGCGCTTTGCCGGCGATTCTTCGGTTGTTGTGGTAACCCACAATCTCGATAACCCGCTTCCCGACCTGGGCAAGTTTGATGCGGTCGTCTCCAGCTTCGCGATCCATCATGTCGAGCACGAGCGCAAGCGCGCACTCTACTCCGAAATCCACGAACTGTTGAATGCCGGCGGCGTCTTCTGCAATCTGGAACACGTCGCCTCTCCCACACCGCGCCTGCACGAAGAATTCTTGCGCGCGGCCGGCCTTACACCTGAAACCGAAGACGCTTCCAATAAGCTCCTCGACGTGGAGGCCCAGTTACATTGGCTTCGCGAGATTGGATTCATCGACGTGGATTGTCACTGGAAATGGCGGGAACTGGCGCTGCTGGCCGGGAGACGGACGTAGCAAACTGCTAATCAGAGGAGTGATACTCTCTCGGCCACCCACTCGCCCGCCTCGCGCGTTCCGAGCGTTCCGCCGATGTCTGCTGTCGACTTTTTCTGCCGCACTGCTTCGAGCACGGCCGCTTCGATCTTCAGTGCCGCGCTGGCCATTCCGAGATACGCCAGCATCATCGCCGCCGTCAGAATCGCGCCGAAGGGATTGGCAATGTTTTTCCCCGCAATCAGCGGCGCTGAACCATGCACCGGCTCGAACATCCCGCTGCACCGCACCGTAGTACGCGCCGGATGCAGATTGCCGCTCGCGGCCATCCCCAGCCCACCCTGCAATCCCGCAGCAAGATCGGTGATGATGTCGCCAAACATGTTGTTGGTGACGATGACATCAAACCCGCGCGGGTCGTGCACCATCTGCATACACAGCGCGTCCACGTACATGTGCTGCGTCTCGATTTGCGGATACTCTGCTGCGACTTCTTTGAACACGCGCTGCCACAAGCCGCCGGCGTGCGTCATGGCGTTCGATTTGTCGCACATCAGCACGCGCCGCCGGGGCGAACCATCCATCTTATGGTTCGCCGCGCAGTACTCAAACGCGTAGCGAATGACGCGCTCGACGCCCTTGCGCGTGTTGACGTCTTCCTGGATCGCGACTTCATCCGCTGTTCCCTGCTTGAAAACTCCTCCGAGGTTGCCGTAAACGCCCTCGGTGTTCTCGCGAATCACAACGAAATCGAGGTCTTTTGGTTCGATGCCTTTAAGCGGGCAAAGCGACGCATCCAGCAACCGCACCGGCCGGACATTGGCGTAGAGGTCCATCTTGGAGCGCATGTCCAGTAGGATTTCCCGCGCATGAATATTGGAGGGCACGCGCGGATCGCCAAAGGCGCCAATAAGGATCGCGTTGAAATCTCGAGCCAAGGTGGCGAAGCCGTCCGGTGGAACCGTAACTTTGTCGGCAAGATAGCGGTCGGCTCCCCAGTCGAAGTGGGTTAACGCCAGATCCGCACCAACGGCCTCGACCGCGCGCACTGCTTGCGGGATGACTTCCTTCCCAATGCCATCGCCGGGGATAACGGCAATACGCTTCGTCGCGCTCACGCTCGCAACGTTAGCACAACGTTGAACTATTCATAAAACCGTTACTCGAGTGTTGTAAAAGTGGTGTTCCGTGTAGAGACGGGGCTTGCCCCGTCTCCCAGACGCGGCAAGCCGCGTCTCTACAGGAAATCAGCTGGGCGTCAGGGCGACTGCAGGTCAGACTTCGCCCGTTCGTTATAATCAAAGATTGAGCCTATGACTTCGACGACACTTCCTGGAGCGAACCCGACGGAGCACAGCGGTGCGGTCAGCGCCCCTGCGCACGACTTCGGTGATCCTCGCGCTGAGTTTCAAGCCTTGCTCTCAGGTTGCGGCCTTTATGACCTGAACTGGCGCGCCAAGATCGCTGTGACCGGCGGCGACCGCGTCCGCTGGCTCAATGGCATGGCCACAAACAACGTTCGCGATCTTGCTCCCGGCCACGGCGTCTATGCCTTCCTGCTGAACGCGCAGGGCCGCATTCAGGCCGATCTCTATGTTTTTCAGCGTGGAGACTCGCTGCTGGTGGATACGGAGCGCGGACAGCAAGAGAAAGTATTGCAGCTGTTCGATCACTACATCATCGCCGACGATGTCGAGTACGCCGACATCAGCGACAAACTCACCGCGCTCGGCCTGACCGGACCCGAATCGCGACACGTTCTCGAACGCGCGGGTATCGCCGTTCCTGAGCTCGCATACCTGCAATTTGCGGATGTCGCCTGGCAACAGAAGACCATCACGCTCCTGCGTTCGGGCGAAGAAGCGCGCGAGTCCTGGCAAGTCTGGGCTGCTCCCGAGCACACCGGCGAACTCTGGAGCGTGCTGCTCAAGGCGGGAGCGCGGCCCATCGGCACGACTGCGCTGAATCTTTTCCGCATCTCGCGCGGCATCCCGCAATTTGGCGCGGACATCCGGGAGCGAGATCTGCCGCAGGAGACGGGACAGACGCGCGCGTTGAATTTCACCAAAGGGTGCTATCTCGGTCAGGAGATCGTGGAGCGCATCCGATCGCGCGGCGCGGTGCACCGGCAATTCACCGCGTTCGTGGTCGAGGGTCTGCTGCCCGAACCGGGCGCGAAGATTATGGCCGGAGAGAATACGGAAGAGAAAGAAGTTGGCGAGATCACCAGCAGCGCCGTTTTGCCTCTGCCCGGCGGAGATCGCACAGTCGCATTGGGTTATCTGCGCCGCGAAGCTGCCGGAAAAGATCTGCGTGCGGGAACAGCGAAACTCAAACCAGCATCGCTTCCTATCGCGTGAATTTCACAGAGAATTTCAAGACTCGATGATTTCGAGAATCAGGTAAAACACATGGCTCAAAAAAGAAAAGAAGAAAGCGAATTTAAAGTAAGCGACAAGCGCCTGTTCACCTCCGAGGGAGAACTTCGCGATTCCACCGAAGAACAAACACCGACCCCCGTCGCAGTGACGGCTGCTGCAACAGCGGCCCCGGCGCCGCCCGCTTCAACGCCGCCCGTTGTGACGATCCCAGAAGCCGCGGCGGCAACACCCGCGCCCGCTCCCGAGTCGGATATACCTGAACCCCCCACCGCCTCCGAGCAGCAGGCGCAGCACGATGCCTACAAACAGTCGTCGCGTGATCTGGACACGCGAGTCGAGCTGAGCGGACACTCGGCGAAAGAACTCGAAATGAGTTTTGAGCGCTTCATGGCTTCGCTCTACATGACCGCCATGATGCAACTCGGCCTGATGCACGAACAGGGAGGCCAGCCCGGAGTTGACTTGATCGGCGCGCGGCAAACCATCGACACCTTGGGCATGATCGCAGAGAAGACCAAGGGCAACCTCACTCCAAAGGAGCAGGGTTTTTTGCAAAACTGCCTCTATGAATTGCGCATGGCCTACGTGGAAGTGACCAACGCTCTCGCGCATCCTCCGCAGGCGCCGGGCCCAATCACAGGTACAAACGGCTGATGCGCGCGATTCTGACGGTATTAGGCAGCGGCACGTCGATGGGAGTTCCCACCATCGGCTGCGATTGCGCCGTCTGCCGCTCGGTGGATCCGCGCGACCGCCGCACCCGTCCCTCCGTGATGATCACTTACAACGGCCGCCACGTCCTGATCGACACCACGCCCGACTTTCGTGAACAGGCGCTGCGCGAAAAGATTACGCAGCTCGATGCCGTGCTCTACACCCACACGCACGCCGACCACATTCTCGGAATCGACGACCTGCGTCCCCTGACCTATCGGCACAAGCCGGGCAAGATGCCTCTTTATGCCGCGCCGCAAAACTGCGAATTCCTGCGCAACATGTTCCGCTACATTTTTGAAGCCGAGTATAAGTTTGGCGGACTGCCGCTGGTTGAGCTGCGGCCAATCGAGGGCGCCGTCGAACTGTTTGGTGCCCGCTTCGAGCCGCTGACGGTGATCCACGGCGAAACCCCGATTCTTGGTTTCCGTTTCGGATCGGCCGCCTACCTGACCGACCACAGCGAGGTCCCCTCGGAAACGCTGGCGAAGCTGCACGACCTCGACATTCTGTTTCTGGACGCGCTGCGCTACAAGCCGCATCCCACGCATTCGAGCGTCGAGCAATCGCTGAAGATCGTGGAAGAGGTGAAGCCGAAGCGCACGTTTTTCACGCACATCTGTCACGACCTGCCGCACGAGGCAACCAACGCCGCGTTGCCGTCCGGCGTGCAGCTGGCGTTTGACGGAATGAAGCTGGAGTTTGAAATTTGAGTTCACCGCCGAGACGCCGAGTGCGCCGAGAAGACCTCACTTAAGAAAAATCTCGGCGGCCTCGGCGTCTCGGCGGTGAAACTTTCGCATGTTGACTTTCCACAAACTCGACGACGTTCCCCGCGACTTCGGTCCCGCGCTCGTCAGCGTCGGGAACTTCGATGGCGTGCACCGCGCCCACCGCCATGTTCTAGACGAGATCGTGCGGCGAGCGCAGGACGGGAACGCGAAGTCGGTGGCTGTCACCTTTGATCCTCACCCCGCCCGCATCCTGCGTCCCGATCACAACCTGAAACTGCTGACTCCGCTTCCGGAAAAACTGCGCCTGATGGAATTGACCGGCGTCGACGCGGTTCTGTTGCTCCCGTTTTCACGCGATCTTTCGCTGATGACGCCGCACCAGTTTGCCCATGAGATTCTGAAGAAGCGCCTGCATGCCCGCGAAGTTCACGAAGGCTACAACTTCCACTTCGGGCACAAAGCGGCCGGAAACATTGAAATGCTGCGCGAGTTGGGCCGGGAAATGGGATTCGAGGTGCACGATTATCCCGAGATGCGCCTGCGCGGAGAGCATGTTTCGAGCAGCCACATCCGAAAGTTGCTTTCCGAAGGTCGAGTCAGCCGGGCACGCCATCTGCTGGCGCGGCCGTTCAGCATTCTCTCTACCGCCGGCCGCGGACGCGGCTATGGCTCGAAGTACACCGTACCCACCATCAACCTGGCGCGCTACGAAGAACTTGTTCCCAGGGATGGCGTGTACATCACTCGAACGCGAATCGGGCAAGAGTGTTTTGATTCGATCACTAACGTTGGAAACCGGCCCACGTTTGGCGCTGATTCTTTTGCGATTGAAACTCACTTGCTGAATTTTCATCCGATTGAACTTTCGGCGGAAACGGAAGTAGAGCTTCACTTTCTGGATCGCGTGCGCGACGAGATCAAGTTTCCTTCCGTCGAAGCGCTGCGAGAGCAGATCGGACGGGACGTGGCAAAGGCCCAGCGTTACCTCCGGCTGTTGGAATAGGTTTTGCTGATTCTTCCCGGCTGCCCGCTGATACAATCGTTCCCGGCATGGCCATCGGGCCAATCCAACTCCTGAAGCTAGCGAGCGCCGGACAGCGCCGCACCTTGCTGGCGGCCGCTCTCGGCTGGATGCTCGACGCCTTTGACGCCATGCTCTACGCGCTCGTCCTGACGTATGTGATGCGCGATCTCGGCATGTCGAAGGCGACCTCCGGCCTGCTCTACACGCTCACCCTGTTGGCTTCGGGCATCGGCGGCGTATTTTTCGGCTTCCTCGCCGACCGCATCGGACGCAAGCGCGCCCTGATGCTCAGCATCCTGACTTACTCGATTTGCTCGTTTGCTTCCGGCCTCTCAACCACCGTGGTCATGCTGGCGGTGTTTCGATTCATCCTCGGACTGGGGATGGGAGGCGAGTGGAATACCGGCGCAACCCTGGTCGCAGAGACCTGGCCCGATGAATTGCGGGCCAAGGCGATTGCAGTGGTGCAGAGCTCCTGGGCAATCGGCTATGCGCTGGCCGCACTGGTCGCGGGCATCGTTCTGCGTTATGCCAACTGGCGGATAGTGTTTTTCGTCGGAATCCTTCCCGCCATCGTCACGCTGTGGATTCAGAACCGCGTGCCCGAATCGCAAATGTGGCTGGACCACCGAGGCGTGCCAAGCAACGATGTTCCCTCTGCCGGACTCACGCGGAATGACTGTGCCGACAGTTCGCGGACAGGAGTGTCCGCGCCACACGAACAGGTGAACGTCGGTCCTGCGGTCAATGATTCTTTCCTCCAGATTTTCAGAGTGCCCTATCGCAAGAGCACGATCGCTCTTCTCCTCCTCAACTTTTTTGGTCTGTTTGCCTGGTGGGGCCTGTTCACCTGGATTCCGCCTTATCTTTCGCTTCCCATCGCACAAGGCGGCCGCGGCTTTGGCATCATGGGCACCACCACATTGCTGATCGTGCTTAACCTGTTTGGCATGTTTCCCGGATACATCAGCTTCGGCTGGGTTGCCGACCATCTGGGCCGCCGCAAATCTTTCATGCTCTACACCTTTGCCGCCGCCCTGCTGGTGCCGCTCTACGCCATGGCGCGTTCCCAGGCCGTGCTGCTCGTCCTGGGCATGATTGTCGCCTTCTTCGGGACGGGATTCTTCTCCGGCTCGGGCATTATCGGAAGCGAAATCTTCCCCACGCGCCTGCGCGCGCGCGCGTTGGGCTTTACCTACAACGGCGCGCGTACTTTGAGTTCGATAGCTCCCTATGTAATCGGACGGGTGGGCCAGGCCAAAGGACTAAGCTGGGCTTTCTATCTGTGCGGGGCAGCGTTTCTTATGGCGAGTTTGATGGCAACCCAGTTACCGGAGACGAAGGGCAAGCGGCTGGAGTAAGGTGTTGTTAGAGGACTCTTCCCCGTCCGGGTCGTTAGTCGTTGGTCGTTAGTCATTAGTCGCTAGCAAGCCAAACTCCGCAAACGACTAATGACTAACGACCAACGACCATTACTCACTCGATAGGCTCGACCACCAACTCCTCGCCCCGAGTCGCCCGTTCCGGCAACTGGATCAGCACAATCGCTACCAACACCAGAACGATTCCAACCGTCTGCATCGGCCGCACCAACTCCCCCAGCACAAGCGCCGCGATTACGATGCTGAACACCGGCTCCAAACAACTGGTTACAATGGCGCGGGTCGGCTCCAGATTCTGCAGCCCGGCGAAATAACAGGAAAATGGCCCGAGCACGGAAACCAGCGAAAACACCAGCATGAATGCCCACTGCTGCCAGCCATAATGAGCAGCGACAATTTTCCACGGAGGATTCACGAAGATCCAGAACGTTGAAGCAGACACCAACACCCACAGCAGGACTTCCCACCGGTCATAGCGCGCCAGCAATTTGTGGCCGCCCACGTTATAAAACGCAAAGGAAAATGCAGCCAGCAGAGCAGCCGTGATTCCGACTGCGTCCATGCGGAATCCCTTTGATCCGACAAATCCGACCGCCAGTGCGCAACCTACCACGGCCAACCCCACCGCCGCGCTTCTCCGCAACGACGGTCGCTGCGCTCCGCGCGCCACCATATAGAGCAGCACCCAAACCGGCGCCGTATATTGCAGGATAATGGCCGTCGCCACGTTCGTCCGCTGAATCGCGACGTAATAGAAATAGTTCGACGCGGCGACTCCCAGAATTCCAAGAATAAAAAACCGCACGAGGTCGCGACCCGGAACGCGCAGTGCTGAGGCTCCTCTCCGTGCCAGCAGCACCGGCAATAGCACCACCAGCGACAAAGTTGCACGGCTCTGCGACAGGATCAGCGGATCAATCTTTCGTAGTGACGCCCCTAGAGATGCCCCGCCCGGCAGCAGATGCCCAGTGAATGCCGCGCGACCCAGCGTCGCCGAAATCCCCCACAGAAGGGCCGCACTCCCGATATAGAAGTAACCCCGCAGCGGATGTGGGCCCGCCTGATGGGGCCCAGCCTTCACGAAACGTGCTCGATGGTGTAGGTGATCTTCGCGGTCTTTTCCAGCATGGCGGAAACCGAGCAGTACTTCTCTTTCGAGAGTCGCACCGCGTCTTCCATGGCTTTTTTCGACACCTGTCCGCGAACGCGATAGGTCAAGTGAATCGATGTATAGACGGCGGGGTAACCGTCCGCTCTTTCGGCCTCGGCGCGCACTTCGAGCCCGGTAAACGGCTCGCGTTTCTTGCGAAGAATTCCCACCACGTCCGATGCCGTGCAGCCGCACAAACCGAGCAGCACCAACTCCATCGGAGTGTTGGCAGTTTTCTCGGTTGCGGTGTCCATCACGATCGAGTGCCGTGAGGACGCCGACCCCACATATCGGTCTTTGTCCGCCCAATTGACTGCAGCTTCAATCATTGTGCCTCTCTTCCTCTAACACACAATGTCTAATACACAATGTCTAATACACAATGGAGCGACGGGCGTCTCGCCCGTCCTGCCGGGCGGGGACGCCCGGCGCTCCACTAACTTGCTACCGCCGGTTGTCCGTCATCGGCTCGGGATGTATCAGCACCCGGAACAATTCCGGCGCGTCGTGTTTGAAGCGGATCTCGAGAGAGGTCTGAACATCATGCACTCGCGAAAGCGGCATGTCGTCGGGCAGCGTGCAGTGGCACGAAACATAAAGCCGGGCGCGCACCTTCTTGAACTGGAATTCGTGCACGTCCATCACCTCGGGAAACTCCTTCACGATATCCTTGAGCCGCTGTTCCAATTCCGGCTCGCGAACGATCTCCTCTCCCCTTTCAATCGTTGCCGGCTCACTTTCAATATGCGTAAGAATGGTCGCAATTTCCGGGATCTCGGTGCGCATCTCCGTTTCCAGCCGGGTCACTTCATCGTGCGCCTGCTTCATGCTGAGTTGCTCGTCAAGTTCCAGATGCTGCTCCACATGCAACTGCCCGTTCAGATCCTGCACGCTGACGTCGTGCACGTTGAAGTTGTAGCGAGTAGCCACGGCGCGAATGCGGTCGAAAATATTTTCCGTGCGCCGGGCGCGTGGAACCGTATGTACCATCACGTCGGCATCGGGCAAAACCTCGCGCACCCGCGACCTCACCGCATCGGACACCTGCTCGGACCGTTGGAAGGTGAAATTGCGCTCCAGTGCCACCGAAACGTCCGCGAAGTAGCCGTTCCCGGCTTTCCGGAACCGGACCCGCTCCACTTCCAACACGCCCTTGACCGTCGCGATGCGGTCGAGGATCTGGTTGCGCACGCCGGCCGGCGCCGCATCGAGCAGCGCATCCACGGTTTTCCGCGCCAATCGCCAACTCACATACACCACTACTCCCGCCACGAATAGTGCGGCAATAGGGTCGGCTTGGCGGAGCCACCGGACCTGATAGCTGTGCCCCACCGAAACCAGCGCCAGGCCCACGATCACCACCGCGCTCGACCAGATGTCGGTCGAAAAATGCAGCGCGTCAGCTTCCAGCGCCTGACTGTCATACTTGGCCGCAATACGTCCGAGGGCGCGGGAGCGCCAGGCGTCGATTGCCATCGACAGCATCATCACCAGGAACGCAGCCACGCTCGGCTCAATTTCCACGCTGTGAAAGAACAGCCGCCTGATCGATTCATAGACGATCCAGACGCAAGCGACCAGCAGCAGACCGGTTTCGATGAAAGCCGAAAAATTCTCAAACTTGCCATGTCCGTACTGGTGATCGGCGTCCGCCGGCTTGTCGGAAACCCGCACCGAGAAAAAGGTCACCAGGGCCGCGACCAGATCCAATCCGGAGTGTGCCGCCTCCGACAAAATTCCCAGCGAGCCGGTCGCGATCCCCACCACAATTTTCAAGCTGGTGATCACCAGAGCCGCCAGCACCGAGTTCCCGGCAACGGCTCGTTTTTCCCGGCGCATCGACACGGAACTGAAGGTGGCCCGAATTTCTGCCATAAACGTCATTATCGCTTTGGATTCGCCCGCCGCCAACCCCCGGACTGCTAATGGCGTCCCCTTGCCCGGCCTCCCGTGGGGCATGCTACGATGGCAATCGTCGCAATTTCTCACTGGAGGATATTGATTCATGCGTTTTCAGTACCTTGTGTGTCTCCTGCTCGCTGGCTTGGCCTTTGGACAAGCCGCGCCACCGGCTACACCTCCCGCCGCCGGAGCCCAGGCGGAACAAAACCCTGCCGCGGCAGCCGCTACGGCCCCCGAAGTAAAAGTAGAACCCGACGATGCGGTGATCACACTGAAGGGTTTCTGCGCCGATGCCACGCAAACCGGCGATGCCTGCAAAACCGTGATCACCCGCGCGCAGTTTGAGAAGCTCGCCGAAGCACTGCAGCCCGGAATGTCGCCGGCCACTCGTCGCCAACTCGCAACCGCCTATTCGCGCGTGCTGAGGATGTCCGCCGTGGCGGAAAAACGCGGTCTCGACAAAGGAACCGCGTTCGAAGAAAAGATGACCTTTGCGCGCATGCAAATTCTTTCCCAGGAACTGACCCGCGCGCTGCAGGAAGACTCGGCTAAGGTTACCGACGGAGATATCGAGGACTATTACAAGAAGAACGAAGCTTCCTACGAGCAAGCAACCTTTGCGCGGATTTATATTCCCCGCGCCAAGCAAATCGTGCCTCCAGTCGCAAAACCCAAGGCCGGTGCGACGGCGAGCGCGAAACCCAGTGCGCCGCAGCCGCCCACCGAAGCGCAAAAAAAAGCTGCTGAAGAAGCGATGACGAAGGTCGCCGCCAATCTCCGCGCCCGCGCCGTCCAGGGTGAAGATTTCGACAAACTGCAAAAGGATGCCTACGTCGCCGCGGGACTATCGGGAAGCGCCCCGACCACAAAAATGGAGAAGGTGCGCCGGTCCACGCTGCCTGCGGACCATCAGGCGGTCATGGATTTGAAGCCTGGCGAAGTTTCCGAAGTGATCTCCGATCCCAACAGCGGCTCCTACATCTACAAGCTGGTCAGCAAAGAGACCTTATCTCTGGAGACCGTGAAACCGGAGATCCGTAAAATGATTTCCAGCCAGCGCTATCGCGACAGCATGCAAGGTTTTCAGGGCAACGCTGACCTGAACGAGGCCTACTTCGGCCCCGCCCGAAATCCTGCCATGCCTCCACCTCCAAGGGGAGTAAGGCCGCCCGCCCCAAAAGGCGGAAACGACCCTGACTAAATGGATACGGCAAAACCAACCATCATTGTCACCGGCGTTTCGGGCAATCTTGGCCAGCGACTCGTGCAGCAGCTCTCGGATTGCGCGGTGGTGGGCATCGATATCACGCCCCCAACTCATTCCCCGATTGACCGCTTTGTAGCGCTCGATCTGGGAACAGAAGAAGCCACCCGTGAACTGCTCCTGCTGCTGCGCGAGGTGCAGCCTGCGGCCGTTGTGCACCTGGCGTTTGTGATCGATCCCCAGCGCTCCGGGATCCTGGACGTCGACCGGATGTGGCGGATCAACGTGGCGGGCACGGCCCGGGTAATGGAAGCCATTGCCGAAGCCAACCGCAATGTCGGAACCACCATTCGCCAGTTTATTTTTCCCAGCAGCGTGTCGGCGTATGGTTCCGACCTGCCCGCGCCCGTCGCGGAAAATGCGCCACTCGGCGCGCACACGCTGCCTTACGCGATCCACAAGAGAGAAAGCGATCTCGTGGTGCAGCAGCGCGCACCTTCCCTGCGCGGGTGCGGCGTTTTCATTCTGCGTCCCCACATTCTTGCGGGAGCGACTGTCGAAAATTACCTGATGGGCGCATTTCGCGGAACGCCCAATGGGAAAGGACCGCGCGCCGCCCGCATGCGCCAGGAGGCGAAACGCCTGCCTTGTATGCTGCCCTACGGCCAGAAGTATCTGGATCACAAAATCCAGTTCGTCCACGTCGACGATATGGCCCGGCTGCTCGTGTGGATACTGAAGCGCGAACCGGAAGCGCAGCGGCTGACCATCCTCAACGTTGCCGGACGCGGCGATCCTTTGACCTTCGCGCAATGCCTCGAACTGGCGCACGCCAAATTGCTGCGAGTCCCCGGACAGTGGGCCATGCGCCGCGTTCTGCAGTTCCTGTGGGACTGGAAGATCTCGGCGATTCCGCCGGACGCGGTCCCGTATATGACCGGCCAGTACATCATGAACACCGATCGGCTGAAGAAATTTCTCGGAAACGACTACGAGCGAGTGATTGCGAAAACTAATCTCGAGGCGTTCGCGGATTCGTTCGCTAAGAACTAAGTTCACCGCCGAGACGCCGAGTACGCTGAGATACTTCGAGAAAAGGCATACTCGCGGCTTGGGATATCGGGGGTGTACCCCAGGCACACTACTTGCTGGCGTAGTGGCCAGCCCCTAGAAAATGCAGCGAGACGTAGGGCTCATCGCCCACCACCCAACTATCGTGACCCGGAGGCCCGGGCGGAATATAAAAGAGCATGCCGGGGCGGAGTTCATGAATGGTGCCCGTGCCGTCCTCCATCGCGGCCGTGGCGCAGCCGGAGAGTACCAGCCCAACATGCTCGACGTTGCAGCGCGACGCACCCACGCCAGGTCCTACGTGAACGGACCACTTCCATCCGGGCTGGTAGGTGGCGCGGCCGATGGTCATGCCCCCGATGTGGACGAGTTCGAATTTTCCCTTTTCGAATGTTCGTACCTCGTCGGGTTCTTCAAAACGTTTCAGAACTGTTTCAAGCATCGCCATAACTCGGTCTCCTGAAATGGGAGCTTCGCGCAGGCTGTCCGGCCCTCAGGGGATAAAGCCCGCATTCTTCTTGCCCTGAACGGCACGGCTGGACAGCTTGCGGAAAAATGGGATGTTTTTCTCGTTCCATCTTCTCCGTGAGTTGTTTTTCCGTGCGTTATCACGCCCCGATTTCGTGTTCTCCGGCCATTTCCTCGACCGGTGAACACACTCC
>JBEKIB010000038.1:0-41891 GCA_050011975.1 Terriglobales bacterium | reverse complement strand
GCCAAGTATATGGCGACCGAAGCCGGCAACGCCGCCGCCGAGGCCAGCATCCAGGCGCTTGGTGGCTACGGTTACACGCATGAATACATGGTGGAAAAAATCAGCCGCGACGTTCGCATCACCACGATTTATGAAGGCACCTCCGAGATCATGGAGATGACCATCAGCCGCGACCGCTGGCAGTCTCATCTCAAAACGCGCGGGCAGCACTATCACGAACGAGCACAAGAATTCGAAGCGCTGCATGCCCGCCATGCGGACGTGGGCGCTGATATAGCCGCACTCGCTTTGCACGCGTTGGCCGAGGTTATGGAAAAGGCGCGCGTGGCACGCCTCACGCGTTATCAGCATATTTTGCTGCGGCTGGGTGAACTGATCGCTTATGCCGAGTGCGCGGGAAGTTTGTCCCGTCGCGCGGCGCTTTTGTCTGAAGGCAAGCTCAACGAAAAAACCAGCCGGCGCTTCGACGCGGCCGCGCTGGCCGCGATCAGCCGCGTCTTTGCCCGCGACGCCGCGCTCAAGGTAGCCGAAGACGGGTTGCGCTGGGTAATCGGAGCCGGGGGCATAAGCGATGCCGAGATCGCCGGATTTGAAACAAGTTTGGGATTGCCCGCGATTCATCGCGCTCAATCGGGCCTGATTTCGGATATGGATTACGTAGCAGACGTACTGTACGGCCGCGCTGCCAAGCGCGCGGAACGGGCCGCGTAGCGTTTACGAATTTACCTTCGCAGGAGTCTCGTCATGGAAAACACTTCTTATCGTGCCATAGCAATTGTAGGAGTTGGAGCCGTTTTACCCGACGCTCCGAATGTACCGGCGTTCTGGGAAAACGTGAAGGAGGGCCGCTACAGCATCAGCGAGGTCACGCCCAATCGCTGGGACCCTTCGCTTTATTACGATCCCGATCACAGCGCCCCGGATAAGACTTACTCAAAGATCGGTGGCTGGGTGCGTGAGCATGTGTGGGACCCGATCAAGTGGCGTTTGCCGATCCCACCGCGCGTCGTCGATGCGATGGATGTGTCGCAAAAATGGGCGATCGCCTGCACCCGCGAGGCGTTAGAGGACTACGGCTACCCCAAGCGCTCGCTGAACGCCGATCGCACGGCGGTGATCCTGGGTAATGCCATCGGAGGGGAAAAGCACTATTTCACCGTGGCGCGGGTGCTCTTTCCGGAATTCGCGCGCGAACTGGCCGAATCTGCCAGTTTCGCCGCGTTGCCGGAAGCGGTCCGCCGCGACATTACGCGCCAATTCCACGATCGGATGGGAAAGCTCCTTCCTGAAATTACGGAAGACAGCATGCCCGGCGAATTGTCCAACTGCATTGCCGGCCGCATTGCCAACGTTTTCAACTTCCATGGCCCCAACTACGTTTGTGACGCCGCCTGCGCATCGGCAATGGCCGCGATCAGCTCCGCGACAGAAGGACTGGTACAACACCATTACGACGTGGTAGTCACCGGCGGCCTTGACCGCAACATGGGCGCATCGAGCTTCGTCAAGTTCTGCAAGATCGGCGCGCTCTCCGCAACCGGCACTCGTCCTTACGCCGAAGGGGCGGACGGCTTTGTCATGGGCGAAGGCGCCGCGATCTTCCTGCTTAAACGTCTGGCCGATGCCGAGCACGACGGCGACAAGATCTACGCCGTGTTGCGCGGCATGGGCGGATCAAGCGACGGCAAGGGAAAAGGCATTACCGCGCCCAACCCGATCGGCCAAAAATTTGCCATCGAGCGCGCCTGGGAAAATGCCGGATTATCGCCAGCCACGGTGACGCTGATCGAGGGCCATGGCACATCCACAGCGGTGGGCGACGTCGTTGAAGTGCAGAGCATGATCGATGTGCTCAGCAGTTCTCACCTCCCCGCGCACTCAGTGGCGCTCGGTTCGGTCAAGTCGAACTTCGGGCACCTCAAGGGAGCGGCCGGCGCTGCCGGACTGCTGAAAGCCGCACTGGCGCTTCGAGACAAAGTACTGCCACCGAGCGTGCATTGCGAGCATCTCAATCCCAACATCGACTTTGCCCACTCTCCGCTCTATGTCAATACCGAACTGAAACCGTGGACGATGCCGGCAGATGGCGTGCGGCGCGCCGGTTTGAGCGCTTTTGGTTTTGGCGGCACCAATTTCCACGCGGTGCTCGAAGAGTACATTCCTGGCAGGCTGAACGGAAACGGCAAGCGGTCGGTGGCCGTCACCGAGATACCGTCGAGCGCGAACGAGCCGATTTCAATGTCGCATGCGGCAGATGTTTCCCGCACTTATGACTCTTCTCATTCTCATCATCATTGCAAAGCTCCGTTACGCGGAGCGCTGGTAATCGGCGCCGCTTCCGAAGCCGCGCTCGTCGAGCGTTTGCGCGCAGTGGAGAAGGACGCGAAAGCGGGCCGGGCGCCGGCTCCAACCGCTCCGGCTGAATCGGACCTGCGCGCGCCCGAACGCGTGGCCATCGACTACGCCAATGCCACCGAACTGGCGGACAAAGCCGGCAACGCGCTCAAAGCGCTGGCGGCCAATCAGCCGGCAGTGTGGAAAGCCCTGCGCGCACAAGGCATCTTCCGCGGCCGCGGCCCCGCTCCCAAGATCGCTTTCATGTATACCGGCCAAGGCTCGCAGTACGCGAACATGCTCGAGTTGCTTCGGGCAACAGAGCCGATTGTGGCTGAAACCTTTGCTGAAGCCGATCGCGTGATGACGCCCTTGCTCGGCAAGCCGCTCAGCAAATTTATCTTTGTTGACCAAGCCGACGCGAACGCCGTCGCCAAAGCGGAAGACGATCTGCGCCAAACTGAAATTACTCAGCCCGCCGTGCTGGCCACCGATCTCGCGCTGACCCGACTCCTGGCCGCTTACGGCATCGAACCCGACTTCACCATGGGACACAGCTTGGGCGAATACGGAGCGCTGGTCGCGGCCGGCGGGTTGCCGTTTGCCGATTCACTGGAAGCCGTCAGCGCTCGCGGCCGCGGAATGACCCAGGTAGCGATGGATGATAACGGCCGCATGGCCGCCGTGTTTGCTCCGCTGGAAGAAATCGAGCGAATCCTGAAGACGATCAACGGGTACGTCGTGATCGCCAACGTCAACAGCAACCGTCAGGCGGTGGTCGGCGGCGCGAGCAAGGCAGTCGAGGAGGCCATGGAAGCCTTCAAGAAAGCTGGCTTTGACGTGGCCCCGTTACCGGTCAGCCACGCTTTCCACACATCGATTGTGGCGGGAGCCAGCAAGCCGCTGCGACAAGTTCTGGAGCGCCTGCATCTTGAATCGCCGCGTTTGCCCATCGTCGCCAACACCAACGGCGAGTTCTATCCCATGGGGCCTGACGTTGTGCCTCAGATGCTCGACATTCTCACGCAGCAGGTCGCTTCTCCAGTCCAATTTATTAAGGGCCTGCGCACGCTGTACGATGCCGGCGCCCGCGTGTTTATTGAAGTTGGACCGAAAAAGGCGTTGCAGGGATTTGCCGAGGATGTGCTCGGCGGCCACAGCGATGTGCTTTCGCTGTTTACCAATCATCCGAAGGTCGGCGATATCGTCGCCTTCAACCAGGCGCTGTGCGGCCTATATGCGGCGGGACTGGGCCGCGGCACGGCTGCTGAAAGGGGCGAGATTCAACAGGGAGCCCCTAAAGGGGCACCTGATTTCGATGGACTTGCGGTATCGCTAAAGCGATACCCTGATACAAAGCCAATTGATACGAAGCCAATTGCTGTCGCAACATCCCCGGCCAACAACTCTATTACGCAGACCGTGCCTTCGAACGGCGAGCTCGACGGTGATCGCCGCGTTGATCGCTACGAGGAACTCGGGCGTTGGTTCGCCGATGTGCTTGATCGCGGCTACGAGATCTACCACGGCAAGAATGGGCGCTCTACCTCTGCCCCCGTAGTCATCACGGGAGCGGCGTTGGGCCTGCCCGGCACCGAGCACATCTTCGACGATGGCAACATCGGCCGCATCCTGCGGGGCGATCAGTTTATCGATTCGATCCCCACGCGCTTTCGTCGCGCCATGCTCGACAAACACATCACGCGTTTAGTGAAGAGCGAGAACGGAGAGCCCAGATTCGAGACCATCAGCGATGTCGCGGACGTCATCAAGCTGGCGGGCCGCGGAGGCGCGTTTGATCTGGAAAGTGAGTTCGGAATTTCCGCCGAACGCGTGGGCGCCCTCGACCGTGTCACCCAACTGGCGATCGCCGCGGGCCTCGACGCCCTGCGCGACGCCGGCATCCCGCTGGTCATGCGCTATAAAACCACGAGCAAGGGCACGCAATTACCGGAGCGCTGGGGATTGCCCGACGTTTTGCGCGACGATACCGGCGTGATTTTTGCTTCCGCCTTTCCCGGATACGACGCGTTCGCCGATGAGATGGCGCACTATTACGCGGACCACGAACGCCGCGAGCAGTTAGCCATGCTCGAAGACGTGCTCGCTCGCGTGGTCGGGGCGAATGGTAATTCCAATCTGGTGCCGGAAGTCGTTGTTCAGGAGATCAAGCGGCACATCGACGAGTTGCGCGTCGCCATCGACAAAGAGCCGTATGTCTTCAACCGGCGCTTCTTGCTCCGAGTATTGTCCATGGGACATTCGCAATTCGCCGAATTCATCGGCGCCCGCGGTCCCAACACCCAAGTCAACTCTGCCTGCGCCAGCACCACACAAGCCGTGTCGCTGGCGGAGGACTGGATCCACGCCGGGCGGTGCAGTCGCGTGATCGTCATCTCGGCCGACGACGTCACGTCGGACCATCTGATCGATTGGATGGGCGCTGGCTTCCTGGCCAGTGGAGCGGCAGCCACCGACGAAGTGGTCACAGACGCCGCGATTCCCTTCGACCGCCGGCGGCACGGCATGATTATCGGCATGGGGGCCGCAGCTCTGGTGGTGGAGAGCGCCGACGCTGCGCGCGAACGAGGAATACAGCCCATCTGCGAGGTGTTGTCCACTATGACGGGCAACAGCGCTTTCCATGGTACTCGTCTCGACGTCCAGCACATCGGCCAGGTGATGGAGGAACTGGTGGCCAAAGCCGAAGCGGGCAGCGGCATTTCGCGTCACCAGATCGCGCCACAGACCGTTTTCGTTTCGCATGAAACCTATACACCGGCGCGGGGCGGGAGTGCCTCCGCCGAAATCCACGCGCTTCGTCGCGTCTTCGGCGACGTGGCGGATCGCATCGTGATCGCCAACACCAAGGGATTCACCGGTCACGCCATGGGCACGGGCATCGAAGATGTGGTCGCGGTCAAGGCGCTCGAAACCGGATGCGTGCCCCCGGTCGCCAATTTCAAGGAAGTTGATCCGGAGTTGGGACCGTTGAACCTGTCGAAAGGCGGCGCCTATCCCGTCGAGTACGCGGTACACCTGGGGGCAGGGTTCGGTTCGCAGATCAGCATGATGCTGCTGCACTGGACGAAGACGAAAGACGGAATCCGTCAAAGCCCGAACGCACTGGGCTATGCCTACCGCATTGCCGATGACAGCGCCTGGAGTGCCTGGCTGACGAGCGTCGCGGGCCGCCCGACCGCCGACCTGGAAGTCGTCCACCGCACGCTGCGGGTGCGCGACCAAGGGTCGGCGGCTCGGGTCCCCGAAGCTGCTCAGGAGCCACGAACCGCCACCGCAAAAACGACGGCGCCAACGCACGCGCCGCAAGCACCACGGCCAACGCCGGTCGTCACCACGAAATCGGCGCCACCGCCGCCCCGCGCGATCGCTGAACCGGCCCCCGCGATTAAAGTTGCTGCTCCCGCCCCGTCCGCACCGGCAAAACCGGCGGCGAAGGGCGATGCAAAATTCGATCCGCACTTCGCCCCAAAGACCGACTCGGTGAAAGAGAAGGTACTGGCTCTGGTCGCCGAGAAAACCGGCTATCCGGTTGACATGCTCGATATGGATCTCGATCTCGAAGCGGATTTGGGTGTTGACACCGTTAAGCAGGCGGAGGTCTTTGCCACGATCCGCGCGGCTTACAACATTGCACGCGACGAGAATCGCAAGCTGCGCGACTATCCCACGTTGGCGCACGTTATTCGGTTCGTCTATGAGAAACGGCCCGATCTGGCTGCGGCTCCGGCGGCAGCGAAGGAAGAAGTCAAACTCGCTGTGCTTACAACCGCTGTGGTCGCTGAGAAACCGGCGCCCGCTGCGGCATCGGCGCAAGCCGTCGCCGGCGATGCCGTCAAAGAACGCATTCTCGCGCTTGTCGTAGAGAAAACCGGCTATCCGGTTGACATGCTCGATATGGATCTCGATCTCGAAGCGGATTTGGGTGTTGACACCGTTAAGCAGGCGGAGGTCTTTGCCACGATCCGCGCGGCTTACAACATTCCGCGCGACGAAAACCGCAAGCTGCGCGACTATCCGACGTTGGCGCACGTCATCCGCTTCGTGTATGAGAAACGCCCCGACCTGGCTGCGGCTCCGGCGGCAGCGAAGGAAGAAGTCAAACTCGCTGTGCCTACAACAACTGTGGTCGCTGAGAAGCCGGCGCCCGCTGCGAAATCGGCGCAAGTCGTCGCCGGCGATGCCGTCAAAGAACGCATTCTCGCGCTCGTCGTCGAGAAGACTGGGTATCCGAAAGACATGCTCGATTTGGATCTCGATCTCGAGGCGGACCTCGGCGTCGATACCGTCAAACAAGCGGAAATGTTTGCCGCAATTCGAGCGGCGTATGACATTCCGCGCGATGAGAACCGCAAGCTGCGCGACTATCCCACGTTGGCGCACGTGATCCGGTTCGTGTATGAGAAACGGCCCGATCTGGCTGCGGCTCCGGCGGCAGCGAAGGAAGAAGTCAAACTCGCTGCGCCTACAACCACTGTGGTCGCTGCGCAGCCGGCGCCCGCTGCGGCATCGGCGCAAGCCGTCGCCGGCGATGCCGTTAAGGAACGCATTCTCGCGCTCGTCGTCGAGAAGACTGGGTATCCGAAAGACATGCTCGATTTGGATCTCGATCTCGAAGCGGACCTCGGCGTCGACACCGTGAAACAAGCGGAAATGTTTGCCGCAATTCGAGCGGCGTATGACATTCCACGCGACGAGAACCGCAAGCTGCGCGACTATCCCACGTTGGCGCACGTGATCCGGTTCGTGTATGAGAAGCGCCCGGATTTGGCCAGCACGCCGCCCGCAGCCTCAGTGGCTCCGTCAGCGCCGAAGTCTACGGAAACACCTGCCGTGCAATCAACCACGGACGATTCCATCAAGGAGAAAGTGCTGGACATCGTGGCCGAGAAGTCGGGGTATCCGAAAGACATGTTGGATCTGGATCTCGATCTCGAAGCGGACCTCGGCATCGACACCGTCAAACAAGCGGAGATGTTCGCGGCCGTGCGCGCGGCGTACAACATTCCGCGCGATGAAAATCTGAAGCTGCGCGACTTCCCAACATTGGCGCACGTGATCAAGTTCGCGCACGACCGTCAGCCCGGCTTGGCTAAAACGCCCGCTGCAAGCTCTTCCGGCACGCAGGAAGAACAAGATCCGGCGCCGAAAAAACCACCGACGTCTGTAACTTCGGTTTCGAGGCCAGTTTCGATTGCGCGTCCGATCCCCGCCAGTTTCGACGCCGCCAATCGCATTCCGCGCCGCGTACCTGTTCCCAACCTGCGCCCGCCGCTTGCTCTTTGCAAAGCAACCGGCGTGACGCTTGGACCCGGTCGCCGAGTAGTCGTTATGCCGGACAGATGTGGTGTGGCAGACGCGCTGGCACAACGGCTACAGACGATGGGCGTGGAGGTTCTCCGGCTTAAGGGCGCGTCGAATGCAGACGCGCTGGCCAACCGCCTCAAGAGCTGGTTGGCTGCGGGGCCAGTGCACGGAGTGTACTGGCTGTCCGCGCTGGACAACGAGGGAAATCTCAGCGACATGGACCTCGCCAGCTGGCATGAATCGCTGCGGGTGCGGGTCAAATCGCTGTATGTCACCATGCGTGTTCTATACGAGCAGGTTGCGGCGCCGGGCACGTTTCTGGTGTCAGCGACGCGGCTGGGCGGACAGCATGGCTACGATGATGCGGGCGCGATTGCGCCGTTAGGTGGCGCGGTCGTGGGCTTCTCTAAAACCTATAAGCGAGAGCGGATGGATGCTCTGGTCAAAGCTGTCGACCTTGCGGCCGACTTTGGAGCGGAGCGAAAGCCGTCCGAGGTCGCCGACATCCTGATTGAGGAAACCCTGCACGATCCTGGCGCAATTGAAATCGGCTACAAGCAAGCGCTGCGCTGGACGGTTGGGCTGCAAGAACAGCCGGCCGCCGATGGAGAGCCCGGTTTGACTCTGGACGGCAACAGCGTCTTTGTCGTCACCGGCGCGGCCGGAAGTATCGTGTCGGCGATCACCGCTGATTTGGCGACGGCCTCCGGAGGCACGTTCTACCTGCTCGATCTGGTGCCCGAGCCTGATCCGGAGAATCCCGATCTCAAACGCTTCGCGACCGATAAGGACGGCCTGAAGCGCGATCTGTTTGTGCGCATCCAGGCCCGCGGCGAACGCGCCACACCGGCCCTGGTTGAAAAAGAGCTGGCAGCGCTGGAGCGGGCGCAAGCGGCGCAGAGTGCAATCGCGGCGGTGCGAGCTGCCGGCGGTACAGCACATTACTTCAGCGTCAACCTCACGGACGCGGACGCTGTAGAGAAAATCATCCAACAAGTGCACGAGCGCAGCGGACGGATCGACGTGCTGTTGCACGCCGCCGGCACAGAGCGCAGTCACTTCCTGCCGGATAAGGATGCGCGTGAATTCGATCTGGTCTTCGACGTCAAGAGCGACGGCTGGTTCAATCTTCTGCATGCTATCGGCGATATGCCTCTCGGGGCAACGGTGGCGTTCAGTTCGATTGCCGGACGCTTCGGCAACGCCGGACAGACCGATTACAGCGCGGCCAACGACCTGTTGTGCAAGATCACGTCGAGCTTCCGCACCACCCGGCCGGCGACACGCGGCATCGTCATCGACTGGACGGCATGGGGCGGCATAGGCATGGCCACGCGCGGCTCCATCCCGAAGATGATGGAACTCGCAGGCATCGATATGCTGCCACCCGAAGCCGGGATTCCTTTGATTCGCCGCGAACTGACTGCTGGAGGAACGCGCGGCGAAATTGTTATCGGCCAACGCCTCGGCGTTCTGCTGAACGAGTGGGACGCCACTGGCGGGCTGGATCCATCAGCGACCGGAGCCTTGAAGAGCTCATCGGCACAAGGACCAATGCTGTCTGGACCAATGATCGGCAAGATAGCAAGCATTGGTCTGCAGAGTGGCCTCACCATCGAGACCACGCTGGACCCGGCGCTTCAGCCGTTTCTGCACGATCATCAAATTGACGGCACACCGGTTCTGCCCGGAGTAATGGGCATCGAGGCGTTTGCGGAGGCTGCGCTCTGCCTGCTTCCCGGCTGGCGGGTCGCGGCGATCGAAGACGTGAACTTCCTCGCGCCGTTCAAGTTCTATCGAAACGAACCGCGCGTGGTGACGGTCGAAGCAGCAATCCGTCCGCAGCGCGACACTTTGGCCTTGCTGGCAGATTGCCGTTTGATCGGCCGCCGCCCGCTCCCCAACCAGGCCGAGCCCCAGGTGACAACGCACTTCACCGCACGGGTGCGGCTCACAAAAGAGGCGCCCACAGCTGTAACTGTGCCGGCGCTGGTCTTGCCCGCCCAACATCTAGACGAGCACATCATCGAAGCCGCCGACATCTATCGCCTCTACTTCCACGGGCCTGCATACCAGGTGGTGGAGCGGGCATGGTGGGACGGCCACCGGATTATCGGGCTGATGGCGAAGGGCTTGCCAGCAAACCATCTGCCGTCCGAGTTGCTGACACTCATGGCGCCGCGATTAATTGAGCATTGCTTCCAGACCGCCGGACTCTGGGAGATGGGCGCGCAAGGCCGCATGGGCCTGCCGCAGCACGTTGATTGCGTTTCATCATCATTACTAGTGATCCCGGAGTCAGCCGACACACGGTTGTACGCCTTGGTCACTCCGGACCCGGATCGAGGCAGCTTCGATGCCGAGGTTTTG
Source organism: Terriglobales bacterium (assembly GCA_050011975.1). Lineage (GTDB taxonomy): Bacteria > Acidobacteriota > Terriglobia > Terriglobales > Acidobacteriaceae > Acidiflorens. The sequence goes on along the minus strand of JBEKIB010000038.1, from coordinate 31,859 downwards.
GATACGAAAGGAAATCGCTACCTGCAGCTTAGCGGCTACCGCACGGTGGCGGTTCCCAGCGCAATGGATGCCGAACTGTTGAAGCCACTGCAGGTTGCGATGTCACGGGAAGTTGTCGCCGCATAAAGAGTCATACGGTGGAGAGACGGGCGGGGACGCCCGGCTCTCCACCAGCACATATTGGGTCGACCGCACTCGCTGTCCTGACGATCGTTCATCTGACGATCGTTGATCTGGCGATCTGGTGATCGGGGGACTTATGGAACACGAATTTCAACGCGTGGCCATCGTGAATCGCGCCGAAGCCGCCATGCGTTTCATTCACGCTGCCCGCGACTTCAATCAAGAGCATGGCACGTCATTGCGCACGATCGCGCTCTTCACCGAGCCTGACCGCCACAGCATGTTTGTGCGTGAGGCGGACGAAGCAGTGTGTCTTGGCGCCGCTCAGGTTCTCGACGCAAACACCCAGCAACCCAAGAGCAGTTACGTCGACTATGGCCGGCTCGAACGCGCGCTGGCCGTCGCGCGCGCGGACGCGGTTTGGGTGGGATGGGGCTTTGTGGCCGAACATGCCGAATTCGCCGACCTTTGCCGCGAGATCGGCATCGTGTTCATCGGTCCGGATGGCGACGTGATGCGGCGTGTGGGCGACAAGATCGCCTCGAAACGATTAGCGGAGCGGGCGCAGATACCCGTAGCGCCCTGGAGCAATGGGCCGGTGGAAACGCTCGCAGACGCCGCGGGCCACGCCGAGCGCCTGGGCTATCCGCTCCTCATTAAGGCCACCGCGGGAGGCGGCGGGCACGGGATTCGGCTGGTGCGTTCGGCGGCCCAACTCCCGCAATGCTTTGCCAGCGCCCGGGCCGAGGCGTTCAAGGCTTTCGGCGACCCAACCGTTTTCATGGAGCAACTGGTACCATGTGCGCGCCACGTCGAGGTCCAAATTATTGCCGACCACTACGGGACAACGTGGGCCGCAGGCGTGCGCGACTGCACCATTCAGCGACGCCACCAGAAAGTCCTTGAAGAAGCGCCTTCGCCGGCGCTTTCTCCGGAGCAAGATCAGGCGCTGCGCGAGGCGTCGGTGCGGCTGAGTCAAGCAGCGGGCTATCAGAACGCGGGCACGGTCGAATTCCTATACCGGCCTGAAACGGACCGATTGTCGTTCATGGAGATGAACACCCGGTTGCAGGTCGAGCATCCGGTGACCGAGTGCACCACTGGGCTCGATCTCGTGAAACTTCAGATTCACGTCGCGCGGGGTGGGCGCCTCGAAGGCGAAGCGCCGCTTACTACCGGCCATGCCATTGAGGTGCGGCTGAACGCGGAAGATCCTGACAACGACTTTGCTCCGGCTCCGGGCGCGATTGAGCGCTTCAGAATCTTGTCAGGGCCGGGGGTGCGTATTGACACCGGCGTGGCGGAAGGCGATGTCGTTCCGGTGGAGTTTGACTCGATGATCGCGAAGATCATCGCCTACGGCCAGAACCGGAAAGAAGCGCTTTCCCGCCTGCAGCGGGCGCTGCGCGAGAGCGTTGTCGTCATCAAGGGCGGAGCCAGCAACAAAGCGTTTCTGCTGGAATTGCTGAGCCGTCCCGGGGTGCAGCGCGGAGAAGTGCATGTTGAGTGGCTCGATCACCTGGCGGCAACGGGCGAGCACCTCTCCCGGCGCTACGCCGACGTGGCTCTGATTCAAGCCGCGATTGAGGCCTACGATGCCCACTTGGCCATAGAGCAAAAACAGTTTTACGCGTCGGCGCTGCGCGGGCGGCCGCAGGTGCGGAGTGAAGCAGGACTGACTGTGGAGTTACGCCATCGAGGCTATTGCTACTCGCCCAGGACTTATCGGCTCGGCCCTCAGCGCTACCGCGTGGAGATGAACGGGGTACGCATCGATGCCCAGATGGAACGTTTGAGTCCGTTCGAATGTTGGCTCACCGTCTTCGGGAGGCGCTTTCGCGTCGTCTCGGTGGTCCAGGGACTAAGTTACCGGATCGAGGTGGACGGTGTAGCGCACCAGATTGATCGAGATGACGGGGGCGTGGTGCACGCGCCGGCGCCGGCGGTAGTAGTTTCCATTGCCGTCAAAGCGGGCGACACGGTTGCAGTTGGGGACCGCCTGGCTGTGCTCGAGGCCATGAAAATGGAGACGCAGATCGTAGCCCCATTTTCCGGAAGAGTACGGCAGGTGATGGCAATTCCCAACGTGCAGGTCGACACCGGGGCGCCACTCCTGCAGATCGACCCCGACACGGGTGACGACACGGTTGCGGACGCGAAGCGAGTGGTCTTTGGTTCGTCGCTCGCGGGTGCGCCGCTCGCGGGTGCGACGCTAGCGGGCGCGACGCTAGCGGGCGCGTCGCTCGCCTCGAAAGGAAACGGGGAAACCATCCAATCCAACTGTCGTCGGAGCCTGGATGAGCTCCGCCAGCTCATGTTGGGCTTTGACGTGGATCCGAAGCACGCCGCCCGGCTGCTCTCCGAATGGAGCCAGAATTGCCCCGTGGACAGCGACGAAATAAGACAGAGCGAAGATGAGATCCTCAACATCTTTGTGGACATATGTTCCCTGTTCCAACGCGAGCCGGAGGTGAACCACCGGGCGAGCGGAGAAGAACCCAGCGCCGAGGCTTATCTGTTTTCGTACTTGCGCATGCTGGAGACGCGCGGTCACGGCCTGCCTCCAGCCTATGTTAGCGCGCTCGAACGGGCACTGGCTCACTACGGGGTGAGGACGCTGGAGCGCTCGCCCGAACTGGAAGAGAGCTTGCTCTGGATCTACAAATCGCATCAACGCGTGGAGCAGCAAATCGCACCGGTGTTGAGCGTCCTCGAACGACGTCTGCGGTGCGTACAAACGCTGTCAGTGCTGGCTGCGGAATCTCTTCGGACGCTCCTCGACCGGATGACCACCCTGACCAATGGGCTTTTTCCGGCAGTCACCGACCTCGCGCGGGAAGTGCGCTATCGCTACTTCGACCAACCGCTGTTTGAGCAGGCACGCCAGCAAGTCTACGAGCAAATGGAGGAACACCTCGATATCCTGGCTGCCAATCCCGATGCCGCGGACCGCCATGAGAGAGTCCACGCGCTCGTCGAATGTCCACAGCCGCTGTTCAGCCTGATCTCCAGCCGATTCTCAACCGCCGACGAAGCCATGCGCAGATTAATGTTGGAGGCGCTGACTTGGCGGTACTACCGCATTCGCAAGCTCACGAACTTTCGCTGCGTGGCGTTGGACAGCGGGCAGTGCTGTGCAACGGCTGAGTATGATTTTGAAGGAAAGCGCCTCCACGTCTTTACCACGCATGCCGAGTATTCCCGGCTCTCCGAGGCGGCGCGGACGTTGTTTCCAATGATCGCGGAGGTCCCGGCGGACCACGACATCCTCATTGATTTTTACATTTTCCACTCCGGCCGGCTGGACGACCCGGAGGCTACGCAGCAGGAAGTGCGCTCGGTCTTCAACCAGGCTGGCTTCCCGCGCTTGATTCGGCGCATCGTGGCGACAATCTCGGGCCCCGATCACGGCCAGGGTATGGCCCAGCATTTCACCTATCGGCCGAGCGGGAATACGAGCGGGAACACATATGAAGAGGAGACTCTCTACCGCGGAATCCACCCCATGCTGGGGAAACGGCTGCATCTGTGGCGGCTCAGCAATTTCAAGATCGAGCGGCTGCCGTCCGTCGAAGATGTCTACCTGATCCACGCCGTGGCCCGCGATAACCCGAAGGATGAGCGGTTGTTCGTGTGCGCAGAAGTGCGCGACGTAACCCCGGTGCGGAATGAGGCGGGTCGCATCGTGCAACTGCCGCATCTGGAGCGCATGTTAATGGAAGCGATGGCCAGCATCCGGCTGTTTCAGTCGCGACGGCCGACCTATCAACGCCTCCATTGGAATCGCATACTGCTGAACGTGTGGCCGCCGCTCAATCTTGGGCGGGATGAATTGCGCGATCTGGTGCGCAGACTGTCGCCCATGACCGAAGGCCTGGGATTGGAGCAGGTAGTCGTGCGCCTTCGCATTCCCAATCCGTCGACCGGCGAGCTGCGCGATATGGTGATGCGCATCTCGAGCCCGGGCGGCAGCGATATGCTCATCACTTTCCGGCGCGCCGTCCAACTGCAACCGATCAAACCGCTGACCGAATACGACCAGAAAGTCGTCCGCATGCGCCAGCGCGGGCTCATCTACCCCTACGAAATCATCAGAATGCTCACACCCGCTCCGGAACACACGCGAGCGGAATTTCCCGCCGGCGATTTTATCGAGCATGATCTTGACTCGGAAGGCCGTCTGGTCGCCGTCGATCGTCCCTATGGTCAGAACAAAGCCAACATCATTGTCGGCGTCATCCGCAACTTTACAACCAACTATCCCGAGGGGATGACCCGCGTTCTGCTGCTGGGAGATCCGAGCAAGGATTTGGGCGCCATCGCCGAACCAGAATGCCGGCGCATCCTCGGAGCATTAGAGCTGGCACAAGCCATGGGCGTTCCCCTGGAATGGTTCCCCATCTCGGCTGGCGCCAAGATCTCGATGGACAGCGGAGTGGAAAACATGGATTGGATTGCCCGCGTCCTGCGCGGGCTGATCGAGTTCACACAAGCGGGCGGCGAAATTAATCTGGTGGTTAACGGGATCAACGTGGGCGCGCAGCCTTACTGGAACGCCGAGGCCACCATGCTTATGCACACCCGGGGCATTCTGATCATGACGCCGAAAGCGGCGATGGTGCTCACCGGCAAGCGCGCGTTGGAATTCTCCGGCAGCATCTCGGCGGAGGACAATCAAGGAATCGGCGGCTACGATCGCATCATGGGCATCAACGGCCAAGCGCAGTACTGGGCCCGCGACATCGATGAAGCCTGCCACATCTTGTTGCGCCACTATGACCACACCTACGTGGCTCCGGGCGAGCGCTTCCCCCGGCGGGCCGCAACTGCCGATCCCCTGGATCGAGATGTGCGAACTTATCTTCACGGCAGGAACGGCGATGGCAATAACGAAGACGGCTTCGAACTGATCGGCGACATCCTGTCGGACGAGACCAACCCTGGGCGCAAGAAATCCTTTGATATTCGCAAAGTGATGATGGCGGCCATCGACCAGGACCATGCGCCGCTGGAGCGTTGGGCCGGCATGCGCGCGGCGGAGACTGCGGTCGTGTGGGATGCCCACCTCGGAGGCTATCCGGTTTGTCTACTTGGTATCGAATCCCGGCCACTGCCCCGGTTGGGATTTGTTCCCGCCGACGGCCCGGAGCAATGGACTTCCGGCACACTCTTCCCGCAATCTTCGAAGAAAATCGCGCGCGCGATCAACGCGGCCAGCAACAATCGACCGGTAGTGGTCCTAGCCAACCTGTCGGGGTTTGATGGCTCGCCGGAGTCGATGCGCAGGCTGCAGCTTGAGTACGGCGCCGAGATCGGGAGGGCGGTGGTGAACTTCAAAGGCCCCATCGTCTTTTGTGTGATCTCGCGTTATCACGGAGGCGCCTACGTGGTTTTCTCGCGGGCGCTGAATGAAAGCGTCGAAGTGGCGGCCTTGGAGGGAACGTATGCCTCCGTGATCGGCGGCGCTCCGGCGGCGGCAGTGGTTTTCGCCGGTGAGGTTGAAGCCAGGGCCAAGAAAGATGCGCGCGTACAGGCGCTGAACCAGGCGATAGCCAAGGCTGACGGCGCGGAGAAAGGCCGGCTGCGCGCCCAGTTCGATGAACTCTTCAAAGTCGTACACTCCGAGAAGCTGGGCGAAATGGCTGCCGAGTTTGACCGCGTACACTGCGTGCAGCGGGCTCTCGACGTCCGCGCTCTCAACTACATTATTCCGCCCGCGAACCTGCGCCCTTATCTCATCGACGCGGTCGAACGCGGGATTGCGAGAGAGGAGGAATCGAAATCCGTAAAGTCGAAAGCCATGGCATTGGAAACCGCGATAACCAAAGCGGCCTAGTCTCGGCCAAGGTGAAGTTGATGAACGCCTATTGGTTGGAACAAACCGAAGCAGACGTACCGGCAGAGAATGATTGGCTGAGTGCCAACGAAACCGTCTGCCTGAACGGCATGCGCTTTCCGAAACGCCGCGCCGACTGGCGCTTGGGACGCTGGACGGCGAAACGCGCACTCTCCGTTACCCTGGATCTGCCTGCTCATCCCCAAGTTTTTGAGAAGATGGAAATACGCGCGGCGCCGTCCGGTGCGCCCGAGGTTTTTGTCGATAATCAACCGGCCGCGGTCACGATTTCACTCAGCCACCGCGCCGGGATCGCGGCTTGCGCCATAGTGATGTCTGGCGTGAAGATGGGTTGCGATCTGGAAATGGTCGAGCCGCGTAGCGATGCGTTTGTTGCCGACTATTTCACTCTCGAAGAGCAAGCGCAGGTTGCGCACGCGTCCGCGGCGGACCGGCCTCGGCTCCTGGCCCTGCTTTGGAGCGGGAAAGAGAGCGCGCTAAAAGCGCTGCACGAGGGCCTTCGACTCGACACCCGGTCGGTGATCGTTATCCCTTGCGCCACGTCATTCGACCTCAGTGGCTGGAGCCAGCTCCGGGTTCGTTTTACGGGCGGTCGCTCTACTGGAGAGCTTTATCCCGGAGATCGTTATCCGGGAGATCGTTATCTGCGAGATCAAGTCTTCCACGGCTGGTGGCAACATGCGGACAACATCGTGCGCACCGTAGTAGCCGCGCCGCCGCCGCATTCGCCGATTGGCTTGCGGATTCCGATTTACGTTCCCGACGCGGCTTCCCCGTGTGCGTAGAGGATTGGTGCTCGGCATGACTGCCCGGATACATTTCAGAGGCCCAGCTCGCTACCGCCTCCGTTGCGCTGCCGAACTCAGCCAAACCATTCTCGAAGCGTCTTCTCAACGAGCGCTCAAGGGTCCACGCCTGCCCGGTTGGAACTGGTTTGTGGAACTGGGTACGGCAGTGTTGAAGCGGCAGACGCTCACTGCCTTGCAGATGGACGATGTGAAGGAAGCACGCCGCTATTTGGACTCGGTCGTGATGAGTTCACCGGCGCTGTCGGAAGTAAGCATCACGCCGGTCGTGCACGAAAAGTTCAGAGGAAGTTGGTTTGCCGGCAAGAACGTTGCCGGGAAGAACGTTGCCGGGAAGAACGTTGCCGGTCAGAACGAAGAGCCGCGCGTGAGCGTCCTGTATTTTCATGGCGGCGGATACTCCTTTTATCCGCAGGCTTACGCCAACCTTATCGCGCTGATCACGCAGGCTGCGAAATCCAGAACCTTTGCGCTCGATTACCGTCTCTCGCCGGAACATCGGTTTCCGGCGCAGCTTGAAGACGCGCTCAACGCCTACCGCTGGCTGCTGGAGACGGGCGCCGATCCCGAGCGTCTGGTTGTTGCCGGCGACTCGGCGGGTGGCAACCTGACGCTGGCTTTGCTTCTGGCGGCACGCGCGTCGAAGCTTCCCATGCCGGCACTGGCGGTTGCGCTCTCCCCACCAACTGACTTCGAAACTGAACACATCGGCGCTGCGGATTTTGATTGGATTGACAAGCCGATGCTGGAGCAGTGGGCGGACTGGTTCTGCGACGTCGCCGAGCGCCGGAATGCGCTGGTGTCGCCGCTAGGGTCTGACCTGCGCGGCCTTCCTCCAATCTATATACAGGCTGGCCGCGTTGAGATTCTGTACCCGAGCATTCAAGTTTTCGCGGATCGCGCCCAGCAGCAGGGAGCGGATGTCGTCCTCGAAACCTGGGAGAACATGAACCATGACTTCCAGATGTTTGGACTCGATTCGCCGCAGAGTGCCGAAGCGCTGCGGAGGATTGGACAAGTGATTGATGTACGGGTTCGAAGGCAGAAGAATAATATGGAGGCGGTCAGGTTGTGAACCGAACGATCGCAAGTTCCGAGGAACGCCGCGACGAGGAATCTGCAGTGCCCAGCGACCGCCAATTCGATTTTGACTTTATCGTCATCGGTTCCGGCTTCGGTGGCAGTGTTTCCGCTCATCGACTGGTGGAGAAGGGCTATCGGGTTGCGGTCATGGAGATGGGCCGACGCTGGACGCCTGAAAACCTGCCGCACAGCAGTTGGTCAATCCATCGCTGGTTCTGGCGCCCCAACCTCGGCCTGCGCGGCTTCTTCAGTATGCGGTTTTTCCGGCACGCAACCATCTTCCATGGCTGCGCGGTAGGTGGAGGATCCATCACCTACGCCAGCACCTTGCTGGCTCCTCCTGAAAAAGTGTGGGGAGCGGGGTCTTGGACGGGATTGGCCGATTGGAAAACTGAAATGCCCCAGCATTACGAAACCGCCTCGCGGATGCTGGGTGTGACGGAAAACAGAATCCTCGGCCCGGCCGACCTTCTCCTGAAGAAAGCTGCGGAAGCCGCGGGCTCTGGAGATACTTTCTACTGCACGAACGTGGGCATCTTCCAACCTGCGGAGGGTCAGCCGGGCAATCAGACCTTTCCCGATCCATTCTTCGGAGGAGAAGGTCCGGCGCGAACCACTTGCATTGGCTGCGGCGGCTGCATGATGGGTTGCCGCTATGGCGCGAAAAATACGCTGGACCTTGGCTACCTGTATCTAGCCGAAAAGCACGGGGCGCGGCTCTTCCCCGAAACCAGGGTGGTTAACGTCAAACCGCTGGGTGGCACGGGCGATGGCAGCGCCGGTTACGAAGTAAGCACAGTTAAGTCCACCGCGTTCATTCACCGTCACCCCCGTCAGTTCACGTGCCGAGGCGTAGTCTTCTCCGCCTCCTCACTGGGCACGATGGAGCTTCTTTTTCATCTCAAGGAAAAAGGCTCGTTGCCGGCCATCAGCAGCCAATTGGGCCAACATGTGCGCACCAACTCCGAATCACTCATCGGGGCGCGCACACCGGGCTATTCGCAGGATGTGTCGCAGGGCATCGCCATCGGGTCCGGCGTCTATATTGACGAGCACACCCACATTGAAGCCGTCCGCTATCCAAATGGCTCCGACGCGATGGGGGTTTTCACCACCATCCTGACCGATGGCCGCCCGGGTCCGCAGCGGATTGCACTCTGGTTAAGAAACGTTATCGTCTCTATGCTCCGCCACCCGTTCAAGACGGTGCGTGTGTTGCAACCGTTGGGCTGGGCACGGGAATTTGTGATTCTGCTCTGCATGCAGACTCTGGAGGGAGAGATCGAGATGCGCTGGCAACGCCCGTGGTTCTGGCCGTTCAGGAAGTTTCTCGTCAGCCGGGGCGATAAGGTGCCTACCTATATTCCGAAGGCCAACGAGTTCGCGAAGAAATACGCGCAACTCACCGGCGGTTTTCCCATGAGCATGCTGCCGGAGATTCTCTTCGATGTTCCGGGCACGGCACACTGTATCGGAGGTTGCGTGATCGCCGATTCTTCGCGCCGCGGCGTAGTTGATTCTCGCCACCGCGTCTTCAATTACAGGAATATGTATATCTGTGACGGGTCCGTCGTGGCGGCCAACCTCGGGGTCAATCCCAGTTTGACCATCACCGCGCTGGCCGAACGGGCGATGAGCTTTATTCCTCCAGCGGCAGAGACGGATTGGAACGATGCGGCTGGGAACGATAACGCTGGGAACGACGAAGCGCGGGGCGACGCCGCCTGACGCCTCCCTCACGCCGAGGTGAGTGGGGCCGTCGAACCGGGAGGCAGCAAGCGATCCAATAGTGCCTGTTCACCCTTAAGCCACAAACGGCCGGTATAAAGCAGGGCGCTGCACTGGAGCGTGATCCAGTCCTTGTTCATCAAAGGCGAACGGAACTCTTTGCGATTGCGAATCCAATGCTGGGCAACGTGGCGCGCAATGGTGAAGCCGAAACCCATGCCTTTGCTAGACCCTCCGACGTCGCCCATAATTCCATCCAGCGTGAACATCACCTTGGACAGCATGATCAACGGTCCGGGGAACTTGACGCCCTTCATGGCAATGCGTTCCAGGAGCCGCATGGCATCCACGCCGCTGGGCACCACCGGCAGTTCGTCGAGAAAGCGCGTGACCAACTCCGAAACCATCCGCCCGCGCGGTGAAGCGCTTCGGATGTGCTGCTGACTGAGTGCCAAAACTTCGTTGCAGGTGCCCACCCCGTCGCGCAAGGTCACCATCAGAAACAGGAGCGCGAGATGCCGGCGCTGATCGCGGCTTAAGCGTTCGCGCAGCGCCCAGTCGATGATCGTCAGTTCGCCGGTGCGATTGTCATAGAGCAGATTGCCAGCGTGGGGGTCACCGTGAAAAATGGCCTCTTTATCCGACGACAAAAGAGGGACCGCAACCAGCGCTTCGATGAGTTGCTCGGCGACTTTTTTGCGACGCGAGGCTGGCAGGCGGGCCGCCGCGCTCGTCACCTTGATGCCACGCTCTTCGGTGAGCGCCGTAATTCTGGATGTACACAGCGGCTGAATCAGCCGCGGCACGCGAATGCCTTTCATCGACCGGTACAGATTCCATGCTTCGAGTAACGTCTTTTGCTCGCGGACAAAGTTGACCTCGTGCCGCAGCAAGCGCCGGACTTTCTTGAAGGTATCGGGGAGCAGGTTCGCAGGAAATCCGTAATTGCGGTGCCGGTCCGCGAAGCATTGAGCCAGTCCCTGCAAATAGTCCATGTCCTCCGCAAAGTACTCGGGGATGTGAGGTTTGAGAACTTTGAAAACACCGCGTTCGCGCTTTCCGCTGGCCGGGTCACGCCAGGTGAAGCGCACCACCGCACTGACACTGGCCTCCGAGAGGATAGCCGGCGCGATCTTCACGGAGTATTTCTCGAGCCGTGGGCCCAACTCTTGTCGAATGATCGCGCCTACGTCCTCCGGCCGGACATCGCGAATTCCATTTTCCAGCCGCGCCAGCGCATTCCGCAGAGCTGGACGGAGATGCTGATTGCGAGCGATGACTTGTCCCAGTTTTTGCAGGCCGGGTACTTTCGCGATCAGCCGCAGCAGGCGCTGTTCCGCGGTCGTCGTCAAGGGAAGCTCAAGTTGCTCGAGCAGTTTGGGGGCGAGGCGCGCGGGCGAGAGGTGCGCCACCACGAACATCATGGCGTCCCGAACCGGTGGACGCCACGCCAGGTAAGGCTGTGGAACTAACCTCTCGACTGGAACGATCGAGTCGACGATCCATCGCGCCATCGTATCCCGCATGGCTTCGCCAGCGGGGCTTCGCAGACCGGCTTCAATGGCACGAGTCTGCTCGGCGGCCGTGGCCCCTTTGGGCAGGAAGTTTCCGAGCGCAGCGCGCAGCTGTTCAGGGCCTGGCTGGGGCAAACTATTTTCAATGGCCAACGAATTAATGACCGGAGAATCGACGACAGACGAACCCGCCATAGCGGTCACCTGATCGTCTATACGATAGGCCAACGCCAGCGTCTCCGCTGTGATTCTCGTCACGGGGTCATTAATTCCGGCGCTCATTGGCCTGCGGGACGAACTAGGCATTCAGGAGTAAGCGACGTTAGAATACGCTTGCGCAGGTGTAGCATGAATGCTTCGATTCGAATTGCACTCGCTCTTGTGGTGCTTACATCTTCCATGTCTGCCCGAGACCGTTCCAGCGCGCGCTCGATGGTCGTCACCCGCTATGGCATTGTAGCGACCAGCCATGTGCAAGCTTCGGTAGCGGGTGCGCAAATCCTGGCGCGGGGAGGTTCTGCCGTGGATGCGGCGATTGCCGCGAATGCCGTCCTTGGGGTGACGGAACCCATGATGAACGGCATGGGCGGCGACCTGTTTGCCATTTACTGGGACGCAAAAACCGGCAAGCTGTACGGTCTTAACGCCAGCGGATGGGCGCCGCGGGGACTAACCATCGAGCACTTGCAGGCGAAAGGCGCGACCTCGACCTTGACCTCCATGCCGTCGGCAGGCATTGACTCCGTCACCGTCCCCGGCGCGGTGGCGGGCTGGCACGCTCTGCACGAACGCTTTGGGCGGCTGCCGTGGAAGGATCTTTTCCGATCCGCGATTTTCTATGCCGAGGATGGCTATCCGGTTCCTGAAATTATTGCGTCTTATTGGAACGACTCGGTCGAAACGATCGCGAAGGATCCAGAAGCCCAACGTGTCTACCTGCCCAATGGCAAGCCGCCGGCAGTAGGACAAGTGTTCCAGAATCACGATCTGGCGAAAGCCTTGCGCCTGGTCGCGGAGAAGGGAGCGGCGGCGTTTTACAAGGGTGAGATTGCGCGCGCGATTTTGAGCACGTCCCAGAGCCTGGGCGGAACGATGGCAGCGGATGATCTGGCCGAGTTTTCGCCAGAATGGGTCGAGCCGATTTCAACCACCTATCGCGACTGGACCGTCTACGAACTTCCTCCCAATGGACAAGGCATGGCGGCGCTGGAGATGTTGAATATTATGGAGACTTCTCCGGCATCGCCCGATGGGCCGCTCAGCGTCGCGGAACTACATAAGAAGATCGAAGCCATGAAGCTGGCGTATGCCGATCTGGGGCGTTACAACGCCGACCCACGCTTTGCGAAGATTCCGGTGAAGGGAATGCTGTCGAAGGAATACGCCCGGCGGCGCGCCCAGTTGATCGATCCCAGCAAAGCCAATTGCTCGGTTGCGGCCGGCACGCCGCCCACCAGTGACACGACTTACCTTTCGGTCGTGGATCGCGAGGGCAATATCGTCTCGTTGATTCAAAGCAATTATGAAGCGTTCGGGTCGGGCGTCGTGGTACGCGGCATGGGATTCGCGCTGCAAGATCGCGGCGCGCTGTTTTCGCTTGATCCTCGGTCTCCGAACGCCCTCGCCCCGCGCAAGCGGCCGTTCCACACCATCATTCCGGGTTTCATGGAGCGCGGCGAGCAACACATTGGGTTCGGAATCATGGGAGGAGCGAACCAGCCGCTGGCCCATGCGCAATTCGTTTCCAACGTGGTCGACTACGGCATGAATATCCAGGAGGCTCTGGAGAACGCCCGTTTCACGGTCAGCCCGCAGCGCGGATGCAACATCGTGATCGAGTCGCGAGTGACGCCCGAAGTGAGGCAAAAACTTTCCGCCATGGGGCATCAACTCGACGTGCGCCACGAATACACTACCGCCATGGGACGCGGGCAGGCAGTCCTGCACGACTCGAAGAGCAAGGTGAACTACGGAGCCTCTGACGCCCGCGCCGATGGCTCTGCCGAACCCGAGCCGCCACCGATGCAGTAATGGACGTTCGGACCGCCGAGTTCGGATCGCCGACGTTCGGATCGGCATGGCTGGTTCACATCTACCCGAAGATCGAAGCTCGGGCCACGATCTGCTCCAGTAAGACTCCATCCTGAACGAATGGTTCGAGCGCTGCCACGATCTCTGCCTCAAATCTTGCCTGCCCATCGGCCAGAATTTCACGCGACGTATTCGACTTGGATAGAGCGCGCCCGATCAGGTCGGCAATCGTGACCTGACGGCATTCGGTAACCGCCATCTGGTCGAGTTCTCTAAAACGCGAGCCCGCAAACCACTCCTTCGCATCGATCCGATATCGGCTCTCTTCTGGTCCCGATGTCCAGGCACGGCGCGCTTCCTTATAGGGCTTTACCCAAGCGGCTTCAGGCGTCTCAGCGCTACGGGCTCCGCAGATCAGGATGCGGCCCGAGTCCGGAACAACGATCCGTTCCAGCACCGGCAAGGCCGCACTACGTTCCATCCAATGAAGTGCGCGGCCAATGGTGATGACATCGCAGGTTTGAGTGGTCGGGAACTCTTCGATCCGGCCGTGAATCAAGGAGAGCGCCACACCCGCTTCCCTCGCCGCAGCCTGCGCCGCCGTGATCATTGCAGCTTCGGGATCGAGGCCCGTACAGCGCCCGACAAAAGGGGCGAAGCCAATGGCCAGCAGGCCGGGCCCGCAGCCAACGTCGAGCAAGGTTTCGTCGCCGCGCAAGGCGATCTGCTCCGCAACTTTCTGGAAGAAGTGTGGCGGATAGGGCTCGCGATAGCGAGCATAGAATTCAACCGTTGACGCGAAGCGGCCCATTGGTTTTAGTTTTGCAGGTGTGGCTGAGAACTTCAACTAACGTCGGAATGGCGCTCCAAGCCAACCAGAGTCTCCTTAAGTGAGCGGCGGCAGACCAGCATCGGTGAGTAGCTGCCGGAAGGCGGGCTCGTTGTGCAGGTTGTCGAAAGCATGGTTGCTTGCCATATCGGGCACGTTCTGGGCATGTTGATCGTAAGCGATTTTCAGGTAGCGCAGAGCTTCCTGCTTGTTTCCCAGCAGTGAACACGTCGCCGCCAGGTAGTACGACGACGACAGTCCGCGCTCGTAGAGCCTGGTTTGTTGCTGGCGCAGAGCCTCGAGCAGGCCTTTCCCGCCTCCGGTGGCGAAACCCTTTTCGGTCGCCTCAACGACGGCGAGAGCTGAACTGTCTCGCATCAGAACTGCTTCGCTTCTCGCTTCGGCCAGGTAATGGGGATAGTCGGCCGTCTCCAGGTAAATGACCTTCAAGTAGCGGTGGGGAGAAATAAAGTCTGGTTCGTTTTCTTCCATCTGCTTGAGCAGGGCGATGGCCTCTTGCAGCCGGCCTGCGTCGAAAAGAATGGAGCCCTTATCGGCCAGGACGGATTTGGAAGCGGGTTCCAGAGCTTGGGCGCGTTCGATTTCCGCCAACGATTCGGGGAAACGCCGGAGGCTCGCGAGGAAAGTCGCGTACCAGTGATGGGCGACGGCGTTCGAGGGATTCAGCTCGATCGCCCGCCGGAATTCCCGATCCGCAGTCGCCGCATCCCACGTGCCCCAGAAAGAAGCAAAGGCAAGAGAGGCGTACGCCTCAGACGACTGATCGTCGAGTTCGACGGCTTTCCTGGCGGCGGCCAGGGCACGCGGATAGGCCTCCGAGGCAGGCATGAGCGTGTATTCGCGCAGCAGGTTGTAGCAGTCGGCAAGGCCGACGTAGGCGGGAGCATAGTTGGGGTCGTGGACGATCGCTTGGGTGAACGAGTCGACGGCTTTGTTCAAGCTGTCGGGGGTGCGCTTCTCCCAGTAGTAACGGCCCTTGAGGTAGAACTCCTCGGCTTCGCGGTTGGCGGCGTGACGCGGCAAGCCCGCACTGGACGAAGAAGAAGTTGGTTGCGGGCTCGATCCCGCTTTCGCCGAGCGATAGCTGGGCCGGAAAATCCAAACCGCAAATAACAGCGCCAAAACTGGAAGTACGAAAATGAATTTCCAGCGCGGCGAAGCATGAGGCGGAGGCGGTGCGACAATCTCGCCGCCGGACGGCACGGCGGCTTCCGCGGAAAGCTCCGGACCGTGCACGGGGGCGATCCAGCGATAGCCGCGGCGGTCGACCGTCTCGACAAATTTGGGGTTGTCGGCGGAGTCGCCGAGGGCATCGCGGAGACGCTTAATGGCGCTGTTGATGCCGCCGTCAAAATCGACAAACACGCCATCGGGCCACAGCGCCTGGCGAAATTCATCGCGGCTGATGATCTCGTTCGGGCGGCTGAGTAGAAGTTTCAGGGCGCGAAAGGGCAGGTCCTGGATCTTGACCTTCACCCCGCTCTTGCGCAGCTCACCCGTGCGCAGGTCGTCCTCGAACACACCAAAACGAACCACGCCATCCGACGCGGTCTTGAACGCGCTACTGGGGCCCATACGATGAATCTTTCAGGGGGAGATTTAAGTCTACACCCTCGGAACGAACTACGGGAGCAACAAACTTTAGCTCGATCCTCGCTTTCGCAGCCGGTCTCGAACCGGAATATTCCAGGCCAGAACTCCACGTACTTCATTGTCAACAAGAATCTTAGCGCGTCAGCTACATTGCAACAACGCGTCATCGCCGGAGCATTGACGGCAGCCCGCATTTCATTGAAAGTCAGCCCCGTGCGCGGAGCCATTCAGCAGCCCCTGAGTCAGAACCTGCGGAGACCTTCGGCGCAATTTTCCGAAACGCAAAAGACTTCATATTTTCAGGTTATTAAGGAGACGATCCATGAGTTGTATTCACTTCCAGGTTAAGACGTTGCGCATGACCGCAGTTGCGCTTACCATACTCGCACTATTATTTGCCGGGGCAGTTCGCCCGGCCCAGGCCCAGACCTACCCCGTTTCGTTTATCGGTGCAACCCAATCCTGGGGGGCCAACCCAAACTTGTGGGACTACGGCTACGACCCCTACGACGTCAACGCCCTGGCTGCCGGAGACTTCAACGGCGACGGCAAGCTTGATGTTGTCGCCGGAAGCTACAGTGGCGGGACCATAACCTTGTTGCTCGGCAACGGAGACAACACGTTCCAACCTCCGTTAACGATCGACCAACTGAATGCTAGCGTGATGTCGGTGGTGGTGGGCGACTTTAATGGCGACGGTCAACTGGATGTCGCGGCACTTTTGCTTTTTTCGGGTAGCACGATGGCGGTCAATGTTTACCTGGGCAAAGGCGATGGAACCTTCGGCACGGCCACGACATTTCCGCTCCCTGGTTATACCCGCGTGACGGCAACCTCCATGGCTACGGGAGACTTCAACGCCAAATTGGGTCTAGTGGTAGTGGATACCACCGACGGCGCTGTGGATGTGCTTCTCGGCAACGGCGATGGGACCTTCAAGGCGCCGGTCGCTTATTCCACAATTGATCCCAAGAACCCTGGGCTCACCAACCCCTACGGAGTGACCGTGGCCGACTTTAACGGCGACGGCCAGCCCGATATCGCAGTAGGAGAATATGCGGGAATCGCCGTGCTCTTGAACAACGGCAACGGTACTTTTGGGACCGCCGTCTACTACAGTGACAACGTCGACTCGGCCATCGCAACGCAAGGCATCGCCGCCGCGGATTTGAATCACGACAAGAAGATCGACATCGTTTTGGCTACGGGGCTTGGCCTGGTGCCTTTTCTGAACAATGGCAAGGGCGTGTTTACGCCAAAAGCGTTGGTTGGCAGCGGCCTCGATATGACCCTTGTCGACATAGCCGATGTTAACGGCGACGGCAAACCGGATCTTGTCGGCGCCGACCTCTTCGGGTCGGTTCGCATCTTCCTCGGCAAGGGAACCGGTGTCTTCACCAACGGTGCCGATTACCCCGTGGGAGTGGGCGTCTCCCAGGAAACTGCCTTGGTTGTGGGGGACTTTAACAGCGACGGGTACGCGGATTTTGCCGTTGGCAGTAATCAGGGCGGTCAAATGCTCTCGGCCCTGGGCAACGGGGATGGCACCTTCCGCACCACCACCGAATACGGATGGCAGGCCGCCGGATCGGGCTACAACGTGGTGGCCGCCGACTTCAACGGCGACGGCATCCCGGACGTCGCGTACTCGGGCGAGTTCGGAACCAATGCCGGCTCCTTCGCGGTTATGTTAAGCAGTTCGCACGGTGCTTTGGCGACCCAGACCTACGTGCCCGCAGGCTGTAACAACTACTTTGGGCCGAACTTGGTGGAGTGGGTGGCTGCCGGCGACTTGAACGGAGACGGCAAAGCCGACGTGGTAGCGACACTCAAGAACAGCACAGAAACCGGGTGTCAGAACGGCACGCTTGCGGTCCTGTTGGGGACGGGCACGGGAAAGTTCAAGAAACCCGTTTACTACTTCACCGGCAGTACGGCGCAGGCTTACGAAGTGAAGCTGGCGGATCTGAATGGCGATGGCAAGCTCGACATCGTTACCTCGAACGGCGATGGCACGCTGAGCGTCCTGCTCAATAAAGGCAAAGGCATTTTCGGTGCGGCAACGTTGATTGCCAGCGCGGCCTCACTGAATCCTTATCAGGACGACTTGGTCATCGGCGATTTCACGGGCGATGGCAAGGCGGATATCGCTCTCGCCACCTATGCCCGTCAAAGTGCGGTCTATGTGCTGCCGGGGAACGGCAATGGCACGTTCGGAACTCCGATCGTGATCACCACTCCCTATACTCCGTACTCATTGGCGGCCGGTGACTTCAACAACGACGGCAAACTGGATCTCGTGGTCGCCACCCAGGATTGCCCCTATAACGTAGGCCCCTACTACGGCGATGTGGGCTTCGGCGTTCTGCTCAGCGACGGCGGCGGCGCATTCACCATTGGCGCCGAGAACTGCGTCGGTACCAATTTCTGGCCTCGTCCGGTGGTGGGCGACTTCAACGGAGACGGCAAACTGGACCTGTTCATCACGGCGGCGGCGTACGAACAGGGCACCGACGAAATCGGTCCCGCGTTGATGCAGGGCAATGGCGATGGCACGTTCACGCGCGCGGCCGGGATTTTCTACGTAGGCGCAGTGAGCGCGGGTGCGGTGGTCGCCGACTTCAACGGCGATGGCATGCCCGACATCGCGGTATTGAACAACGACAACCTCGGAGCGGGCAACGATTCCTATTCCAACTTCGTAACTGTGATGCAGAACAGCTCGCAGCCGGTCAGCGTGTCGCCGCTGAAAGTCAACTATGGGACGGAGACGGTCGGCGACAGCAAAACCGAAACCGTTATTTTCACCAACGACCAGAGCACGTCACTCGGGATTAGCAGCATCACTCTGGCAGGAATCGACCCCGGAGACTTCAGCGCGAAGTCGACTTGCGGGTCGAGCCGCCTGCCGGGCGCCGACTGCACGATTACGGTGACGTTCAAACCGACGGCCACGGGCGCGCGGACAGCGACGCTGTCCATTAAGGACGAAGTAGGCACGCAAACCGTCTCACTTACTGGAACGGGAAAGTAGGCAGCCGACGATGCGGTAACTCCGGAGCGCGGCCGGGAATGCGCTCCGGAGATTGAAAAGCAGCGTGCAGTTCGCGCTCAAACTGTGAGGCGAACGGTTCGCAGCCAAACAGAATCACCGTGAACCGGTCTCCTGGTTCCCGGTGCCGGAGCGCGGAATGGGGAATCCGCGCTCCGCATTTATCTCAAGTCAGAAGGGCGCTTCAGGTCGCGCGCTTTTCGAGACCTGGGCCCCGTGGAAGATTCGCAATGCCGGCCCAGTAGTGCCGCTACCTGCCACGCATTAGCTATTCACGAAGATTGGGACAGAGCCTAAGTTGGAATTGAGCAGTTTTCGGGGGAGGGCTGTTCGACGGAAGCGTCCGATGACTCATTGAGTCGTGGGACGCTTCTGTTTTTTTTCTCCCGGCGGTGACCTGCGAGTGGTCAACTAACTCCCTGTTGGGGGTAATAACACATCAATTGTTTGGCGACCTTTTGGAGCACCGCACCGAGCCTACTCGGGGCCTACTCAGGTTTTCCTGTGTAGTGTTGTTCACGGTGGACATCGGCATGGTCCTCCAAGGACTCCAGATGAGTTATGACTTCCGCGGGCATTGCCAGTTCGGCAGGGAGGCGTTCTTCCAGAATCGTCGCCAGGCGGTGAGCTTCACTGACCGACGTCAAATGCGAGAACAGTAAGTGTACTTCGATGATCTGGCGGTATCCGGTGGTTCGGAAGCGAACGCCATGGTATTGGATAGCCAGTTCCGAGCAGATCGCATCCAGTTTGTCGCGAATTTTCCGACCGGCTTTCGGATCCGAATAATCCAGCAGCCCGACCGCCGAACGCCAGACCAAGCGCCCTCCTGACCAGAGGATATTTGCGGCGACAACGATGGCTACCAACGGATCGAACGGTTTCCAGTGCGTCAGTAACACTAGCCCCAGTCCTCCGACAACGCCAAAGCTGGTCCAGCTGTCGGTCAAAACGTGTTTGCCGTCAGCTTCGAGAATAAGTGAATTGGTTCGCCGACCGGTCCGCAGGAGATAGTAACCGAGACCCGCATTGACTATTCCCGCCATCAGCACCAGCAATGCGCCGGTTCCCAGGTGCTCCAGTCGCAGCCCGGCGATCCATCTTCGAGTTGACTCAAAGAGAATTGCAATTGCGGCCACGATGATCATTGCGCCTTCAAATCCGGCGGAGAAAAACGTGATCCGCTCGTAACCATAGAGGAATTGGTCGGAAGCTGGTTTTGTGCTGAGCCGAAGACTGAAACTCGCAAACCCCACGGCGATCACGTGAACCACCGACTCGGCCGCGTCGGAAAAAATGGCAGCCGAGTGCGTCATGAAATAGGCTGCGGTTTTGCCGATCAGCATTGCCAACCCAAGAATCAAGGAGAGACGCATGGCGAAGCGGGCCTCGTGCAATTCCCGTTCGTCTCTCCGTGTTGCCGAGCTAACTGTGGCTGGGGTAGGCACGCTCTGCATCCATGACTGAGAAGCTTGGCATTTGGCACATATTCCCACAGAAATCGCACCCGAAGGTGTGATGTCCCTCACGCACAAAAAAATGGGAGCAGTTCATATTCGCATGTGTGAATCTCGAAACCTCAAAACGAGTCTTGTGCGGACCGGGACCGCACACATCAGCAAGATGAGGGCTGCAAAGCAGATGCCAACGGCCTGAATGGCGCCGCGCGGCTAGCATTGCTTTTCGTCTACCAAGTGAGCCTTGACTGTCCGGCCGTGTGGTGTTCTGAGCGTGAGGTTCTTGCCCTTGAGCACGAACTCGACAGCTTTGTCCTTCGCAGAAAACACATCATCGATCTCATCGAGAACCGGCGTTTCGTACTCGCTACAGTACGTTTGGCCGGAAGCTCGAACCGCAAAATAAAGCAGGTAGTAGTGGATTCGTGGATAGCGACTAAAGACGTACGGATTACGCAGGACCTTTCGGACGCTGACAACTTTGCCGTTCTGCTGACCTTCACTTGACGAACTTTGCGGAGGCGCTGAACCATTTGCGTACATGGCCACCGCGAGAAAAACCGTTGCGAGCAGGACCAGTGCTGAGGTGCTGCCTCGCAATTCCCTGTGCGCCATACCCGATCCTCTCGTATCTTGCCATACCAGATCTTATCTCGATGCTACTCTAAAAGGACGCGCACCGATTAGTCCGCTGACGCTTTCGTGAACCAATCTTCGAACCACTCCAGAGTGCGCAAGTTGTAGTCGTGGAAGTCGGCAGGCTTTACGAAAATGTGTCCCTCGTTCGGATAGACAACCAGCCTGGTCGGCACCTTCATGGTTTTGAGCGCGTGCCACCATTCCACCGATTGTTCCATCGGAACTTCGCCATCGCGATCGCCGACCAGGATCAGGGTAGGCGTCTTAACCGCTTTGACGAAGTGCATCGGGTCGCTCTTGGCGTACACCGCGGGATCGTCATAGACGGACGCTCCGAAAAACGGGACCATCCACTCGTCAATGTCGTTCAGTCCGTAATAACTCAGCCAGTCGGAGAGTCCGGCGCCCGCGACCGCCGCGGCAAAACGCTGCGTCTGGGTCTCGGCCCACATGGTCATGTATCCGCCATAGCTGTGCCCGCGAATGCCGATGCGCTTCGCGTCGATCGGGTACTCCTTGGAGACGGCATCGATGCCTGCCATGATGTCGCGATAGTCACCGCCGCCGAAATCCTTGACGTTGGCTTGCGTAAAGGCCTCGCCTTGTCCGTAGCTGCCGCGCGGGTTTGGACAGAGAACGAAGTAGCCCATCGCCGATGCGGCTCCGGTGAAACCCTCAACCCAGTTAGACGCGCACGCCGAGGACGGTCCGCCGTGCACGCTGACTACGAGCGGATACGTCCTGCCGGGTGCGAAGTCCTTGGGAAGCATAAGCCAGCCTTGAACCCGCGCGCTTCCGTTCATCCAGTGAATGCTATGCATTACGCCCCAGGCCGGCTGAATGTCGCTGTTCAAGTGGGTGATCTGCTTCCAGTTGCCAATGGGCCCCGCCCAAACCTCGGGAGGATTGCCGGCTGATTGGCGTATAACCGCAGTCACGGTTCCGTCGCGGGAGAAAGAGCCGCCAGGTTGCCACGCGTCCACTGTCGCTAATTCTTCGCCCGTCCACAGTATCTGCGGTTCGCCTTCGGTGGTGCTCACGCTGCCGAAGCCGGAATTCCCATCGACGTTGGCGGCGAAAACGATGCGGTCGGGGGATGCCCACACGAGGGAAGTAGGGGATGCCTTGAGGTTTGGAGTGATATTCCGAGCCGAGCCGCCGTCGATAGGGCCGTCTTTCATTGGAACGATACGAACTATGACGATATCGCCGCCGGTGACGCCCGCGTCACTCATGAGACCTTCGAGAAGGGCTACATTCTTGCCGTCTGGCGAGACGTGCGGGTCTTCCATCTGCCACTTGGGCGCGTAGATCTCACGCATCTCGGCGGTTTGCGCGTGGAGGCGCGCGTCAATCCGCGCGTCAATCCAATAGAGCCGCGCGACCCACCAATTTGCGTCGCCGGAACCGTGCGCCGCCGTGGCTACCCACGCCGCTCCGTCGGGAGTCCAGTCGTATTCATAGATGTACACGTCGGCCGGCGTCACTTGCACCAGGTGGTTCGTGCTCAGGTTGATGGTGGTGAGGCGCTGCTCGTAGATTTGGTCGTCAATGACACCCGCGAGCGGGGTCATCGGCTGCAGTGGGCCCGCCACGCGCGGGAGGCCCGCAATAAAGAGGATCGCGAGCGTCGCTCCGTCCGGAGAAAAGCGCGGGGTCTGAGCATAACCTTTTAATTCCGCCCGCTGTGCTGGAGCACTACCGTCGATGGCTGCGGTCCAGACTTGAGCAACGGGAATGTCACCCGGCAAGTCAGCGAGGAATGCGAGCTGTTTGCTATCCGCTGACCAAGTGACCTCGCGCAGCGGAAGCTTGCCTTCCACGGAGATCGCGCGGAGAGAGCCGCCGCGTACGGGTGTTACCGTGAGCTGCCCATCGACGATGTAGGCGACCTGAGTTCCATCGGGAGAGAGTGCAACCTGATCGATCTTTTTCGCGTGCGGCATGGAGTCGAGCACGGCGGCGGCGCGAGTGGCCGCATGATCCTGCTCTCGTGCTAAAAGCGGAACGCAGTGGAGTGAAGCTGCGAGCGCACAGACCAGCGCGGCAAAATGTAAGTGAGACTTAGCCCCTGATTTCATGGCCGATGAAGTATAACTGATATCGGTCGCGCCGGCCGCCAGAGCAAGCGGCAGACGCTGACACGTCAGCCGGCCCGTGGTGTTCGCAGGTGCGGAGAATCCTTTCGGGAGAGTCGTCTATGGCGGAGACTTCTGAAACTGTGTTGCGTCATGCATTCCTCTCCAGCTTTGGACCGGCACGGATGGTTTCCACCGAAGTCCCCCGACCGGCGGAGCCGCGTACGGAATACCGAGAAACGCAGCTGCATTCAGGTCCGCGCCGAAAGGTACGCTCGTGAGCGTTTTCCACGCATTAGGCACCTCTCATTGTGCGCATGGTTCCTTCGTTAAGGATTGGCACGCGAGTATTCGCCACGGAACGCGAGATTCCAGGTGGTTCCCTTGTCAGCTGATTGCGCTGGCGATCGCCCCTTCCGGGAAATTTCGTTACGCGTTGCAACCCGGAATCGTAATTGCGACTTGACTTCACTGTCGTATCGAGCTGCTGCGCTAGCTGTGACGAACTAGCGCGGTCCCACCCAGACATCGCGACGTTCCGAGCTGACGGGAGTCAGCGCGACTGCCATGCGGCCTGCAAGCGGCGTAGACCTTCTCGCGCCTGGACATTGTTGCGATCAAGCTTTAGAACGAGTCCGTATTCGTAACGCGCCAGACGATAATCTCTGCGCGCGGATGAGGAAACGGCCTGGCTCAGCAGATCCGGGATGTCCTGTCGGCTGAAACCGTCTACCGCCAAAGCCGATTCCGGAGCGCGTTTTTGGACAGGCGGCTTTGGTGTGGCGTGCGGTGCAGCTCGCTTGTCATCGTCGCGCGGGGCAGAAGACGCAGTGAGTGAGTCGTGGGAGGTTGCGTTGCCGGCTGCAGGTTGATTGTGATCACTCGACTCAACCGCTTGAGATGAAGCGGGGTGGAATGGATCGACACGCTTCTGGGATGTCTCCACCGGTGGAGACGGTGCAGGTGCTCCCGAGACGGGTGCGCTTTCGCTTACTGGATGATCGGTCGACGATTGCGCCGCCACCGGCTGCAAGGTTGGTACCTCTGCGGGACTTGAGGTCGCCGGAGTTGCCGTTGTTTGTGCCGCGGCCGCCGGAGCATCCGCCGTCTCCGAATTCTGAGGACGGGCGGGCGCGACGCTGTGCTCATCAGCGGCACGGCGAGAAACCTGCGTGGAGTACTCACTGAGCTTCACGGCAGCTGAAGTCAGTGCGGGCTTGATTTTGCTCTCAATTTTCAGAACGAACGGAGAAAACTCGCCCGTTCGCGAACGAATGTATAGAGCCGAACTCGCCGCTGCGATGAGAAGGAGGGCAGGGTACAGAATCAGACGCGGCCAGATTCGCGGTGGCGTCGCCTTGAGTTGAGGGGCACGCCGAGCGTTTGCAGCGGTTGGCGGCCGGTTAGCGACCGGCTTTTCTGCATGAACGGTCACGGGCGGGGTAAGCGGTGCGCAAACCGATTGCTCCAGGAAGGCCTGCCGCATTTCCTCGCAAGTCTGGAATCGATCCCTGGGATCTTTGGCGAGGGCTTTCCGAATGACGGCGTCGATCCCGCCGGGAATCGCCGGGTTAATGAGCGATGGCGCGACGGGATCCTCATTCACGATCTTGTAGAGGACAGTCGCGATATCGCCAGCAAACGGCCTTTCGCGGGTCAGCAATTCATAGAAGACAGCACCCAAGGAGAAGATGTCGGCGCGGTGATCCACCTTCTTGCCGACGATCTGCTCGGGAGCCATGTAGCCAGGAGTACCTATGACCAGCCCGGTTTGCGTGAGGGACGTGTTCTCGATTTTGGCAATCCCGAAGTCGAGGACTTTGATCGCCCCCTGGTCGGTCACCATGAGGTTGGCCGGTTTCAGGTCGCGGTGAATGACACCGCGGGCGTGCGCAAAACCGACAGCTGCTGAAATCTGGTCAGCCCAGGAGAGGAGCGTGGGCAGGGAAGGCACGCCAACATCAGCCAATAGCTGGGCCAGGGTGGTTCCTTTGACGAACTGCATGCTCAAATAAATGGCACCGTTTTCCTCGCCAACGTCGTAGATGGTGATGATATTGGGATGATCCAGTCCGCCGGCCGCTTTGGCTTCCTGCTTGAGCCTTTCGATCATCTGGGCGCGATCGGGAGCATTATTGTCGATCAAGATAGTCTTGAGCGCGACCGTACGGGCAATTACGGGATCGAACGCTTTATAGACGGCTCCCATGGCACCGCGTCCTAACTCTTCCTGAATCTGGTAGCGGCCCAATGTTCCGAGGCTCGCCTGACGCAGGTGCCCAGAGGTGGGCTCGTCAGCAGATCCCGGCTGCTCAACCCCGCTGCTTGGTGGTTTTGCCAATTCCATGAGAAATCTCTAATGGACTGTCATCGCAAATATGCGCAAACGCACAAGTTATCGAGTCTATATGCCGCATCTTCAATCATAGCCCCGCCACGTTTTGCTTCCCACTTACTTTAGTTTCGATTGGGCTATCGATCTTGTGTCAGCCGTTCCTTCCCGCGAGAAAATGTAGCTTGCGGATCTTTATGAAGTCGTGGAAACCCATTTCTTCCCTCTGCCCTTCGAAACGGCCGACCGAGATCTCTCGTCTCGAACGCTGCTCGGTCGCGGTTGCTCTCGTCGTTCTTCTTGTGGGTGGAGCATCGATCACGACTTACGCCAAAGATGCCTCCCTGACCGCGGTGGTTTTGTTCGACGGCCCCCAGGGCGCGGCGTATGTACAGATCACGGAAGCAGCACTGAATGGGAAGATCGAAGTTCGCAGCTGTGACGGGGTTTCGAGGCTCGACAAGAATACTTATAATGGGCTCCCGCGCGCGTCCATGGCGGGTGCTAGCTCGCTTCAGCGCGGTGCAGACGGCATACTCAAGCTAACGGTAAACGGCAAGTCCGTCTGTGTTGTCCCCAGCAATCTGAAATTCGAACGGAGCGTTGAACTCACGCCAGCGGAAGCCGCTGAGCAAGCCATGATTCACGGCATGCCTGTCTCTTCATCGCCTCGCGATGCAACGATTCCAGCATTCAAGCCTGGTGTGCAGCTGGTGTTTATCGCTGCTCCGGACGCTGAACTTGCTGACTTCCTGCGGGCGCAACGGGCGAACACGGTAAGAGACTGGGCGGATTTTTTAACGCGTTATCCGTCTTCCGCACGCAGAGCTGCCGCTCAAGATGCCATTGCGGGATTTCATCAAGCGGCAGCCGAAGCTGCTTTTGCGCAGTATCAAATTTCGAGCGGCACCAAAACACAAGACATCGCCATGCTGCGGCAGGCATTTTTGGAGGCACAAACAGCCAGCCAGTCGTCTCCCAACTACAAACCCGGTGCGCGGTTAATGGACGACATAGGGCGGGAATTGGACAACCTGGCGCGACCTGATCAGACGCGCCTGCAGGCGTACCGAAAAAGCCTGCAAGACCATACGACTGGGTATTCGCAACTGTCTGCTGCCAAGCAGCACGTAGAACGCCTGTTGGAAGTCCGGCCAGACTATGCTCCTCTGCTGAGTCTCGAGAGCGAGATTGCCGCCGAGCAGCGGAAACTGGAAACGACCATCGTGAACGCGCAGGTGTTGATCGCGGAGTCGCGTTACGATCAAGCCGTCAACTCGCTGGGTCCCTATGTCGCATTCGCTTCCGAAATGCCTCGCGTGGATGGCGTGCTCGACGCGGCGTTCAAACATCACTACGAACATGGACGAAAACTGGCGCTTAGTCAGGACTGGGAAAAAGCAATCGTGGAGTTTGGCGAAGCGGCGGCCATCCGGCCCGACCGCAAGGATGTTCAGGTGGCCGCCGACAATGCCGCCACGCAACTCGAGGCGCGACGCAATCAGCAGGCAGCGGACTCCGCCGTTGTTGAGAGCGACGAATACGTGCAGAAGAAACAGTTTGTCGAGGCCTATAACGTACTTGCCGACTTACCTGAGAAACAGCGCGGCCAGGTAACGGCGCAGCTCGCAGCGTTGTCGCACGACTATATTGGCGAAGCGGTGCGGCGCGCGCAGAAGATCCAGGAGTCGCACGTTCCGATCAAAAATCCGGCTGACGAGAACGCGGCGCTGGAGGCATTTGTTCTGTGGGATCGCGCCAGCTCTCTAGGGGATGACCCGGCGGTCACCCTCAAACGCGATTTCCTTTCCGCCAAGATCAGTGCTTACTACCTCGACCAAGCCCATCGATATCTGCAGAAGGCTTCCGGATCAGGAGCTGGTGTTGGGTGGCTTTACTTGAAACAGGCCGTGCGTTACGGCATTACCAATCTTGACAGCCTGAAAGACGAGATGGCCCGTTACGAACCACTTTATCAACGACGATCCCAGCTCTCGGTCGGCATCGAGTTCCGCGATCAAACTTCACGTCGCGACAGCCACGGTTTCGCCGACCAGCTTGCTGACACGATAACCAGCGGACTCGATTCCTCCGGGATGCCGATTGCGGTCTTGCGTAATTCCTCGGGGGTTGCGGAGGCCCAACAGCCCAATTTCACGCTCGTCGGGCAGGTTCTGGAACATCGCATGGTCAAGAACGCGAACCTGGAGGCTCCGGAATCGAAATACCGGGCAGGCGCGCACGAGACGAAAAATCCAGCTTGGCTGCAAATCGAAAGCGACTATGAATCCGCTCAACAGCAGCTCAGCTCGCTGCAACACGTGCTAGCCGACGCCCAAGCCCAACACAAGAAGAAGCAAGTGATCGCAGATGCCAACGACGCGGTGCAGCAGGCACAGAAGAGCATCGACGAGTTGCGGCATAAGTTGGAGACGACAGAACAGAGCCGCGTGGAGACCGTCGTTGAGTCTTATCACTACACAAAAAAGACCATTGATCTGACGGCGGCGGCGGAGATCGAATTCCAGTTCCGCGACCGGGCCGGTAATCTTGTCGGGCAGCCGGCCGATGTGCGTAAGGACAAACACACCACGACAGTCGTCTTGCAAGACGTCAAAGCGGAAGATACCGGAGGAATCACCAACCAAGGCGTGGAACCGGACGGGGGGCAGTTTCTGACCGATCTGGAAATTGATTCCCGGAATGCCTTGGTCAAAGTGGTCCGAGAAAGAGCGGCGGAGCTGCCGGCGGAAGTCCTGCAGGCAGCGAGAACACTGGCGCAGCAAGGCGACACTGACGGAGCCGCGGAATTGTATGTGTTGTACTTGAATGCAACTCCTCAGGGTGCATCTCCCGGGCGAGACGAGGCAGTCAAGTTTCTGCGCGATCAGTTCAACTTATTTGTGTCGGCGGACACTAAGTTGTGAGCGGTTAATCGATACCATTTTGCCAATAAAGGGGCTGCTCGATAGGTTCGGCGCCTATCGAAACTTTCCAGCGAAAAGGCCGTGTGGATCGCTGGCATTGCTATTGAAGGGAGTATAGAACCATGGCGGACAGTCCCAATAAGGATCCCGAGCTTTCGTCTCGTCTGAGGAAGACCAACGAAGAGCTTAAGAACCTGCAAAACTCAGTAAAGACCGGAATGATTAATGTGAAGGTTCTGATGGATTTCCGGACCGCTACCGAACGAGCTCGCCAGGCAAGCGTAGCCGTACAGCAATGGCTCGATGCACAAGGAAAAGGAGGCGATCCTTACAAGCTGATGGAACAGGTAGTAAGACAGCGCGTTGAAATGGCGACTCAGCTGATCAGGGACGTCACGGTTGACCTCGAAAGCCTCGACGTAGACTTCGACACCCCCGGCCTTCCGGCACTCAACGAGGCCGTGCACAAGATTGGCAAGCGTTTAGAAAAACTGTTCCCCCGGTGATCTCTGCACGTTACACGATCGCCGCAGTCTCGTCCGTCGGCTGTTGTTCGCGGGGAGGCAAACGGGAGGCGGGTACCTTGGTACTCTTCCCTTCCGTGTTTTTGGGCGCAGAATAGTTAGTGATCATGCAGCGATAACGCCAAGGGGGCTTCCTCTGTCGTACCAGAATTGCTCTCGCAGATCGCGCATCCAGGAGCCGTGCAATGGCCGAGCTGTTTCTCAAATTTGAAGACCGGGTCTTACAAGAGCTCTTGCTTTCCGGCGGCACCGTCACCATTGGCCGTCAGCCAGATAATGTCTTTCGCATCGACAATCCTGCCGTTTCCGGACATCACGCCAAGGTCTATGCGGAAGGCGACCACTATGTGATCGAGGACGCTGAGAGCTTTAATGGCACGTACGTCAATGGTCAACGCATCTCCAAGGCGGTGCTGAAGGACGGAGACAGCGCCACAATCGGCAAGCACACAATCGAATTTCGTGATGAGGTTCGCGTCATTTCTTCCTATGAAGCGCACGTCAACGGGAAGGTGCCGAAGGTCGCGCCGCCACAGCTCGATCGCACCGTCGTTCTGGATACGGCGAAAGCCAAAGAAATGCTCGCGCAGGCAGCGGCGGCCGCTTCCCCCGCCGGCGCGGTTGTGGTCCGGAGAGTCAGCATTACCCCGGGCCAGTCGCCAGTCACTCCAGCGATTCCCGTACGTCAAACTATTGGCACGCTAACGATCGTCAAAGGACGGACGGGCCGGCAGCAGTACGTACTGACCAGTAAACTGACCCTGATCGGAAGGTCGAAGATGGCCGGCATTCGGCTCAAGCGGTGGTTCGCTCCCCGCGTCGCAGCTTTGATTTACCGAGGCGAGGATGGCTACTTCATCGCTGCTTCAGAAAACAAGGTAAAGATCAAAGTGAATGATACCGTGCTCGAGGGTGGCCAAAGACAACTCGAATCGGGTGATGTAATCGAAATCGCGGATATCAAGGCTGTTTTTGCTACATAGCTGGGACGCTCGGAGGCAACCCTTCGATCCCAGAGAACAGTTCGATTTTCAGACTGCCCGATTGAGCGCGCAGTCGAGCTCTAACCGATTCGGTAGGTAGTCTCTGCCAACGTTGAGCCCTTGTGATCCCTGATCTCAGGCGATCTTCGTAACCCTTCTACTAGATGCGGGCGCCGACCTTGTGGTCGTACAGAAGCCAACTGGACCCCGGCAAATCTCGAACTTAGCACCGGGAAGGCGCTAGTCACTTCTTCGACAAGGTGATGGCCATTGTCTTCGCGATGGAGACAGTCACTGCTCTCCCCAACTTAGGGCTGATAGCCGTCGCTTCTCCACTGTTTGTAAAGATTCCACTGCTGAGCGTTCCAGTAAGGGCCGCCCGGAGGCATGGACTTTTGTACCAAGCTGTCCTCGACATCCTGTGCGTTGCCGTGATCGGTGAGGGATCCGACATATATGTGTAGTCATCGAGCAAAATGTTATGTTTGCTCATGTGTTCGACGTCAATTGGCCTGAACATCGGTCTAATGTCCCGCGCGAATGAGATTGACATGCTCTCTTCCCCTTTCTACGCGTTTTGCGAAGGCCTCAAATGGATCCACTCTGCAATCCGAATTGGCGTATATCAACCGCTGACTGAGACCGGACTTGAGATGATCGACCCCCTGGTGCTGTTGCGCGACTCCCTTACTCTTCGTCCAGATACTCGCCGGGCACGTCGTCTTCGGGCACTTCACGGGTGCGAACTTCCTTCCCCTCGCGTTCTCTAGAGTCTTCCACGCCCGACACGACCCCTGCCTCGAACGCGTTTCCTTCCTCCAACAACTCGTCAACGCTCTCAGAATCTGCACTCTCGACGTTTGATAAGCCCTCCAGATCTCCCGATTGCAATCCCGAAACCTCTCGCGAGAGTTCTAGTAAACTCGGCTGTTGGCCTTTGTTCCGTCTCGTCTTGTTAACGGCTTTGGCGCTCCTTGTTTTCGCCGGCGCCTTCTTCCTGGCTACCGTTTTGTCCGCAACGGTTTTCCTCTTTGCCAACCGCTTCTGTGATGGCTGCAGCGACTTCCTGGCCTCACTTTTCTTCGATCTCGTTGATTTCTTCTTAGTCTTCTTTTTGGTGGCCATTCGCGCAGTGTAGCACCGCCCCGTGGGCGCGGCAAAACGAGCGTGGGCGTTCGTTTTATGATGCATCACCTAAGGCGCTCAAATTGCGAAGCATGATCAGCTACAAGGAAACTGGACCGTTACACTGGCTGTCGCGGGACGTGTCCACTGTGAGAATGAATCTCTGCTTTTTGTGCTCTCCGAGCAGCGGTTACGCGATCGCCGTGACGGCCTTGCGCACTGCCAACGACAGCATCACCCGCGTAGCACCACTTAGGATCATGCTTACACCGACCAAGGTGCCGATCGCCCAGGCCGAACTCGATGGCCATTGCATGTAAATCATCAGCCCCAACAGGAGGGTGATGATGCCGTCGACGAGCAGCCAACTCGATCCTGCCACCGAGCGCATCTTGAAAAATAAGACGATGTTCAAGATACCTTCAATCAGGAAGAGCGATGCAAGCACTAAAGTGAGCGATGCCACACCCAGCACTGGATGCATGATCAGATAGCCACCGAAGAACAAGTACGCGAGCCCGACCAGCAGCTTCCAGATTAGGCTGCCCGCTCCGTGCGCGTGAAAGGCAAGGATCAGGTGGACGACGCCCGCCAAAACGATGAGCCAGGCGATGAACCCTGTCACCGCGATGGCCGCGAGAAACGGCGATGCAATGGCCAGCATGCCAAAGATGATCAACAACATTCCCCACACGATCGACCATGTTGAAGCTTGCCGCACGGGGTTTGAGGGGGACTGCATCATACATACCTCCTGAAAAGAGAGTTGTCTTTCTGAATTTCAAAGAACAGAGCGAAGGCCCTACGCAGCGATTCGCTTTCGGATCTTACTTTCCGATAACCACCTCTTAGCAGCTTCGACGTCATCGTCGCCGAGTTCGTGGCCTCCCTGGTGCGACGAAAGCGTTACGCTAGCGCCTCCGCTTTCGAATATCGCTGCCAGTTCCTGGGGCCGGCCTCGCGGAACAATTGGATCTCACGCCCCCGCGCCGATGAACACCGAGAGATTGTTGAAATCCCGAATGATGTCTGGCCCGAAGGGCACCATCGCTCGGAATAGAACGGCGGCGGCTAGATGATGCGGGTGGAGCAGGATGAGACTAGCCGCGATGTTCGCACCGTTAGAATAGCCAACGGCGATCAGCTTCTTCATGCTG
>JBEKIB010000037.1:0-42760 GCA_050011975.1 Terriglobales bacterium | reverse complement strand
CGGTCGAGGAAATGGCCGGAGAACACGAAATCGGGGCGTGATAACGCACGGAAAAACAACTCACGGAGAAGATGGAACGAGAAAAACATCCCATTTTTCCGCAAGCTGTGAAGCCGTGCCCTACCCAAAACCGAATTATGAAACCAGCTCTAGTATGATTCGCTCTGCGGAGCCTTCGCTTCGCCTTGCCATCGCAAAAAAACAAACGCAACTGGCTAAGCACATCCATCCAGGACTGTGCTTGGCTCCCGCAACACCGAATTCGCGGGAATCACCAGTTCGAGCAGGGTTCCCGGATCGGCATTCCTCAGCCGCAATTCTCCACCAAATTCCCGGGCACGCTGTCTCATACCACCAATACCAACTCCCACTTTCTCGGGACGCAACTCCGCAACCCGCTCGTCGATTCCCTTGCCGTCATCGAGCACCGAAACCACGATCAACCCCTCTCTTTGATGCAAGGTAATCCACACCTTCCGAGCTTCAGAATGCCGGAACACATTGGTCAGTGCCTCTTGCACAATGCGGAAGACCGCGGTCTCGACCTCAGATGCCAATCTGGGGAAGTCAGGCGGTTGGACGTCGAGGAAGGCCTCGATGCTGCTGCGCTTGGTAAGCCCTTCCGTGTACCAGGCAAGAGCCGACAACAATCCAACTTCATCCAGCAGCGGCGGATGCAGCAGATGCGACATGGTGCGCACCTGCTGAATCGCGCGATCGATGATGCCGCTGGCCTGGACACATGCTTCCTGCGGCCGCGATGTGTTTTGCAAGAGCATTTTGTCCAATATCATCTTCGCCACCGCCAGCTCTTGTCCCAGTCCGTCGTGCAGATCGCGCGCAATACGGCGGCGTTCTTGGTCCTGCGCCGACATAAGCCGCACGGAAAGGCGCCGCAGTTCGTCGGTCCGTTTATCGACCATTTTTTCCAGTTCGATGGCGTTGTCACGCATCGACTGTTCTAACAGTTTGCTGTCGTGAATATCGGAACAGGTACCGTACCATCGGACGATCTTTCCAGAATGATCGCGGATCGGCACGGCGCGGGCGCGGAACCAGCGGTAGTCTCCGCCTGTCCCGCGCAAGCGATATTCCACTTCGTAATTCTCGCCCGATTGGACGCAGTCGAGCCAGCGCTGCCGGCTTCTCTCCTGATCGTCGGGATGCAGGTAATCCCACCAGCCGAAGCCCAGCGCCGATCCTGGCGCAGCTCCCGTATATTCATAAAATCGATCGCTGATGTAATCTCTGGCGCCGTCTGCACTTCGGCTGAAGATCATATCGGGAGCAGTGTGCACTATGGCATCGAGCTCCAGGTTCTTTTCAGCTAGTTCTAAGTTAAGCTCCAGCAACGCTTGCGCCTTGGACTCTAATTCCTCCGTCCGCTGCGCGACTCGCTGCTCGAGTTCTCGATTCAAGGTTTCCAACTGTCGAGTCTTGCGGTGCAATTCGGCGAACACCCTGACCTTGGCGCGCAAGAGTTCCGCGATGACGGGAACAGAAATGTAATCCACGGCTCCATGCTCGTATCCTTTGAGCCGGTCGAGATCGGTGAGATGGACGGCGGAGATGAAAATGATCGCAGTCCTCTGAAAGCGCGGATGCTGCCGAATCATCATCGCTAACTCAAAGCCATCGAGGTCAGGCATGCTCACGTCCATCAACACCACGGCAACGTCGGTCTTCAGAAGAACTTCGAGCGCCTGCTTGGCGGAAGCCGCTTGGATGAGATTCTCTCCCAACTCAGCCAGCATCACCTCATAGCTCAGCAGCTTGGCCGGCTGATCATCCACCATGAGAATGTTGACTCTGTCGTCTTTCCCCATTGTTTGCTCCGTTCACCTCTCAACCACTAAACCTCCACCACTACAACGGCTATCGGTGCAGCCACATGCGCAGCGATGAGAGCAGTTGCTCGGTATTCACGGGTTTCGCCAAGTACTCGGACGCACCGGCTTCCAGACATTTCTCGCGATCTCCCTTCATGGCTTTTGCCGTCAGGGCAATGATGGGCAAGCGCTGTAACGAGGCGTTCTGCCGGATCACGCGCATGGTCTCGTATCCATCCATCTCCGGCATCATGATGTCCATCAGCACGATGGCAACATCCGTCGTCGATTCCAGTTTTGCGATCGCTTCCCGGCCCGTACCGGCCGTGATCACGTCCATGCCGCGGCGCTCAAGCACGCTGCTGAGCGCGAAGATGTTGCGCACGTCATCATCCACCACCATCACTTTCTTCCCCACCAGGGCATCGTCAGAATGATGCAAGCGATCGAGCATTTTCTGTTTTTCTTCGGGAAGATCGGCGACGACGCGGTGCAGGAACAACGCCGTCTCATCCAGCAAGCGTTCGGGCGATTCGACTCCCTTGACCACGACGCTGCGCGCGAGCGCATGCAGACGGGCGTCTTCTTCGGGTGAAAGTTCTTTGCCCGTGAATACCACCACCGGCAAGTCGCCGAGTGAGGGCGTGTCGCGGAAGCGTTCCAACACCTCGAAGCCTGAAATGTCGGGCAGCCGCAGATCAAGCACGACGCAGTCAAATGACTGGTCGTTGACTTCGCGGATCGCCTCTTCGCCGCTCGCAACTACGGTGACGTCGATATCGTCATAGCCAAGCAATTCCTTAATGCTGAGTTGCTCGGCCGGATTGTCTTCGACGACCAGCAACCGCTTCCGCCGAGGAGCCGCGTACTCCTTGATGCGGGTCAACGCAGTTTCCAGCCCCTCCGGCGTGGTGGGTTTCGTGACAAAGGCGAAGGCGCCTCGGGCAAGACCGTCGTGACGGTCCTCGTCAAGGGTCAACATCTGCACCGGAATGTGCCGCGTGGCCGGATCTTGCTTTAAGTGGTTGAGTACTGTCCAGCCCAGCATATCGGGCAGGAAAACATCCAAGGACACCGCAGAGGGGCGGAATTCGCGAGCGAGTGCGAGCGCTTCCGCGCCCCGCGGAGCCACCAGAACCTTGAATCCCTTGTCGCGCGAAAGATCACACAACACCCGCGCATAATGTGGGTCGTCTTCCACAATCAGCAAAATGGCGTCGTCGGGTTTCAGATTCTCGCGGTCGTCCGCAATATTCTCCGCCGGATGTTCCACGATGCTTACGACCGACAGTTGCGCCGGTGAAACAGCCGCGGAATACTTGCGCTCGATGGTTGACGCGCCGGACGGCCCCACGTACGTTTGCGGCAAGTAGAGAGTGAAGGTACTCCCCCGGCCCGGCGCGCTGCGCAACTGAATTTCTCCGCCCAGCAGGCTGGCCAGCTCGCGGCTGATCGCCAACCCCAGCCCCGTTCCACCGTATTTTCGACTGGTGCCCGCGTCTGCCTGCTGAAAGGCTTCGAAGATGATGCGCTGTTTGTCATACGGGATGCCAATGCCGGTATCGGTGACTTCAAACGCAATCACCGTTCCGGCCTTTGCGAGGATGGGATGATCCTCGGCCCATCCGCTCTTCGCCACTGACACCGAAAGCCGCACGCCTCCCAGTTCGGTGAACTTGAATGCGTTCGACAACAGGTTCTTCAACACCTGCTGCAGACGCTTCGAGTCGGTGACCACGCTGCGCGCAAGGTGAGGATCCGTCTGCACCTCGAACGTGAGATGCCGGTTCTCGGCTTCATGCCGGAAGGGACGTTCCACCATGTCCAGCAGACTGGCAAAGAAAACCTCCTCGGCCTCGACTGACACCGTGCCTGATTCGATCTTCGACAAGTCAAGAATGTCGGTTATCAGATTCAGCAAATCCGTCCCCGCGCCATGAATCGTGCGCGAGAACTCAACCTGCTTTGGCGTCAGGTTGCCATCCGGGTTGTCACTGAGTTGTTGACCGAGAACGAGGATGCTGTTGAGCGGGGTGCGCAACTCATGCGACATGTTCGCCAGGAATTCGGACTTGTACTTCGAAGTCAGAGCCAGCTCCTTGGCTTTTTCTTCCAGGGCGCGGCGGGCTTGCTCGATCTCCTGGTTCTTGCGTTCGACCTCGACGTTCTGCTCGGCGAGTTGCTGCGCTTTTTGTGCCAGCTGCTCGTTGGTTTGCTGCAACTCTTTTTGCTGCATCTGGAGTTCGGTGGCCAACTGCTGGGACTGCTTCAATAGTCCCTCAGTCTGCATGGTGGCCTCGATGCTGTTGAGCACGATGCCGATGCTGGCAGTGAGTTGTTCAAGAAACGCCAGGTGCGAGGTGGTGAAGTTGCTCAGCGAGGCGAGTTCGATAACCGCCTTGACGCGATCCTCGAAGAGCACGGGCAGCACGATCACGTTTCTTGGAACCGCCTCGAACAATCCCGACCGAATCGAAATCGTGTTGGGCGGCAATTCCGAGATCAGCATGCGCCGCTTTTCTGCCGCGCATTGTCCCACCAGACCCTCGCCGATTTTTAAGCGCCGCAGATGCCCATCTTCGCCATCGCCGGCAAACGCCGAAAGCAGCGTCATCTCCGCGGATTCTTCCGACCCCATCTGGTAGATCACGCCTTGTTGCGCATTCACCAGGGGCGACAGTTCCGATAGAAGCATGCGTCCCACCGTCGTTAGATCGCGTTGCCCCTGCAACATGCCCGTGAATCGGGCGAGGTTCGTTTTGAGCCAGTCTTGCTCGGTGTTGCGATCGGTGGTCAGGCGGAGGTTGTCGATCATAGTATTGATGTTGTCTTTCAACTCCGCTACTTCGCCACTGGCTTCCACTTGAATGGACCGAGTAAGGTCGCCCTTAGTGACTGCCGTAGCCACTTCGGCAATGGCGCGTACCTGGTTGGTAAGATTGTCAGCTAGCAGGTTGACGTTGCCCGTAAGATCTTTCCATGTGCCCGCCGCACCGGGCACGTTGGCCTGTCCGCCGAGGCGGCCTTCGACGCCCACTTCGCGAGCAACGGTCGTGACCTGGTCGGCAAATGTGGCCAAAGTGTCTGTCATGTTGTTGATAGTTTCCGCGAGAGCTGCAACTTCGCCTTTCGCATTCACGGTTAGCTTCTGAGTAAGTTCACCATTAGCGACGGCAGTTACGACCTTTACAATGCCACGGACCTGTTCGGTCAAGTTGGCGGCCATCACATTCACGTTGTCGGTTAGATCCTTCCACGTGCCCGCCACGCCCGGCACTTGGGCCTGCCCGCCCAGTTTGCCTTCGGTGCCGACTTCGCGGGCCACGCGAGTTACTTCGGCCGCGAATGCGTTGAGTTGGTCGACCATCGTGTTGATGGTGTTCTTAAGCTCAAGAATTTCGCCTTTCACGTCGACCGTGATCTTGCGCGACAAGTCGCCACGAGCCACGGCAGTAGTTACTTCGGCGATGTTTCGCACTTGACCCGTGAGGTTACCGGCCATCGAGTTGACGGAATCCGTGAGATCCTTCCACGTACCGGCGACTCCGGGCACGTTGGCCTGTCCGCCCAGACGACCTTCGGTGCCGACTTCGCGAGCCACGCGCGTCACTTCGCCGGCGAATGCATTCAGCTGATCCACCATCGTGTTGATGGTTTCCTTCAGCAACAGGATTTCGCCGCTGACGTTCACCGTGATTTTCTTCGAAAGGTCGCCGCTCGCAATCGCCGTGGAAACTTCGGCGATGTTACGAACCTGGCCAGTCAGGTTGCTGGCCATCGAGTTGACAGAGTCAGTAAGATCCTTCCACGTGCCACCGACGCCTGGCACCTGTGCCTGTCCACCCAGTTTGCCGTCTGTGCCCACTTCGCGAGCCACGCGCGTCACTTCCGACGCGAAGGACCGCAACTGATCCACCATCGTATTGATGGTGTCTTTGAGTTCGAGAATCTCGCCGCGCACATCAACCGTGATCTTGCGCGACAAATCGCCGCGCGCCACGGCCATGGAGACTTCGGCAATGTTGCGTACCTGGCCGGTCAGGTTGCTGGCCATGAAGTTCACGTTGTCGGTAAGATCCTTCCACGTGCCGGCAACGCCGGGAACCTGAGCCTGTCCTCCCAACTTGCCTTCGGTGCCCACTTCGCGCGCCACGCGCGTCACTTCGCCCGCGAACGCATTGAGCTGGTCGAGCATCGTATTAATGGTGTTTTTCAATTCGAGAATTTCGCCCTTCACGTCGACCGTAATCTTGCGTGACAAGTCTCCGCGCGCCACAGCCGTCGTCACCTCGGCGATGTTGCGCACCTGGCCGGTCAGGTTTCCGGCCATCGAGTTCACGGAGTCCGTAAGATCTTTCCACGTGCCGGCCACACCAGGCACATTGGCCTGTCCACCGAGTCGGCCTTCGCTGCCGACTTCGCGCGCCACGCGCGTTACTTCGCCGGCGAAGCGGTTGAGCTGGTCCACCATCGTGTTCAGCGTTTCCTTGAGCTGCAAAATTTCGCCGCGCACGTCCACCGTGATCTTGCGCGAGAGATCGCCATTGGCGATGGCTGTCGCGACTTCAGCGATATTACGCACCTGGCCGGTGAGGTTACTGGCCATGAAGTTCACGTTATCCGTCAAATCTTTCCACGTGCCGCCAACCCCGGGCACTTGCGCCTGACCGCCG
The DNA here is from genome assembly GCA_050011975.1 of Terriglobales bacterium. GTDB lineage: Bacteria > Acidobacteriota > Terriglobia > Terriglobales > Acidobacteriaceae > Acidiflorens. The sequence continues at coordinate 36,258 of JBEKIB010000037.1, read as the reverse complement.
AGCTTGCCTTCTGTTCCCACTTCACGCGCCACGCGCGTGACTTCTCCGGCGAACGCGTTGAGCTGATCGACCATCGTGTTGATCGTGTCTTTGAGTTCGAGGATTTCGCCTTTTACGTCAACTGTAATTTTGCGCGACAGATCGCCGCGGGCGACGGCCGTGGTCACCTCGGCAATATTGCGGACCTGCGCCGTCAAGTTGCCAGCCATGGCATTCACCGAGTCGGTGAGATCTTTCCACGTGCCCGCCACGCCCACAACCACGGCCTGACCGCCAAGTTTTCCGTCAGTACCCACTTCACGCGCCACGCGCGTTACTTCGGAGGCAAAGGAGCGCAACTGATCCACCATCGTGTTGATGGCTTCTTTGAGCTGGAGAATTTCGCCGCGTACATCGACAGTAATCTTGCGGGAGAGATCGCCGCTGGCCACGGCCGTAGCAACTTCAGCGATATTGCGCACCTGGCCGGTCAAGTTGCTGGCCATCGAGTTGACGGAGTCCGTGAGATCCTTCCAGGTACCGGCGACGCCCGGCACCTGCGCCTGGCCGCCGAGTTTGCCGTCGGTGCCGACTTCGCGCGCCACGCGCGTCACCTCGGCGGTGAAAATGCCAAGCTGTTGAATCATGGTATTGACGATGTTGGCCGAGCGCAGAAACTCGCCTTCGAGCGGCCGGCCGTCCACGTCGAGACGAACGGTTTGGGTGAGGTTTCCCTGGGCGACGGCCGCGATGGCGCGGGTAACCTCGGCAGTTGGCCGTAGCAAGTCTTCAACCAGCGTGTTCACCGAGACTTCGATATCGCCCCACGCGCCTCGGGCTTCATGAAAGCGCGTGCGCTCGCGGGTTCTTCCCTCTTTGCCTACGACTTGGCCAACGCGTTTCAGTTCTTGCGCCATCTGCTGGTTGGCAGCAACAATCGAATTAAACGTATCGGCAATCTTGCCCCCCAGTCCGGTCCAGGATCCCGGCAGCCTGACGGAAAAGTCGCCGTCCCGCATGGTTTGCAGGCTGGCAAGGATGGCACTCAGGTCAGCCGAATCTGGCTCGGCCATCAGAACGGAATTGCCGTTACTCTTACTCTTTCCGTTGTCGTGTTCGCGCGCGTGAATCTCGCCATTGGCTACCGCGGCCGCCATGTCTCGGTTGTTTCTCTTCATCGTGCTCTCCTGGGGGGCGGGACGTCCTGGCTCCCTCGGTCGCGTAAGAGCGGCGCCGGGGCATCCCCAGCGGACGGTGCCATTTCGGCAGGGGATAGGAACGCGCGGGCACCTCCGCGTAGCGTGCTGGAAACAGGCACACCGCCGAAATCAGTGCCAATCGGAAACATTTGCTGAATGCAACTCAGAGGAATTGCCGTCCAAACATGACGGTTCTACAGGAAAAACTTCAGGCTGACTCTAGGGTTTTTCCTGTAGACGAACGAGGAAATTCAGTAGAAGGTTACGCTTCGCCGCTCATGTCCGTCGTCGCCCCTGGTGGAGCCTCTACGACCACTTCCACTTCGGCGCCCTTCTTGAGACGTACCTTGTCGCCATTTTCGTCGGTCAGGGTATTTTCGATCCGAATCTCCCGATATAAGTCATCGGCTCCGTCGATCGCGATCTGGGCTTTCTCAGGCTCGCCCGGAGTTAGAGGCTTGATGATCTTTTCGACAGTTGCCGGCAGAGTAATGCTGGGTTTTTCGCTCACAGGAACCTCCGGACCTGATAAGCCGTAATACCGCGAGGACCGTACACGCCGCTCGGGAAACGAGGCGTTTTTCGCGGGTCAATACTGGGAAATAGGATGAGGATGACCGGCACGTTTGACCTCTTCCAGGAGTGTAGGCGAAAGGTGCCGGTAATTCAGTAGCGTCGCTCCTTACCCCTTAACGTGGAGGTCTGCCGGCCGCCCGCGGCGCTGCCATTCTTTGCTGCATCTCCTGTTGCTGCTGTTGGTGTCTCTGCTGTAATTCTTGCGTCTGTTGCTGGTGACGCTGCTCTACCTGTTGCTTGGCCGCCTCATTATTCTGTTTCGCCGCCTTTTGATCTTCTTTCTCCTGCTGCCTGGCGACTTTTTGCCGTTCCTTTTCCTGCTGCGCGTAAAGCTTGTTTTGTTGCTGCTGGTACTTCTTGTCCAGCTTAGCGTCCCCGGTATTGGGCGCGGCCGGTCGTTCCGCCGGCGGCAGGTCGCGAACATGGGCCGGAGTGTTGGTTCGAGCAGCATTGTTTTCTGCATGCGCCGCATTTCCGCCACGATTGGCTGGAGGCGTATACGTTCCGCCTGCTTCTCGCGCGGCTACGGCACCTTCACCCTTAAACTCACCCGCCTTGGCGGTCGCTGCAACCGCGGGTTTGCCGTGGTTCACCGAGGCGCGCTGCTGCGGGTCGCCATGGGCCTGCTGCTCATGCTGGGTTTGAGCGGCGACCGGGGCGATGTGTCGATCATGCGCCGCAGCTTCTTGATCCGCCGTGGGTCGCGCTGTAATTCCCCCCTGGCCTCCGTTGTAGCTGACGTGGTTGGTCGTGTTCTCATTGACCGTCGTGTTGTAAACATTATGAATGTTGGTGACGTTCACATTGCTCACCGCACGGTTGTAGAAGAAGTGTCCATTGTCCCAGCGGCCGCCTTCAAAACCTACCCCGAAATAGCCAAAGCCGTAATTGATCCCACCGTAAAAACCCACTACCGGACCCCAGTAGCCATCGTAGAAGGCAAATCCGTTTCCTCCCCATCCCCAGTAGCCGGGGGTCCAAAGGAAACCCACTTCGGGAGGAAATATCCAGGTTCCCGGCACCCAGTAATAATCGTCAAAGTCATCTCCCCAAGCCCAATATCCCGGCGTCCAGATGTAACCGTCTCCGGGGCACAATGGTTGCTCATAGATGGGGAGGGGAGGCGGTGCAAACGCAACCGTTATCCCTATGGCAGCGAACGATGACGCCGTCGTGCACAGCACGATGAGCGCGAACAACAGCACACGAATGAAACGAATTTGCATGGTGGTTCCTCTGCCGCAATCATCCCTCGTTTGCCCGGTGTTGCTCTGCTGCTGCGGGTTTCGTGGATTGAAAGGCGAGATTGAAGCGCGTAGTGTTTCTGCAATCATTTATCGCTCCTTCTTTTATCGCTCCTTCTTTCAGGCAATGCGAGCCGCAGGTTCTCCATCCGGGGCCTCGCGCCCACGCGCGCCTCTCGTCTCAGCTGCGAAGCAGAGGCGAGGAGCAGGAGCCAGACTTAAACCGGCCCCTGCTCGATAGGCGGGAACAAGTGAAGAACTTTCATGAGCTGCAGAGTAGCCCGTTAAGGAGCTGCGACAAATCCTGCCGATTGTGTACTTCTTTGGGGAAATCTGTGTAAAGTCTCGGCAGGGTCTACTTACTCCCACTTTCAATTCAGCGATAATTCTCATCGCCTGAAGGCGGTTAGCAGATGGATCATTTGTTGCTAATGGTCCAGGCCGACCGCACAGGTTTTCAAACTACGGCATGGACGTTACCAATCTAAGGTCTTAACGGGATGGTTTGACGCGCCTGTTCGAACATAAATTCGGTCTGGCAGCGAATGTCCGCATCGCCTGTACATAACCAAATCGCCGACCCTACAGACTTGAACGGATGTTGAGCTGGAAGACATGTAATGTACTTTTCGGTTGCAGCCCCGGATTGGCAGACTGTTGGCCTGCCGGTTACTTCCACTAATAAGAGGAGCGAGCTTACATGTACACAATTCTGCTGATCATCCTGGTTTTACTTCTTGTTGGCGCCTTGCCGACTTGGCCTTACAGTACTGGATGGGGATATTACCCAAGCGGAGGTCTCGGTTTGGTCCTCATCATTGTGCTGGTGTTGGTTTTGATGGGCCGCGTTTAGCACGGTCACGGCGCCATCGAACCGCAACCTAGCCCAGGTGGCCTCCAGTAGCAACGTCGGATCCGAAGTAGCCCTGCCAGTCGGTGAGGTCAGGACTTGGGAGTAACAGCGACAGGCCGCCTGGGGTCCATCGATTCTCGATCGCACTCGTCGAATGCCTCAAGAATCTGATTCACGAGAGATACCAATCTCTTAGAGTCAGATTCTTCGGACGCGGCAGCGCACAGTTCGCGCCAGTCTTTTCCACTGCTCTGAGCCATTGTTTTCACGCTCCTGGTGACGGTGAATCACGCACGGCTCCATACTTCGAAGCAAGTTCCGGGCCATAACGCTAAGCTGTTGATTTCCGGAACCGGAACCCGGAGCGGTGTGTAATTTGGCCAGTGCAACGGAACAAAAAGGTAAGCGCTAGACAAATTCAAGCATTCTATGTATTGCCGCGTTTTCGCTACGCGCGTACCTTTTTTACTAAGGGTGCGCTCATGGTTCCGTTCTTGCGCGAGCAGGAAACAGAAATCCGTATTTTGGTGGTGGATGACAATCCCTCTGTCAGACGCTATCTACGCCGCGCGCTGGAGCAGCACGAACATTGGCGGGTGTGTGACGAAGCCCGCGATGGTCAAGACGCGGTAGATCGGTTCTGGAAAATTCGACCGGACGTTATTGTGCTGGACTTTCAGATGCCCGCGATGAATGGCCTCGATGCCGCTCGCATCCTTACTCGACTTTCGCCCGAAACCCCGATTCTGATTGTCACGCTCTACCTTTCGAAACAATTGTCGGACGAGGCGAGGAAAGCTGGCGCTCGCGGCGCTTGCGTGAAAACGGACACCGTTTCTATTTTGGACGCGGTGGGAGCACTACTGCGCCACGAAACATATTTCCCTCAACTCTCCCCGAACTGAGCGAATTAGTCGGCAGCAACCGTTTCGGGTGCCCGCCCTGTTCTTTCTGCCAGTGGCATGGTTACTAAGATCAAGGTTCCGGGTGCGCACGGTTCGATCCTGAATTGGCCACCGAGTTCGTGAATGCGCTCTCTCATGCCCGCCAGACCCACACCGGACTTTGTTCCTGCGGTCTGAAAGTGATCTAAGACTTCCGGAGCGATTCCCCCGCCGTAATCTCGTACCTTTAGAATCGCCTGGTCGGCTGAAAGCTGAAGCGCAACCTCAGCTCTGGCACTATTGGAATGGCGATGAATGTTGGTCAGGCTTTCCTGCAGTACCCGGAATAGTCCGAGCGCCACGGGCTTGGGAAGGCGACTGGCGTCCTCCGCCAAATCTACTTTCACTTCAATTCCGCTGCGCTGCGCAAATCCTTCCAGGTACCATTTTGCCGCCGAGGAAAGCCCGACTTCGTCCAAAAGCGGCGGATGCAGCAAATGCGAAATCGTCCGCGTTTCCGCGATCGAATGATCCAGAAGTTGAACTGTCTCCGCGAGCAGACTGTCCTTGCGCTCGCTGGCGAACATCTCCAGATTCATCTTCGCACCCGCCAGATACTGTCCCAGACTATCGTGGAGTTCGCGGGAAAATTTCCGGCGTTCGGCATCCTGCAACTGGAGCAATCGGCCGGTGAGGCGGCGGAGGGATTCCTCGCTATTCCGGGCACTCTGCTCCGCATCTTCGCGTGCGTTGAGCTCCGCGGACAACAACCGGTAGTGAACGGCGAGCAGCTCCAGCGCCAGGATAAACGCGACGGCCAAGGTGACCACGGTCAGCATAAACAAGCGATTCGTGGTTTTTTCCCTGATGTCAAACAGAGTTTGTTCTCCCGCGCGCATTTCCTGCATGAGCGAGGTCATCTCGGAAGAAACCGGAACGCCGCGCCGATCGAATTCGGCCTGCCCCTGTCTGTCTTCAGGCGCTTGCTTCTTCAGTTGAACCGATTCGCGAAGTAAGGCGACTCTACGGTTGATGGCGTCTTCCAGACGCGAGGAAAGCTCCCGCTGCTTGGGATTGTCACGCGTCAGATCTCGCAGGCGCTGCAGCTTTCCGGGAATCTCAGGGGCCGCTGCATCAAACTCCGCCAGAAAATCGTCGGTCCCGGAAATCACGTAGCCGCTTCGTGCCCGTCCCACGCGTACATAAGCCGATTCAATGTCGCCCAGCGCGGCCTTGACCTCGAGGGTGTGAATCACCCACTTCTCACTTGCCAGGAGTCGGTTGATGGTGACATACGCTGCCACTCCACTCAGGAAGAGCAACATCACGGCGGATGCGAATGCCACTTGAGCTTTTTTGCGTGGTGCCATGGTTCTGGCTAAAGAACCTAACAAGTGTGGCTGTGCTTGTCCACACCTTCTTGCTGTCGCCCATGCTCATCAAGCTCGGCGGTAGCACCCGTCAGCGCTCCCACTCCCATGACTGCCCCAACCATGACTGCTCCAACCGGATAATCCGCAGCCTAACCGTATTCGGGCACGACCGGGCAACCGGTCGCGCTCGCTCATTCCTTAAGCAAAACTTGATTCCTTAAACGATAAAACTTAAACAATAAAAGGGAAGCCGACAAGCAGCTTCCCTTTCGAGACGCACCTTCAGAGCGGCTTAGCTAGCCTTTCGTCGCTCTTCATGGCGCTTCTCTTCAACCTCGGATTCGCGGGCAACGGCGGCGTTCCACTCGTCGACCTGCTTCTGCGCCGCTTCGCGAGCAATCCCGTATCTCTCCTGGATCGTTCCAATCAATTGATCCTGCCGCCCGTCGATGACGTCAAGGTCGTCGTCCGTCAATTTACCCCATCGCTCTTTTACCGACCCCTTCATCTGTTTCCATTTGCCCTTCATTTGGTCAGCGTTCATTTGCATTCTCCTTGTTTGGATTAAGTTCCAGTCAGATCTGAAGTGCAACTAACAAAGTCCAATTGATGAAGTTGGCGTACGTTACTCTTCGACGCTTCTCGCGAGCTACCCTGCGCGGCGGAGATCTCGATTGCCATCGGTATGCTCGGAGCGCGCCTCGCCCGTCGACGAAATATCCTGCGCGCCGGTCGCTTCTAAAATCAGTTTGGCCCGTTTCGTCCAGTCAGAACTGTCCGAATGCACCGAAAGCAGAATGCCTCCATCCTTCACCCGGCCCTCGAAGCGTTTTGCCTCATACTCGGGAATGCCCATTCCCACAAGCGCTCCGGCTAGAACACCGACAGTGCCGCCCACCCCGGCCCCCGCGAGCGCTGCCATGATGGGTCCGGCGGCGATCAACGGCCCTAGCCCGGGAATCGCGAGCGCACCGATGCCGACCAGCCAACCCAGTGCGCCGCCCAAAACAATTCCTGTTCCCGCACCCGCGCTTGCGCCTTCCGGTGCCTTCGTGCCTTTCTCGTGCGCAAAGTCTCTGGTCCCAGCGCTCTCCGGAAAGAGCACCGAAATATCCTGGTTGCTGAAACCGGCCGCCCGTAGACCATCGACTCCGCTTTCCACGTTTGCGTAGCTCGGATAAATACCAAATACTGCTGTATTCTTTCCTGACATCGTAAGTTTCTCCTTAGTTTGGCCTCGAGTTCTAACGTTAGTTGCACAGTATCCGCTCGCCCATCGAGTGGAAGCCCTAGTTCAGCGGCAGAATGTCTGTAGAACCATGGCTACGAAATGGCAGGTCAATTCTTTGTGACCAAAGATCCTAGAATCACAAACGCCACGATGATCGCGACACCGCTACCCAGCAGCACGATTTCGCTCAGCAAGTCAGATTTCATCAGCTCGTCTCTTTTTATCAGCTCGTCTTCGCGCATACCGCCTCCTCATGTTTTTCTTAGACGCCTAGAACAGAGACAGGACGTGCGAGTACCAGCAATATGATCTCCATGTACGGCATCCACCGTATGCGCGATTTCGGATGTCATGCGCTACGCTTCTCATGATGTAGCAACTCTTTCATCCGTCCGCTCGGAAAGTAACTTCAAAACTGTAAGGACGAAAGGAGTCTCGGATGCTTTGGACAATATTTGTGATGCTGCTGATCTTGTGGCTGTTCGGGCTGGTCAGTTCCTACACACTGGGTGGATACATCCACCTCCTGCTTGTGGTGGCTGTGATTGTTCTCCTGGTCAACTTAGTAACTGGAAGAAGAGGCGCAATCTGAACTGAGCTTGACAACAGGTCATCGACAATCAGCGACAAGCATGAGCTATGTCGAGTGCTTAATTCCGTTGACCCTGCGCCATATTGTTGTCGACGTCCTTGTGCCCAAAAACGGCCGCTCCACCCGGGTGATTCGCCGCGCCACCGCGGCCGCCGCGAGAATCTTGGCGTAGCTTTCTCGCGACTGGCGGGTGGCGCGGAAGCTAGTCGTGGCGAACCACATTCAGCAGTGAACTATGAACTTGCAGCCCGGCCCCACCATAGTCGACGAAGCCTGACTTTCTGAACCGATTCATGAAAAAACTGACCCGCGACCGGGTTGTACCCACCATCTGCGCGAGGGTCTCCTGGCTAATCCTGGGGATTTCAGTCTGGGCCGCGCTTTGTTCGCCACAATGAGCAAGTAAGAGCAAGGTCCGAGCTAGTCGCTTTTCACTGGAATTGAAGAGCTGGTCAACTAAAGTTTCCTCATATCGGATGTTCCGTGCCAGCAGATACTCTAAAAACAGATCCGAGAACCTGTGTTCCCGGAGCGCAAGCATCATCGCCTTCTTGTCAACTTGCAGAAGTTCGCAGTCCGTCATTGCGGTTGCGGACCCCATGCGTAAAGGCTGTCCAGCCAGAGCGCCTTCCCCGAAAAAATCCCCCGCGCTCAATATGCCCAGGGTTGCTTCCTTGCCAATCTTGGATACGACCGTGAGTCTAACCTTGCCTTCCTGGATGTAGAAGACCGCGTCAGCCGAGTCCCCCTGCACGAAGATCGGTTGTTTCCTGGGAAAACCCACGGCTTTCCTACCCTCGCCGATAGTGGCAAGAAATTCCTTTGCGTCGAAATCGCACTTTTTCTGGGGCGACATAATTGGTGCCATTAAAGTGTCCTCCACGTCTTGAGCGAGGATACTGCACCGCATTTTGTACCCGCCATGCGGTGGATGCTGTACATGGAGACCATTTTGTTGGTATCCGCGTTTCCTCACGCAGTGGCTCTAACTGAGGATGACGAGGCTCGTTCCTATCCTTGAAAAGAGAGACGATTAAGCCCTCTAATTCGGGTGGTAGTGGTGTATCAGAAAATCTGATCCGCGTCTGCGGAAGTAGGGAGAGCTGGCAGCGATTACAAATCAGAAAACCCTAGACTCCGATTTGGAACGCACTTTGGAAGGCACATTGATCAGGTTCCTACAGTAAACACTGTATATCATGGCGTTTTCTTGTCGGGCTAGTCTACGGTGCTTAGCGATCCGTCCGCCGTCGTGACGGACCGTTTCCTATGGTCCTTCGCTTCGCTCACGATGACAAAGGCAATTATGCTACGAACTTAAACACCCACGGGATTTTTCGCCAATCATTCTCACCTCGGATCCTTTTCCGGGCGCGGCGCGGAATGGAATTCGCTGCGAGTAGAGCGGGCTTAGGCGTTTGCACCAATTGAACGGCTGTTCGCAGATCGCAGAGATACCAAGCCTGCTCGAAGGCCTCGTGGCCGGGTAGGACGCGTCAGCGGGGCGCAAACGATGCATTGCCGCTCGCAATATGCTCCAATCGGTATCCCGAGCTGTTGTACATAATGCGCAACACGTTCTCCCCGGCGTCCTTGATGTCTACGCCGGTGATCGCGCCCGAGCGGCTTAGAGTGTATGTGAACTCGTAAGTTTCCCCGTTGGCGAGCTCTAACTTTGTGACCCGGTCCACCTTGTCAAACTGAGCGGTCCATACCAGGCGCCCGTCAATTGCCATACTGGTTGGGCAACGCGCTCCCTCGTGGCCATATTTCGTCAGGTGGTGTTCGGCATCTTCGACTTCTTCGAGACAGCCTTCCGAACTGTAACGGTACAAGACCTCATGCCCCGCACTATCTCTCGCCTCGGTCAGGCGATAGTGTGAGTCATACTGAAACCGGACCCATCCGATTCCGGAACTCGCATTCACCAGATTTCCCGTTGATTCGCGCTGCAACCGCAGGGAGTCTCCCCATGCATCCTGCACTCCGATCAGCGCCCCCTGCTCGGGCCGTTGGACGCCACCACCATCGGGGAAGAAATAGGTCCGGCCGTCCGGACGAACAAGTTTCCATCCTGGCCAGTTCCAAGTCACGTATGAGGAGTAAAAGTCGGTGACCGTTGGCTCCACGGCATAGACGGCATCCCAGTAACCCACGCCCCAGTTGCTGCGCCGGTAGTGATACCGTCCTCCATCCTCGAGAATCAGGTCCATCCAGGTATAAGGCCACTTATTCCCTACTGGCCAGATATTCAGGCTATGGTTCCCGCCAATCCCAAAGGCTCGTGAACGCGAATCCTGAGTGCGGACCACTCGGCTCAATTCCAGCGGCAACCGGCCGGGCAAATAGAAGTCGGTTCGTCGTGACATCAACAAACCGTAGCGCAAATAAATATTTAGAACTTCGAGATCGCTCTCTCCGTGCGTGCTGCTGCAACCGCTTAAGTGGGCCGAATCCGTTCGTTGTTTCCTCGGCGAATAATAGTGACGGACCGCGAAGCATGGGTCTCCTGCCTCAAGGGTTACGTCCCTGCGAGCGCGTGCGTCGCGGACCGAATAGGCCTCTCCCATCGCATCCAGCGTCTCTATGCTCCAGACCTTGTTATAGAGGACGCTCCCGGGGTCACTCGACAGATTGAGACCGTAGAAAGAAATCCCGATGTTCTTGCTCAGCAGCTTGCGCAACCGGGTTTCAAGCAATGATGGCGCCGCCGTCCTGCCATAGTAAACCGGGTTCAGCCGAGCGGTTGAAATGACCGCCGACTGGTGCGCCTCCCGGAAATTGAAGGCAAACTCCCAATCCAGCTCGGCGATATAAATATCTTCGTCGGTCACGCCGATCAGAATGCTGTCGGGAGTCGCGGCCTGCTGCGGGTAGGCACGTCGCATCGCCTCAATGAGTTCTTCAGCCACAACTTGGTGCCGAGCCTCATCTCGTGCCCATTCCGGCACTGGGATGCTGGGAAGCACATCCAGCGTGAGACCGTACTTATCACGGTAATACTGAAGCAAAGCAGCAGAAATCAGCGGGGTCGTGTCCCCGATCGGGACTAGATAGATCTGGCCCATGCCACGCAACTCATCGCGCGACGCAGGTTGAGGAAGCTGAACGGTGCCGGAACGCCGAAAACTATTCCGTTGTAGAAAGGGACGCAATGACCGCCACAGCGCCCCCTCAATCATTCCTCCAAAAAAGAAGAACACGATGCAGGCCAAAAGCACCAACGAGATGGCATGCCGCACGGCCCGAGGCCCAGTCCGCGCCGGCACTTGCGACAGCCTGCTCCTCAAGACCGCCTGAAATTCGGAAATCTCTGGCGCGGTCAGCAAGCGCTTTGGAATAACGCAAAATGTCCGCCCCGCTGAGAGAACAAACATGTCCGGCGTCTGGCAGTACGCACGAAATTCTGACCATCGTTTCTGCGCCGATGTGGGGCCGCCGGTCGGTGTGCCAGCGGTAGCAGAGAAGGCGATTCCGCTGTTGCCGGTCTCCAGTTGAAAATGTTGCGGCTCAGACTTGCTCCCGCCTGCCAGCAGATCGCGGATGAATCGAAAGAGGAACCCCTTGCTAAACAGATACGCGAAGCTAGCGAAAAGGCTGATAGCTAATATCCAGCTACCGGTCATGTAGTAGTAAATGGCGAGGCCAAGCGCCACAAAGGTGAGTGGCTCTGCGATCGGCGCCAACCATCGCGTCGGAGCTAGCGCTGAATCATATATGAGCCGACTTTGACGACGGTCTTCGGCGGTAATTATGTAGCTCAGCTTCACTCAATTGGCCCTCAGGATGGAAATAACGCCTCTTAGTAGTCATAAGCATCCGCCCGTGACAGTGATGGCCAACCGAAGTCAGACCAAGCAAGCAGGATCGCAATGGTCGGCGTTTTTTCATGACCTTCACTGTTGCCAGTAGCATCCTACGGCAGTTTCCGCCAACAAGCCATATTGCGTCCTCCTGAACTCAGTCGGGGCAGGAATGGGCCAACCACCTTGTGAATGTAATCCACGTATACGAGGAATTCAGCCGACTTCCGATCGCGGGGTTGTGGCAGTGAAAGGCGAAAATCAGCGCGGATCTTCGCGGGATGATAGCGGAACTGCTTGATGTCGAAAGCGCCACCTACCTCGGCCACGCTGCCGGCCGGGGCTCCGCAGTTTTAGTACGCCCAAGAGTGCAGATCATCGGGGGACTTTCGGCGATGTCTTCTGCAGCAGTGGAGATGCGAGTGCAACGTCGAAAGAGAAAATCAGCCATACCTTACGAAGGGTGAAACGAACTTGCTTCCATCCACACGACCACACACCCAGAGCTCAACCATTCGACCTGACAGGAGTCAACTGTGAACGCACGCTTCAGGAATTTCAGACGGTTCAATCTCCTCGCTCCTTCTCTGACGGCAGTATTCCTGCTCCTCTTCTGCGGATGTGGCGCCACCGGCCATAGCGCCAGCCCCGCCCAGACTCAGGCACCCACGGGCCTCCAGTACGCCGTTGGAACGGCGACCTACATCCAGGCGACACCGATCACGGCGAACAGCCCGACTAGCTCTGGCGGAGCTGTGACTTCGTATAGTGCCACACCGCCTCTTCCGGCGGGCATCGTCCTGAGCACCAGCACCGGCGTGATCAGCGGAACGGCCATTAAGGCGGCCGCCACGGCCGTCTACACCATCACGGCGTCGAACTCGGCCGGCTTTACCACGGCGCCCGTGACCATCACGGTGAGTGTCGCGCCCCCGACGGGGCTGGTCTATTCGAGCCCCACGGCGTACTACACGGTGGGGGTGGAGATCCCGGAGAATGTGCCGACCAGCACCGGCGGAGCGCCGACCTCGTTCGGGGTGAGCCCGAATGAGACCTACGCGTATAGTGTGACCCCGACCCTTCCGGCGGGCCTGGTGCCTGCCCCTCCATCCCCGCCGGCGCCCGCGAACACGCCCAACGCCGTTTTCGCCAGCACGGGCGTCATCAGTGGGACGCCCACGGCGTTGGCCGTCGGCACGGGCAGCTACACCGTAACCGCATCCAACCTGGCGGGCAGTACCACCACGACCGTGACCATCACGGTGAATAAAGCGGGCGCGGACTTGGCCCCGGTAGGTTTAGCGTATAGCACTCCAGCACCGGTCTATGACGCCGGTGTACCGATTACGCAGAACGCGCCGTTGCCCGGGATCACCGGCGAAGCGCCGATCACGTACAGTGTGAGTCCGGCTCTTCCCGCGGGTCTGACTCTTAGCGCCAGCACCGGCGCCATTGGCGGAACCCCCGCGGCTCCGTCTTCCACGATTGTGCCTCCCCCGCCCAACACGACCGACCACACGGTAACGGCGTCCAACGCGGCTGGCAGCACCACCGCACCCCTGACGATCACGGTGTACAACGCACTCCAAGCCGTTCCCAATGTGGGACAATCGATTACGCCGTTGGCAACGACCGAGTCCAGTTTTCAATTTCTGGACACCGGCATGGTCATTACCGATCCGTTCGATGCGCAAGTACCTCCGGTCGAATGGCTGGCGGGGTACGGGGCCAGCACCGCAGTGAGTCCGGACGGTACCACCCTGCTGGTTCTGACCAGCGGGTACAACCGAGTCTTTCAAGGTCCGTTCCCATTTTTTGACCCGCAGTTCTCGAGTGAGTACGTGTTCATCTACAACATTCAATCCGGCGCGCCGGTCTTTCAGCAAGCCCTGCCCCTTCCCAATACCTATCACGGGATCGCCTGGGATCCTTCCAGTACGGCTTTCTATGTGTCTGGCGGCATGGGCGACGCTCCCTTCGGCACCGACCCCATCCCCTACCCCCTGCCCAATAATGGCGACAACATCCACATCATCACTCAGAACCCAACCACCCATATCTGGTCGAAGACGGCCGAACTGGACTTGGGCCAAGATCCAACGCTGGGGATTGTCGCGGGCCACCCTTCGGGCAATGGCCTTCCCGTACTCAACGGCACATTCGCCTCGGTGAACGCTGCGGTTTTCGTGGCGCCTTGCGCCGCCGGCGTGGCGATTTCAAACGATGGCAATATGCTGGTGGTGGCGAATTATTATAACGACTCGATCACAGTGTTCACCGGAGGCTTGAGCATCTGGCTGGACCAATACCTGCCAGACACGGGATCGATGCAAGGAGCACAGGGGATGCTGCAAGGAACGGAACTCGACCTACGCCCCGGCAATGGCCTGCCGGGCGGCGAATATCCGTTCTGGGTAGCGATGACGAGTAATGGACCGGCCGCGACACCCTATACCGCCTACGTATCGAGCCTTCGCGACCGGGAGATTGATGTCGTAACCATGGCGGCGAGTTGTGGTCACGGTAACCCGATATTTTGTACCTATACGCCATCGATAACGGCCCGTATTCCCGTGAAGGGCCAGCCGAACAAAATGACGCTGAACCAGGCCCAGACGCTCCTCTACGTTGCCGAGGACGAGTCGGATACAGTGGACGTAATCAACCTCGCAACGAACACGGTGGTCGAGAGCATTCCAGTTATCGCTCCCCCATCGGTATTACAGTCTTTCTCGCTGACGCAATATACGGGCGCGAACACCAACAGCGTGACGCTGGCGGAGCCGTTGGAGAACTATCTCTACGTAACCAATGGCAATCTGAATAACATCGCGGTGGTGAAGCTTGGCGGAAGCAATAGCGGCGACCAGGTAGTCGGTCTCATTCCTACCGGCTGGTATCCGAACTCGGTGAGCCTCAGCAACGCCAGCGGCAGCACCTGGGCGTACGCGGTCAATGCGAAATCGCCGACGGGCCCGAATCCCAACTGGTGCTATGCGTACGGGCCGTCGAATTATCCCACTTGCACTTCTTCGAACGAGTACAATCCCCAGCTGACCAAAGCCGGGCTGCTCAGCTTCCCGATCGCGAGCGCCATGGCGCAGCTTCCGACGCTGACCACGAACGTAACCACGAACAACCGGTTCGCGAACACCTCCACCACCGACTCGGTGATGGCGGCGGTGCATGCGGGCGTCCAGCACGTCATCTACATCCTCAAGGAAAACCGGACCTACGATCAGATTCTGGGCGACCTGGGACGCGGCAATGGCGATCCCACTTTGGCTCTGTTTGGACAGGCCATCACGCCGAATCAGCATAATCTGGCGCAAACCTTCGTTACCCTCGACAATTTCCGCGCCAGCTCCGAAGTCAGCAATGACGGCTGGCCGTGGAGCACTTCCGCTCGCGCCCCCGACGTGGTGGAACACCAATACCCGATTTTCTACTCGCAACGCGGCCTCAGCCTGGACACCGAGGGCCTGAATCGCAGTGTGAACGTTGCCTTGCCGACCGTGGCCGAGCGCCAGGCATCCGATCCTCTTTTCCCGGGCGGAGCCCTTTCGCCGAACGTACTGGACGGTGAGGATCTGTTGCCGGGCCAGACCGACACGGCTGCGCCGGATGGGCCGAACGACGAACTGAATACCGGCTATTTGTGGAATAACGCTCTGCGCGCGGGTCTCACGGTTCGCGACTATGGTTTCTTCGTAGACACGACCTGCTATAACGAGCCCGCCTGCCAGACTCCGCTGGCGCACGACCCGTTCTCGACCAACACCATCGTGGCCCCCTCCACGAATGTCGCCCTGGCGCCCTTTACCGATTCGTACTTCCGCGGGTTCGACCCCTCATTCCCGGACTACTACCGCTTCAAGGAGTGGGAACGGGATTTCGATGCCAATTACGCCACGGGCGGAATGGCCAATTTGACCCTGGTCCGCTTGATGAAAGATCACACGGGAAACTTCGGGATCGCGATCGACGGTGTGAATACTCCAGACCGCGATCAAGCCGATAACGACTATGCGGTCGGGTTGCTGGTGCAGAAGATCGCCAACAGTCCGGTATACAAAAGCAACACTCTGATTTTTGTCGTGGAAGACGACGCGCAGGATGGCGGCGACCACGTCGATTCGCACCGCACCACAGCGTATGTGGCGGGCGCCTACGTAAGGAATGCACTGGTCTCCACGGCCTACAACACTATCGACTTTGTGCGCACCATGGAAGAGGTTTTGGGCCTGCAGCCGATGAACCTGAACGATGCGGTGGCCAATCCCATGACTGACGTCTTCAACACGGTGCCGAACCGGGAGTGGAGCTTTACCGCTACACCGGCGTCGATTCTCTACTGCACCAACCTGCCGCTGCCGCAACCGGCGCAGCCCTGCAACAACCCGACACCGGACGCGAAATATTGGGCGCGAGTCACCAAAGGTATGGACTTCACGGACGCGGATCGCGTCGATGGCGGGGTCTTCAACCGTATTCTCTGGAAGGGGATGATGGGCGACAAGCCTTATCCGGCGGCGCCGACCGGGAAAGACCTGCGCCAAAACCGTGAGAAGCTTCTGGCCGATCACCGCAGGTCTTTGACGCGGGAAGCGGAGCAGAAACCGAAGACAGGCAGGGACTGAGAGCGACGAGGCGGTCGCGAAACGGCGGTTACTCCGATAGTTCCCGAATTGTCACAAGCATTGATCGGAAACGCCTCGGGCAGACTTTCGTGGCGGAGCGGGATCTCGATCCGAGGCGTTTTCGATAAGATGATTTTCATGACAGGAGAGCTAGGTAGTGTGCGCTGATGGTGAAGCGAAGCGGGTCGACAGGGAGTGAGCACACGAATGCATCGGCGTGCCGGGGCACATCCACGGACCGCGCGTGATGTCGTCTTTTCGACTACTGGATCCAAACCGTCTTGATGTTCACAAACTCGCGGATCCCTTGCACGGCGAGTTCGCGCCCGTGGCCTGAGTACTTCACACCACCAAAAGGCAGACGCGGATCGGAGGCTACCATCTTGTTGAAGAAGACCATGCCGGCGTCGACTTCGTTAATGAACCTTTCGGTTTCGGTCGGATCGTTGGTCCATGCGCTCGCCCCTAGACCGAAGCGGCTGTCATTGGCGATCTGGATGGCGTGATCCACATCCTGCACACGAAAAATAGATGCCACTGGACCAAAGAATTCCTCCTTGTAAGCCGGCGAATCCTTCGGGATGTCGGTCAGCACCGTCGGCTCGTAGAAGTTGCCGGGGCGGTTCAGGGGATGGCCACCGGTCAGCACACGCGCTCCTGCGGCCACAGTTTTTTTCACATCGGCATCAAGAGAAGTAACCGCGTCCTTGCTGGCCAACGGACCGAGTTGTGTGCTCTCAACGAACGGGTCGCCGATGCGCAAGTCCTGCATCCGTTTGACGAACTTGCGCTCGAACTCGTCGGCAATTTTTTCGGCCACGATGAAACGTTTGGCCGCGATGCACGACTGACCGTTGTTCTGAATCCGAGCGTCGACCGCGGTAGCAACCGCCGCATCCAGATCGGCGCTGGGCATCACGATGAAAGGATCGCTGCCGCCCAGTTCGAGCACAACTTTCTTGATTCGTTTGGCGGCGGAAATTCCGACTTGAATCCCCGCCTGCTCACTGCCGGTTAGAGTCGCAGCGACGACCCGAGGGTCGTTCAGAATGCCATCGACCGGCCCCGATCCGATGAGCAGGGTCTGGAACACGCCTTCGGCAAAACCGGCGCGGCGAACAATGTCCTCAATCTTCAGCGCACACTGGGGAACATTTGAAGCATGCTTCAGCAGCCCGACATTGCCCGCCATTAACGCGGGCGCCACGAAACGGAACACCTGCCAAAAGGGAAAGTTCCACGGCATGATGGCCAGGATGGGACCAACCGGCAGATAGCGGATGAAGCTGCGCTTGGCTCCAGTTTCCACAATTTCGTCCGCCAGAAATTTCTCGGCGTTCTCCGCATAGTAGCGGCAACCACTGGCGCACTTGAGAGCCTCGCCCACGGCGGCTTTCAGAGGCTTGCCCATTTCGAGCGTCATCAAATGAGCGCACTCGTCTTTTTCTTTTTCCAGAATCTCGGCTGCGCGCATCATCTTGTTCGCACGTTCCGCGAACGGTGTCCGCCGGTGGGTTCGGAACGCGGAAGTCGCGAGCTGCAATTTCTGCTCAATTTGCGCCGCGGTAAGAGGTTCGAACGTCTTCAGGACTTCGCCGGTCGCAGGATTAATGGTCGCTATCGCCATGCTAACTTCTTACCCTCCGTTTGGTAGCTACATCCCAATTGTAACGGCTTCGACCAGGAGACATCGGCGGGCAGCGGTTTTGTGGCCGGACCGCAATACGAGTCCCATCCTCTTTGAGGATCTGGTGGTCGTAAGCTCCAAGGCTAAAACAATACTTCAGCTGCCCGGCTTAGAGCAGTCGAAGAACGCGGTCCTTCACTCGCCCGCGAGGCGGATGAGCCGTCTTTTCGAGCGCAGCGTACTACTTCCAGCTGTGATGACCGTCACTGCCTAGTTAGACCCCTCCCAAGTTGGCCGTCAGCAGGGATTTCCGGAGAACCAGGCAACCCGCTCCAGGCCAATCGCGTTTCCAGACCCTTTCCGGTCACGTTAAGGCGTGACTTCAATCACTGACACGGCGTAGTGGTTAGACCATAACTACTGCTACGTTCGCAAGCGCTGCCCGGCACGGTAACGGGGGGCGGCATGATTTCGAACGAACGTTCGACAGATTTCAGAGGTGGAATGTGGAAGTTCCTCTCACCATCGCCTGGATAGACGCACCAGTTCTGGGCTGGTATCCCGTCCACTGCCATTGCCTCAATGAGAACCTGCGGCCCCACTCGCATGCCCATTCTATCAGCCTGATACTGAAGGGTTTCGGATTGGATCCGGAGTGTTTCCGGCTGCAGGTGTTGGTTTCCGAAGGCTCTCGCTTTGCCCGGGTGGTTGCAGAGATGGCTGGAGCAGGTTAGGAAGCTCGGTCCAAGCCCGTATCGCACGCAGTAATGACAGATCGTAGAACACGGGAACGAAGCAGCACCAATTCAAGTCCGGTAGGAGGTGCAGCATGGCAGCTCGACTTGCCGAAGAGTGGTTTGCTATATGCGGAGGTTGCGAGGTAACCATCCTCGACATCGGTGAACCGCTCATCGACGTGCTCAAACAAGTAGAAATCGTGCATATGCCGGTACTGATGGACCACAAGCTTTTCGGTCAGACTGGCGAGGGTACAGAGATGGAAATCCCGGCGGCGGATGTGGGGCTGATATCGGGAGGAATCCGCAGCGAAGAACACAAGAAACTGGCGCTGGAGATGCGTAAGAAGTGCAAGATCCTGATCTCTCTGGGTTCTTGCGCCTGCTTTGGCGGTATTCCGGCGCTGGCGAATCAGTACAGCACAGAAGAGATGTTGGAGAAAGTGTACCGCGACAGCGTGACTACCGAGAAAAACGGCCTACCGCACGAACAGATTCCCGCACTTACCGACCGGGTCTACGCGCTCCACGAAGTGGTGAAGGTGGATGCGTATCTGCCCGGATGTCCAACCACGCCAGAGATGGTGGCCGGCGCGCTGGTCGCTCTCATTGAAGGCAAGCCCCTGCCTGTGCTGGCGTCGAAGAGCGTTTGCGACGAGTGTCCCACCAAGCGTGAAAAGAAGGCGGTCTCCACGCTGAAGGGCCACCTGGATCCGCCGGAATTCAAGTTTGGAGCGCCGCTTAGCGAAATGCGTTGCCTGATGGAGCAGGGCATCCTGTGCCTGGGGCCGGCGACGCGTGCCGGCTGCGGTGGCAAAGACGGCAACCCGCGCTGCATCCGCGCCTACATGCCATGTGAGGGTTGCTTTGGCCCGCTCTCGGAAAAAGCCAATCCCATGGTGGACATGATGGGGGCGCTTTCTTCTATCGGACTCGATCCCAAGCAGATTCCGGATCGGTCCGCAACCTTCAACCGTTTTGCTGGCGCTGGCCGTCTGCGGCCGCTGCCCCGGAGGTGATCCATGGCAAAGACACTGGTCATTCAACCTGTCACCCGCGTCGAGGGCCACGCCAAGGTGACCATTCAACTCAACGACGCGGGCAACGTGGACACCGCCCGGGTGAACGTCATTGAACTGCGCGGCTTCGAAAAGTTCTGCATCGGACGCCCGGTGGAGGACCTTCCCCGCATCACGCCGCGCATTTGCGGTGTGTGTCCGTGGTCGCATCATCTGGCTTCGGCCAAGGCTTGCGACGCGGTCTTTGGAGTCGAGCCGCCCCCGGCAGGGAAGAAACTGCGCGAGCTGTGCAACAGCATCGCCTACATGGAAGAGCACATCCTGCACTTCTATTTCCTGGCGGGGGCCGATTTCCTGCTCGGTCCTGATGCTGACTATTCCATCCGCAATGTCATTGGTGTGCTGCAGGCAGCGCCCGACATCGCCAGAAAAGTGGTAAAGGTGCGCCACATGTGCGCCCACATGCTGGAGGTGCTGGCGGGCAAGGCCATTCATCCGCAGGCGGCGGTTCCTGGCGGATTCAGCAAGCCACTGGCTCCTGCAGACCGCGACCAGTTGCGCAAGCAGGCCGATGAGGCGCTCGAACTCGCCAAGTTCTCCATTGCTTTTGCCAAGGAGAACGTCTTCCCCAAGTACCTCGACGTGGTGAAGTCGCTGGGAGTGATCACTACCGGCTTCATCGGCACCGTCAAGGAAGACGGCGCGCTCAACCTCTACGACGGAAAGCTCCGCCTGATGGCGTCCAATGGCTCATACCAGGATTTTCCGTACGAGCGCTACACGGAGTTCCTCTCCGAGCACATTGAACCGTGGAGCTACTTGAAGTTCCCATACGCCAAACAGTGGGGCGAGGGTTTCTCCATGGATGTCGACAATCCCAAGGGCGTGTATCGTGCCAACACACTGGCGCGGATTAACGTCTGCGAGTTTATCGATACGCCGCTGGCGCAAGCTGAACTGGTGGAGTTTCGCGCGAAGTTCGGACGGCCCGCACAGCTCACGCTGCTCTATCACTGGGCGCGGCTGATCGAACTGCTCTACAACGCCGAAAACACCATCCGCTTGCTGGACGATCCCGAGATCACCAGCACCGAAACCCGGGTGAAGGTTACACCGCGGGCAGCGCGAGGCGTAGGGTGCACCGAAGCGCCGCGCGGCACGCTCATCCACGACTACACCACCGATGCCAACGGCCTGATCACCAACGTCAACCTGATTGTAGGCACAACCCACAACAACGCTCCCATCAATATGTCGGTCACCCAGGCCGCCAAGAGTTTGATCCATGACGGCAAGTACGACCAGGGAGTGCTGAACAAAGTGGAAATGTCAATCCGTGCGTACGATCCATGCTTGTCCTGCGCGACCCACCGGCTGGACGGGAAGCTGTCGGTCAAGCTGGATATTTTCGACGCGGAAGGCAAGTTGCTCGGCTCGCTGGCCAATTGAACGGCGGCGAAAAGGAGGGACGGTATGAGCGAGATCGATCAATCCGATCCATTGGAGCAATCCGAGCTTCCCGACTTTTGTCGGAAGCCGACCCTGGTGCTCGGCTGTGGGAACATTCTGTTTGGAGATGACGGCTTCGGGTGCGCGGTAGTCGACTATATCGAGGCGCACTACCGGGTGCCCGAAGCGGTCTGCTTGCTGGACGTTGGCACGGGCGTGCGCAAGCTGTTATTCACTCTCTGCCTGAGCTCCGCGCGTCCCGAGCGCTTGCTCATTCTCGACGCAATCGATGCCGGACGCAGTCCCGGCGAGATATTCGAGATCAACCCCGCCGAGATCCCGCTGGTCAAGCTCGACGATTTCTCAATGCACCAGTTACCCACGTCCAACCTGTTGCGCGAGTTGCAGGAAATCTGCGGGGTCGAGGTGCGTGTGCTGGCCTGTCAAACCGGGCCACTTCCGGAAGAGATCTCCCAGGGATTGTCGAAAGCAGTCAGCGGCGCCGTTCCGCAAGCGGCGGAGTGGCT
Source organism: Terriglobales bacterium (assembly GCA_050011975.1). Taxonomy (GTDB): domain Bacteria; phylum Acidobacteriota; class Terriglobia; order Terriglobales; family Acidobacteriaceae; genus Acidiflorens. The sequence goes on along the minus strand of JBEKIB010000037.1, from coordinate 14,525 downwards.
GGTCGGCGAGTATTTTCCCAGCGCCATAGCGCCGCGAGGTGACCTATGCCAAACAACGTGCTGAAGACGCCGGTACGAGCACGCCATATTGTGCGAAGCATTTTCGCAGCACCGTGTGGACAGGCTGGAGGCCTCGTATGAGCCCGGATCTCGCAATGATCAGCGATGGAAAGAAGTTCATGTGGGATGGGCAGCTCTACGACAACCGAGAAGATGCAGCACGCGCAGCGGAGTCATATCAGGCCGAAAATTTTCAGATCCAGATAGTAGAAGAAGGCGGGAAGTTCCTGGTCTACACCAGGAGAACCATCAAGGAATGGGTGGCAACTACGCAGTAGTGGCACTCTCGGTAGAGGTGGCAAATGGCAGCAAGCACATTGCCAGTTCAAAGCGATCCAACACTGCTGGCCGACATTCGGCGGTATGGAAAATTCGACCCCACGGGCTGCTACCAGTGCGGAAGCTGCACTATCTCGTGTGACCTGGTCGAAGGTTCTGTAAGCTTTCCCCGCAGGAGCATTCGCTACGCCCTGCTGGGCCTGAGGCAGCCGCTCGTCGGAAGCCTGGAACCGTGGGTCTGCCATGACTGCGGCGACTGCTCTATTGTCTGTCCGCGTCAATCGGAGCCCAGGATCTCCATGCTCACGCTGCGGCGCTTCCTCAGCAGCCAGTATGAGTGGACGGGCATGGCGTCCAAACTCCTCACGTCTCGGGCGTGGTACTTCGGCTCGCTGGGCTTCGTTGCCGTGCTCGTCGTGCTGCTGATTCTCTGCTACCACCTGTGGTATGTGGGACTGCCCTTTTCCAGTTTGGCCACGCCGCTCGGGATGGAGCACATGTTCCCCATCATGACGTATTACACGCTCACGGTGATGCTCTTTCCGTTGCTCCTCCTGCTATCTCGTGTCCACCGCGTCTGGTTACTCACCATGCGCGGCGAGCAACAGCCGCCCATCCCATTCTCTGTCTATGTCGAAGAGGCGTGGATGTACGTGTATCAATCGGTGACTCACTCGCTGATGAGGAAGTGTCCGGAAAGAGGCCGGTGGCTGGGGCATTGGCTGCTCGCCCTGGGCACGGTCATGATGCTGACCATCAAGGTCTTCGCGCTGCGGTGGTTTCAAACCGACAACATTTATCCCTTGTACAACCCACAGCGTTGGCTGGGATACGTCGCCGCCGCCTTCATCTTCTACGGCGTTGGCGACATCCTCATCGGACGCCTGCAGGCGAAGAAAGAAATCTACAAGGAAACGCGGCCGGAGGATATGGTCTTTCCCGTCCTGCTCCTGCTGACGGCGTTCAGTGGATTTTCCGTGAACTTCTTCAGGTACGCGGGCTTCGCGCTCTGTGCTCACTTCGCGTACGCCCTGCACGTGATCATCGCCACGCCGATGCTGGTGGTAGAGATGCCGTTCGGCAAGGCGGCGCACATGGTCTATCGACCGCTAGCCCTGTATTTCCTGGCGGTCAGGGAGAGAGCCGCGCGACAGACGCCCGCGGCGGAGGTTGTTCCCCATGCGGTCTGAGGAATCCCAAACTTCACCAATCGGCGCTGCCCTGGTCGTGGGCGGCGGTATCGGCGGCATGCAGGCGGCCCTCGATCTCGCCAACGGCGGCATCAAGGTGTACTTGGCCGAACGCAGCCCCGCGATTGGCGGGGTCATGGCGCAACTCGACAAAACTTTTCCCACCAACGATTGCGCGATGTGCACCATGGCGCCGCGTCTGGTCGAGACCGGCCGGCACAAGGACATCGAAATTCTCACCATGACTGAGGTGGGGCGCGTCGATGGCCAGCCGGGGAATTTCACGGTCAGTATCAAGAAGCAGCCGCGTTTTGTGGATGCGACGAAATGCACCGGTTGCGGCGCGTGCACGACGGAATGTCCGGTAACGCTGCCCTCCGAGTTCGATCAGGGACTGGGAGAACGGAAGGCAATCTACCGGCCGTTCCCGCAAGCCGTTCCCAACATCTTCACCATTTCGCGCCGCGGGACCTCTCCCTGCGAGGCCGGATGCCCCATCCACCAAAGCGCGCAGGGCTATGTAACTCTGATCGCGCAAGGACGCTTCGAGGAGGCGCTCCAGGTCATTCTGCGAGACAACCCGATTCCGTCGATCTGCGGCCGCATCTGCACCCACCCCTGCACCACCGCTTGCACGCGCACCGGCGTCGACGATGCGGTGAATGTGCCGGCGTTGAAGCGCTTCATTACCGACCGCTTCCCCAATTACAAGCTGCCGCAACCGTCCGTGCCCGAACGTTCGGAGAAGATTGCCATCGTGGGGTCCGGCCCAGCCGGCCTCCTTTGTGCCTACGAACTCCGGCAGAAAGGCTACAGCACGACGATCTTCGAAGCACTCCCGGTTGCCGGCGGCATGCTGGCGGCGGGTATTCCGTCTTTTCGGCTGCCCCGGCCATTGCTGAAGGCTGAACTCGACCGGCTGCGTTCGATCGGCATCGAGATCCTGCTAGATACGCCGGTGGGCCGCAGCATCACGTTCGAAGATTTGCGCAAGAGCTACGCGGCGGTTTTCGTCGCTATCGGGGCTCACGTGGAGCGGAAACTCGGCATTCCGGGAGAAGATCTGAAGGGCGTCAGTGGTGGCGTGGAGTTCCTGCGGCGGGTGAATCTCTCGGGTCCGGAAGCGCCGGGGCGTCATGTGCTGGTGGTGGGAGGAGGCAACTCCGCGCTGGACGCGGCGCGCGCCGCCCTGCGTTGCGGAGCTGCCGAGGTGACGATCGTCTACCGGCGAACCCGAGCAGAAATGCCCGCTGACCATCGTGAAATCGAGGACGCTGAACGCGAAGGCGTCAAGTTGATGTTCCTCGCCGCGCCCAAATCATTCCAGTCGAGCGCTGGCGGGCGCGTAGCTGGCCTCGAGTGCCAGAAGATGAAGCTCGGCAAGCTCGATGCCAGCGGCCGGCCGACTCCCGAACCGATTCCAGGCTCGGAGTTCGTCATTCCCTGCGACGCTGTCGTGGCCACGATTGGCCAAGTCCCCGATGTGAGTGGCCTAGGTGAACGGCTGGGTCTGGCGACCACAAAATCGGGAACGCTGCGTGCCGATCCGGCGACGATGGAGACAGAACTGCCCGGTGTGTTCGCCGGCGGAGACTGCGTGACCGGCCCCGACGTGGTGGTGACGGCGATGCTCGCGGGCAAAAAAGCCGCCAGCTCTATCGACCGCTGGCTCAATGGACAAGACCTCCGAGCGGGGCGCGAACTGGAAGGGCCGTTTCACACCCAGTACGTCGTGGACACGGCTGGCGTGCTGATGCAGCGCCAGGTGCACATGCAAGCCCTCGACCCCGCGACTCGTGGAAGAACGTTTGCCGAAGTCCACGTCGGCTACACGCCGGAAGAAGCGATCGCCGAGGCTAAACGCTGCCTCGCATGCGGCATCTGCTGCGATTGCCAAATCTGTTCGACGGCCTGCCAAGCCAACGCGATCGACTATGCAAAGAAAGCCGAGACCCACGAGTTAAAGGTTGGCGCTGTCGTCCTCGCACCCGGATACGAGATCTTCGATGCCCGGTTAAAGAAGAACCTGGGTTATGGCCGCTTCCCGAATGTGCTCACGGCGCTGGAGTTCGAGCGGATTCTGTCCGCCTCCGGACCCTACTCCGGCCATGTGCTCCGGCCCTTCGACCAGCAGCAGCCGAAGCGGATTGCCTTCCTGCAGTGCGTTGGTTCGCGAGATTCCGACCACGACTACTGTTCGTCTGTCTGCTGTATGTACGCCACCAAAGAAGCCATCATCGCCAAAGAGCATCTCGGCGAAGGTCTGCAATGCGACATTTTCTTCATGGATCTGCGCGCCTTCGGCAAGGGTTTCGAGCAGTATTACCACAGAGCGCAAGAGCTCGGTGTGCACTATATCCGTTCTCGCGTGCCGATGATCGACGAAGTCCCTGGGACGCGGAACCTGATCGTACAGTATCTCGGCGAGAACGACACAAAGCTTTCCCAGGAATACGACCTGGTCATCCTCTCGGTGGGCATGCAACCGCCCAAAGACGTCAAAGTGCTGGCCCAACGATTCGGCATAGCGCTTAATGAATTCAACTTTTGTGGAACCTCCGCGTTCAAGCCGGCGGAATCGTCTCGCGCGGGAGTTTACGTCGCCGGCCCGTTTGCCGAACCGAAGGATATTCCGGAAACGGTGATGCAGGCCTCGGCGGCTGCGACGCAGGTGCTCTCGCTCTTGTGCGAAGCGCGCGGCACGCTGATCACGCCCAAAGTTTATCCGCCCGAAAGAGATGTGCAGGGAGAAGACCCGCGCATCGGAGTCTTTGTCTGCCACTGCGGGACCAATATCGCCGGCGTGGTCAATGTCCCGGACGTCGTGGAATATGCCAAGACTCTTCCCAACGTCGTATACACGGAGAACAATCTTTATACCTGCTCCAACGATACGCAGGATCGCATCAAGGAAAAGATCGCCGAACACAATCTGAATCGGGTAGTGGTGGCCTCCTGCACCCCGCGAACGCACGAGCCCCTGTTCCGCAATACGATGGCAGAGGCCGGACTCAATCCCTACCTGTTTGAGATGGCCAACATCCGCGACCAATGCTCCTGGGTCCACATGCACGAGCCGGAGCTAGCCACGCAGAAATCCAAGGACCTGGTCAGGATGGCGCTGGCCAAAGTCCGGCTATTGCGGCCACTCCACCGGCAGACGGTCAGGGTAGAAAAGTCAGCTCTGGTCATCGGCGGAGGACTATCGGGCATGACCGCCGCTCTGGCGCTCGCACACCAGGGCTTCGATGCTTATCTGGTGGAGAAGGAGAATGAGCTGGGCGGAAATCTGCGCCACATCCACTACTTGCTCAACGGAGAAAAGCCACAGGACGAATTAGCGCGGCTGCGCGACGAAATCGTACAGAACCGCAGAATCCATCTATTTACCGGTGCGGAGATCGAAAAGATCGAAGGCACGATCGGCAACTTCAAGACAACGATCTCGGCCGGCGGCGAGACCACCGAAGTCACGCATGGGGTCGCCATCGTGGCCACAGGTGCGAAGCAGTACCAGCCCAAAGAATACCTGCATGGACAGGACGACAGCGTCATCACGCAGCGAGACCTCGAAGCACGCCTCGCTTCCGGTAATGGCTTCCTGGCGCGGGAAGGCAATGGTTCCGCGAAGACCGTGGTCATGATCCAGTGCGTGGGCTCGCGAGATGCCGACCACCCCTACTGTTCTCGCGTGTGCTGCGCCGACGCCATCAAGAATGCTCTGAAGATCAAGGCGCTTTCGCCCGAGACGCATGTCTACGTCGCGTACCAGGACATCAGGACTTACGGCTTCAAAGAGAGCTATTACACGAAAGCCCGGCAGCAGGGCGTCGTGTTTGTGCGCTACGACGAGGACCGCAAGCCCGAGGTGTCACGAAATGGCGAAAAATTGCAGGTTACCGTCTTCGACCAGACCCTGGGGATGCCAGTCATGATCTCCGCCGATTTGGTGGTTCTGTCCGCCGGCATTCATCCGCACGAAGACAACCGCAAGATCGCGCAGTTCCTCAAGGTTCCGCTCAACAGCGAGGGATTTTTCCTCGAAGCCCATATGAAACTGCGTCCCGTCGACTTCATGACGGATGGCGTCTTTTTATGCGGGCTGGCGCATTCTCCGAAGAGCATCGAGGAGTCCATTCTCCAGGCTCAGGCGGCGGTCGCCAGAGCAGCTACTATCCTCGCCCGCGACAGCATTGAACTGGAAGCCAACATATCGCAGGTCGTCGACGAAAGCTGCGACGGTTGCGCTTACTGCGTGGACACATGTCCATTCAAGGCGATTACCCTGCTCGAATACATGTGGCAGGGGTCGGTCAAGAAAGTCGTCGAAACCAGCGACTCCACCTGCAAGGGCTGTGGCTGCTGCCAGGCTACGTGTCCAAAGAAGGGCATATTCATCCGTGGATTTACCCTCGATCAGATCGAGGCCCAGATCCATGCTGCTTTGGGAGTAGAGTGATGGACGACAACTTTCAGCCCCTGATCATCGCGCTGTGTTGCAACTGGTGCTCCTACGCCGGCGCCGACCTGGCGGGCGTTTCCCGGACTCAATACCCGCCCAGCATCCGCATCGTCCGCGTCATGTGCTCGGGAATGGTGCATCCCAACCTGGTGATTGATGCGTTCACGAAGGGCGCGGACGGCGTTCTCATCTGTGGCTGCCATCTGGGAGATTGTCACTATCAGGAGGGCAATTACAAAACCGAAAAACGCGCGGACGCCATCAAACTGATGCTCGCGGATTTCGGTATCGAGGAAGAGCGCTTTCGCCTGGAATGGGTTTCGGCGGCCGAAGGGCCGAGGTTTGGGCAGGTGGTGCGGGAGTTCACGGAACAAGTGCGGAAGCTGGGGGTCAGCCCGTACAGGTCGTGAGAGAAGCTGGCCCCAGGGCCCCTCGCCAGTTTTCGAGTGGACTAGTCAGGAGTCCAGCCAAGAAATTCTTCGTGTCCCCCGAAAATCTCAACCAGCAGATTTTGAACCTGCTGCTTCAGGCTTGGCGGCTTCGGCTCCCAGACTGATGTGGTTTTTTTCTCCCGAGGGAGCTTCACTTGCGGAGCGATGCTTGGGGTTGCCATAAGATTTCTCCTTATCAATATCAATCAGCTGTACGAATTCGGTATGCGAGGTCTCTCCCTTGGGCCGGGTCGCGATCGCGGCTAGGCCACAGCAATCACCAACCCCGCCGCGACCCAACCGCCTCGTGCCTTTGTCCTTACCGCGCTCCGAGCCAATGACTACCGGCGAGCCCCCGCCGTCGGTTTCAGGTGATGGGTTTCTTCGGGCGTGGAGGTTTGCGCCAATGCTGCTGACAGCGCCACTCCCTCAGCCACTCGATCTTCCTTCGCAATTCTGCTCCTGACCAACGGTCTCAGGACCAATAGCGAGAAGATCGCCGCGATTCCACAGAGTACGGCCGAAATGTAGAATGGCACCGCAAAAGAGCCGCCGAAGTACGCCGCCAGCGCTGCCGCGCCAAATCCGGCAAACACAGAAGCCGCACCCTTGGACGTATACACCATGCCATAGTTGGCAGAGGCGTTCTTGGGGCCGAAAACATCGCCCGTCGTGGCTGAAAACAAGGAAAAGATTTCACCCCAGAAGAGGAAAATAAACGAGAACAGCACCACAAATGCAATCGGAGCTCCCGCTATTTTGGTCACCAGGAACACCAGGACCGCCTCGACGCCAAAGGTTAGAAACATCGTATATTCTCGACCCAACCGGTCCGAGACCGTGCCCCACAAGATTCTGGACAGAGCGTTACAGATTGACGTCAGGGTTACGGTCAGCGGAACAATCGCTAGACCCCACACCTTCGCGTCGCTCACATGGAGGGCCTTGGCAATCTGGGAAAGGTTCGCGGTAGCGATGAGGCCGCCGGCGCAGGCAAAGAAAAACATGGTGTAGAGCAAATAGAACTCGGGTCTTCCCAGAGTTTGAATCCAGGTAAAGTTCACCTTGGACTGCGCGACGGCCTTGCGTGCGCGCTTTGCACTCTGGTCCCATCCAGCAGGAACCCACCCGGCAGGCGGATGGCGGAGTATCAATGCAGCAGCGAATGCAATAATGCCCTGGCCAAGCCCCCAGACAGCCATTGCCCTCGCCCACCCCATGCTGTGGATCGAATTGGCAATGGGAATGACAGTGAGGGCGGCTCCGCCACCGAAGCCTGCGGCCGTCAGCCCAGCCGCCAATCCCCGCTTGTCCGGGAACCATTTCAGCGCATTGGCAACGCACGAAATGTAAATGATTCCGGCGCCGGTTCCGGCAATGACGCCGTAATAGACGTACAACTCAAGAGGGGACTTAGCGATGGTCCCACCCAGCACCCATCCGAGCGCGATACACATCGCGCCGAACGTCATAAGCTTGCGGATGCCGAACCTATCGACAAAGTACCCTGCTACGGGCATCGGCCATGTCTCAAAGAGAATAAAGGCCGAGAAGATGGCTGCTATTTTCGCGTACGGCACTCCTGTGAATGTCTGTTTCATGCCTGGCGTAAAGAGCGTGAAGGCATACTGATAGTTGGATATGACGATCATCGCGACGATGCCGCATATCAACTGGACCCACCGGTTTCCGGCAATGCTGCCGTGCACTTCCTTCGCGCTGTCGCGCTGTCTCGCAGCTGCAATTTCGGTAGCCATGGCTCTTTCCTCTCCTAATGAATGAACGCGGATTCTGTTCCGTACCTTTGTAGAGTTGGCCCGCACTCGCCAGCCACGCGCGGGCTAAGGCGATCGGGAATGTAACTCTCGATTGGCACCAGCCGGGGTTGGATGGGGATAAGCACGGCCAGTGCAACTTGGATGGCGGCGATGTTGGCGTGCAGGCTTACAGCGAGAGGTCTTATGAACGACGCACATGCGTGCTGCAGATTCGCGATGGCCACCATCGCGAATCTGCAGGCGCACGTTTCGGTACGGACTAAGGAGGTCTCATTCGTGGCCATAGGCAACCTCCTAGGTGGTTGCGCTTTCTTTTCTCGTGCACTCCGGGCCCGACACGGTCCGGGTAAAATGAAACCCCGCCCCCTTACTCGGCGGCCGGGGTAGCAGCGTCGATATCCTTCTGGAGCGGAATGATTCCCGGCAGCAGCCACTTGTCCCACATCTCGTCGATTTTGCTCTGGAAGTATTCGATATCTTCCTCGATAAAGTGCGCGAACCTTCCCTGCTTGAGCAAGTAATCACGAACTGGAAGACGTTTGAACCTGCCGTTGACGATGTCCTTAGTCTTGCCGTAGTACTTCACCTTGCCCTTTTCGATCTCGTAGAGAGGGAAAATGCCGGTGTTCACGGCAAGTTCGCCTAGTTCGAAGGAAAGCACAGGATCGAAATCCCAGCCCTTCGGGCACGGGTTCAGGCAGTGAATGAAGGTTGGGCCGCCGATCGACAGCGCCTTGCGAACGCTGTTCATCGCCTGCAGCGGGTAGGAGGTAGAGATGGTTCCTACATACTTCACCGTGGGATGGCCAACCATCATTAACGGCGCCATGTTCTTCTTCCAGCGGTGATTCATGATGCGCTTCACTTTTCCTGGCGTGCTGAACGAGGTGTTGACGCCATACGGCGATGTTCCGGAAATCTGGATATCGGTATTGGCGTACGACTCGTTGTCGTACATCAGGATGAGAAGGTTGTAATCGGGATGGCACATGGTGGCCGAGATCGCGCCCAGGCCCATGTCCGCACCGCCGCCGTCGCCGCAGAAGGCGATGACGTTGATGGGTTCATCCTTCATGACGCCCTTGCGCATCTGGACGCGGAATGCCGCGGCCGCTCCCAGCGCGCTGGAGCCCGAACTGCCCAGTTGCGTGTGCATCCAGGGGACGCCCCAGGGGGTTGAGTAGTAAGAGGTGTTAGCCACGTACATGCAGCCAGTGCTGCCCAGAACGATGGTTCTGGGACCTGCAGCCTTCGCCATCAGTTTCATGATTTGCGCAGACTCGCAGCCCTGGCAGGTGCGGTGGCCGGATGTGTAATATTCTTCGTGTGGAACCTTCTTGACTCCTTTGAAGGCTTCCAGGTTTTGCGTCGGTTTTTCGTCTACAAATGTGCTCATGGTTATTATCCTTTCCGGCTCTGGATACGCGTTGAAACGCGTTATCCCCGCAGCCCAATCCACTGTGTCAGGGGTTGCACTTTACCTTTGGAGGCCTGGAATACGATCTCGGTGGTCGTTTCCACGTCCGGCACGGTCACTTCGCGGCCACCCAGTCCGCCAATGAAGCCAATGACCGGCGGTCGGGTGCTGCTATTGCTGTACATGGCCGAGCGAACTTCCGTTGCCACCACGCCACTCAGGTCCGGCGAGCCGAACGAGAAGTCGCGATCGATAACGCCAATGGCCTTGAAACGCGACAGGCACTGGGCAATCTCTTTGCCGGCAAAGGGCCGGAACCAGCGCAGACGAACGAAGCCAACTTTCTTGCCTTCGGCGCGCATCTTCCGGATTGCGACCTTGACCGGGGTCGAGAGTGTTCCCATGCCCAGCAGTACAACGTCGGCGTCTTCGGTCATATACTCTTCGAAGAACGGATTGCCGTACTTGCGTCCGAAGGTCTTCTCGAAGTCGGCATAGACTTCGCGAATCACATCGCAGGCAACCTCTGTGACTTTGTAGTTCTGGCGTCGAATCTCCGTCACCCAATCCTCGTTGACCTGTGGGGCCACCGAAATAACGTTGTCGGGATGGAGGAGCAGTTCGCCACGGTTATAAGCAGGCAGGAACTTCTTGACCTGCTCCGCCGTCGGGATGCGTACCAAGGCTTGGGAGTGGGTGAGAAATGCGCCGTCGCAGCTGATGGCCAGGGGTACGAAGATGCGGCGATCTTCCGCCACACGGTAGGCAATCAGAGCGGTGTCCAGCGCTTCTTGCGCGCTGTCGACCCAGGTCAACATCCAGCCCAGATCGCGGACGGCCAGGGCATCGTTGTGTTCCACACCGAAGGCTCCGGGATCATCGAGCGCCCGGTTGCCCACCATGCAGACCATGGGGACGCGCAGAGCCGGACTCACGGTCAGCGCTTCCATGGCATACATCCAGCCCACACCGCTCGAACCGCAGAACACGCGCGCACCGCAAACCGACGCGTGCTTTACGATTTCGAATTGAGAATGCTCGCCTTCCGCCACGATGTATTCGCAGTCCATTTCGCCATCTGCTACCAGTTGGCTGATGTACTGCATTACCGTGTCGTACGGCCGGATTGGGTAAGCCGTGACCACATCGACGTTGGCCAATTTGCATGCAATCGCAATGGCCTCGGCGCCGGTGATCAAGGCTTCCTGCTCGATTTTTTTCTTTTCCTCAACAGGTATTGTTAATGTCGCCATCTTAATCTCCTTAAGTATTCTGGCTTGCCGCCGGGCCACTAGCCTTTCTTAGCAATTTCCAGGGCTGCGGGAATCTGTTCCTGATACTGACCGCGATAACGGAATCCATTGGACCGCTCTTTGCGAGCCGGGGCTTTTTGGATGGTGGTTTCCAGCCATTTCAGATAGGCGTCCTTGTCTTTCTTGAAGGCCGCATACTGGCTGTCGTTCCCCTGGAACTCGGACTCGTTCACCATGGTGACGCAATCCTTCACCGGGCAAACATCTTCGCAAACGCCGCAACCGCAGCAGGCCTCGAGGTTGGCGTCATAAGTTCCTTCCGCGGTCACGTCGAAAGACGCATCCGGGCAGTTGAGCCAGCACAGGGTGCACTTGGTGCAAGTTGAGAAGTTAATCACCGGCCGTTCGGTGCGCGACGCGTATTTCTTGAACAGTTCGTTGCGGACGGGCCGGAAACCGCCGACCTGTTTCGTCACAGGATCCTTGTACGGTCCGCCCTGCGGTTGACCTTTGACCGAGGCGCCGAGCCGCATGTCGTCCCAGTCCGGCAGTGTGAACTTGAACAACTCTTCGGGATTGCCCTGGCCGGCTTTTACCTTGACCGTAGTGAAGCGGTCGAAGTCGGTGCGAGCGGAAGCCACTTTCGCGGCGCTCTTCAGCTTTTCGTTGATGAATTTCTCCACCGACTGGAAGCTGAATAGTCCCGGCAGCGCCTTGGCGATGGCGCCGAGGACGCGGACGTCGGTGTGGTCATCTTTATAAACCCACATGCCCGAGAAGCTCGCCTCGCCTTTCAGGATTCCCAGATTGTAAGGTTGTTCCCGGCGGTGAATGTTCTTCAGCAGGGCGGGTGCATCCTCCATTGAGACGACGAGGAGAGTGTGACCCGGTTTGAGAGCCTTATGCACGGGATGCAGGCCGTACCATGCCCACGACTCCACACCCTTGCAGAGCGTGTCATCGAGAACCACAGTCAGGTCGACTTGCTTGGGTTCGTATTGTGCCATTCCCTCTTCGAGCGTCTGCTCGTCGTTGGCGACGATGGCAAAACTCTTGGCTGGAATGCCGTTCCGTTCCGGAGCGTCTCCATAACGACCAAAGGAAATGCCCAGTTTGCCTTCGTTGTGCGCAGCCAAAACAATGTCACGCGTTATGTTCTTGGCCAGAGTCTTTTGAAAGACCCCTCGGTAGATGACTTCGACCGCCAATAGCTGGCCCATTTGCAACCTCCATTTCGTTTACAATTTCTTCAGTACGATTTGTTCCATTTCCTGCAGGTGCCGGCGCATGGCAGCCTCGGCGGCTGCGGCGTCCCCCCGCTTCAGGGCCGCAAGAATTCGGCGGTGACCGGCGAGCGATTTCTCTTGCCGTCCCTCCACCTGCAACGAGCGTTCCCGGGTTTCGCGCAACAAATCCATCAACACGTCCACGACTTTCAGGACCGCGCTGTTGTCGGACGCGAGAGCGATGCTGTAGTGAAACTCGGAGTCCTCTTCGATTCCGAGCTCGCCGCGGCTCACTTCCGCCTCCTGGCGTGCAAGAATCTCGTCCATCTCAGCGATCTCGTCGCGAGAGGCGTGCAGAGCGGCACGCGCGGCCAAGGGCGGCTCGATCATCTGGCGCACATCGAGCAGTTCCTCAACCATCTTCCGCTTCTCCAGGAGTGCGTCCGCCAGGGGATTGGCTGGGGTAGCGCTAGGACTGCAAACCACCGTGCCGACACCTTGGCGTGGCTCGAGCAGTCCCTTCAGTTCCAAGCTACGGATCGCATCGCGCACGGAACTACGGCTGACCCCAAGCATTTCCACAAGCTGGCGTTCTGGGGGGAGCAGGTCGCCGGGCTTCAGCTCTTCCGTAATGCGCCGCTCCAGTTGCTTGGCGACCTCCTGGTAGACTTTATTTCTGGAGATCGCCTCGAACCCGATTTTCGCTGGTGATTCAGTATCGATCATCGGATTTGGATTGGTCTGATGACTGACCATTACATTTTGATTTCAGACCTGAACTCGAAACGGCGCAAGGAAGTTGATCACGCATCGGGGTGACTAGGATCACGCTTCAATGTGACATGACCAGCGCGAGGCGTTCATTGGGGGCTCGGCAGAATGGTGGTGTCCTGATTTGCCCATTAGGAAGTACCGGTAGAATCATTCGCTGGAATAATCTTCACAAGTGAGAGAGAATACAAATCTGTGTTTGCCGGAGAGGACGCTACCCAGGCAACTCAACCGGCGAGAGATAGACAAGCCTGAATCTGCTGCGGCGGTCTAACATGTGTGCGCCGTGGCCGCAGCCGAGGGTTAACTCGCAGGCGCCGCACTTCTGCATACGCCAACCGGGTTCAACGATCAGGTTCAGCGAGGGCATTGCAATCCGCAGTTCGCTATACGGGGAGAAATTTACCATGGCTAGTTCCACAATAGAGGTTGAGAGAGCCGCCCACAACCACAGGCATCCCAAGCTAGAGCGCTGGGTTGAGGAAGCAGCACAGATGTGTAAGCCCGATCGCATCCACTGGTGCGATGGCTCCCCGGAGGAATATCAGACGATGCTGCGGTTGCTGGTCCTCACTGGGACCGCGATCCCGCTGGACCCGGCGAAGCGGCCGAACAGCGTGCTCGTCCGGTCGGACCCTGCGGATGTGGCGCGCGTCGAGGATCAGACCTTTATCTGCTCCCGAACCGAGGAAGAGGCGGGCCCGACCAACAACTGGGAAGATCCGGCGAAGATGAAGCAGAAGCTGGCGGGGTTGTTCGCGGGCTCGATGGTGGGCCGCACCATGTACGTTGTCCCCTACAGCCTGGGTCCGATCGGCTCGCCAATTTCACGGATCGGGGTGGAGATCACGGACTCGGCGTACGTCGTCCTCAGCATGCACATTATGTCCAGAGTTGGCAGCCACGTGCTTGAGGCCCTCGCTGAAGATGGGGAGTTTGTGCGTGGTTTGCACTCGGTGGGTTCGCCGCTCGGCCCCAATCAGCCGGACAAGACATGGCGCTGCAACGCGGAGAACAAGTTCATCTGCCATTTTCCGGAAACGCGTGAGGTCTGGTCGTACGGCTCTGGATACGGGGGCAACGCGTTGCTGGCGAAGAAGTGCCACGCGCTGCGCATCGCATCGGTACAGGCGCGCGACGAAGGTTGGATGGCGGAGCACATGCTGATTCTGAAGGTGATCAGCCCGTCCGGTCAGGTGAAGTACATGACCGGCGCTTTTCCTTCAGCTTGTGGCAAGACCAACTTGTCGATGATGATCCCGACCATTCCCGGTTGGAAGGTGGAGACGATCGGTGACGACATCGCCTGGATGAAATTCCACACCGATGGCCGGCTTTACGCCATCAATCCCGAGTACGGCTTCTTCGGTGTGGCGCCGGGCACGAGCATGAAGTCGAACGCCAACGCCATGCTCAGCGTGACCAGGAACTCCGTTTTTACAAATTGTGCGATGACGCTCGACGGCGACGTGTGGTGGGAGGGGATGACCGAGCAGAAGCCGTCCAAATTGGTGGACTGGCTGCGGCGGCCGTGGACTCCAGACTCGGGCCGGAACGCGGCGCACCCGAATGCGCGGTTTACGACTCCCTTGAGTCAATGCCCAGCCATCGCCCCCGAGTGGGAGGACCCGCAGGGCGTGCCGATCGATGCCATCCTC
>JBEKIB010000036.1:0-42996 GCA_050011975.1 Terriglobales bacterium | reverse complement strand
GGGCGAGCAAGTCTATGTGACCGGAGAGTTGGGCGGGTCCGCGGCGGCGCTGGCGCGCCTCGAGGAATCGAAGCCGCTGGGAGCGGAGTATGTGCGGCACTTTCGTCCGCTGGCACGGGTTGCGGTGGGCCAGTGGCTGCGCCAGCGGGGAGTGGCTTCGGCCATGATCGATGTGAGTGACGGGCTTTCCACGGACCTCGAACACATCTGCCAGGAAAGCCACGTGGGCGCGGAAATCGAGGCGGAGGCGATTCCGCGGGCGCAGGTGGGGCTGGGGAAAAAGCGGGTCGCGCTCGAGTTGGCGTTGCACGGCGGCGACGATTATGAATTGCTGTTTACGTCCGCGGCAGCGATTCCATCGGAGGTGGAGGGAGTTCGCGTGACGCGGATAGGGCGGACCACGCAATCCGCGGGAATGCGGTTGATCGGGGCGGACGGGAAAGCGCGGCGGCTCGCGGCCGCGGGATGGGAACACTTCAAGGGGAATTTGTAATTGGTGATTTGCAATTTGTAATTTGGCAATTTCGTAATCTCGTAGTTTGTCTTATGGGGACGCACCCTTGGGGAGACGGCGAAACCTTGAAACCTTGAAACACTTGAAACCTTGAAACCTTGAAACCTTGAGACCTTGAAACCTTGAAACCTTGAAACCTTGAAACCTTCTCCTGGTGACTTTCGTTACCTGCCGGTGGTGACGGCGAGGGACTAAAGTGAACGGATGAGAAAAGTATCTTTATTCCTGGCGTTCGGCGCGTTCAGTGTCGCGATGCTGATTCCGGCTTTGGCGCAGGGGCAGTCGGCCTCACGCAAGATCGACAACGAATTCGTGCAACAGCAATTTGGCGATCAGTTCACGCTGCTGCCCGACATTGCACCCGCGTTCGGCGATCTGGACGGCGACGGCGTGGAAGACGTGGCGATTGCGGCGCGCTGCAAGAATTCGATGCTGGATCAAGCGGAGCACAATTACACGGTGGTGGACCCCTACAACGATTTTTATGGCTATGGCAACCCCAAGCTGACGACCACTTTCAGCGAGGGCGATCCGGCGCGGCGCGGCCTGGTGGTGCTGATCATTCACGGCGCGGGGCCGGAGGGATGGCGTTCGGCAAATCCGAAAGCGAAATTCGTAATTGTGAATTTGCCCTATAAGGCGATCTCCGTGAGAAAAATGCACACGAGAAAGAAAAACGTCGAAGCGATCTACGTTGAAGAATCGGGCGACTTCGGAGCTAGCTCCGCGGTGTTCTTCGACGGGAAGAAGTTCCACTACGTGCCCATGGGCGGAGATATGCAGTAGGCGCTTTCAGTCCAGCGGCCTTGCATCGTGATTCTGCAGGCTAGTTCAGCAACATCACGCTACCAGTGGCGATGTCGAAGTACGCCGCGGCAACCTTCAGCTTGCCTTCTTTTATCAGTGCCTTGACTACCGTGGACGATTCGCGCAGCAGCGCCGCCTGGATGGTGGCGTTCGCCTTGGTGGCCGCTTCCAGGTTGTCGCCGGCTTGGTCGACCGCGGGTTGAATATGTGGATAAAGGGCGCTGATCTGTCCGGGAACTTCCTTGCCTTGGATGGTCGCCTTGACCGCTCCGCAGCCAGCATGTCCCATCACAAGAATCACCTTCGTACCCAGTACAGCGGCTCCATATTCAAGACTGGCGATGATCTCCGGGGTGACGACATTTCCCGCAACTCGCGTTACAAAGATATGGCCGAGACTCTGATCGAAGACCAGTTCGACGGGTACTCGGGAGTCCGCGCAGGAGAGTACAGCGGCGAATGGCTCCTGCTTGTCAATCGTGTTTTGTCTAAGAATCGCGAGGTCATGCTCGTGACCGGTCATGCGACCCGTCGCGAACCGCTTGTTGCCATCCATCAGCTCCGTCAATGCTGCATCCGGGCTGAGCGGGCTCTGCGCCCGCGCCGGCGACGGGAATGCGAGTTCCAGGCCGCTCGTCAGCAGACCGACAACCGCTCCTGTTACACCCATATGCAAGAATCGCCGTCTGGATTCTGCCTCATTCGAAAACGATGTACTCATGTCTCTCCTCCCTTCTCGGCCAAACCAGCGGCCTCTTACTTTTGCCGGTACACGTTGACGAGGCGGAACGGTTTCTGCCCGTAGTGCTCGATCTCCAGCTCGTTCTGCTTGTTGAACCTGACTTTGCAGAGGGGCGCGAACGATCCAGTTCCTTTGCCATCCTTGTCGACGTCGAGCACCACAATGCCGATCTTGTACTGGGTCGAACGCGTGGAGTTGTACAGCTCCGGAAATGAGATCGGCCGGTTGGTCGCGAGCACGATGTGCTGTCCCCCGTCCTTGGTCGGGCGGATGCGAACAAAGCGCATGCCGGTGCCCACCGACGCAGTGGGAGACACGCGGCCCAGGTCTTTGATGTTCTCCAGCGCGCTCACCAGTCCATCCTGGCCTTTGCGCTTCAGAGTCGCCAACAATTCGTCGACCTGCCCATCACTGGTCAATTCCTGCAGATAAACCGTCAGGCCGAAGCTTTTGCCCGCCGTGGCGCCGGACTGGCCGATCGCGGTCGCCGCGTACTGTGCCGGTAAATTGGATTGCGCCTGGGATGGCGCGGCCATCTGCGCTGGACCGTTCGACACCGCAAAGCAGGCAAATAATGCTGCAGTCGCAAGAAATCGTAGTCTTGGCATTTCATCCTCCTCAATAGATTCAGCCCGGCAGCGGGTCATTTTGCTGAGGTGTTAAAAGAACTTGCCGGGGTCGCGAACTGTCGCGAGTCGCGGCCAGTATAGCGCAATACACGTTGGGTTGTGTGGCAACTGTCAATTGCTGAAGACAAAGCATCTGACCGCATGGGATTGATAGCCCCTTTCAAACACCCCAACAAACTCAACCGATGAAACTTCGCGATTTAACTCGTAACCAAACGGTTACAAGTGTGAACGCCTGCTTTCGGCAACTATCGGTAAACAGTAAGCCACGAGGAAGAAATTTCCTGCCCACACTTTATCTATTTGCGAAAGTGAGCACTCTTGAACAGTCAAACCAGGGCTGCCAGTTCTAGCATCGCCCTAGCTTTTTGAGGGACCTGGAAGTTAAGAATGGCTGGAAGTTAAGAATGGAACGTCGAGTACGTTGCAGAGAGTTGACGGCTGTTTTATCTGCCACCTCGGTACCTGGGACGTTGAAAGGCAAAGGCTGAAGGTAAAGTATGTTTCACCTAATCTGGTATATCCTGATCGGGCTAATCTCGGGGGTTATCGCGAAATCGGTGATGCACGTCCATATGACGATGTTCTGGACGACCGTGCTCGGCATCATTGGATCGATCATCGGCGGCGGCGTTAGCCACATGTTTTCGCGCCCGACAAACGAACGGTACCATCCTGCTGGCCTCATTTTTTCCACACTGGGCGCGATCCTTATTCTCTTCATTTGCTATAAGCTGAAGATTCATTTTCCCCAGGTCAACCCGTTCTAAACTCATCGAAGCCGGCCAAGATTCGTGGAGTTTTCACGGAGGCAATCCAGAGTATCGGGTTGCCTCTTTTTTCTGAGTGGGCGATGGGAGGGAGGAGATTATGCCGTTGAAATCGCCGAACTGGATTGCAGGAGTATTACTTGCGGCTTACGGCACGACTAAAGTCGTGCCCCTCCCAAACCTGCGTGAATCAGAGTTTTTCCGCACGCTGCTACACGGCGGGTTCGAGCAGGTCGCCATCATCTTCTTCTTCGTGCGAGTGACGGCGCAGGGCTTTCGCCAGGTGCTCGGCCAGTTGCTCGGCCTGTTGGCGGATTTCGGGAACGGCCGTGGTTTCCCAGAGCTGGCCTTTCCGGGTTGGTCCAATGGTAAAGAGCGACGAGGATGGCTTCCCTTTGTAGTCGATGAAGGCGCCTTGGGGATCAACGTCGAGGCCTAGAAACAGTGGGTCGGGGCGGGCTAGTCCCTGCACGAAGAGGCTGGTGATGAGTGAGTCGTCGATGCGGCGGCAGTCGGTCTCGGAACCGGTGCAGTTGATGACGCGATGCGCGTGCAGACGCTTTTCCGTGGTGGCGCCGCGTTCCTGATAGACGATCTCGGCCAGATCGTGATCTTCGGAGTAGCGGGTGATCCGCCCGGTGTGAAACCGGATCTGCCCTTCTGCCTCCATATCATAAAAAATGTCGGCGATTTCGGGAGCGAGGCGATGGCGGTGAATGTCCCAATAGGAACGAGCGTGGCGCAGGAATCGTCTTTGCTCGTGGAGCGGAAGCGACTGCCAGATCGGCTGCGTGACGGGACGCAAGCTGTCGACGACGCTGCGCCAGTCGATACCTTTTTCCGCGGCAGCGTCGACCTGATCTCGAATCAGACGGAGCAAGCCGCGCGTGGTTCGAGGAGAATGTTCATTCCAGAAAAGCGGCCAGGGCTTGGTTTGCCGGTGACGGCTGGGAATGAGGCCTTCGCGCGAGAGGACGTGAATGGTGCCGCGAAAGGCTTTCGACTTGAGCGCCATGATCAGGTCGACGCAGGTGAGGCCGGAGCCGAGGAGCAGCACGCTGCCGTCCCGGGGCAGAATTTCGAGGGCGTTGGCCGCCCACGCGAACTGGACATAGAGAGAACTGGCGGACTGGAGGCCGGGGATTCTGGGAGTGGCGGGCTGAAAATTACCGGTTGCCAGAACCACGGCGCGAGCGCGCAGTTCGGAACCATCCTTGCGCTGTACGGCGAGTTTGCCCTGGCGGCGGTGCAGCGATCGAGCTTCATCCTGAATCCAGTGAAAGCGGTCGCGGCCTTTTTCGGCGAGGGTGCGATCGAGCACGCTCCCGAGATACTCCCCGTAAACGGCGCGGGGCGGGAAACTGCGCGCCCGCATGGAGGCGTCGTAGTTGGTTTTCGCCCAGTGGAGAAAATCTTCGGGATGGGCGGGGAACGCACCCATTTGCCCGGCGGGCACGTTGAGAAGATGAAATCTGTGAGGGGAACTGTAGGCGAGGCCGCGGCCGGGGAGCGAGCTTTGCTCGAGGACGGCGATGGACAGGGACCTGGTGCGGCGCAACAGTTGCACCGCGAGCATGGTTCCGCTGAATCCGCCTCCGACAATCAGAACGTCGATTTGAGGACTGGCCAAGAAGAGCTCCCGCGAATGCCCATCAATATAATAGACATTATAGCCAAATGAAAGCAAGTTTGGGGCCGTATGAACGGAATGTGAATTCCGCGTAAGCCCTTGCAAGGGCAGCACCGCGGGCCGACGACGGGTTGGGGCCTGGTAGAGCGCGAATGCAAGCTATTTCATGTGGCGGGGTGGCCGAACTGCCATTCGACCCTGCTTTTCCGCCGAATACTGTGGCGAATTGGGCACTGGGCCGGTTGCTGTGGTGAAATAGGAGCAGGTCAAGATGACAAGCAGGTTAGTGGCATGGCGGCGCAAGCTCAAGGCGGTGGAACGGGACACGCATGGACTGTGGCAGATCCTTAAGGCCGTGGTGTCGACGGAACATCCTTTGCTGGCGCATCTGATTCCGATCCGGCGCTGCAACCTGGCTTGCACTTACTGCAACGAGTTTGACGATTTTTCTAAACCCGTTCCTACCGGCTTGATGTTGCGACGCGTTGATCTGCTGGGCGATCTGGGCACTTCGGTGGTGACGATCAGCGGCGGCGAACCGCTGCTGCATCCGCAACTGGACGACATTATTCACCACATGCGGCAGCGGCGGATCGTGTCAGGGTTGATCACGAACGGTTATCTTTTGACGGCGGATCGCATCCAGCGGCTGAACCGGGCGGGCCTGGAGTGGCTGCAGATTTCGATTGATAACGTGAATCCCGACGAAGTTTCGAAGAAAAGCCTGAAGGTGCTGGACCGGAAGCTGCAACTGCTGGCCGAGCACGCGGAGTTTCACGTGAATATCAATTCGGTGGTGGGCAGCGGGGTGAGCCATCCGCAGGACGCGCTCACTATCGGTAAGCGGGCGCTGGAGCTGGGGTTCAGTTCGACGGTGGGAATTATTCACGACGGCTCGGGGCAGGTGCAGCCCTTGAACGACGAAGAGCGGCGCGTGTACCACGAGATGAAGGGACTGGAGAAACGCAGCTTCACGCGCGTGAATGCGTTTCAGGACAACATCGCGCTGGGGCGGCCGAATCAGTGGCGGTGCCGGGCCGGGGCGCGTTACCTCTATATCTGCGAGGACGGACTGGTGCATTACTGCTCGCAGCAGCGCGGGTATCCGGCGATTCCGCTGGAGAAATACACGATTGCCGATATGCGCCGCGAGTTTCGGACGGAGAAGCCGTGCGCGCCGCATTGCACAGTATCGTGCGTGCACCAGATATCGGTGCTCGATGCATGGCGGTCGCCGCAGCGGCCGGCGCCGGCGTCGGAGCCGGCGAGCGGACTGGTGCATATCGAGTAGCTGTCAGCTCTCGGCTCTCAGCTTTCAGTAAACACTTCCTAGAAAACCTGCTTGTGATCGGTGGAGGGAGCGTCTCACCCGTCCAGCATTTCTGCGGCCGGGCGGGGACGCCCGGCTCTCCACCGGCAGGCTAGCATCCACCTTGGTTGCAATCACGAACTGAGAGCTGACGACTGAGAGCTGATAGCTGCTCTTAGAACGTTGTGGCTACGGTGAAGCGGAAGGTTTTTCGCGGTTCCCGGAGAGTGTATACGGAGCCGAGGGTCGCGAGCGTGGTCCGGTAAGTGTAGTAGCCGGCGGCGGTGTCGGGGAACATGTCGCGGGTTATGGGGACCGGCGGCGATGCGCTGGTGTCGAGGCGCAGGGCGTTATAGGCATAGTAAATTCGGAAGGGGGCATTGACGACTGGAAGCATGGTCTGCAATTCGATGCCGGTGGACATGCGTACAACCCAGTTGGTGTTAGGAACCGGGGTGAGGTTTCTGGGGATGCCGGGGATGGTTTGGCCACCGGAACAGGCGTAAGCCGAATTCAGTTGTGGACAGCCGAACAGAGTGTTGACCAGGATGTCGTACTGGGTCAGGTTGGTCTGCAACTGCGAGTTCCGCAGGATGGGATCGGTACCGACGTCGACAAAGGGCGCGATGGCGACTGGGCCGGCGATGGTGATGCGGTATTCCAGGTTGCCGTGCATGCTGAGGTCGCCGCCGGGAGTTACAAGTTGCTGGTAGGGCACCGGGATATTCCAGCAGTTGCTGGCGCATCCCGTGGAGGTTGTCAGCACGGGAAACCGGGGGTTGGCGGGAACGAACGTCCCATCGGGGTTCCTGAGGGGTACGGTCTGGGCGCTGGGCAGGTAGGCGATGGGAGAGACGGTGCGGATGTCGAAACCGCGCAGATCATTTTCGCCACCCAGGTAGGCGCGTTCAAATGGGGGCGCAACCACTCCAGCGAAGCCCGTGATAAACGAAGCTTGAACGTTGTAACCGAGGGCGTTGCGCCGGTGGTTCACGGGGAAAAACTGTTTGTACTGGGCGATGGGCCGGATGGTGTGAACCGTGCCGCCGAGGCCAGCAAACTCCCCGCCGAGGAACAGGCTTTTGCCATGGTGGGGCGAGTAGGCGGAATCGAGGGTGTTCATGGTGAAGCTGGGGGTGATCTTGCTGGTGATGATGCCGCTGAGGGCGTTGGGGCCGGTGATGCCTCGAAAGTTGAGATTCTCGAACAACAGCTTGGAAGCGTTGCTGACCGCGACCAGCGAAGAGCGATCGAAGGAGTAACTGATGCCAACCCGCTTGAAGGACCGGCGCCCGCGCAAGGGATAGCTTAAGGTCAGGCTCGTGCCGGTGCTGGACTGCGAGTAGTTCTGCAGGTTCGCCAGGTAGGCGGAGGGCAGGTTCAGATTTTGCCCGGTGGCAATGGCATACTGCCTAGCCTGGTCATAGCTGATCTTCCGCATGTAGACGTTGAAGCCGGCCTGGATGGGGCGGTCAAACAAGTAGGGCTCGGTAAATCCGAACACCACGTCGCGCTGGCGGCTACCGAGGCTGGCCTGAACGGAGAGCGTCTCGCCCAATCCAAGGAAGTTGTTGGTGCTGTAATTGATGCCAACAAAGGCGCCGGCCAGACCGCTGACGCCGCCTTGGAGTCCGATACTGTTCTTTCCTTTTTCGTGGACCTTCAGGGTGAGATCGACGGTTCCCGCCTTTTCGTCGAGGTGGCGTTCGGTGGTGTTGGGATCGTCGGGCTTGAGCTGGTCGAAGTAGCCGAGCTGGTTGAGGCGCAGCAGGCTCAGCTCCCAGTAGCGCGAGTTGTAGATCTGGCCCTCTTCCAGTGCAATTTCGCGGCGGATGACTTTGTCGCGGGTGGTGGTGTTGCCCTGGAACTCGATGCGGCGCACATAGAACTGCTTGCCTTCGTCGACGTCGATTTCGAGATTCACGATTTTCTTTTCGTCGTCGAACTTGGTGTCGGGGACGGAAGTGAAGTTAATGTAACCGGCTTCGCCGTAGGCTTTGCGCAGGTTCTCGAGACCCTTGGCAACCTTTTCGCGGCTGAAAATCTCGCCGTCCTTCATGGGGAAAAGGCTGCGCAAGGCGGCGGTGTTGGGGATGGCTTTGTTGTTCTTGAAGGTGATGGTGCCGAGGCGGTAGCGATCGCCTTCCTCGATGGGCATGGTGATATCGACGGATTTCCCCTGCCCGGGCTGGATCCAGGGGATGTGGAAGCCGGTGTGTCCGGTGTCGTGGATCTCGGTTTTAGGATCGTCGACCAGCACCTTGAAGTAGCCGCGGTTCTGGTACTCGGCGCGCACGCGTTCGGTATCTTCTTCGAGCTTGGTGGCGTCGTAGGTCTTGGCGAAGAGGTTCTCGAGGAAGATGGAGTGCGGGATGCCGATGGGCTTGAGGTTCTTCATGGCCGCACGCAGGGTGCGGTCATTGACGTGTCGGTTGCCGCGGAAGCGGATGTGTCCAACCTTAACCTTGGGCCCCTCCTTGACCACGAAAGTGATGCCGACGGCAGCGGGCGGGATGGGGCGGACCTCGGTGCGGATGGTGGCGAACTGACGCCCGTGCTCGGCGAGCAGTTGTTTCAGGGTAACTTCGGCCTTCTTGATCTTGGTGGGATCGTACTGGTTCTCGACCGAGAGTCCGACCTTGCGTTCCTTGAAGCGGTCGAGCACGTCGCTGGTGGAAACCGCATTCAGGCCGGAGTAGTTGATCTCGCGGATAGTGGGCCGCTCTTTGAGGTAGATGTGAAGGATCCAACCCTTTTCGCTCTGTTCGCGCTCAAAGCGGATGTCTTCAAAGTAGCCCGTGTTCCAGAGAGCGTTGAAGTCGCGTTCGATGGCGGCCGTGTCGTAGACGTCGCCGACCTTGCTGAAGATGCGCGCCTTGACCGTGTCGGCAGGGATGCGGCGGTTGCCATGGACACTGATGCCGACGATGAGGTCCTGCTGGCCGACCACGGGGACGGTCAACAGCAGAAGCGCCAACCATCCGAGAAGGTGATTCCGGAAAGAACCGTGCTTCCAAACTCTTGTAATGGAAGAACATGGAAACCACGACGGGTCTCTCTGCGGGCCCGTGTGGTGGCCGAATTGCGGGGCACACACAGGGATAGGATGATGACGAAGATGAATCGCAACTACCTCGAAAAACTAGAGTTAGGAAAACGGTAATTATACGGTAGAGAGTGGGAACCGTCCAAGGCAGGAACACAAGGCAGGAACAAATTTCTTGCCTGGAGTCACGCCCGAAAAGGTTCCACTTCAACAGAGACGGAATAGAACGTCGCCGCGTTGCCCATGTCAGTAAGTTTTTCTGAGGTCAGCACATTGATATTGCCGCCGCCGGGGCTGAAACGCGCCCAATCGAGGCGGGCGGCGACGACTCCGTGAGGCACTGAACCCTTGCCCTGCGAATCGACGATTCGAGCCCGGAAGATGATCTCACCGCGCGAGTTGAAAACGCGAATGCGGTCGCCATCGCGGACGCCGCGCGCCTCGGCATCGCTCGGATGCATCTCAAGATCGCCGATCCAGGGCTCCATCTTGCGGACGGATGGAAGGTTGGCGAATGACGAGTTGAGATGGTTGTCCGGCTTGCGGGCGAGAAGTTCGAGCGGGAATCCGGCGGCTTTCGATCCGTAACGCGATTCGTCAGGCGGAGTGAAGGCGACGACGGGATCGAGCCCCTGACGCTTCAGAGTTTCGCTGTAGAACTCCGCTTTGCCGCTGGGCGTCGGAAAGTTGCCCTGGGCGAAGGGAAGAAAGGGAGCGGCATTCGCGGCCGAACTTCGTGCCGAACTCTCTGCCGAGCTTCGCTCGGCTGGACAGCCGGGGGCGGCTGTCCCTACGTGATTCCTGGCGCCTTCGAAATTCAGGCGGATGCTTGGCTCGCGTTCCAACCGATCGCGGGTAATTCCCTTGAGCCACGGATTGGGCGATTCAAGGGCGCGGTCGATCATGGAGTCCACCGTTTCGCGGAAGCATTCATCTTCCAGACCCATACGCTCGGCGAGGGCGCGGAACATGTCGACGTTGGACCGGCATTCGCCCACCGGATCCATCGCCTGATTGGATACCTGGAGGTAGTAGTGGCCGTAAGCGGTCTGCAGATCCTTGTGCTCGAAAAAAGTTGTGGCGGGCAGCACGATGTCGGCGTAGTCGGTAGTGTCGGTGAAGAACTGCTCGTGGACGACGGTGAAAAGATCGGGGCGCATCAATCCGCGGACGACCTCATTGTGGTTGGGGCAGACGGCCGCGGGATTCGAGTTGTAAACGAACAAGGCCTGAATGGGCGGGACCATCTTTGGCACTGTCAGCGAGTTCAGGACGCTGCCGAGTTGCACCATGTTGACGATACGAGCGGGACGTCCCAGGGCTTTCCGCATCAACTCGGGCATTTCGAGCGCTTCGCGATTCAAGCCGAAAGCACCGCTGAGCGAGAGCTGGAGTCCGCCACCGAGCTCTTTCCACGACCCGATCAAACAGGGCAGCATGGTGACCGCACGCATGGACATGCCGCCGCGGTCGGAGCGCTGGATGCCGTAATTGACGCGGATCACGGACGGGCGCACGGTGGCGTATTCGCGGGCGAGCTGGCGAATGTCGCCGGCGGAAATGCCGGTCCAGTGGGCAACTTTTTCGGGCGAATATTGTTGGGCGCGAGCCTTCAGGTCTTCGAAGCCCACGGTGTAGCGGGAGACGTAATCGGCGTCGAAAAGATTTTCGTTGATGATAACGTGCATCAGGCCGAGCGCCAGAGCGGCATCGGTGCCGGGATGGATCGGCAGATACCAATCGGCGCACTTCGCGGTGCGGGTGCGATACGGATCGATGACCACCAGCTTCGCGCCCTGGCGGCGGGCTGCTTCGATGAAGGGCCAGAGATGAACGTTGTTGCCGTGAATATTCGAGCCCCAGGCGATGATGTATCGCGAATGCAGAAACTGTTCCGGCTCGGTGCCAAGCTTGATGCCAATCACCGATTTCAGGCCTTCTTCGCCAGCGCTGGAGCAGATGCTGCGCTCCAGCTGCGAAGCGCCCAGGCGGTGGAAGAAACGGCGGTCCATGGAAGCGCCGTTAAGCGCGCCGAGGGTTCCGCCGTAAGAGTAAGGCAGGATGGATTCGCAGCCGTATTCGGCAATGATGCGGCGCAAGCGATGCGCAATCTCGTCGAGAGCCTGGTCCCAGGAGATGCGCTCAAAAGCCCCTTCAGCCGGTGGAGCGACGGCCTGGCCGGGCGAGGACGCCCGGCGCTCCACGGAAGCTGCACCTTTCGGCTTAACCCTTCGCATGGGATAGAGCACGCGGTCGGGCGAGTACACGCGGTCTAAATACTTGGCGACTTTGGCGCAGAGGAATCCGCGGGTAACGGGATGTTCGGGATCGCCCTGAATTCTGGTGGCGCGGCCGTCTTCGATGGTGATTAGGACGCCGCAAGCGTCAGGGCAATCGTGCGGGCAGGCGGCGTGGACGACGCGCTTCATCCACAGATTATAAGAGATTCCGTAGAGAAGGGGCGCCCCATCTTCGCCGCGAAAGGAGACGCGGCAAGCCGCGTCTCTACGACAAAATTTACTTGAATTCCAAGACTTCTTTTTCTTTGCCTTTGCTCATCTCTTCCATCTTCTTGATTTCGTCGTCGGTGAGCTTCTGGATTTCGTCGAGCGCGCGCTTCTCGTCGTCCTCGGTAATTTTCTTGTCTTTCAGCGTCTTCTTGATGGCGTCATTGCCGTCGCGACGGACGTTGCGTATCGCGGTGCGATGCTCTTCGAGAATCCGGTGCAGGTGCTTGACCATCTCCTTGCGGCGTTCTTCGGTGAGCGCGGGCACGGGCACACGGATCAGTTTGCCGTCGTTCATTGGATTGAGGCCGAGGTCGGCGCTGCGGATGGCTTTTTCGATGGCCGTAAGCTGGGACGGATCGAAGGGCTGCACCGTGATCATCTGCGGCTCGGGCGCGTGAATCTGGGAGACCTGGTTGAGCGGCATCTGCTCTCCGTAGTAGTCGACGGAAACGGTGTCGAGCATGTGAATGTTAGCTCGCCCGGTACGGGTGGCGGCCATTTCGCGGCGGAAGTCTTCCACCGCTTTGTCCATGCGCGTCTTCAGGGTTGCGTAGACTTCTTTCAGGGCAGGATGAGCCATAGCTCTCAGCTCCCAAACATAGCGATATAGAACCGTGAATTATAACCCCAGGACTGAGGTCAGAGGTTAGAGGTCAGATTGCAGAAGTAAAACCTTTGGTTCTCACCTCTGCAATCTGACCTCTAACCTCTGACCTTGTCTACGCGCTGACCAGCGAGCCGATCTTTTCGCCGAGCACCACTCGCCGGATATTGCCGCGCTGGTTCAGGTTGAAAACGATGATGGGCAGATTATTGTCCTTGCACAAAGAGATCGCGGTCGAGTCCATCACCTTGAGGCCCAGCTTCAAAACGTCCATGTAGGTGAGCTGGGAAAATTTCTTGGCATCCTTCACTTTCATCGGGTCGGCGTCGTAGATGCCGTCCACTTTGGTGGCTTTGAGGATGGCATCGGCTTTGATTTCCATGGCGCGCAGGGAGGCGGCGGTGTCGGTCGAGAAGTACGGGTTGCCGGTGCCGCCGGCGAAAATGACGACGCGTCCTTTTTCAAGATGGCGGATGGCGCGGCGCCGGATGAAGGGCTCGGCCACCTGGTTCATCTCAATCGCGGTCTGCACGCGGGTAAAGACGTTCTGCTTTTCGAAAGCGTCCTGCAGCGCGAGGGAATTGATGACGGTGGCCAGCATGCCCATGTGATCGGCGGAGACGCGATCCATGTCTTTGGCCTGGTCGGCGACCCCGCGGAAAAAATTGCCACCACCTACGACGATGGCCATCTGGATGCCGAGACTGTGCACATCGGCGAGTTCAGCCGCGACTTCGTGAATGCGTTTGGTATCCACGCCGAAGCCTTGATCGGCGGCTAGGGCTTCGCCGGAAATTTTTAGAAGAATGCGCTTGAAGATCGGAGTGGGCATGAGTCTCCAGGTTTCAAAGTTTCATGGTTTCAAAGTTTCAAGGTAAACCCATTCCAGATTTTTACCAACATTGAAACTTTGAAACTTCTGAAACTCCGAAACCCAGCAAGAAGGGGCGCCGCAGCGCCCCCGAATCTATTCGGCTGCTACTTGGCAACCGGAGCTTCGCCGGCCTCGCTGTCAGGCTTGGCGCTGACGAAAGCGACGGTGGCGGTGGCGTCGCCGACTTTGAAGCGGGCGAAACGTCGGACAGCGATGTTCTCCCCGAGTTTGCCCACCTTGGCGGCGATCAACTGCGAGATGCTGATGGTCTGGTCTTTGATGAAGGGCTGCTCGAGCAGGCAGACCTCTTCGTAGAACTTTTCCATTTTGCCGGCCACCATCTTCTCAGCGATGTTCGCGGGCTTGCCGCTGGCGATTGCCTGGGCGCGATAAATATCTTTCTCGCGCTCGAAGGCGTCCGGCGTAACGTCTTCTTTCCGGACGAACTTCGGATCGCTGGCCGCAATGTGCATGGCGATGTCGTGGACCAGTTCTTTGAAGTCCTCGGTGCGCGCGACGAAATCGCTTTCGCAGTTGACCTCAACCAGCACGCCGATCTTGCCCCCGGCGTGAATGTAGTGAGCCACCGAGCCTTCGCTGGTGACGCGGGTTGCTTTCTGTTGAGCCACGGCAGTACCGCGTTTGCGAAGGATGACAATCGCTTTCTCGATGTCGCCGTTGGCTTCAGTCAGAGCCTTCTTGCAATCCATCATCGGCGCTCCGGTTTTTTCCCGGAGCTCTTTTACTTGTGCAGCAGAAATGTTTGCCATAGTCGTGCTCATTGGTACCTCGGTTTCAAAGTTTCAAGGTTTCAGAGTTTCAAGGAACATCAGCCGGAGGGCCTATCAGCGTGCCAATCTAAAGATTGAAACCTGGAAACCTTCGAACCTTGAAAACCTGCTTCTATAAAACTCGACCCGCGCACAGACGAACTGCGCGGGTCAGATCTGGTCCTCGCAAATTCGCAAGCCCAGCCCCTGAAGGGGCCGTCTTAATTTCGCAAGGCTTGCGGTATCGCTAAAGCGATACCCTGATACGAACCTCAAAGCGATATCCTGATACGAAACTTGATACAAAACCCGGTCTAGAAGCGGCGCGTCTCGGCCTGTAGCTCGTCGACGTCTTCCGTGGCGGCTGAGGGACGCTTGCGCGTGCCCTTGCCCAACACGTCTTCCATGCGGATCTCTTCACCCTCGACGGCCGCGCCTTCAATTCCCGCAGCGGGAGCGGCGGCTGCGTCCTCGACTGCGACCTGGGCGAATTCGCTTTCAGTGATCGGGGTTGCGACCGCCGGTTCGGGCGCTGCCACCGCCTGAATATCGGCCATCTGCTTGTCGTCCCGGGCGTGGACGCCCTCGGCAATCGACTCCGAAATTTTCGAGGTGAACAGGCGGATCGCCCGCAGCGCGTCGTCGTTGCCGGGGATCACGTAATCCACTTCGCTCGGGTCGCAGTTGGTGTCGACCACGGCGACCACGGGGATGCCCAGCTTGCGCGATTCGCGCACGGCGATCTGCTCTTTGTTCGAATCGATGACGAAGATCGCGTCCGGCAAGCGCGTCATGTTCTTGATGCCGGCGAGATTGGCCTGCAGGTGCTTGCGCTCGCGCTCAAGCTTGATCACTTCTTTTTTCGGAAGCAGGTCGTAACGGCCATCGGTGGCCATTTCGTCGAGTTCCTTCAGCCGCTTCACGGATTTCTGCACGGTGACCCAGTTGGTCAGCAGGCCACCCAGCCAGCGCTGGTTCACGTAAAACATCGAGCAGCGCTGCGCCTCTTCGGCAATTGCGTCCTGGGCCTGGCGCTTGGTGCCAACGAAGAGGATGATTCTGCCGTCGGCGGCCAGGTCCTGCACAAATTTCGACGCTTCCTTGAACATCTTCAGCGTCTTCTGCAGATCGATAATGTAGATACCATTGCGCTCACCAAAGATGTATTCCTTCATCTTGGGGTTCCACCGCTTGGTCTGGTGCCCGAAGTGAACGCCAGCTTCGAGCAACTCCTTCATCGTGATGTTTGCCAATTAACCTCCTCAGTTGGTCTGCATCCGGGGTGTAGCAGTGGTCAGTGGCCAGTTGTCAGTTGCCAGTGAAATCCACTGGGAACTGGCTGCTGGCAACCGGCAACTGCATTTCCGGATTGCCATTCCCGTCCACCCCGCCTCGGGGAGGTGGGGGGATGAATTTTAACCGCCTAAAACAAGTCGTTTGTCGTTGGTCGTTCGTCGTTCGCAAACGACCATCGACTGACGACCGTCGACTATCTCTTCGAGAACTGGAAGCGCTTTCTGGCGCCCTTCTGGCCGTACTTCTTGCGCTCTTTGGCGCGCGGGTCACGAGTCACCATGCCTTCGGCCTTGAGCTTCTTGCGCAGTTCAGCATTGAACTCCATGAGCGCGCGCGTGATTCCCAGGCGCACGGCATCGGCTTGTCCCGAGACTCCGCCGCCGCACACGTTGGCCAGCACGTTGAAGTTCGCCGTGGTCTCGGTCGAGACCAGCGGTGACTTCGCGCTGATGCGCTGCGAGGGCGTCACAAAGTATTCATCGATCGCTTTGCCGTTAACCTTGAACTCGCCGCTGCCAGGACGAAGAAAAACGCGCGCGATCGCCGCCTTGCGGCGTCCGGTTCCGTAGTATTGAACAATTTCTGCCATTTTTAGCTTCGAGCCGCGAGCTTCGAGCTTCGAGCACCCATGTGCGCGAAGAATAAAAGCGTTTGGCTTAATTACCTTTCCAAAAAATCTAAAATCGGTCTTGCTTGCTCATAGCACGCAGCTCTTGCTTTACGCAAACACCTTTACTTCCGGCTTCTGCGCTTCGTGCGGGTGCTTGTCGCCCCGGTAAACCTTCAGCTTGGTAAACATCTGCTTGCCCAGTTTGTTCTTGGGGAGCATGCGCGACACGGCGTCTTCAATCACCAGCTCCGGCTTACGAACCATGCGCTTCTTCATTTCTTCCGAGCGCAGGCCGCCGGGATACCCGGTGTAGCGGTGATAGACCTTCTGATCAGCCTTCATGCCGGTAATCTTGATCTTCTCGGCGTTGATGATGACGACGTGGTCGCCGGTGTCGATAAACGGCGTGTACTTCGGATTTTCTTTGCCGATCAGAATGCGGGCTACGCGCGAAGCGAGGCGGCCGAGCGGCAGCCCGGTTGCGTCCACCACAAACCACTTACGCGCAATATCCCCCTCTTTCGGGAAATAGGTTGACATCGGAACTCTCCCAGAAAATTAAAGAACGCTATAACAACGAAGACCGCTTAGTGCCCTAATCCTGATTGCCGTAACAATGATCGATCCACGCAGAACGCGCGCTAGGTGTTCCAGGCGGGCAGCCGCAGGACTTCCAAAGGCTTCTAGAATAGCCCAGCCGCGCGGCGCTTGTCAACGAAGAGCTTGGCTAAACCATTGAATCATTAAATCATTGAGCCATTGAATCATTTGGACTGAGGGGCTTAATGACTCAATACCCCAATGGCGCAATACCTCAATCGACTCACTTCCCGCCCACCGACTGCAGACAACGCCCGTAAAGTTCCAGTAGGTGGGCGGCGTATTCTTCGGGCTTGTCGGCCGAACCTCCGCCCTGGAAGCCGACTCCGGCGCCAGTGGTCTTGCCGTAGCCGGTGGTCATAGCGATGAACTTCATGAGATCGAGCGCGATGTCTTCGTCGCGGCGGGAGCCTAGAGGAAGCCCGGGTGTTTCCATGATAAGAACTCCTCGTAAACGGTGTAATCCGCCGGGTTCCCCGGCGCTGCCGCGATCATAGCAGAACCCTCGCGGATGGAGCCGGGCGAGTGGCGCGTTGCGCCGGCATCAGCTATCGATGCTGTTCTTAAGTAAACCGGCGACCCGGATTCGGCAATTAAATTCTTCCGGCATACCGCGCGAGCCTAGAGTCGAACCGAGAGTCGAACCGAGAGTCGAACCGAGGTGCCCTCGGTCCAGACTGTCTCACTTCCACCGGTCCAGACTGTCTCATTTCCACCGCGGAGATGCATACCAACTGGTGCTCTTCCAAGTCGCTTTTGGCGCGCTCCATATCGACGTTCTTGTAGGCGGCAAGCTCGGTACTGACCTGATAATACGCAGCCGAACGGGCCTCGATGTACTGGCTGCGCCGGGATTCAAAAGCTCGTTCCAGACCCTTACAGATTAAGCAATGCACGACTATCCCTCCAGCCTTCCAGCCGACCTGCAGGCGGCGGTGGGTGTGGCTCCTTTTACCGATTCCGTTTAATGATCTCCTGCTCGGCGCGGAGCCAGTCCTGTTCGTCCTGGCCGTGCACACGGCCACGGATTTCATACAGTTCATAGGCACGCTCTCTTGTCCTATCTTGTGTCCTATCTTGTGACGAGGATGAGAGAGTGTCGGTTATCGTCGCCACGTTGCCGATAGAGCCTTTCGGGTCGACGACTGTCTTTGGCTTCGGTTGTTTGTTAGCGCTGCGATCGATCATTGGAAACCTCCGGGGACTGAGGACTAAGAGGAAGGTACTTCAGATGAGCTGACTTAGTTCAGGGAACCTGAAATGAGGAGAAGGACTGCTCGCTCATTTTTAAGACTACGCTGAATCCTTACGCATGTCCAATTGGAAGGTGACGGTTGCGGCAACTGTCGATCCCATTCTTTGTTGGCTAAGAATCGCGACTGCGTCAACAACCCGGTTGTGTAATCGAGGATTACAACAGCAATCCGGTAGTTCGAGTTACTCAGTTGCCGCGCCCGCAAAGGGCACAGACGCGCGGCAGAGCCGACAGCCCCTTCAGCTCGACACTGGGTGTGAGGTATTCGTCGCGAATCGGTTCATGCCTCATCAGGTCGGTGGTTAAGTACTTCTTGTTGTCGTCTGGAAATACGGTCACGACCACCGCATCGCCCAGCATCTCCTGCACCTTTACCGCTGCCAGGAAATTACACCCGGACGAGATTCCGACTCCCAGGCCCAACGTCGATGCGAGTTTCTGCGCCATCAGGATGGAATCACCGTCAGACACAGCAATGATTCCATCCAAGGCCGCCAGGTCAACGATAGGAGGAATGAATTCGTCGGAAATCCCCTGGATGCGATGTTTGCCGACCTTGTGCCCCGAGGAAAGCGTCGGGGACTCCGAAGGTTCTATAGGATGGATGCTGATCTTGGCATTTTTCCTTCGGAGAAATCGACCCACGCCCATCACCGTACCGCCCGTGCCAACTCCGGCGACGAAAGCGTCGGGCACGCGTCCGGCAGCTTCCAGTTGCAGCCAAATCTCCGGCCCGGTGGTCGTTTCGTGCGCTTCGGCGTTGGCATCGTTCGAAAACTGGCGGGGCAGGAACACATGTCGATGGCTGGCTTTGAATTCCTCCGCCAGTTGAATGCTGCCCAGAAATCCGCCCTGCTCGTGGCTGACGGGTACGATTTCAGCACCATAGCTCGCGATCAGGTCTTTGCGCTCGCGACTCATCCAGTCCGGCATGAAGATCTTGACGGGGTGACCGAGAGCACGGCCAATGGCAGCAAACGATATACCGGTGTTGCCGCTGGTGGCCTCGGCGATGGTATCGCCGGGATGGAGTTGCCCGTTTCGATACGCCTCCTTCAGGATATGCAGCGCCATGCGGTCCTTGATGCTGCCCGTCAGGTTGAGTTGCTCGGACTTGGCATAGATCACACGTTGCTTACCGCGAAACTCGAAGGGGATCTCCAGCAGTGGCGTATTTCCGACGATCTGCGAAAGCCCTGATAACCGAGCGCTGCTTGAAATATCGAAGGTTGGCGGTGAAGTCATCTTGCTGCTCAACTTTCACAAACTGAAAAATCTATTGGACTCTGTACCAATTATGACTTTGCGGCTGCTGTAAAGCTACCGGCTGTCACCTCCGTTGGCTCACGATGGCCTCGTTCGATGAGTACTACCCCACTTCAACCAGCCCGTAACTGAGCGCCCAGCGCGAGCGCATTTCCTTCAGCGCGCGATCGATCTCTGCTTTTGATATTTCGGGATTCGGGCCGGAGATCACGAAGGCAGCTTCGCGTTTGGCGGCTTCCAGCAGTTGGCGATCGCGGATGATGTTGGCCACACGGAAGCTCGGGATGCCTGCCTGTTTCGTCCCGAAAAATTCGCCGGGGCCGCGCAATTCGAGATCGAGTTCTGCGATCTGGAAGCCGTCGTTCGAGCGCACCATGGCGTCGAGACGGCGTTCGCCTTCTTCGGAAACTTTTTCTCCGCGCATGAGCACGCAGTAGGATTTTGCCGCGCCGCGGCCGATGCGTCCGCGCAACTGGTGGAGCTGCGCCAGACCAAAGCGGTCGGCGTGTTCGATCACCATCACCGTCGCGTTGGGGACGTCGACGCCGACTTCGATCACGGTGGTCGCGACCAGAATTTCGATCTTGCCCTGTTGAAATTCGCGCATTACGTGCTCCTTTTCGTTGGCATCAAGACGGCCATGCAGCAGGCCGACATGAAGGTTGGGAAAAATCTTTTCCCGCAACTGGCGGTGCATCTGCTCGGCGGCCTTCAGCTCTCGTTCTTCGTTTTCTTCTATTACCGGATAAACGACGTAGACCTGATGTCCGGCGGCGATCTGTTTGCGGACGAAGTCCCACACCTCGGGCGCGCGCTCGTCGGGCAGGGAGCGAGTGACCACCGGCGTGCGTCCTGGTGGAAGCTCGTCGAGCACCGAGACGTCGAGGTCGCCGTAGAGAGTCAGGGCGAGCGTGCGCGGGATGGGGGTCGCCGTCATGACCAGGACGTCGGGCTCGGGGTCAGTCACCTTTGAGTCGGTGGAGCGCCGGGCGTCCCCGCCCGGCTGGACGGGCGAGACGCCCGTCGCTCCACGATCATCCGTTTTCTTCATCAGCTTCAGGCGTTGCATTACTCCGAAGCGGTGTTGCTCGTCCACTACCACCAGGCCTAGCTTTTCGAATTCGACTCGGTCCTGAATCAGCGCGTGCGTGCCGATTACCAGTTGCGCGTTGCCTTGCGCGATGTGGCGCCGCGCGTCGCGTTTGCGGCCCTCGTCGAGCGAGCCGGTCAGGAGCACGATGCGGTATCCGGCTCGTTCGAGAATCTGGCGGGCGGAAAAATAATGTTGCTGCGCCAGAATTTCAGTGGGCGCCATCAGCGCGACCTGGTAGCCGTTTTCAATGGCGATGATCGCGGCCTGGAAAGCGACGATGGTTTTGCCCGACCCCACGTCGCCTTGCAGCAGACGCCGCATGGGAGAAGGTGTCTGCATGTCGGTGGCGATTTCTTTCAGCACTCGCTTCTGCGCGGCGGTCGGATGAAACGGCAGTATCTTCTTAATCGCCTCGCGGACGCCATCGTTAAGAGGAAAGGCGATTCCGGTTTGCGCCTTCTGCTCGCGGCGTTTGAGTTCGAGGCCGAGCTCGATGAAGAAGAGTTCATCGAAAATCATTCTCATGTGTGCCGGCGTGCGCGACGATTGCAGATCGCTAAAGCTTTCACCGGCATCGGGCCAGTGCACTTTCCACAACGCTTCGCGCACGGACACCAGGCTCAGATGCGCGCGCACCGCGGCGGGGATGGGATCGGGAAGGTCAGGATTTAAATTTTCGAGCGTGAACCGGATAATGCGACGGAACCAGCGTGGCGTAAGCTTGCCCTGGCCGGTGGATTCGTAGATGGGAACAATGCGTCCGATCTCGAGCGAGGCGGCGGCCTTCCTTTCAGCCTCGTCGGCGCCGCCCTGTTCGTTAATGTCGCCGAGAATCTCGAACTGTGGCTGCATGATCTGCAGTCCACCGTCGCGGTCCTCTTCGACCTTGCCGTAGAGCGCCAGCATCTGTCCGGGCTGGAAGCGGCCCTCGAGATACGCGGCGTTGAACCACAGACACTTCAACTTTGTGCGACCCTGGCCGACCGTGAGTTGGAAGATGGGCATGCGGCGGGTGCGAAACAAGCCCGAGTTGCGGACCTCGGCGATCACAGTTGCCATTTCTCCGGCGCGCAGTTCGGCGACCGAGCGCGGGTTCAGCCGGTCTTCATAGCGAAAGGGCAGGTAGTGCAGCAGGTCGTCGACGGTTGCAAGGCCCTTGGCGGCAAGGACCTCGGCCAGGCGCGGGCCGATGCCTTTCACATACTGCACTGGAGTGGACGGGTCCAGCATCGTAAGCGATGTTAGCAGGAGATGCCAGCGGTAGCGGAGGCGCGCTTGGGCCAGAGCTGATGGCAACCGCTGATGCAAATGCGGATCATGTCTGGGGCATGCCTTCAGACATGTCGAAAGAGCTTAGAATGAATGCGCCTTCAGATGCTGGATTTTGGGATTCGAGCTCCACATCAAGCTCCACCACGGGCTGCTGTGGTGTAGAACGTTAAGTAACGACGATGAAGAATTTTCTCGACGCGCTGGTGGCCGTGCTCGCCGGTAACGCGATCTACTTCCTGCTCATGCCCCATCTGCCGGCGGTGGCGCGGCACGCGATGTTCAAGGAAGACTGGGGCCTGCTGGTGGATTTCGTGATCTGCACGGTGATCTTTGCGGGGGTGAAATATGCGAGGCGACACGAAGGATGACGCGTAGAGACGCGGCTTGCCGCGTCTGAGACGAGGCAAGCCTCGTCTCTACAGGTAAAGGATAAGGAATAAGCAGCCAGAGGGAGTTGCTGCCGGGGCTTTTTCCCGTATCATAGAGGGTTTTCTGCGAGAGTCTGTGCGGGCGTTTGCTGCAACGATCGCCGTCTCAGCACGTATCCACAGAAGGCGCAACGTATTTAACCAGCCAAGAGCCAAAAGCTAAAAGGCCGACTGCCATGCTTATCTTCCGCAAGCCTCTTCCGAACGTCGAGCATCCTGAGATGCCAGCCGATGTCGTGATCGTCGGCGGTGGGCCCGCGGGTATGGCGTGCGCGCTGCGGCTTTCGCAATTGATCGACGATCATAACGCGCGCCATCCCGAAGCCCTGCTCAGCAAAGAGAATATCTACGTGCTCGAAAAAGCGCGCGAAGCCGGACAGCACTGTCTTTCCGGCGCGCTTCTCGATCCGCGCTCCATGAAAGAACTGCTGCCGGGATTCGAAGACGAAGCCCCGCTTGACGCCGAAGTCCACAAGGAGGGCGTTTACTTCCTGACGCGCACCGGACACTACCAGCTTCCCATCACGCCTCCGCCGCTGCAGGATCATGGCAACTACGTCATTTCGATCAACCGTTTCGTGAAGTGGCTGGCAGGCAAAGTTGAAGAGGCAGGGATCACGATTTTCACGGGTTTCGCAGGATCGGAACTGCTCTTTGATGGCGACCGAGTCACCGGCGTGCGCACCGACGACAAGGGGGTCGACAAACAGAACCAGCAAAAATCGAATTTCGAGCCGGGCTACGACGTGAAGGCGAAGGTCGTCGTGCTGGCCGAAGGCACGCGCGGATCGCTCACCAAGCAGCTCATCCAGAAGTTCGACCTGATGAAAGACCGCAACCCGCAGACTTATGGTGTGGGCGTGAAAGAGCTGTGGGAGGTACCATCGGGACGCGACCATATCCAGGCGGGCGAAGTCATCTACACCATGGGTTATCCGCTGACCACGAAAGAATACGGCGGCGCGTGGATATATGGTTCGCCAAGCCCGGGCTCGAAAGACAACATTGTCTCGCTCGGCTTCGTTACCGGGCTCGATTATCGCGACCCGCGCCTTGATCCGCAGCACGTGCTGCAGACGTTCAAGCAGCATCCTTTTATTTCTAAGTTGCTCGCCGGCGGCAAGATGATCCGCTATGGCGCCAAGTCGCTTCCCTACGGCGGATGGTGGTCGTTGCCGCCGCTCGGCGGACAGGGATGGATGATCGTCGGCGATTCCGCCGGCTTCCTGAATTCCGCGCGCCTGAAAGGGATTCATCTCGCGATCAAGAGCGGCATGTTGGCGGCTGAGACCGCATTTGAAGCGCTGGTGAAATCGGACTCGTCGGCTGCAGCATCGTCAGAAATACTCGGCAAGTTCCAGCGGCGCGTCGAAACCAGCTGGATTCACGATGAACTGTGGCCGGTTCGCAACTTCCACCAGGGGTTCAAGAACGGGATGTACGCCGGGATGTTCAACACCGTGGTGCAGGACATTTTCCCTGGCGGCCTCCGCAACCGCGTGCCCTCGCATGCGGGATACGAAAACCTGGAACCGGTCGCCAAGTTGCCCGCCGATGGAGGCCCGGAAGCACACCTGCTCGGCCCTGCCAAGGGCGATGGCAAGCTCACCTTCGACAAACTCACCGACCTCTATCATTCCGGTACCAAGCATGAAGAAGATCAGCCGGCGCATCTGCTGATTCAAGACACAAATGTTTGTAATGACCGTTGCGTGAAAGAGTTTGGCAGCCCGTGCCAGAATTTTTGCCCCGCGAACGTCTACGAGATGGTGGACGATTCCGCCGCGCCCAACGGCAAGCGCATCAGTCTGAATCCCGCGAACTGCGTGCACTGCAAGACCTGCGACATTCAGGACCCCTACCAGATCATTACCTGGGTTCCACCCGAGGGCGGCGGCGGACCGAATTACGACGGGATGTAAAGCGGCATTTAGCAGTTGGCCTTTAGCACTCAGCTAATTTACCGCGCTCGAGTTCGCCGAGAGTCTGCATAAACAGGCCCACTTCGCGCCCTTAAATGCTACAAGCTAAAGGCCAAAAGCTAAGGCTGGTCCCTCTTCGCAGCCGGGTATATACTGCTCCCGTACTTTTGCGGTAACCCGGCTATGACCGGGCACGGGGCGCACTGTTATTTTCATACAGCTCCGTGAATAGAACGCTGGCACTGGGCTCTTAATATCATTCGCCCTAGACGACCGGCGAGGGGCGGGAGTCGCTCTCGCGGCGCCATCCCCGAGAGAGGTCTTACTTGTGGACGTCGTACTTATACGCCTTCTGTTTGTCCTCATTGTCGGTGTCATCTGCTTTCTCATTCGTCCGTTTAACCTTCCCTCAAACTTTGCTGCTGCCGTCGGTCTGCTGATCGGCGCCGCCATCATCGTGTTCGAGTGGAGGCTGCGCGCGATGAGCCTGAAGCGCTTGATCGGGGCCGCCATCGGCAGCGTGCTCGGCATCATTGGCGCTTACCTTTTTGCGCTCGTCATTCGCAACAGCATCCCGGCGAGCCCGACCCAAAGTTTCCTGCAGATCATGGTCATGCTGATCATGGCCTACGTGGGATTGGCGGTCGGCGCCAACAAGGGTGACCTGCTCAATCTGGCGGCGCTCGGCGGGATCTTCGGCGGAGAAAAGTCGGGCAAGAAGAGTTACAAGATCCTCGACACCAGTGTCATTATCGACGGCCGCATCGCCGACATCGCCGAAACCGGTTTCCTCGACGGCTTGATTGTGATCCCGCAGTTCGTGCTCCGCGAATTGCAACTGGTGGCCGATTCCGCCGACTCGCTCAAGCGGAATCGCGGCCGCCGCGGTCTCGACATCCTGCAGCGTCTTCAGAAAACAGCTTCGGTCCAGATCCAGATCGTGGAAGACGACTTCCCCAGCGTCCGCGAAGTCGATATGAAACTCATCGAACTGGCCAAGCTGTATGAAGGCAAGATCCTCACCAACGACTTCAATCTCAACAAAGTCGCGCAGTTGCAGGGCGTGGCCGTGCTCAACATCAATGAACTGGCCAACTCGCTCAAGCCCATCGTTCTGCCGGGCGAAATCATGCGGGTGTTCATCCTGAAGGAAGGAAAAGAATACAACCAGGGCGTCGCCTATCTCGATGATGGCACCATGGTGGTCATCGATAACGCGCGCAAGATGATTGGGAAGACCATCGACATCTCGGTGACATCTGTCCTGCAAACGACTGCGGGCAAGATGATCTTTGGCAAGTGGGATGAGCGCGGGGCAACCCGCCACGACGCCAAAGGAGTGCCGCCGCCTCCGCTGGCCGTGGCTCCGGTGACAGGAACCGGCGGACCGCCCTCCGACCCGGCAAAAAAACAAACGCCAGCGGCGGCTGATCGGGCAGCCGACTAGGCTCGGGGTTTTGCCGACGTCGTGCGGCCGTCTCACTCTGCGGCAGAAGACGTGGCAAGCCGCGTCTCTACGGAAAACTCCAAGTCCTGTACTATACTGATCGCCCGTATGAAGGTTTTCGTCATTGTTCCGGCGGCCGGACTGGGCACGCGCATGGCCCCGCCCTCGACCGCGAAGGCGAAGAAAAAAGCACCGACCAAACAGTTCAAGGAACTCGGTGGCGTGCCCATTCTTGTGCACACGCTGCGCAAATTCGCCGCCGCCCCGGCCGTCTACCAGATCATCGTTGCTTTGCGCAAGGACGAAATTGCCGGCTTTCGCACCCAGGTGGAAAAGCAATACCCGGAAATCCTGAGCAAGCGGCTGCAGATGGTCGAAGGCGGCGAGCATCGCCAGGACTCGGTGGCCAGCGCTCTGGCCCGCACCGCGGCCGATCCGGAAGATATCGTTCTGGTGCACGATGCGGTTCGCCCGTTTGTTACACCCGAAATCATTGGCCATGTGATCGAGGCGGCGCACAAACATGGAGCCGCCATCGCGGGCTGGCCCGCCGTCGACACGGTGAAACAGGTGGAACGAACCGCGGACGGCGCGCTCATCAAAACCACCATCCCACGCGCCAGCATCGTGATGGCGCAAACACCGCAGGGATTTCGCTACGACATCCTGAAGAAGGCCTTTGATGACGCCATCGCCGACGGCTTCCTCGGTACCGACGAAGCTGCACTGATCGAGCGCGCCGGGCTGCCGGTCGTAGTCGTGATGGGCGCGCCGCGCAATATAAAAATTACGACGCCCGCCGATATGGAGCTGGCGGAGTTCTATCTGCAACACGAAGACGGGAACAAATCTTGAAACCTGAAATGCGCATCGGCTACGGTTGGGACTCGCACGAATTCAAGCCGGGCATTCCGCTCAAAATCGGCGGCGTGACTCTGCCGCACGATAAAGGTCTCGGAGGCCATTCCGACGGCGACGTCCTGCTGCACGCGATTACCGACGCGCTGCTCGGCGCCATCGCCGGCCCCGATATTGGAGCGCTATTTCCGCCATCCGACGCGCAGTGGAAAAACGCCGACTCCGCCGTGTTTCTGCGCGAGGCTTTGCAGCGGGTCAGGGCCGCGGGTTACGAACTTGTGAACCTGGACTCCACGCTGATTCTGGCTGCTCCTAAAATCGGCCCGCACGCGGACGCGATTCGCAAACACGTCGCCGAGTTGTGCGGGATTCCCTCGGACTGTGTTGGGATCAAAGCAAAAACACCGGAAGGCATGGGCACGGATAACGCCGCGATTGCGAATGTGGTGGTTTTGCTGACGCGCTTAGAGCTAATTGCGACGATGGAGCGACGGTCCGGCCCGGCTCTCCACTAGCTGGTGGCTGACTCCAACTCCTCGTGCTTTGCTCTCGCCGCTTCAATGAAGGCGCGGAAAATCGCGTGCGCGGACTCTGCCACCTCCGGCCCATCGTTTACGCTTCGCTCCGGATGCCACTGCACGGCCAGCACAAAATGTCCGGGGGCGGTTCCTTCCAGCGCTTCGATGATTCCATCTTCCGGGGAACGCGCCACCACTCGCAACCCATCGCCCACTGCGTCCGCTGCCTGGTGATGCGAAGAATTCACGGCCAACGTCCCCTGTCCGCGCAAAGCAGCGCCCACGATCTTGGCCAGCCGCGATTCCGGCTCGATCTTTACCGTGTGCGCTTTCGCCACCGCGCGTCCCGCGCTGTGGTTGATCTTCGGATCGATCTTCGAACCAACGATCGCCGACTCGATGTGCTGCACCAGCGATCCCGACCGGTACACATTCAAGGACTGCAGTCCGTAGCAGATGCCGAGCACGGGCTTATGCAGATTGTAAGCATCCTGCAGCAGCAGCCCGTCCACTATGTGTCGTTTGGCGTCAGCGGGCGCGGTCTTCTCGTGGCGATCCGCGTTGTATTCTTGCGGATCGACATCCGCGCGGCTGCCGGGCAGCAGAACGGCGTCACAGCGCTCGATCTGCTTCATCACCTGCGCCGGGGTCTGGTCCAGTTCGATGCGCACCGGCTCTCCACCGGCTCCGCGCACGGCTTCCTCATACTGCGGCAGGGCGCGCTCGGCGTACTCGCGATCGTTCTCGCGATCTCCGGAATGCGGCACGGGAATGGCTATACGCGGCGCGACTTGTTTCAACTCACTCACGTTCAACTCACCCACACTTGCTGGTGGAGAGCCGGGCGTCCCCGCCCGGCTGGACCCTTCGACTTCGCTCAGGGCAGGCTCGCGAGACGCCCGCCGCTCCATCGTATAGGCTCAACTTACCCGTTCGATCCCTTCCAGCGCTTTGCGCTGGCGGTAATTGCGAATTTCCATCCCGAGCGACAGCACCAGCACGATCGCTCCCACGGTAACCGCAAACGGAAACGCGATGTGCCGGTAGGCGAACACCAGGTTTGGCGCGACGTGCTTCATCTGCGAGTAGACCACGGTTCCCATAATGCTCAGCAGCAGCGCGACCGCGAACGACAGCAGGGTGAACAGAAACGTCATCGCGAATACGCGCGCCGGAATTCCGATCCAGCGCGGGCCGTCCGAACTCGTTTTCGCCATGGTCATAAGCTACACCATCGGTAAAGAGCATCGGTAAAGAGCCTCGCGGTCCTCGCCCGAAATATTCACGAGCCCCCCTGATTTGAGCGCCTCATATGCGGTCTCTCCAGTAGCCTGGGCGCCGGTGGCCATGGGCAATTGCCAGAACGACATTGTGGGAAGCAATAGTCGAGTAAACGATGATGAATGGGAATTGGTGGAGCGTGTATCTTCTGCAGCCGGCGAGATAGATCGGCCAGCGATGGGGTGCTTCTCTAATTGTTCTTACTGCCCGCTCAAATGCGCTTTCGAAGCGAATCGCCGCAGTTGGGCTTCGCTCCTGGTACCACGCTAAAGCCGCCAGATACTCCTGTTCCGCTTGCGGATGAAACTCAAGCAACTTACTCGCCATGGAGCAACGCACGCCCCTTCTGCCGCACGTCGTTCCATGAAATCGTCTTCACCTTTCCAGATCGAACATCTTCGAGACGGCGAACGATCTCTTCTTGCCATGCGGCTTCGGCATTTTCATCGACCGTGTCGTCCAGACTGTCGATCAAACTGCCGGCCAGATCGGCACGCTCCTTGTCGGGTAGGGCAAGGGCCTTTTTGAGCAACTCCTGAGCTTCCTGCATCATGCCCTAGATTATATCCTCGGCCGAGAGCCCACTCCCAGCGTCTCGAAAGGGGGTTGAACGGGTGTCACCGTGCGTTCATACGCTACAATACTGGCATGTCGCAAACCGCCTCCGCGATCACCCGCAGCCCGGCGGAGATCGTGCAAAGCAGCCCGGTTTCACAGGCCTCGAATGGTATCTGCTACGCCCGCTCGGGCGAGATTACCATTGCCGACAACGATCTCGACCGCATGATTGCGGTGGTGCCGGTGCCGGTGGCGGCCGCGCTCAGCCGCAAGGCGTATTACTTCGTGCCGCTCACCGTGACCCAGGGCGATGAGACGGTGATTGCCGACCGCTACGACGTTGCGCTCAGCGACAACGCGGTTTGCCATCGCAACCTGAATCTGGGCGACGCGCAGTGCGTCTTCATCTCGACCCGGTTGATGGAGGACAAATTTTCCGTGGCGTTCGAGTTCTACATCAACGTCGGGCACGCGCTGGTGGAACGCGCGGGCGTGTCGCAGAATTTTGCCGACCTGGCTTGGCAGCAAGTGGAATCCGGGGTGCGCGGCGAAACTTCACTCGACGCCTGGGAGGCGCGCAAGTTCGCCACCGCCCACGGGCCGGACGCGGAGAAATTCAAAAACGATTATCTTGCCGCCAGCTTCGCGGATGCGATTTCCATCTACCTGCTCTCGCTCTATCTCGACGTCGATTACTACGATTTGCGCGAACGCGACTATCCGCTGCTGGCGCCAACTCCGATGGCCGAACGGCTGCGCAAGATCGCCGAGATCTTCCCGCCGAACCCAGGATTCGAATTCAACATTTACTATCGGCGACGGTCGTAGGGCGAATCTTACATTCCGAGTGGGCCGTCGCTCAGGCAACAGCCGCCAAGGTGAGCGAGCGGACCGCTCTCAGTTGGGCCATCGCAGACCGACGAGCGATTCCGAAGGAACCTGCGCGTTGTTTCGATGCCGAAATGCGCTGAGCATGAAATCTCTGTCGGGCCGTGTGAACTTCAGATGGCACTTTTGCGCGTAAATCCAGAGGTGCCAGCCCCACCGCGAAGCAAGCCGATCCTCGATCGAGTGGGGAAGCAGTTTTCCGATACCCGGGAGCCAGTTTGGATTCCAGAACATGACTTTCGTTTTGACATTCTTGAATTGCCAGAACATTCGCTGGGCCGAGGCCTTTGAGAATGCTTGTGAAAGCGGGTTGTCGGGGCCGTCGGTATTCCGGTTGAGCATGTTCTGCATCTCCAGGTAAGAACCGGGATCCTGGCGGATGAGTTCGGCATGCCGCCGCAGTTCTTCCTCCGGCTCCCGCCAGATCGTCCGAACCAGCCTGATGCCAAGCTCTGTTCCGAGCAGGTGCGCCCGGAAGCGGCGGACCAGCCCCAGATTCACGTGGTAATTGAACGAGTCGCGGTAATAGAGCATGATCACGGCCCGCCCGCCCGGAGCGAGCACCCGGTGAACCTCTCGTATGGTCAGGGGCGTGTCCGGTGT
The DNA here is from genome assembly GCA_050011975.1 of Terriglobales bacterium. Lineage (GTDB taxonomy): Bacteria > Acidobacteriota > Terriglobia > Terriglobales > Acidobacteriaceae > Acidiflorens. The sequence continues at coordinate 12,896 of JBEKIB010000036.1, read as the reverse complement.
GTGGTGAAGTACCCCGTGGGAATAGACGAGGTCAAACGAACCGTCAGCGAACGGCAAGTTCTCAGCGTCGCCCTGGACGAAATGTCCTTTCAGTTTTGCCAGTTGAAAACGCCTTTGGGTTATGCTCACCGCCGCGTTCGTCAGGTCAACCGCAGTGTAGTGGGCACGGGCGCGCGCGAAGCGTTCGGCCTCGCTGCCACATCCGCAACCGATTTCGAGCACGCGCAAGCCTCTGGTTCTTTCAAAGCCTACCGCCGACTGTAGCCGCCGGTGCACTTTGTACCTGTGCTCGTCGAGGCTCCGATAGAAGGCGAGAGTTCCGCGCGGCGCATTCGTGAACCATGCGTCACAGGGTGAGTTCTGCCAGAAGTTCTGGACCTCTCTTTTGATGTTTGACTGAAGAAGAGAGGATGGGGAGTTCACGCGCTGTTCGGCTGTTGGGACTGGCCCTAGACTGGCTACAAGCAACTGGGACATGGCACGCCCCCCGACCGATGGCGCTTTCTTACCACGAAGAGTGGGACGAGGTCAGTGCGATATGTCACAGCACCGTGTGAGGTGAGCGCAGTATGTCTCCGGTGGACCCTGGTCTAGGAGGGTCCCAAGGACTTTGAGTTCGTTGCGAGGACTTCCACAACGGGCAGCTTTTTCGTTGTTGATGTAATATCGCGTCTCTAACAACCCGGCGACCTGGAGCGATTTTGCAGTCGGAGTGTCCGCCGACTGCGGAGATGCGCTCCGCTGGACGGCCGGGGGCGGCCGTCCCTATGCGGGCAGATGCGGCGCATGGTTATTTGCTCGAGAGCACGAATTGATTGCCGTCCGGGTCTTTGAAGATAGACGACGTTCCCCACGGTTCCTTCTTCGGCTCTACCGCAAACTGCACTCCCTTGGACTTCAGCGTCTTGGCGGTCGCAAACACGTCATCCGTCCAGAACGTGACCGGCTGAAATCCGCCGATCCGGTTTTCATGGCCTTCCGGCGTAAACAGAACGAGCTGCGATTCGGCGCCGGGGATGCCCAGCTCAATCCAGCGCTGCGCTCCAAAGGGCTGGTCGGTCATTACGCGGAAGCCGAGTTTTTCGGTGTAGAACTTCAAGGCGCGATCCTGATCGTGAACCGGAACGCAGGCGAACTTGATACCACGAATCATTTTCAGTCTCCTGAATGAAATAGCGAAGCGGTTCGAGAATAGAAAAGCGCGCCGGCAGATGCAATCGCCTATTTAATGCTATATTTGCTATCGGTATAGCATGATTCCGCTCGATGATTGCGCTTCGATGATTGCAATCGACGACTACGTAATCGACGTGCTGATGCGCGACCTGGTCGGCCATGACCGCCGGGTGGTGAGCTTTCTGGTCTATCTTTGGTTTGCCGGCGAGCAGGGAAAAGAACAGCGAAAAGGAAATGTGGTCGAGGCCAGCTATCGGCAGATAGCCGAGTGCATCGGAGTGTCGAAGAGTTCGGCGCAGGCTGCGGTCGCCTGGCTCGTCAAGAGAAAGTTGCTGGCGTGCACAAAGAAAACTGTGACTGCAACACCGCGCTACAAAGTCTTGACGCCCTGGCGGGACTATGAGAGCCGCAGCCGGGGCCGCCCCTGAAGGGGCTTCCAATTTCCTGAGAGCCTTCGGTATCGCTAAAGCGATACCCTGATACGAAACCCCGATATGAAACCCTGATGAAGCGGGGTTACGCCGCGCTCTTCCTGGTGCCAGCCTTTTCCAGCACTTCGAGAAACGCCGCTAGCCATGCTGGATGCGCGGGCCATGCCGGAGCGGTTACCAGGTTTCCATCCACGCACGCTTTGTCGATGGGGATATCGGCATAGGTTCCACCGGCGGCCACGACGTCGGGACTGACGGCGGGATAGCAACTGCAGCGGCGGCCTTCGAGCACTCCGGCGGCAGCCAGCAGTTGCGCGGCGTGGCAGATGGCCGCGATCGGTTTGTTCTTCTCCGCAAAGTGACGGACGATTTCGAGCACTCGCGGGTTCAGGCGCAGATATTCGGGCGCGCGGCCTCCGGGCACGACCAGCGCGTCGTAGCTCTCGGGATGCACTTCATCAAAGGTCGCATTGAGGGTGAAGTTGTGCCCGCGCTTCTCGCTGTAGGTCTGGTCGCCCTCGAAATCGTGGATCGCGGTGCGCACCGACTCGCCCTTCTTTTTGCCCGGACACACGGCCTCGACCTGATGTCCGACCATCTGCAGGGCCTGGAACGGGACCATGACTTCGTAATCTTCGACGTAATCGCCAACCAGTATGAGGATTTTTTTCTGCGGCATTAGAACCTCCAGGAATATTGTGACAGAAGCGGAGGTGGATATGCAGCGCGGAATCCGCGTGCTTCGCCGAGTTCCGACCAACTGCAGATTACTGGGCTGCGGCCTGGCTCAGGATCGGGATGGCAGCTCAGGATTTTGCTGGAGATGACAAAGTTTGAAGTGCCGGTCGATGCGGTCGCACCTTAGTGCCCTTGGCGGTCCGCGAGGTTACGGCTTATGCTGAGAGTGGATTGAAAGGTTCAGGTTCTGTTTGCCAATGATTTCGCTTCGTCTTTACACCCTTGTGCTGGGCACGATTGGCGTAGCCCTCGCCAGCTATGCCCTGCTGCGCCGCAAACCCAGGAACGCGAATGAGGTCGAACTCGAACGCCGCACCTGGCTGAATACGGTCGGGCGCATCACCGATGGCACGGTGATTGATGTCCAGGAAATCACCATGGCCACGAACCGCCCCGCCACCATGCTGATTTATCAGTACGACGTAGCCGGTGTTTCCTATGAGGCCTCGCAGGACGTGACCTATCTTCGGCAGTGGATCAATCTGCACTCGTGCCGGCTCGGGCTGCCGACCTCAGTGAAGTACGATTCTCGCAACCCGGGAAATTCCATGGTGATTGCAGAGGGCTGGATGGGATTGAGGCAGTAGGCAATCGAAGCTTGGCAATCGAAGCTTGCTGGTGGAGGGCCGGGCGTCCTCGCCCGGCTGGACGGGCGAGACGCCCGTCGCTCCATTTAATCAGAGTTTTCCTACTGCGGCCAGAACCATGTAGAGAACTTGTGCGGCGGCCAGGCCGATCCAGATGCGCTGCCGAATGCGCGAACGGCGTATGTCGCGGAGCAGATCGGCGGCAGTGAGTTGGACGACCGGATCTTCCCGCTTTTCCGGCTGCAATACCGCTGGTTGCAGATTGACTGTCCTCACATCGACCGGCTTTGGTTTGTCGGGATAAAACACCTTGGGCGTGTCCACCACTTCCGACCACAACGGGAGCAGGATCCATGACTTCGGAATGATGTCCAGAATGGGCTTGGAGGTGAGATTGAGAGCCGGCAGGGTTTCGGGCGCGACGCGATCGGCCAGATTCCGGAGCAGCGAGCCCCACCAGAAATGGCTGAGTTGGTCGGTGATGAGTTCGCCGACATCGACCGGCCGCGATTCCAGCTCCAGCGGCGGCAAGGTTTCCGGTGAGATCACGTCGCCGATGTTGGTGAACACGGTGCGAAACCAGGGCAGGCGAAGACGCTCCCCAAGCGCGAGGCCGACATACACCGGGCGTGAAGTGAGCTCCAGCGGCGGCAGCTTCTCGGGCGCGAGGGTATCGCGGAGATTAGCGGCCAGCGACCTCCAGAGGGGCTGCGTCAGGCTCGGCGGCGGGAGCAAATCCAGCGGAATCTCGGGCTGCGCCGCCGTGGACTGCGGGTCGGAATACCAGGCTTCGGCGGCATTTGAGCGGTAAGACATAAGATTCGGATTACCCCAGAAGTTCCATTCTTGATGTTAGATGCCGCGGCGAGATCTGTCACGCGTCTTTACCGAGCTCTACGCGTTGTGGAGGCGTCGGCTTTCGACGCCCGAAGTAGAGACGCGGCTTGCCGCGTCTCAGACTGGTGAAGCGGGCAGTCCCCGGAGACGAAGCAAGCCTCGTCTCTACAACGAAAAGCGCGGAGATTCTTCGCCAAACGCAATCGATCATTGCCCCGTTCCCGAGAGTTTGACATTCTGCGGGCTTCCCGACGCGTTGCTTGTAATGGTGACCGCTCCGGGAATGGTTCCTGACTGCGCGGGCGTGAAGGTCACTGCCAGTGTACATGTGCTGTGCGCGTTGACGGTGCTTCCACAGGGATCTTTCCCTCCTGCGATGGCTGAGAACTGCCCGCTGGCTGAGATGCTCGTCAAGTCCAACGTGGTCGCCTGGTTGTTGGTCAGCGTAATCGTCTTCGCCGCGCTGGTTTTGCCGAGCGCCTGTAAAGCGAAGGTCAGCGACGCTGGTGAAAAGGTGACGGGCAGCACACCCGTACCCGACAAATCATAGAGCTGCGTGTTGACGGATGCATTGTCCATGAAGACGACAGAGCCGTCGAGTTTCCCTGCAACCGAAGGGCTGAAAGTAACCGCGACGGTGCAACTGTCGCCGGCTCCCAGCGTCCCGCTGCAAGGAGTTGTCCCACTACCGATGACGCTGTAGTCGGCGCTGGCGACAAAGTTCGTGATGTTTACCGTGGAACCGCTGCTATTTGTGACGGTGACCGTTACCGGTGATGAGTTCGCGCCCACCAAAGTATTCGCTACCTTGAAAGTGGTGGGCGAGAATGTCAGAGGAGATGTCCCGCCGCCGGATCCCGTACCGGAAAGCGCCGCTAACTGCGTGGGGAAGGAAGCGCTGGAAACAGCCAGGCTCCCGTCGGCCGTCCCGTTCGCGGTCGGCGTAAAGGTCACGCTGACTGTACATTTCGCCTTTTTGGCCAAGGCGCCGTTGCATGGGCTTTTTCCGCTTCCAGCCACCGAGTAATTCGAGCTGGCCACGAATGTGTAGTCCAATGTGCCGCTGGTGTTATTCGTCAACGTCACCGTCTTGGATGCGCTGGTTGTGCCCACTGTGACCGTGCCGAAGCTCGCGCTGGCAGGCGAAACCGAAAGCTGAGGCAGTCCGGTGCCGGAGAGAGCCAAAACCTGCGGAGTGTTCAAGGCATTGTCGGTAATCGTCAACGCTCCTGAAATTGCCCCCACAACGGAAGGCGTGAACGTGACCGAAATGGTGCAAGTGTCGGTTGGCTGTATCGTCTGGCCAGCACAGGTGTCGGTTTCTGAAAAGTCGCCGCTGACGCTGACCGTGCTGATGCTGAGGCTGAAACTGCCGGAGTTCGTCAGCGTGATGGCTTTGAGGGTGCTCGACTGGCCGACCAAAGTACTCGTCAATTTCAAACTGGACGGCGCGAGGCCAGCGACCGGGAAGACCGACGGCGCCAATCCCCAGAAGTTGCCGTTGCCGGAGGACACGTTGGCGACAAAAGTCGCCGCCCCTGTGGCCGTATCCAATGTGTACACGGAAAGTGGGTTTTCCATTCCAGCATAGAGCGTGCCGTTTTCAAAAACCATCGCCCCGATGCCCGCCAGACCCGTGCTGCCTATTTCCGTTGCGGCACCCGTGCTGGTGTTGATCGAGTACAAGATAACCGGCGTTCCGGTCGCAAAGTACAGCGTATCGGAACCGGTCGAAGCCCCAACGTAATTGATCGCGCTCAGGCCAGTCGGTCCTATGAGGGTGGAAGCTCCGGTGGTTGTGTTCACAGAGTAGAGATTGAGACTCGCGTCAAAACCGTAGACTCCGCTGGTGGTAGACCCGAAATCGGTATACACCGCGCTAGAGGTTCCCACGGTCGTCAGGCTTCCACTTACCGGGTCCACCTGATAGAGCGTGCTGCCGCCGCTCACGCCTCCGTACAACAATCCTCCAGGCCCCACACCCAGGCCCGAAAGCAGTTGACCCATGTCGCCCGACTCGGTGAAGGCTCCCGTAGTCAGGTTGATGGGGCCGAATAAGTCTGAGCCTGTAGCTTCATAAGCCATCGGCGTTTGCGCACTGGCCAGGCCGGTCGTGACCAGCAAAAAAATAGCCAGCATCGCGCAACAGACCATGTCGGGGAATTGGTTGCGCGGGGCTTTGCTCGAATGGATATTGATCTCTCCGAACTTAGATAACCGGGTCGCACGGTTCTTCGTGGCGGGCATAGCGATTCTCCTGATAATGAAGTGGGGGGAGGTTTTTCTGGCCCGAAAAACGGCAGCCATCTTACACCACTTTCGACCGTTCGCAACGCCAGTCAACTAAAATATCGCCTGGAAAACTGAAAGAAATCGAGAAGCTGAAAAAAAATGCACAATCGTACATTGCAGAGACCACTCGCCTCGCTCGAAACGCTGTCATTATCATCTTTGGTACATGGACTTTGATGCCGTTGAGGACGGCCCTTGCACTCAAGCACAATCGCAAGTTGAGGTTTGAAAGCGAGAGCTGAAATGGAGGAGCTGGATTGAGCGACGACGCACAGGCGGCAGCTAAGGCTCAACGGCAGCTGCGGCGTTTCGCTCGTCATCGTTTTGACGCGCGCATCCAAGTGTCGGTGTTTCGCGAAGGTATGACGACCACATGCTGGGGCCGAACCAGCGAACTCGGCGAGGACGGCATCGGGGCGACTCTCAGCGGTGAGTTGCAGGCTGGCGAAGTTGTCTCCGTGCAGTTTCCCATTCCGTTCCCGCCACACCTCATCAAAGTGCGAGCGGTGGTGCGCTACAGCGACGGCCTGCGCTGCGGATTCGAGTTTCTGGTAGTGACCAACGAGCAGAAGCTGATACTGCGCCAGGTGTGCGTCGTGTTGGCGAACGCTTCCTGAGCCTTTCTGTTTTTTTCCATTTGAAACGTCTGTTAACCCATTACCGCGGTAACTATCGGCAAGTAAGCCGGCCCGCTTACCATCGGACTATCGCCAGTGCACGCTGGGAAAGGACCGTATGGGTGAGGAAGTCGCCCGGGCAGCAAGTTCGAGCGAACTGCCGCGGGCGGAGGCGCTGCGCAATGCTCCTGAGCACGGTGCGCCGCCGACCCTTAGCCAGATCTCGGATCCAGCCCCATCCACTTCGCCCCCGAACGGCAATGCCGCCGAAGTCCCACTCCCGGTGGAGAAAGCCCACTTCGAACAACTCATCGAGAACGCGCCGGAAGCGATCTGCATAGTCGACCAAAAGGTATGCGTCCTGCGTATCAACGGGGAGTTCACCCGCCTGTTCGGCTTTACCGCGGCTGAGGCTGCAGGAAAACGGCTCGACCAGCTCATCGTGCCAGCCGATCGCTACGCGGAAACCGCGTGGATCGCAGAGACCATCAGGACTCAAAGCAGACTTTCACTGGAGACGCGGCGCCAGCGAAAAGACGGCTCACTGGTGGAGGTGCTGCTCTCGAGTTCGCCGGTGACGCTGGACGGCAAGAGAGTTGGAGCATACGCCTCCTATCGCGACATCACTGAGCAGAAGCGCACGGAGGAGCTGAATGCCGCTTTATATGCGATTGCGGCGCACAGCCAGTCGGCCGAAGATCTGCAACAGTTTTTCGCCGCCATTCACAATATCGTCGGTCAGTTGATGAATGCGCACAACTTTTATATCGCCCTCTACGATCCGCTGACTCAGTTGTTGAGCTTTCCCTACTTCGTCGATGAAGAGGACCCGACCCCATCTCCCAAGCCGCTGGGTCGCGGATTGACGGAATACGTCATGCGATCCGGCGAGCCCCTGCTGGCGACACCGGCGGTCTTTGAGGAACTGGAGCGGCGCGGCGAAGTGGAGTCGATCGGTACCCCGTCGCTGGACTGGGTGGGGGTTCCCCTGAAAAGCGGCACAGCTTGCATTGGCGTCCTCGTAGTCCAGACCTACAACGAGAAGACCCGCTACGGAGAGCGCGACCGCGAGATTCTGAAATTCGTTTCGCAGCAATTAGCGGCGACCATCGAGCACAAGCGCTATGAGGAGGCGCTGCGCCGCTCCGAAGCCCGCTCCCGCTCCCTGATTTTAAGCGCGGCCTTCGGCATTTGCCGCTGCACGCTTGGCGGAAGATTCCTCGACGTGAATCCGGCGCTCATTAGCATGCTCGGACACGGATCGGTCGAAGATCTCCTCCGGCTGGATGTGCGGCGCGAGGTCTTCGTCCATCCCCAGGAGTTGGACCAACTGGTCGAGGACTATCGCCGCAGCGGAAGTCTGAGGGGCGTGGAAGTGCAGTGGAAACGCACAGACGGCCGCGTCATCATCGTGCGGCTGAGTGGCAGCGCCGTCAGCAGCAGCGATGAACCGGAAGAAGTATTGGAACTGATCGCCGAGGATATCACCGACCGGCGTCAGCTTGAAGAGCAGCTGCGCCAAGCGCAAAAAATGGATGCGGTTGGGCGCCTCGCCGGCGGCGTGGCCCACGACTTCAACAACCTGCTGATGGTGATCAACGGATACACCGAGGTGTTGCTGGAGCAGTTGGAAAAAGACAGCGCTATGCACCACAAGGTGCAGTCGATCCAGCAGGCAGCCGACCGCGCCGCTACCCTCACCCGCCAGTTGCTGGCGTTCAGCCGGAAGCAGCTGCTCGAACTCAAGGTGGTCGACGTCAACACCGTGGTCGGCGACATGGAGCGCCTGCTGCGGCCGCTGATCGGCGAAAATATCGAGTTGGTCACGCGGCTCTCGACCGACACCGGACACACGCGGGCTGATGCCGGCCAGCTCGAGCAGGTCATCATGAACCTGGTCGTCAATGCCAAAGATGCCATGCCCGAAGGCGGCAAACTCACCTTGCGTACCGCCGACGTTATCGTGGGCGCGGACTTCAGCGAACACCGTTTTATCCACCCCGGCCGCTATGCCGTGATCTCGGTTTCCGATACCGGTCACGGCATGGACCGGGAAACCCAGTCCCGCATCTTCGAGCCGTTCTTTACCACCAAGGAAAAAGGGAAAGGTACCGGCCTCGGCCTGTCGACCGTCTACGGCATCGTCAAGCAGAGCAATGGATACGTGTTCGCGCAAAGCGAGCCCGGAGCGGGCACAACTTTCTACGTTTACTTGCCGCGTGTCGAAGATTCCGCCGAAGAGCTAAGCCCGGCCAAGTCCCAGCCGAACGAAGTGGGCGGCTGCGAAACCGTGTTGCTGGTGGAAGACGAGGAATCCGTGCGCGAACTGGTGCATGTAACCCTCGCTTCTCGTGGCTACAAGGTCATCGAAGCCGAAAATGGCGAGTCAGGTCTGCGCGTCGCCGAAGCTTTCAAGGAACACATCGATATCCTTATTACCGACGTCGTCATGCCCGGCATAGGCGGCCGCGAACTGGCCAAAAAGCTGCTCTCGCTGCGTCCTGGCATCAGCGTGCTCTATCTCTCCGGCTACACAGAAGATGCTGTCGTCGCCCCGGGCGCGCTCGGCCCCGGTACTGCGTTCCTGCAAAAGCCCTTCACCCTGCAGAATCTCGCCAAGAAAGTCCGCGAAGTCCTGCGCTCTAAATCCGCCTCCAAGTCAATAGCGAAATCAGCCTCGAACTGACCTCACCCTGCCGGTTGCAACTTTTTCCCTGTTCCGGCGTCCTATAGTTAGTGGAAGTGACGAAGTGTGGGCTTTCGGCATCAGACATATCGATGTCTGCCTGCCGCGTGTACATCAATCGGGTGGACCTAATCGGGGTGAACAATAACCATGCTGATCGGGAAACCGGCTGCGATTCCGTCTTCTGAAATTACTCCCAAAGCGACCTATCTGAACCGGCGCAACTTCATCGCTGGCGCAGCGATTGCCGGCGCGGCCGCCGCCACCGGCGTCGCCTTCCGTGATCTGGCCGCGCCCTTGCTCACCGTGAGCGCCAACACGAAAATTGATGGCCTCCAGAAAAGCCCCTTCAGCACGACGGAAAAGGAAACGCCCTACAAGGATGTGACCAACTACAACAATTTCTACGAATTCTCCACCGACAAATACCAGCCTGCCGACCTGGCCAAGAATTTCAGGACCCGTCCCTGGACGGTGACTATCGATGGCGAGGTCAAGAAAAAACAGGTGCTCGATGTCGACACGATCATAAAAATGGCCGCTCCCGAAGAGCGCATCTACCGTCATCGCTGCGTCGAGGGCTGGTCGATCGTCGTGCCCTGGGTGGGGTTTTCGCTGAGCGAACTGATCAAGCGCGCCGACCCGCTGCCCAAGGCAAAGTTTGTGGAGTTCACCACCTTGTACGATCCCAAACAAATGCCCGGCCAGCGCACCAGAGTATTGGACTGGCCTTACGTGGAGGGTCTGCGCATGGACGAGGCCATGCATCCGCTTGCCCTGCTCTGTTTCGGTTTGTACGGCGAGGTGCTGCCGAATCAGGACGGCGCGCCACTGCGCATCGTGCTTCCATGGAAGTACGGATTCAAAAGCGCGAAGTCGATCGTGCGCATCCGCTTCACCGGCGATCAGCCCCTGAATACCTGGCAGCAGGCCGCGCCCAGCGAATACGGCTTCTATTCGAACGTGAATCCGAATGTCGACCATCCGCGCTGGAGCCAGGCCAAGGAACGCCGCCTGGGTGAATTCCTGAAGCGGCCGACGCTGATGTTCAATGGTTACGACCAGGTGGCAAGCCTCTATTCCGGCATGGACCTGAAGAAAAACTTCTAGAATTTGTAATTGGCAATTTGTAATTTGTAATTTCAACCCGCGCCGAACGCCGATTTTGGGGGGTTAAATTACCAATTACAAATCACAAATGAAACTTCGTTTTACAAAGATCGCAATCTTCTTCGCCGCGCTCATCCCGCTGGGGCGTCTGGCGTGGAAAGCTCTGCATGACGGCTTGGGCGCCAATCCCATCGAGGTCATTACGCACTCGACCGGGGACTGGACGCTGCTCTTGGTTCTCACCACCCTTGCGATCACGCCGCTCCGCCGGATCACGCGTCAATACTGGCTGATCGGCGTCCGCCGCATGGTCGGACTCTTCGCATTCTTTTACGGAACTTTACACTTCCTGACCTACATCTGGCTCGACAAGTTCTTCGACATCCACGAAATGTTGAAAGACATCGCCAAGCGCCGATTCATCACCGTAGGATTCTCCGCCTTCGTGCTCATGATTCCCCTGGCCATGACCTCGACGGCATGGTCGATTCGCCGCCTGGGCGGCAAGAACTGGCAGCGCCTGCACCGGCTGATTTATTTGACGGCAATCCTGGGAGTGGTGCATTACACCTGGCTGGTGAAGGCCGATCGTCGCAAGCCCATCGAGTACGGCATTGTGCTCGGCATTCTGCTCGTCTACCGTGTGGGGGTCTGGGCATCCGAAAAAGCGTCCGAAAAGCGCAATCGGCCCGCCATTCCAGCCCCGGCCGGGAATCGGCCGGAAATCACCAAGGCCTGAGGGAACTCTCCCGCTAATCTTTTCCACCGAAACTTTGTTCTAGAATGCGGGTTAGCGCATCTTAAGAATTAAAGACAGGAGTGTCTTATGAATCCCCTCGCCTTCACCAAGTGTGCCGGACGCCTGCTCATGGCTCTGGCGGCCATGACCAGCATCCTTTTGATAGCCAGCTGCGGCTCCGGCGGTTCGCCCGCCCGGCCCAACAACAGCGGCTTCGGCGACAGCGATCTGAAAGGCACCTATGTTCTCTCCGTATCGGGCACGGACGTCAACGCCAGTGCGGAGACTGAGTCTTTTTTTGCAATCGTGGGCGCCATAACGGCCGATGGCAACGGCAATATCACGGGAGGCACGGTTGACATCAACGACCTGAACCTCGCTAGTCCTGGCGTGTTTCTCGGGCAAACCGTCAGCGGGTCATACAGCATCAGTTCAGACGGTCGTGGCACCGGCACGCTTGTGACTCCGCAAGGGAAGTTTGGCCTTGACTTCGTTCTAACCTCGACCGGCCATGGGCTGATCACGCGTTTCGACCCCGCCGGGAGCGGCAGTGGCACCCTTGACGTGCAGGGCAGCGCCACCCAAACCTCACTCACGTCTCTTGCCTTCTCCCTTTCCGGAGTTGACTATAACGTGAACAGCGGAAGTCCCCTGGGCACAGTAGGAGCGTTCACGCTCAATACCTCCACCGGGGGCGTTACCTCTGGCCTTCAGGATTTCAACGACAACGGCAGTTCCGCCGAATCAGGATCTACGGGTCTCAACCTTGCCACCACATCCTCTCTAGTCTTGACCAGCGGCACCAACGGGACGGCACAGCTGACCACGACCAGTACCTTCGGTACGCTTGCCTTCGACGTTTGGGTGATTGACTCAACCCACCTGAAATTCATCGAGACCGATACTGCCACTACGGGATTTGTCCTCTCCGGCGACGCCTTTACGCAACAGACCTCCTTTACCGCCGGTCAACTGGTCTTCACGCTTGGCGGTCTCGATTCTAGCGGGCAGCCATTGGGCGGCGGCGGCTACGTAACCACGGACGTCAACGGCAACCTCAGCAACGGCCTCGAGGATTTCAACGACGCGGGCACCGCCAACACATTGACCGGCTTTAAAGGGAGCTGCACCACGTTTACCGCGGGACGGTGCCAACTGGCCATGACCGGCTTCACCAATCTCGGACTTGCCGCTTATCCCTCCAGCGGCGGCGTCCTATTGTTGGAAGACGACAGTAATCTGCTGGCGATAAGCCAGGGCGCCGCATACGCCCAGACTGCCACGTCATTCGCGGCCTCAGAGGGCTACGGACTAAACCTCTCCGGGGAGAATACTACCGGCGTGGTCGACGTCATTGCCCAGTTCAATGCCGGCAGTCCTGGCACCACTTCCACCACCACCGCGAACGTGACCGGCATATTAGACGAAAATGACCTTACCACTCCGACTTCGGATATAGCCTTGAACGGCATCTACGTTCCGGATCCAACTCCGGACGGCCGCGGGTCGATCGCTGCACCCCCGCCCGGCGGATCGCTCGGCACGCTCATCGGTGCGTTAACCCTGCAGTACTACGTGGTTGACGGCTCAACCATCCTCTTGCTCGAGGTTGATGCTGACCAGGTCGCGGTGGGGACATTCCAGCTGCAGAGTGCACCGGGGGGCGGAGGATCGGTGAAGTCG